>JACRIW010000020.1 GCA_016215625.1 Candidatus Eiseniibacteriota bacterium | reverse complement strand
CCGCCTACCTGCCGCTCATGAACATCATGAACGACGCGTGCGCGCAGTACACGAGCATCGCGACGAACATCGTGATCGGCAGCTGGGGCTCGGACCACGTGCCGTTCCAGAACGCGGGCTACTCGGCCTTCCTCGCGATCGAGAACGAGTACCCCTCGTACCCGTGCTACCACCAGACGTGCGATTCGGTCGGCTGGAACCAGCCGGTGTTCGGCGGCGAGACGATCAAGGCCGGACTCGCGACCGTCGCGCAGGTCGCGAGCCCGCGCGACTTCTACATCACGCACACGCCGCTCGCGAACACCGAGAACACGACGTCTCCGTACGAAGTCGTCGCGGACATCTCGCCGATCTCACCGCTCGTGACGGATTCGCTGCGCCTGCACTGGTCGGCCGGCGGCGCCTGGTCGAGCGTTCCGCTCACGGCGACCGCGACCCCGAACCGCTGGCATGCGTACATTCCCGCGCAGTCGCACGCGACGGTCTCGTACTGGCTGGGCGCGAAGGACGACGCGGGCCGGCACGCCTTCCACCCCGCCGGCGCTCCGGCGGCCGTGCACACGTTCACGGTGGCCGTGCGCGAGACGATCTTCGCCGAGGGCTTCGAAACCGGGGCCCCCGGCTGGACGCACGGCGGCACGCTGGACGACTGGCAGGTCTCGACACCCGTCGCGCTCGTCGAGGATCCGGCCACGGCGTACGAGGGCGCGAAGTTCGCGGGCACGGACATCACCGGGCTGGGCGCCGTGCTCGGCCGCTACGAGAACAACTGCAACACGTGGTTCGAATCGCCGGCGCTCAACTGCTCGCTCTCGACGGGTACGCGGTTGAGCTTCGTGCGCAAGCTCGCCGTCGAGCGTTCGAACGGCCTCGCGTGGGACTACGCGCGCGTGCAGGTGAACGGCACGACCGTCTGGGAGAGCGCGTCGGGAGCGAACACGCTCGATGCGGCGTGGACGCCGCAGGACCTCGACATCTCCTCGCTCGCCGACGGCCGGTCGTCCGTGAAGATCCGCTGGACGCTCAAGAGTGACGGCTCGGTGAACTACGGCGGCTGGAATCTCGACGCCGTGCGCGTGACCGGCTACCTGCCGGCGCCGCCGCTCGCGGACGTCGAGACGGTTCCGCCACGCGAGGGACTGGTGCTGCATGCGAGCGTGCCCAACCCGGCCTTCGCCCGCACGCTGCTGCGCTTCGAGCTGGCGCGCCGCACCCGCGCCGAACTGGCGATCTACGACGTGCACGGCCGCCATGTGCGCACGCTCGTGAGCGGCACGGTCGCGGCGGGGCCGCACGAGTACACGTGGGACGGCCGGGACGGCGAGGGCCTCGCGCAGAGCGCGGGCGTCTACTTCTACCGGCTCTCCACGCCCGAACGCTCGCTCACGCGGAGGCTCACGCTGCTGCGGTGAGGTCTTCGGCGAGCCGCCGGACGTTCAGCGGCGCGCGCCGTCCTCGGCGAACTCGGCGAGGTCGTCGAGGACTCGCTCGAACTCCTCCATGAGCACGCCCGTCTTTCCGGCGACGTGCATGCTCTTCTGCACTTCCCGCAGGTACCTGATCTGGTCGGCCGGGCCGGCGGTGAATCGGTTCCAGGTCTTCGCCCCCTCGCGCCGCACGTCGGCGAGCAGGTCGCGCGCGTTGTAGAGCTTGTCGGCGAGCGCGACGCGGCGGGCGCCGACCGACGCATGCGCGAGGTGGGCGACGTACCGTTCCTTGCGCTCACGCCACGGGGCCTTGGGTCCGCCGGAGTACCCGGGCTCGGTGTCGGTGCAGCTCACGACGATCTCGCTCACGGTCCCGCCGAAGCGCTCAGCCAGCTGCTCCTTCGTCACTTCCTCCGGATGATCCTCGAGTGTGTCGTGCAGCAGCCCCGCGATCGCCTCGTCCTCCGAACCGCCGTCCATGAGGACGAGCGATGCGACGCCGAGCAGGTGCGAGACGTACGGCGTGTCCTTGCCCTTGCGCGTGTCGCCGCCATGGACTTCCAGCGCCAGGGACAGCGCGTCCTCGAACTTCTTCCCCAGTCTCACCGATGGACTCATGACACTCCTTCGACCCGGACGTCTTCCCCCTGCTCCGGCAGGTGCGGCTTGCCGATCGCATCGAGAAAGTGTCCCGAGCGATCGCGTTTGGTTTCGAGGTAGAAACGGTTGTGCTCGTTCGGCGGGATCACGTGCGGCAGCCGGCCGCTCACGCGCACGCCGTGCTTCACGAGTTCCTCGACCTTCTTCGGATTGTTCGTGAGCAGCCGGATCGACTTCACGCCGAGCGAGAAGAGCATGTGCGCCGCGATCGAGTACTCGCGCTCGTCGTCGCGGAAGCCCAGCGCGAGGTTCGCTTCGACCGTGTCGAGTCCGCGGTCCTGCAGCCCGTACGCACGCAGCTTGTTCAGCAGGCCGATGCCACGGCCCTCCTGCCGCAGGTAGAGCACCATGCCGCACTCCTCCTGCGCGATGCGCTGCAGCGCCACCTCGAGCTGGTCGCGACAGTCGCAGCGAAGCGAGCCGAGCGCGTCGCCCGTGAGGCACTCCGAGTGCACGCGCGTCGGCACGTCCTCGCGGCCGATCGGGTTGCCGTGCAGGATCGCGATGTGGTCCTTGGAGTCGCGGTTGTTCCAGAACGCCACCACCTGGAAGCGCCCGAAGCGGCTCGGAAGTTCGGCGATGGCCACGATGCGCACGCAGACCTTCTGCTCGCCGACGCCACCACACTCGTGGTCGGCTTCGGCTTCGAGAATCGAATCGATGAGTTCCGGAGAAAGCGCCACGAAGGCTCCTTCGCGCAGGGGAGCGCGCGCGTTGACGGTTCAGACGTGAGTGACGAGAGCGTGGTGGAGTCGTCGCGCGAGAGAGGTCCCCGAGAGGAACGCTCCCTCGACGCCGCCGGCTTCGTGGAAGCCGTCACCGGCCACGCCGAGCAGCGGTCCGCCGGGCAGTGGTCGCAGCAACGGCGCGGCGAGTTCGGAACCCGTCGCGACGCGCGCGTGACGCCAGGCGTGCGCCTGCGTGACTTCGGGCGCTCCCACCCCGGCGCCCCAGAGGCGCACGGCTTCTTCGAGAAGCAGACGCGCCCACTCCTCGGGCGCATCTTCTAGATGCGCGCGGGACCATTTCGGTCTGGCCTGAATCACGAGCGTGGGCGCCGCCCCCGGGCCACGCTTGGCCGAGTCGTTCATGCCCATCTGGACGATCGCGCTGTCCTCCGGATAGGCGGCGTCCCATGACGGGAAACCGGCCGTCTTCCCGTATCGCGCGATCAGCGTGAGGCAGGGCACGGGGTGCACGAGCGAGAGCAGCGGGAACAGCGCGCGCAGTTCGGGCTCGCCCGCCGCCAGCGGCTCGAGCAGCGCCTTCACGCCGGGCACGGGCTGCGTCGTCACGAGGGCACGTGCGCGCAAGCGCTCCCCCTCGATCGCCACCTCCCACTCACGCCCGCCGGCGGCGGCGGGCACGAGCGCGACCGTGAGGACGCGAGCGAGCGTCCGCACGCTCGCATCGCGCGCGAGGGCCTTCGCAAAGGCGTTCACGCCGGCGCGTGGCGCCAGGCGCATACCCCGTTCGCCGAAGGCCGCGGGCTGGCAGGGAGTCCCCGCGCCGGTGCGTGCGAGCGGCCAGCCGGCGATCGCTTCCGCCTCCGGTACGAGCGCGCCGAGCGTCGCGAGGAACTCCGGGTCACGTCCGTGCAGGAACCCGACGCCGTGGTCCACGGGCTGATCGTCCACGCGCCGCGTCGCGCACCGTCCGCCGACGCCGCGCGAGCGTTCGAGCACGAGCGGCTCGTGCCCGCGTTCGCGCAGTTCGCCCGCGAGCGCCAGCCCGGCGAGACCTGCGCCCACGATGATCACGTCGTGCGTCATGGAGGGATCTTGCCGCTCCGGTGGATTCCCCGCCAGCCGGGATCGCCCGGGGAGGCACCGGGCGGTTCGGGAAGTTTCAAGCCATGTTTCAGGAGACGTTCAGAACCTATTCAAATCAACTCCGACTGAATCTCGTGTGTGCCACCCCGCATCAGAGTCCACGCGCGGCAGGAGCCGCCTGCTTCACTGCCCCACTTCCCGAGAAACCCCCTGCAAGGAGAGCTCTCATGTCCTTCAAGAAGAACGCGCTGTTCGCGCTCGCGCTGGTCGCGGTCTCCGCGGCCCCCGCTTTCGCCGCCGCCGGTCAGTACGGCCTCGGCTACTTCCGTCCCGAAGCTCCGGTCGGTGGCCGCGTGTGGTTCACCGACAAGGTCGCCGGCGACGTCGGCATCGGCTTCTCGTCCCTCACTCCGGACGGTGGCGACTCGCAGTCCGGCTTCATCCTCGATGCCGGCCTGCCGCTCGTCGCGGCCGAGTCGGGCAACGCGAAGTTCTTCGTCCGCCCGGGCGTCACCTACGCTTCGTCGCCCGAGCCCGTCGTGGCCGACCCGGACAACAAGGTCACGCAGTTCTGGATCAGCGGCACGTTCGGCGTCGAGTACTTCTTCACCGATCGCTTCTCGATCCAGGCCGCGCACGGCGTGCTGTTCAAGTCGGTGGACCCCGACAAGGCCGGTGGCAAGTACACGGAGCTGACGAGCGAGGACTTCGGCGTCTCGAACATCGGCTTCCACTTCTACTTCGGCGGCAAGTAAGCGTCACTGTCGAGTCTTGCCGGCCCGGCCTGACTCGCGGCACGAAGGCGAGGGAGCGATCCCTCGCCTTTCGTGCGTTCCCTCGTTTCCTCCCGCATGAGGACCGGCATGGCCCATCGCGTCGTCGTCACCGGACTCGGCGTCTGCGCCTCCAACGGGCTCGGGGTCCCGGCGTTCCGGGACGCGCTCGCGCACGGGCGCTCGGGCATCGCCCCCATCACGCGCTTCGACGCGTCCGCGCTGCGCAGCCGCATCGCCGGCGAGGTGAAGGGCTTCGACGCCCGGGCGCTCCTGCCGGCCAAGGTCGTCAAGCGCACGGCGCGGTTCACGCAGCTCGCGCTCGTCGCGGCCCACGAGGCGCTCGCCCACGCGGCACTGCCGCCCGGTGACGCACGCGAGAACGCCGCGGTCGTGGTCGGCACGGGCGTCGGCGGGTTCGACGTGCTCGAGGAGGAACACGCCGTGTTTCTCGAGCGCGGCCCCGGCAAGTTCGCGCCGCTCACGGTGCCCGTGATCATCCCCGACATCGCCGCCGGCGTGATCGCCATGGAGACGGGCTGCCGCGGCCCGAATCTCGCCTGCTCGTCGGCCTGCGCCACCGGCGCGTCGAACATCGGCACCGCGTTCGACCTCGTGCGCAGCGGCCGCTGCGAGGTCGCGCTGGCGGGCTCCACCGAGTCCACGATCTCGCCCTTCGCGATCGACGGCTATTGCCAGCTGCACGCGCTCTCGACGCGCAACGACGATCCCGCCGGCGCGTCGCGCCCGTTCTCCGCGGACCGCGACGGCTTCGTGATCGCGGAAGGAGCAGGTGTTCTCGTGCTCGAGAGCGAGGCGCACGCCGCGCGGCGCGGGGCGCGCGTGCTCGCGGAACTCGCGGGCTACGGCGCGAGCGCCGACGGCCACCACCTCACGTCGCCCGATCCCGCGGGACGTGGCGCCGTGCGCGCCATGCGCGCCGCGCTCGCCGACGCGGGCCTCGCGCCCTCGGACATCACGGTCGTGAACGCGCACGGCACGTCCACGCCGCTCAACGATCCCACCGAGACGCGTGCCATCCGCGAGGTGTTCGGCGCGCACGCCGGCGCGCTGATGGTGCAGGCGACCAAGTCCATGACCGGGCACGCACTCGGCGCGGCCGCGGCGATCGAGGCCGTGGCGTCCGTGCTCGCGCTCGTGGACGGCGTCGTGCACCCCACGATCAACCTCGACACGCCGGATCCGGAGTGCGACCTCGACTACGTGCCGAACCGGGCGCGCCGGGCGGACGTGCGCGCGGTGATGTCGAACGCGTTCGGCTTCGGCGGGCACAACGCCGTGCTCGTCTTCCGCCGCGCGGTGGATTGAAGCCGGACCTCAGCGACCCTCGAACACCTCGTCCACGGATCGCCCGACCACGGGCTTCTCGAGCGTGATCCCCATCCAGGCCGCGGCGGTCGCGAACGTGTCCTCGGTGCGCACCTGCGTGGCCGGCAGCAGCGCGAGGTCGAAGTCGTGCTTCACGCCGGGGCCCGCGGCGATCCACGGGATCAGGCGGCTGCGCGCATCGAGCCCGCCGTGGGTCTTGCCCGCACCGCCGTGGTCGGCGCTCACGATGACCAATGTCGAGTCGGTGAGTCCCGCATGTGCGACGGCGCGCAGCACGGCGGCGAAGGCGCGGTCCACCGCCTCCGCACCCGCAACCTGCTCCTCGGAGCCCCAGCCCTTCGCGTGCCCGATCGCGTCGAGTCCCGGCAGGTGCACGAACAGCACCTGCGGGCGGCGCGTCGCGATCCAGCGAGCCGCCGTCGCGGCCACCGCGGAGTCCGAATACACCGATCCACGCACGGGCACGAACGACGTGTCGAGCGCGCCGGCCGGGCAGAGCACGGAGAACTTGCTCTTGCCGACGGCCATCGCGGTCGAGAGTCCCGCCTGGTGCGCGACCTCGAACAGCGTCGGCCACTCGGGCGCGGGCCTGTCGACGGGCCGCGGGTCGGCGTTGTAGGTGATGCCGTGCTGCTCCGGCGGCACGCCCGTGAGCATGGACGTGTGCGAGGGCAGCGTGATCGCGACGTCGGTCGTGGTCGCGTACATCGTGAACGCTCCGCGGCGCATGAGCGCACGGAACGCGGGCATGTTCGCGCGCAGCGCGACGTCCGGCCGCAGCCCGTCGAGGCTGACGACGATCACGTGGCGGGACGCGAGGGCGGGCGCCGCGCAGAGCGCGGCGGCACAGGCGCATGCGAGCAGCAGACCGATCGGGCGGAAGCGCATGGCGCGGAGACTGAACGCTTCCGCGCCGGGATGCCAGTGGCCGAAAGTCCCGCCCGCCGGCAGTCCGCAAGGGCCCCGAACGGCGGCGCCCGCGCCGGGAGGACCGGCACGGGCGCCACTCGTGAGTGCGAAAGCCGCCGCTACCGCCTCACGCTCCAGTACCCGCCCGACATCTCCAGCGTGCGGACGTAGTCGCCCGTGTCCTCGTCGACGATCTCGACGATCTCGTCGTGGTCGGCGCCGTCGAGGTGCTCGGTGTAGTCGTCGAGGTTCTCGAACGACCGCTCGCAGTACGGATCCCAGTAGTAGCAGCCCGCCGGCGGATAGTTGTCGACCTGGATCTCGGGCACGTACGTGCGCACGAGCGGCCGGTGCATGACGCGGTAGCGGTAGCGCGGCGAGCAGTAGAACGGGTAGCCCCAGCCGACGTGCAGCCGCACGACGGGACGCGAACGCCAATAGGTGCGCCGCGGGTAGTCGCGATGACGCCAGCCGTCGCCGTAGTAGCCGCCACCATGGCGCGGGCCGCGATACTCGCGGTAGCCGCCGCCGTAGCCACCGCGATCGCGATCGTGCGACCGGTCGCCGCCGCGATACCGGCGTTCGCCACGGTCCCCGCGACCCCCGCGGTCACCGCCACTCCATCCGCCGCGATCGCGCCCGGCATCGCCACGGCGCACGTGCCCACCGTCGCCGCCGGAAGGTGAGGGCGCCGGCGCCGTCCGCGGCTCGCGCGCACGTTCGCCATTCTCGGGGCGGTCGCCCCTGCGGTAGTCGCGCCCTTCGGCGCCCTGCGCATGGGTGGTGCTCACCACGCCGGCCGACGCCAGGCACAACAGCGCGGCCACGAGGGCCGCGGCCCCCGCGCTTCGAATGCTCGTGTCCTTCGCGAACATCGGATCCTCTTCTGGCGCACCGGGCTGGGGAGCCGAGATGGCGCGCCGCTGGGTGCAGCATGCCGCACTCCGGGCCGGGCAGGCCAGCAAAGACTGCGTCAGGCCGGTCAAAGTTCGCCCTCTCGATTCCGGCGACTTTGCGGTTATGGTGCCATGCACTCTCCTTCGTGCCCCCATCCTCGGAGGTACTCGCCGTGAACGAGACGCCCGAACCGCCCTCCCAGCCCACCGGTTCCTTCGTGGACGCCGGCATCCCGACCCATCGCGTGAAGGCCGACATCGCGGCGCTCACGCACAAGGGCTCGCGCGAGAACAACGAGGACGCGTACGTCGTCTACCGGCTCGGCCGCTTCATGGACTGCGTCTCGAGCAACGTGGCGGTGGGCTCGCTGCCCAGCCACATCGAGGACACCGGGCACCTGCTGATCGTGGGCGACGGCCTCGGCGGCGCGAAGGCCGGTGAGGTCGCGAGCAGCACCGCCCTGCATACGCTGGTCGCCGCGATCTCGAAGCAGCCCAAATGGGCGCTCAAGTTCGACGACCCCGCGACGCGCGACACCGAGATCGACGAGCTCATCACGCGCTCGCGCGCGTACCTGCAGCACATGCACGCCGCGATCCGCGCACGCCAGGAGCAGGACCCCGAATACGCGGGCATGGGCACGACGTTCACGAGCGCCTACACCGTCGGCGGCGACATGTTCATCATGCACGTCGGCGATTCGCGCGCGTACGAACTGCGCAACGGGCGGCTGTTCCGGATCACGCGCGACCACACGGTCGCGCAGGAATACGCGAACATGGGCAAGCTGCCGCAGTCCGAAGTGGACCAGCACCCGATGAGCCACGTGCTCACGCGCGCGCTCGGCAGCCCCACGGCGCAGATCGAGTCCGACACGCACCATCGCGACATCGAGGACGGCACGAGGCTGCTGCTCTGTTCCGACGGCCTCACGAAGGTGGCGACCGAGGCCGAGATCGCGAGCGTGCTGGCGAACCACCCCGTGAGCGCGGACGCGTGCCAGGCGCTCGTGGACCTCGCGCTGCAGCGCGGCGCCCCCGACAACGTCACCGTGATCGTGGCGGCGTTCGCGGTGAAGTAGCAGAGCCAATCCGGCGTCCACTCGTTCGCCGCTAGTGGACGCCGGCCTGCCTGCCTCCCGGTCGCATGGCCTGCATGTGGGCCTCCACGTTTCCGGCCCCCGCCGAATCGATCGCGAAGGGTAGCCCCCAGAAAAACGCGGCCGACTCGGAGTCGAAGAAGACGACCGAAACCCTCGGCGGTACGGCCTGCGTGCAGATGGACTGGTCACCGGCGGCCTGTTCCCAGCAGGACTCGGGAATGAGCAGCACGGCGTACATCCAGTCCGTCTTTTCCACGTTCCCCAAGGTGACCGCATAGTGCGCGACGGAATCACTGCTCGTCGCGGCGGCATCCCCCTCGTCGGAACGGTGCGTCCAATGGGACTGGAGCCGGAACGGTTCGGGAGAGTCCGAATCGCGCTTCTCGCTGTACATGTACTCTTGGTCGGTTTCCTCATCCGTCGGGTCGGCGGAGGCCAGTTTGCGCTTCCGGGAGGCCTTTCGTCTCTCGTGGAGCTGTGAAGCCTCGACCGTGGACGCGTAGTCCTTGAGCATGACGAAGTATTCGTCGCCGGGTTCCGATTCCTCGGTTCGCCAGAAAAGGCAACAGACCCTCGCTTCCCCGAAGTTGCGCATGGAGTAGAGCACTTCGTCGAAACCGGGTTTCCTCGAGAATGCGGCCGGCATGCCGCCGCCAAGAAAGGTCGCCGGCGAGAAGCCCGTGGCGAACTGCAGCAAGCCGATCATCACGACTGCGTAGAGCTTCAACTCTCCTTGTTCGCCGGGCTGGCAGACGCAGAGCGCGAAGGCGAGAAGTCCCACGAGCAACGCAATGAATGCATTGCCGGTCAGTGCCCATTGCACCTGCCGCAAGTATCGAGAGGCGCCGCTCGGCGAGGTCGGCCGCTCGCCACGGCGAAGCTGCTCATCGAGTCGCCGCTCGGATTCGAACGCTTTCAGCCTCCGAAACACGGCCGCCACCCCCATCTGCAGGGTCAACCACCCGAGGAGCGCCCAGAGCAGCGCTCCGATCAGGTCGGGAAGCGAAAAGGGCCAGCGATCCGGCCGGTAGACCAGCGCGTATGCGAACAGCACCCCCGCGACCGCCGCTGCCCAGCTCGCGAGCTTCAGCCATACGGGCGTGCGAACTTTCGGCCCGCGGGCGACTGCCGGTGCCATGCGAAGCGCCTCATCCACGAGCTGGGCGCGAGCCGTGTCCAGGGTGCCGGCCTCGAATCGCCCAGTCCGTGGGAACGATGGTAGCGACTGCAACCAGGCGAAGAGATCGCTCGCGTGCCCGAAGACGCGCTTTCGGAGCGTGTCGCCGTCGGCGTCGGGGCGAGAGGCCGCCGGGGACCAGTACACGCTCCCCGCATGGCTCGCTCGGTGATGCCAGTACTCGCTCCAGTAGTTCGCGCCTCCGGCGAGAAGCATCCCGATCGGAAAGAATGCGCTTTCCTTGAGCAGGAGCAGTTCTCCGATGTTCAGCAGTGAAACGCCGGCGACCATGGTCGTGTACGAAGTGAACAGGAAGCCCAGCACGAGTGCGATGAAGAAGGCCGCGTGTGCAGTTCGGTACTCGACGGACTGATGGGCCGCGAGCAGGGCGAGATAGAGGCCGTAGAACATGGTGATCGCGGCGAGCGCGAAACTGTAGCCGAGCGCCGCATGAATGATCGGAGTCACGCCCGCTTCCCACACATCGGCGACGACGATGAGTGACAGGGCCGCGGACAAGATGCCCAACCCGCAGGACAGGACGAAGACGCCGATCGCGGCACGATAGAGCGACGCGTCACGCATGCGATGCTGCATGTTGTTGCTGCCACGGCGCTCGAGCAGCATGACGGCGACGGTGAGGGCGAAGCCGGCGAGCACGCCGGTCAGCTGGCTCTCAAGCCCACCCAGCTGCCCGAGCGCTCGGAATGGAGGGCCCGGTACCCGCGCGAGTTCGCCAGCGCTCCGCGTGACGAGCACTGGCCCCTTCGCCGACCCCGCGTGCACGTCGAGCGTATCCGCCGCCGAGCAGGCCCGAAAAGCGGTTTCGCTCCCACCGTCGAGTTCGAAGATCGGAGCCGCTTCCCGTGCCTGGGGACAACCGCGGCGCTCGGCCTGCGCCACCAGCCGAGTCGTGCCGTGGGTTGTCAGGAAGACCACCCGAATGCTGTCCGGCAGCATGCCGAAGCGCATGCGCAGGGAATGGTCTGCGATCGCCCCATCGAAGTGCACGAGTACCGCTGCGAATCCGATGCAACTGAGCAGCCGGAACACGAACCGGGCGCTGTCGAGCCAGCCTTGCCGTCGCAGGCTCATGACCCTACCAGGGGGTTCCGGCACGGGGGCGAATCCTCCACTTGCGGCGAGTCGATGCGGATGGTGAATCCCATGAAGCTAGGAGATGGTCTCCTCGGGGGGCAATGTTGAAACGGTGGGGCCGGAGAGAAGGCAGAGACATTCCGGGCACCGAGCGCGTCAGCCGGGGTGCTCCGTCCCGCACTCCGCACCCACCCCGTCGCCCGCCGGGAGGGCCGTCCCCTGCTTCTCCTGTTGACAGCCCCGGCGGCCCCGGCGATAGTTTGTTCGGCACGCAAACAAAGCTCGTCCGCCCCGGCCACTCTTCATAATTGGCCCCGGCGGCTTCCTGATCCCGAGGCCCGTCCCGGAGGCGCTCCATGTCCACTCGAGTCACTCGCGTTCTCGCCGCCCTGGTCGCCGTGCTGGCATTCACCGCCACCGGCTGCGCCAAGCACACGGGCATCACGGCGCCCACGATCAAGGACCCGGTCGTCTATGCGGACGGCTTCGGCGCGAACGTGGATTTCCAGGCGTTCATGGGTTCGAAGCTCGACGCGCTCAGCATCGACTCCACGACCGTCCACTCGGGCAGTTCGGCCATCAAGATCGTCGTGCCCGCGCCCGGCGATCCCTCCGGCGGCTACGCGGGCGGCGCGTTCACCGTGAACCGCGCGCGCGACCTGTCGACGTACAACTGCCTCACGTTCTGGGCCAAGTCGAACCGCCCGATCGCGATCGACGTCGTCGGGCTCGGCAACGACAACACGGGCACGTCCAAGTACGAGGCGCGCATCAACGCGCTGCAGGTGACCAGCACGTGGCAGCGCTTCGTGATCCCGATTCCGCTCGCGTCGCGCCTGTCGGACGAGAAGGGCATGTTCTTCTTCGCCGAGGGCCCCGAAAGCGGCGCCGGCAGCACGATCTGGTTCGACGAGATCCAGTACGAGTTCAGCACGCTCATCACCGACCCGCGCCCGTCGTTCACGTCGCAGTCGCTCACGCCCGACGTGGGCGAGGAGCTCCACGTGCCCGGCACGCAGGTCGTGTTCGCCGTGAACGGCGTGGACGTCACGGTCGGCTGCATGAGCGGCTACTTCACGTTCGTCTCGACCGCGGACACCGTCGCGACCGGCGGCGAGGGCGCCGTCCACGTCGTCGGCCTCGGCACGGCCACGATCACCGGCCTGCTCGGCAACATTCCCGCTTCGGGCTCGATCACCGTGAACCCGAATCCCGCGCCGCTCACGGCCGCGCCCACGCCCAGCCGCGCCGCGGCCGACGTGATCTCGCTGTTCAGCAACGCCTACACGAACCGCACCGTGGACACGTGGTCCGCGAGCTGGGACGTGGCGGACGTCGCCGACGTGCAGATCGCCGGGAACGCGGCCAAGAAGTACTCGAACCTCGTGTACGCCGGCATCGAGTTCACGGCGAACCCGATCGACGCGACCGCCATGACGCACTTCCATGCGGACGTCTGGGCTCCATCGGGTAATGTGTTCCGCATCAAGCTCGTCGACTTCGGCGCCAACGGCATCTACGGCGGCGGAGACGACCGGGAGCACGAGCTCACGTTCAACAACGCCTCCACGCCCCCGCTGCAGTTCGGCTCCTGGACGAGCTTCGACATTCCGCTGTCCGACTTCTCGGGCATGACCACGCGCGGCCACGTCGCGCAGATGATCATCTCGGGCGACGTCGGCACGGTCTATCTCGACAACATCTACTTCCACAAGTAGAAGCCCGGAGAGCCCTCGTGAGCGTTCGCAAGTCCCGTCCCGCCGTCCGGTCCACCACCACACGCCGCGCCGCGCCCGCTCCCGAAGCGGTGCGCGCGCGCCCGCTGGCGGACTCCGTCCTGCGCCTCATCTGGCAGGAGCGTGCGATCTCGCGAGCCGAGATCGCGCGCCGCGCGGACTTGTCGCGGTCCACGGTCTCCGAGGTCGTGGACTCGCTGCTGCCGACGGGGCTGGTGACGGAAGGCGGACCGGGCGAGTCGCTCGGCGGCCGCCGCCCGATCGTGCTCAACTTCGAGGACGGCGCCTGCTGCATCCTCGGCGTCGAAGTGGGCGCCTCGCACGTCGCGGTCGCGATGACCGACCTGCGCGGGCAGGTGATCGACTGGCAGCATCGGCACCACCCCGTGCGCACCGACCCGGCGGGCACGCGCGCGCTCGTCGCCGAACTGTGCGACGCCGCGCTCCGGAGCCGGCGCAACGCCGCGCGCACGCTGGTCGGCATCGGCATCGCCGTGGCGAGCCCCGTGGATCCGAAGCACCCCTTCGCACTGTCGGAAGTCGTGCTCCCCGAATGGAAGGGACAGAGCGGGCTCGACGCGCTGGGTGAGCGCTACGGCGTGCCCGTCATGGTGGACAACGACGCCAACCTCGGCGCGCTCGCCGAGCACTGGTGGGGCGCGGGCCGGGGCGTCCATCACTTCGCGTACGTGAAGGTGGGCACGGGCGTCGGCTCGGGCCACGTGATCGACGGCGAGGTCTACCGCGGCGCGACCGGGTTCGCCGGCGAAATCGGCCACATGTCCATCGATCCCAACGGCGAGCCGTGCGTGTGCGGCCTGCGCGGCTGCCTCGCGACGCACGTGGGCTCGCCCGCGCTCGTCAAGCGCGCGAAGGCGCTGCTGCCGGAGTACGAGGGCAGCGCGCTCGCGAACGGCCAGATGACGCTCGAGGCGATCGAGGAAGCCGCGCTCGCCGGCGACCAGCTCGCGACGCGCGTCGTGCGCGACGCCGCCGAATACCTCGGCATCGCCATCGCCGGCATGCTCAACCTCATGAATCCGTCCGTCGTCATCGTCGGCGGCGGCATCACGCAGCTCGGCGACCGCTTCCTCGAGCCGCTGCGCGAGACCGTGAGCCAGCGCACGCGCGTCAACTCGGGCGCGGCGTCCTCCATCCTCATGAGCGAACTCGGGCCGCAGACCGTCGCCGTGGGCGCCGCGAGCCTCGTGCTCAAGGAAGCCCTCGCCAATCCCCGACTCTTCCCGTCCGCGTCCGCCGCGGCCAAGGTGGCTCGATGAAGCGTTTCCTCGCGGTGCTCGCCTGCACCGCCACCGTCTGTGCGATCGTCGGCTGCGTTTCCGATCCGCTCGTTCCGCAGACCAGCACGCCCCCGACCGGCCGCACGATCACGTGGCAGGACGAGTTCGACGGCCCCGTCAACACGTCGCCCAACGCCGCGCGCTGGGGCTTCGACATCGGCACCGACTGGGGCAACTCGCAGCTCGAGTACGACACGTCCCGTCCCGAGAACTGCTCGCTCGACGGCTCCGGCCACCTGCGCATCATCGCGCGCCAGGAGAGCTGGCTCGGCAGCAACTACACGTCCGCGCGCATCCAGACCAAGACGCAGTTCGCCCAGGCGAAGGGCCGCTTCGAGGCGCGCATCATGCTGCCGGTCGGCCAGGGCATCTGGCCGGCGTTCTGGCTCCTCGGCAACGACATCGGCTCCGCCGGATGGCCGGCCTGCGGTGAGATCGACATCATGGAGTACCGCGGCCAGCAGCCGACGAAGGTCGCGGGCAGCCTGCACGGCCCCGGCTATTACGGCGGCGGCGCGCTCACCAACACGTACACGCTCCCGACCGGCTCGTTCGCCGGAAGCTGGCACGTGTTCGCGGTCGAGTGGGAGACGGGCAAGGTCACCTGGCTCGTGGACGACGTGCCCTACCAGACGCGCACCGCTTCCGACGTGCCGCCGAGCGGGCGCTGGGTGTTCGAGCATCCGTTCTTCATCATCCTGAACGTCGCCGTCGGCGGGAACTACGTCGGCGCGCCGGACGGATCGACGGTGTTCCCCCAGACGATGCTCGTGGACTACGTCCGCGTGTATCAGGCCAAGTCCTGATGTTCCGCGCCCGGCTGCGCGGCCTCGCGTCCGCGTGGACGACGGCGGCCGTGCTGGCGGGTGCGATCGCTTCGGCCACGCTGCCCGGCTGTGCGCCGCCGAAGCACGAACTGCCGAACGACGTGCTCGTCGTCTCGCAGGAGCAGCTCTCGAGCTGGGTGCGCAACTTCAACCCGCTCACGCCGGCCGCCGCTTCGCGCTGGCCCACGCTCGCCGGCGTGTACGAACCGCTGTTCGTGTTCAACAGCATCAAGTCGGTGCAGGTGCCGTGGCTCGCCTCCGCGTACGAGTGGCGCGACGGCAACCGCACGCTGCGCGTCACGACGCGCGACAGCGTGCTCTGGTCCGACGGCCGCCCGTTCTCGGCGAAGGACGTCGAGTTCACGTTCCGCCTGCTCAAGCGCTTCCCCGCGCTCGACCGGCGCGGCGTCTGGGGCTTCGTCTCCGGCGTGACAGCGCGCGACGCGAGCACGGTGGACTTCACGTTCCAGCGCGTGTTCATCCCCGGCTTCGACGAGATCGCCGCGCAGCAGATCGTGCCCGAGCACGTCTGGAAGGACGTGAAGGACCCGGTCACGTTCGCGAACGAGCATCCCGTGGCGACCGGGCCGTTCACGGAAGTGAACGTGTTCCGCGACCAGATCTACGAACTCGGCCGCAACCCGCACTACTGGCAGAAGGGCAAGCCCGCGATCCGCGCGCTGCGCTTCCCGGCGTTCCCGTCCAACGACCGCGCGAACCTCGCGCTGGTGTTCGACGAGGTCGAGTGGGCGGGCAACTTCATTCCCGCCATCGAGCGCGTGTTCGTGAAGCGAAACCCCGAGCACCACGCGTACTGGTTCCCGCTCACGGCCGGCGTCGTCTACCTGTACGCGAACACGACGCGTGCGCCCTTCGACGACGTGAACGTGCGCAAGGCGCTCAGCATGTCGCTCGACCGCCCGCTCATGGTGGACGTCGCGGCGTTCCGTTACACGCATCCCTCCGACGCGACGGGCATGAGCGCGACGTACGACGCCTGGCGCGACACGTTGAGCGACGCCGAGAGCGCGTGGGTGAAGTACGACCTGCCCCGCGCCAACGCGATCCTCGACTCGCTCGGGCTGGCGCGCGGCGCCGACGGCATCCGCCGCACGAAGGACGGCAAGCCGATGCGCTACGACGTGCTCTGCGTGTCGGGCTGGTCCGACTGGGTGCGCGCCTCGCAGATCATCGCGCGCAACCTGCGCGCGGCCGGCGTGGACGCGACCGTGAAGACCTACGATTTCGGCGCGTGGTTCCAGAAGGTGCAGGAGGGCGATTTCGACCTCTCGATCGGCTGGTCCATCGAGGGCCCGGCGCCCTATCACCTGTATCGCTGGCTCATGTCGTCGGCGACGATCAAGCCGCTCGGCCAGCCCTCGGCGGGCAACTGGCACCGCTACTCGAGCCCCGAGGCCGATCGCGCGCTCGAGGCCTTCGAGGCCGCCGCCGACCCGGGCGAGCAGCGCCGGCTCGCGAGCCGCCTGCAGCGCCTGTTCGCGGCGGAGGCCCCGGCCATCCCGCTCTACCCGAATCCCTCGTGGGCCGAGTTCAACACCTCGCGCATCACGGGCTTCCCCACCGCGGAGGATCCGTACTGCGATCCTTCGCCCAACAAGATGGAGCGGGGCGAGATCCTTCTCGTGCTCACCTCGCTCCGGCCGAGGTGACGCCCGTGCGCTACCTGCTCAAGCGGCTCGGCTTCTATCTCGTGGCGGCGTGGGCCGCGGTGACGATCAACTTCTTCCTGCCCCGCCTCATGCCCGGCGATCCCGCGACCGCGCTGTTCGCGCGCTTCAAGGGCAAGCTCGCGCCCGAGGCGATCGACGCGCTGCGCGCGACGTTCGGCCTCACCGAAGGTCCGCTCTGGAGCCAGTACCTCACCTACCTCTCGCACGTGCTGCGCGGCGAGATGGGCGTGTCCATCGCCTACTTCCCCGCGCCGGTGTCGCAGGTGATCGGCACCGCGCTCGGCTGGACGCTGTTCCTCGCCGGCTCGGCCGTCGTGCTCAGCTTCGTGATCGGCTCGCTGCTCGGCGTCGCCGCCGCGTGGTGGCGACGTGGCTGGGTGGACACGTGGCTGCCCTCGGCGCTCGTGTTCGCGGGCGCGCTCCCGTACTTCTGGCTCGCGATGGCGGCGCTCTACCTGTTCGGCTTCCAGCTCGGCTGGTTCCCGCTCGGCCACGCGTACGCCGACGACTCGGTGCCCGGCTGGACGCTCGCGTTCGCGGTCGACGTGCTGCGCCACGCCGCGCTGCCGATGTTCACGATCGTGCTCGCCACGCTCGGCGGCTGGCTGCTGTCCATGCGCAACACGATGATCAGCGTCCTCGGCTCGGACTACGTGAACCTCGCGCGCGCCAAGGGGCTCTCGCCCGCGCGCGTCGTGCTGCGCTACGCGGCGCGCAACGCGCTGCTGCCCAGCGTCACGAGCTTCGGCATGGCGCTCGGCTTCGTGCTCGGCGGCTCGCTGCTCACCGAGATCGTGTTCAGCTATCCGGGTCAGGGCTACCTGCTCGTGCAGGCCGTCCGCAACCAGGACTATCCGCTCATGCAGGGCATCTTCCTCGTCATCACGCTGGCGGTGCTCGGCGCGAACTGGGTGGTGGACCTCGTCTACCTCTGGCTCGACGCACGCACCCGGGACTCGGCCTCGTGAGCGCGCCCGACTTCGCACGCGGCAACGGGCTCGCCGCCTGGGCGCTCGCCATCCGGCGCGACCGCAAGGCGCTCGCCGGCGCGTCGCTGCTCGGGCTCTTCGCGCTCGTGGCGGTCGTCGGCCCGTGGGTCGCGGGCGACCCGACGGCGCTCGTCGGCATCCCGCTGCAGGCTCCGTCGGCCGCGCACTGGCTCGGCACGAACGGACAGGGCCAGGACGTGCTCACGCAGCTCATCGTCGGCACGCGCGTCTCGCTCGCGCTCGGCTTCATCGTCGGCCTGCTCGTCGTGCTCATCGGCGCGCTCGTGGGCGTGACCGCGGGCTACTTCGGCGGCCGCGTGGACGGAGCGCTGTCGGTGTTCTCGAACGTGTTCCTCGTGCTGCCCGGCATGCCGCTCGCGATCGTGATCGCGGCCTACCTGCCGAGCGGGCCGTTCACGGTCGGGCTCGTGCTCGTCGTGACCGGCTGGGCGTGGAACGCGCGCGTGCTGCGCTCGCAGGCGCTCGCGCTGCGGCGCCGCGACTTCGTCGCCGCGGCGATCGTGGCCGGCGAGTCGGACTTCCGCATCCTCATGGCCGAGATCCTGCCCAACATGATGAGCGTGCTCGTCGCGCAGGTGATCGGCAGCACCGTGTACGCGATCGGCGCGCAGGTCGGCCTCGAGTTCCTCGGCCTCGGCGACGTCTCGCGCGTCACGTGGGGCACGATGCTGTACTGGGCGCAGAACGACTCGGCCCTGCTCACGGGCTCGTGGTGGACGTTCGTCCCCGCCGGTCTCTGCGTCGCGCTCGTGGGCTTCGCGCTCACGCTGCTCAACTCGGGCTTCGACGAGATCACGAACCCGCGCCTGCAGCTCGAGCGGTTCTGGCGCGTGCACCTCATTCGCCGCGGGCAGCTGCCCGGGCGCTCGACTCCCGTGGTGAGGGAACATGCCTGAGCCGCTGCTTTCGATCCGCGACCTGTGCGTGGACTACGTGACCGCCCGCGGGCACGTGCGCGCCGTGGACTCGCTGAATCTCGACGTGATGCCGGGCGAGATCCTGGGCGTCGCCGGCGAGTCCGGCAGCGGCAAGTCCACGCTCGCGCAGGCGATCCTTCGCACGCTCCCGCCGCCCGCGGTCATCTCGCGCGGCACCGTGCGGTTCGAGGGCCGCGACCTGCTGGAGCTCTCCGAGGACGAACTCCAGAAGCTCCGCTGGAAGCGCATCTCGATGGTGTTCCAGAGCGCGATGGACGCGCTCAATCCCGTCACGACGATCGGCGAGCAGATCACCGACACGATCCGCGCGCACGAGAACGTCTCGCAGGCCGTGGCCGATCGCCGCGCGGGCGAGCTGCTCGAGCGCGTCGGCATCGCCGCCGACCGGCGCCGCAGCTTCGCGCACCAGCTCTCGGGCGGCATGCGCCAGCGCGTCGGCATCGCGCTCGCCCTGGCGCTCGAGCCCGCGCTCGTGATCCTCGACGAACCCACGACGGCGCTCGACGTGATCGTGGAGCGCGAGATCCTCGAGCAGATCCGCGAGCTGCAGCGCCAGCTCGGCTTCGCGGTCATGTTCATCACGCACGACCTCGCGCGCATGCTCGAGTTCTCGGACCGTGTCGCGGTGTTCTACGCCGCCCGCCTCGCCGAGGCCGGCCCGTCGAAGGACATGACGACCGACCCCGCGCATCCGTACACGCGCGGCCTGCTCAAGGCGTTCCCGCGCGTGCACGGCGCGCGCGAGGAGCTCGCGAGCATCCCGGGCTCGCCGCCGAGCCTGCAGAATCCGCCGGCGGGCTGCCGCTTCCATCCGCGTTGCACGCAGGCGGTCGCCTCGTGCGCGACGGACACTCCGCTGCTGCGCGAGGTACGCCCGGGACACTGGGCGGCCTGTCCGTTCGCGAAGTAGCGGCCTCCGGCCGCTCGGCGCCGAGGCGATCCGGCCCCTGCGTGCCGAAGCGATCCCAACACAGCGGCGCGGCCCCGTGAGGAGCCGCGCCGCCTTCGTTTCGCCGTGCGGGGGCTACAGCGTCAGCTGCAGGTAGCTCCGCACTTCCCACTCGCTGCCCTTGTCGCCCGAGGCGTCCGGGGCGTAACGCGGGCTGTACTCGTCCAGCGAGCGCCAGATACCCCGCACGCCCACGCTCGTCTGCGGCTGCGAGAACCACTTCACCGGTCCCAGCGTCCGCGAGACGTCGCCCATGAGCTGCCTCGGGAAGGTGAGGTTGAAGTCGCGGTGGTAGTCGTACGGACCCCAGTCGTTCACGTGCACCGACGCCGCGTACGCCATCGAGCCCCAGCCCAGGCGCGCGTCGGCGCCGTAGCGGTGAATCAGCCGCTGGCTGTCGCCGTTCGGCTCGGCGTCACCCACGAACGCGGTCACGATCATGCGCCGGCTCGCCGAGAGGCGCGAAACCGCACGCAGGCGCAGCTCCCAGAGGTCGCGCGGCGGCGTCGAGCGCGGGAACGCGAAGCGCGTCACGCCGTCGCCGAGCACGCCGATCGCGGCGTCGGTTGCCGTGGGCATGTGGCGGTAGACGAAGTCCGCGCTCGCCGCCAGCTTCGCGTCTTCGCGGATGTCGTTGTCCCACTGCCACAGCCACGTCGCGGGCGTCGGGTCCCAGCACAGCATGAGCTCGGCGCCCGTCATCTCGCGGTTCGCACGCACGGCGAACGGATCGTTGATTACGTCGCGCAGGTGCCCCGGCGACGGCGCGTCCGCCGGCACGGGACCGATGATCGGCTTCTGCCAGAGGAAGTTCGGTCCGATCTGGAGATTGCCGTGCGAGTACGTGAAGCCGCTGATCACGTTCGTCTGGTTGCCGGTGCCCACGTCCTTGAGCGACCAGCCGGTGTACGTCTGCACCGCCGTCGGGCCGCCGTCGGCGACGAGGCCCATGCGCGCGGTCTGGCCGTACCAGAGGAGCCGTCCGTGCTGCCACGTGACCTTCGCCTTCGCGCCGAACGCGTCGGAATCGAAGATGACGTCCTGCTTCACGACGTAGCTCCCGGGCGAGCCTTCGACGAACTGGAAGGGCAGTCCCGCCTTGTTGCTGTTCGACCAGATGCCGCCGACCTGGAAGCCGAGCGTGCCGCGCGTGTGCTCGAGCGACAGCGTCGCCTTGCGCGTGGACACGGTCGGCACGACCGACGAGCTCGCGAACGACGACTGCGAGGCGACGTCCTCCTGGTACACGGCCGTCGCCGTCACGCGCTTCACCGCGCGGCGGTACTTGAACATGACCGAGGGATTCGCGCCCCACCAGAGTTCCTGGCCGAACGCCATCTTCAGGCCCTCGAACTGGCGCTTGCCCGTCATCTCGAACCCGATCGGCGCGTCCGCGTTGTACACGTCCGTGTTCGTGCCGTAGTTCGCTTCCTGGTACAGCCCGAAGAAGTCGCCTTCGTAGCCCCAGTGGTAGTGGCCGGAGCGGTAGAAGCCGTCGAGCAGGAAGTAGCGGTCCTCCCACGACATGCTCGCGTGATGCACCTTGAGCCGCTCGATACCCGTGATGCCGTACTTCTGGCGGCCGCGGTTCTCGTAGAAGATCTCGTTGATCGGGTTGACCGGCACGTTGCCGAGCACGTTGAACGACACGGTGCCCGTGACCTGGTCCGACGGGTGCGCCTCGATGTCGGCCCAGAACTCGTGCAGTTTGTCGAACCCGCGGAACGACGGATAGCCGGCCGACGGCGCGGACGCGAGCGGCGTCGTGACGTGCTCGCCGCCGGTGCTGATCGTCTCGATCTGCATGCGCATGTTGCTCACGCGCACGCGCTCGCTCGCGGTCGCGCGCAGCGCGGCGGTGTTGCCCCGGGCCGCGAGTTCGGAGGACACGGCGTCGATCGGCGCGAAGTGCGCGGCGATGGCGGCCCGGTCGGCGTTCCCGGCGTAAGGGTCGAACGCGAACACCTTCTGCAGCGCGTAGTACGCGGCGCGCGGGAACAGCTCGTACAGGCCGCGGGAGTCGGCGGGGCCCTTCGCACAGATGCCCCACCACTCCTCGTTCATGTTGTTCTCGCCCTGCTGGAAGTCCTCGGTGAAGCCACCGTCCGGCCACGACGCGTGCGTGTCGTGCACGTCGAGGCGGCTGTCCTGGCCGTACTTCCACCAGCCGTCGCTCCACTGGAACACCATGCCGCCGATCGCGTTCCCGACGCCGCCCTGGCCGGCGCTCTGCTCGTAGATCTCGCGCCACTGGCCGATCAGGAACCGCGCCTGCATCGCCTGGTCCTCGCGGTTCGTGCGCGCGTTGAAGGCGTCGCAGCCGAACTCGCTGAAGAAGAGCGGCACGCCCAGCTTGTCCTTCACGCGCTGGTACATGTCGCCGACCGAGATGCCGCGGTAGACGTTCGTGCCCATCACGTCGAGGCCCTTGCACTCCTCGGCGATGATGTCGAGATACTGCAGGTCGCCGTTCGCGATCGCGACCGGGATGCCGGGCGCGCCGGCATGCGTCTCGCCGATGATCTCGCCGAAGAGCGAGTAGAGCTTGCGCGCGCGGGCGGCGTCACGCTCGCCCTTGGGCAGCGCCTCGATCTCGAACGACGCCCACGTGAGGCCGTAGTTGTTCTCGTTGCCGAGCAGCCACATGAGCACGCCGGGCGTGCCCTTGTAGCGCGCGACGTTCGCGGCCACGTCGGCCTTGATCGCGGCGCACATGGCCGGATCGGAGTAGTCCGTCGCGGGGTGCCACACGCCGTTCAGCGTGAAGCCGTAGCGGCCGCAGGGGTGGTTGAGCACCGTCCAGATGCCGTAGCGCTCGTAGATGTACTGCACCCACTTCGGCGGGATGCCCGTGTACTGCCGGATCGAGTTCACGCCCATGCCCTTCAGCAGCCCCATCTCGCGGTCGAGCGCCGCCGTGATCACGTCGTCGGGCTGGCTGAACAGGTCGAAGGCGTAGTTCTGGCCGATCGGGATGTAGTCCCAGTTCATGCCCTTCATCATGAAGTCGCGGCCGTCCACCTGGAGCCGCGACCCGCCGGCGTCGTTCACGACGCGGATGCTCGCGGGAGCCGGAGACGACGGCGCGGCGTCCGCCGAAGCGGTGCGCGGCAGTGCGGAAGCGGCGAACAGGACGAGCGCGGCCGGCAGGATCGTGCGCAGGCGGCGTGCGCCGGTGACGGCACGGCGGATCGGGTTCACGGAAACCTCCTCAGGAATATTGCGGCACGACGGTGGGCACCGCGTGCGCGGCCACCACGTCGCGGTAGAAACGCGCACTGTGCTTCGCCGTGCGTTGCTGCGACTCGAAATCCACTGCATAGAGGCCGAAGCGCTTCGTGTAGCCCTCGGCCCACTCCCAGTTGTCCATCAACGACCACGCGAAGTAACCGGCGAGCGGAACCCCCGCCTCGATCGCGCGCTGCGCCGCGAGCAGGTGCGTGCGCAGGTAGTCCACGCGGCGAGGGTCGGCGACGACGCCGTCCGACGCGGGCGGATCCGCGAACGCGGCGCCGTTCTCGGTCACGTGGATCTGCTTCGGCGCGTAGTCGCGCGTGAGGCGCGTGAGCACGTCGAAGAAACCCTGCGGCCACACTTCCCAGCCCATCTCGGTGAGCTGCTCGGGCGGCGCCTGCGGCACGCCGACGGGCTCGCCGTCCGGGCCGGCCTTCACGACCGCACGGCTGTAGTAGTTGATGCCGAGGAAGTCGGCCGGCACGGCGATCGTCCGCAGGTCCCCGTCGTGCACGAACGGTATCTCGGCCGAAGCGAGGTGCCCGCGGCGCACGCGGTCCGCGACCGCGTCGGCGGGATACGCGCCGCGGTGGAGCGGGTCGAGGAACCAGCGGTTGAACGAGCCGTCGAGACGGCGCGCGGCGTCGCGATCCTCGGCGCTCGTCGAGGCGGGCTCGACGTGCGTGACCATGGTCGTCAGGCCGGCCTCGCAGCCCGCGGAGTTCGCGCGCAGCACCGGCACGGCGCGGCCGTGCGAGAGCAGCAGGTGGTGCGCGACGCGCAGCGCCTCGGCCGGATCGCGCCGTCCGGGCGCGTGCGCGCCCAGTTCGTGCCCGAGCGTGGCGACGCACCAGGGTTCGTTGTGCGTGATCCAGTGCTTCACGCGATCGCCCAGCCGGCGCGAGACCACGTCGGCGTAGGCGACGAACGCGTCGACCGTGGCGCGCGAGCCCCAGCCGCCCTTCTCGTCGAGCGCCTGCGGCAGGTCCCAGTGATCGAGCGTCAGGAACGGCGTGATGCCGGCCTCGAGCAGGCCGTCCACCAGCCGGTCGTAGAACGCGAGCCCGGCCTCGTTCGGGGCGCCCTCCCCCGTGGGCAGCACACGCGACCAGCCCGTCGAGAAGCGGTAGGCCGAGATGCCGAGTTCGCGCATGAGCGCGATGTCGTCACGCCAGCGGTGGTAGTGGTCGCACGCGCGCGAGGCGTCCGAGCGGTCCTTCACGAATCCGGGCTTCGCGGCGCAGTGGTCCCACACGGACTCGCCGCGTCCGTCCTCGCGGGCCGCGCCCTCGATCTGCTGCGCCGAGGTGGCGACACCGAAGCGGAAGCCCGCCGGGAACGAAGGTCCGATCACCCGCGCGCTCCCACCGGTTCGGTCACGGGATACAGATGGCAGCGCACGAGACGGCCGTCGTGCTCGCGCGGCGCCGGGTCGCTGCTTCGGCAGGGCCCGTGCACGTCGGCACAGCGGTCGGCGAAGGGGCAGCCGGTCGGGGACGGCGCCGTGGACGTGCCCTTGCCCCGGGCGGCGCGCGTGGCTTCGTCCCCGCCGCCTTCGGCGATGGAGGCGAGCAGCGCGCGCGTGTACGGATGCGCCGGCGATTCCACCACGGTGTCGCTCGGTCCGTCCTCGACCACGCGGCCCCGGTACAGCACGACGATGCGCTCGGCGAGGAAGCGCGCCGAGGCGAGATCGTGGGTGATGAGCAGGATCGCGAGCCCGCGGTCGCGCTTGAGCTGCGCGAGCAGGTTCAGGATGCCCATGCGGATCGAGACGTCGAGCATGGAGGTCGGCTCGTCCGCCACGAGCAGGTCGGGATCCGCCGCGAGCGAGCGCGCGATCGCGACGCGCTGGCGCTGTCCGCCCGAGAGCTCGTACGGGTGGCGGTCCATGAACTCTTCCGCCGGCTCGAGACCCACCGTGCGCAGCAGCTCGACCGCACGCTCGCGCGCGGCCGTCGGGCTCAGCGCACCGGCCAGTCGAGCGGCCGGGCGCTCGAGGTGGTGCGCCACGTCGTGCGCCGGGTTGAGCGCGTGCAACCGCATCAGCGGGCGCGTGAGGTGGTGCGCGATGTCGTGCGCGGGATTGAGCGAGCCGAAGGGGTCCTGGAAGACCATCTGCACCCGGCGGCGATAGCCGAGCGAGGCGCGGCGCGGCTCGCGCGCGAACACGTCGACCCCGTCGAGGAGCGCCTGCCCGCCGTCGGCGGGCTCGAGCCGCATGAGCAGCCGGGCGATCGTGCTCGTGCCGCTGCCCGATTCCCCGACCAGCGCGACCGCCTCGCCACGATGGATCCGGAAGGCGACGTCCTCGGCGGCCACGACCTTGCGGCCGGCCGTGAAGAGTCCACCGGTCGCGTAGGTCTTGCGGAGCCCCCTCACTTCCAGGAGGGGCGCAGATGGGGCCGTCGGGTCCGTGAGCACTTTTCTCCTCCGCACCGAAAAAAACACTTTGTTCGGTTGGCGAACATTGTGTAGCCTTGCCACAGGGCTGTCAAGACAGAAGCCGGTTCCGACCGGCCGAAGCAGCTCCTCCGAGTACCGACGTCGCGACAGTACCCGACGCCTTGGAAGTTCGTTCGAACGTTCGCGGACCCGGTTCGACCTCACGCTCCCGCACCGGCCCAGTCCTCGGACACAAAGCGCCGCCCGCCACGCGCGAGCGAGCGCCGAGGAGAAACCCGTGAAGCGTCTCCTGAAGGCGGGCCTGTTCTGCACCGGCCTGATGCTCGCCGGCGCGACCCTGGCTCACGCCTCGGTCAACCTGCTCACCAACCCCGGCTTCGACGACGGCGGCGGCACCTACGCCGGCTACTTCACGTTCGGCGCCGGAGTGCAGATGTCCACCGCCGCCACCGACAACATCTTCCGCTCCGGCGTCGCCGCCGCGAAGATCTACGGTGGGTTCAACGGTTGCCCGAACGCGCCCGTCTTCAACGTCGGCGGCTTCGGCCAGGCGAAGACCCCGGTCGTCGGCCAGACGTACTCGTTCTCGGGCGCTTCGTTCGTCTCGAGCGCCGACTCGATCCCCGGCACCGCGACGTGCAGCAAGAACCGTTGCATCGCCAAGCTCGTCTTCTTCGACGCGCTTTCGGGCGGTAACGAGATCGTCGGCGACGAGCAGGTGATCGGCGACGGCAACACGGTCAAGGACCGCTGGAACCCGTTCTTCGTGTCGGCCGTGTGCCCGGCGAACGCCAAGCGCGTCGAAGCGCTGATCCTGTACCTGCAGCCCGGCTGCGATCCCGGCTCGGTGTTCATCGACGAGCTCGAGCTGCGTTCCTCGCCCACCGAAGTCGAGCCCAACGCGCTCGTCAACGGCGGTTTCACGTCGGCCCTGACCGGCTGGAACACGTTCGGCAACGTCTACTCGGACACCCGGCCGTTCACGGTGCACACCGCCACCGGCGCCGCGAAGATGTTCTCGACGTTCGTGATCGACTCGCCGTCCGGCATGTACCAGACGCTCGCGGCTTCGGCCGGCCAGACCTGGAAGTTCTCGGTCTGGGTGCGCAACACCTGCCAGGAGAGCCCGATCACCGGCACGAACGACAACTTCATGCTCGGCCGGATCGTGTTCCGCAACAGCAGCGGCCTCGAGATCGGCTCGCAGGACATGCTGGTCGCCGACAAGACCACGCCGCTCGGCCACTACACGAAGCGCGTGACGCAGGCCGTCGCTCCTCCGGGAACGGTGAGCGCGCAGGCCTACCTGCTCTTCATCTCGCCGACGCTGCAGGGTGGCGCGTTCTTCCTGGACGACGCCAACTTCCACCGCCTCGACATCGTGGGCGTCGACCAGTCGCCGCTGTCGGCCCGGCTCGAGTTCGCGGCGCCGTCGCCGAACCCGGCTCGCCAGTCGACGCGGCTGTCGTTCACGCTGCCCGCGACGGGCGACGTCGAGGTCGGCATCTTCGACATCGCCGGCCGCAGCGTGGTGACGCTGCACAAGGGCTCGATGCAGGCGGGATCGCACTCGCTGGTGTGGGACGGGCTGAAGTCGGACGGCACGCAGGCGGCGAACGGCGTGTACCGCGCGGTCGTCCGCACCTCCGACGAACGCCAGTCGCGGAGCATCGTCCTGAGCCGGTGACGCCGGCTTCGCCCCGCTCCGAACACTTCGCGGCGCCCTCGGGAAACCGGGGGCGCCGCGGTGTTTCGTCGAAGAAGTTCCCGCCGCCGGGATGCGCGGGCGGTCGCTATTCCGTCCGCAGCACGCCCTCCGGCACCTTCACCTCGACCCGGGCGACTTCGCCCGTCCGCTCGAGCACCGCGCGGCTCGTGCCCGCGTCGAGCGTGTCGCCCTCGATCGTGCTCTCGCGCCCGTCGCTCCCGATCACGCGCACCGACGCCGGGCCCGTCGTGCGCTCGTAGCGCACCGGCACCTGGCAGACGGTGAACAGCAGGCTGCCCGCGGGCAGCTCCACCTCGATCGGGGCGCCGTCGTGGCCGTACAGCTGCGCGACGGAGGCTTCGGACAGGAACTCCTCCGCACGCAGCAGGTGCGGACGGAACACGAGCCGCCCCGCCTCGACACGCACGCCCAGCTCGCCCATGCGGGTGAGGATCTCCTCCTTCACCTGCCCGGTCATGCCCGGCTGCTGCGCGCCGCGCTTCGCGGGCGTGTGCGAGTAGGGGTCGGTCGGGAACGCGCCGTACTCCTCGGCGCTCTTCTCGAAGCCCAGTCCGGCGCGCACGCGGTAGTAGTAACCGGCCAACGCGCGGCGCACGGACTCGGGCGAGCGCTCGCGCTCGGCGCGCAGGCTGGTCTCCTGCACCGCGAGCAGCAGCTTGGCCACCATGTGCCAGTAGATGCTGCCGATGCCTTCGTAGCCGTACATCGTGCCCGAGCGGCCGGTGAACGAGTGGTGCTGGAACACTTCCTCGAACAGCGCCAGCACCTCCTGCCGGTCGCGGGCGACGTCGCCGCTCCAACGGTGCTGCGCGGCGAGACGGTCGAGCGCCATGGACAGGTCGCAGACGTGGCGGATGTCCGGCGCGAAGCGGTAGGTCCACGAGGCGTCGCGCACGATCACGCTCGTGTCGCGCTCGGCGACGAGCGCGCGCAGCAGCGGGATCTGGTCGACGCGCTCGGGCGGCGCCACGTTCTTTTCGAGGAACCCGGGCAGCGTCTTCTCGGGATAGAGCATGAAGCTGCGCTGGTCGTCGCGGTAGAGCCTGCTCGCGAACATGCGATCGAGCAGCCGCACGGCACGCGTAGGCTCGACGAGTCCCGAGCTGAGCGCGGCCACCTGGCCCTCGAGCATCTCGCTCAGGCGCGAGACGCGCAGCGTGCCGGCGGAGCGGTCGAACTCGAGCAGGTTGTAGGAATGGTAGAGCCCGTCCTCGCGCTCGTTGGCGCGCAGCGCGCCCTCGACGTGCGCGAGCGCGGTGCGCAGCAACGCGAGCGCCTCGGTCACCGCGAGCGGCTCGGGCGCCGAGAAGCCGTGCTCCTCGACCTGCGCGCGATAACGCGTGAACGCGTCGCCGAGCACGGCCACCATCTCGAATCGCTCCCGGTCACCCTGCTCGCCGGGATAGGGCTCGACGGCGTGCGACTCGAACGCCACGCGCAGTTCGCGCGCCCAGCCGGCGACTTCGGCCGACACCGGAATCTCGGCGTCGCGGCAGCTCTCGAACAGCCCGAGCAGGAACGCGAGCGAGCGCCGCAGGTACGCGAGCGTCACGACGGACACGCCGTTGCCCACGAGCGCGTTGTTCGCGTCGTTCCACTCGGGGCGCTGCGTGTTCATCCAGATGCCGGCGTCCGGCACGTAGTTCGACAGCTTCGACAGCGTCGAGACGAGCAGCTTCTCGAACAGCGTCACGTGCAGCACGGCGCCCTCGGCGTCGTGCACGAGACGGCCGTCGGTGCCTTCGGCCTGCTCGCGCGCGGCGATGCGCGCCGCGAGGTCGTGATCGAACGTGATGGTCGCGCGCGGGTTCTCGACCATCTTCGCGAACGGCGCCAGGCGGTACGGCACCTCGGCGTAGGCGAAGATCGGACGGGCCAGCATCGCCTCGAGCGCGCCGGGGCGCGTCTCGCGCATGGCCTCGAGGAACTTGAGCAGGTAGATGACCTGGTGGTCGCCCCAGTACCCGATGTTGCTCCACGGGTGCCCGGGCTCTTCGACTTCCCAGTCGATGCCGTCGCGCGTGACGCGGTACGGATTGAAGCCGTCGGGCGTCGAGGCGTTCACGAACTTGGCGAGGATGCCGGGCAGGAACGCGGGGAAACTGGCCGCCAGCGCCTCCCAGTTCTGGAAGATGTCCCGCCAGTTGCCCTCGTAGCGCAGCGCGCGCGAACCGTCGGCCTCGCGCACGCGGATCGTGAAGCGGTTCCACGGCCGGCTCGGATCGCCGTGCCGGCGCCCGAAGTGGATGGGCAGGTACTCGTGCGTGAGACGCTCGAGCGCCGGGTCACCCGTGCGGGCCGCGCGCTCGAGCAGGTCGTCGAACGTGAGCTCGGCGGGCAGCGCGTCCAGCCACGCCGCATGGCGCTCGGCCGCGGTCCGGTTGCGCGTGCGCACGAAGTCGGCGAGATCGGCCGCGGGCAGCAGGTGGTGCTTCGCGAAGACGCCGCCGCGCATGTTGTTGAAGAGCACGTTGGCGAGATGGTGCGCGGACGTCTGCGCGTCGCCGGTGCGCTGCAGGCCGTCGGCGCTCGCGACGTTGCGGCGCAGGTTCTCCCCCGCCTCCGCGATCTGCGATTCCAGCTCGGCGCCCAGCTCGTGGCTCCGCAGCAGCCGCGAACGCAGCGCCGCGACTTCGGCGTGGCCGCGGCCCGCGTCGAGCGCGAGGTGCCAGCCGTGGGTGGCGCCGGGCTCGAGCTCGAATGCGCCCTGCACGAGGTAGTTGCCGCGCTCGCCGTTCACGCGCGGCGCCGACGGCACGTCCTCGCCGCGGCGGAAGGCGTCCACGGCCGCGGCCGAGAGCGCGACGCGCGCGCCCGCGAGGCCGAAGCCCCACACGGTGTTCGCGCGCAGCATCTCGGCGGCCTCGGCGCGATCGCTGATCACCGAGGTCAGCGAGAAGATGCCGAGCCCCGTCCACTCGTCCACTTCGCTGCGCTTGTACGCGTCCACGAGCGAACTCGAGTGCTGGTACAGCCCGAGCGGCGCCCCGAAGGGCAGCACGTTGCGCACGCCGTCGAGCGCGGTCACGGACGCCGGCTCGTCGGCGAGGTTTTCGAGCTGGGCGCTGCGCACGTGCCCGTAGGCGTCGCAGGCGGCCCAGCGGTAGCGGAAGGCCAGCTTCAGCCCGTGGTGGATCTCCTCGAAGATCACCTGGTTGCCGAGCGGGTGCTTGTAGAGGTTGCGCTCGATCGCCGGGTCGCGCCCGGCGAGATGCGCGAACGGCTCCCACGCCACGATCGCGCCGTCGTCGCGGCGCACGCGGAACAGCGTCACCGGCCCGGTGTGGTGATGCGCGTCGTGGAGCTGGTCCACGGTCACGTACGGGAACAGCGCCCCGTCGGCGTCGGCGCGGCCCGCGGTCAGCCCGCCGGCGCTGCTCACGAACATCCACAGGTCGGTGTCGCTCGGGATGCTCATCAGGAACGGGGGCAGGCGGTCGAAGTCCGTGATGCGCAGGAACTCCTGCCCCGCGAAGGGCACCAGGCCACCGTTGCGCGCGTCGAGGCCGCGCGTACCGTCCAGCAGACTCACCGGTTCTCCTCTCTCTGCATCGCCAGCTTGGGGGTGCGATCCGCGCGGTAGAGGCCCCAGTGCTTCTCGACCTCGGCGGGATCGGGACTGCCCTTCCAGTTTTCGTCGAACGCTTCGAACACGAACGTGGGGACGCGCGTGCGCGCGATCCAGGCGCGCAGCGCACGGTAGAACTCGGCCTGCTCGCGCTCGCCCACGGCGCCCTTCATGAGCTTGCCCTGGTCGCCCTGGTCGTTGTGCATCGTCGCCCAGCCGGTCTCGCCGATCACGACCTCGCGGTCGGGATGCACGGCGCGGATCTCGGCGAGGTTGCGCTCGATCCACGGCAGCGCCTCTTCGAGCTGCTGGCCGTTCCACAGCGGATGCAGGTGCGTGAACACGAAGTCGCACTCGGCGGCGATCGCGCGGCTCTCGGCCTTGTTCCAGAAGTTGAAGTCGTCCGCCGTGCTCACGGGCACGCGCGTGCGCGCGCGCACCTCGCGGATGTACGCGATCACGGTCTCGGCGGGCAGGCGGTTCGCGGACCAGTACACCTGGGTCTCGTTGCCCACCGTGATCGCCGCGACGAGGTCGGGATGGTGGCGCGCATGCTGGATCGCCCGCTCGACGTCGCGGCGGTTGGCCGCGCGGGCCTTCGGGAAGCGCTCCACCACGCGGCCCGTCGAATCGCGGCGTTCCTCGGCGTCGAGCCAGAGCCCGAGCACCACCTTCGTGCCGCACTTCTCCTCGCGGATCGCGCGCAGCACGGTGTCGCCGGTCCCGATCGCGCCGTAGATGCGCAGCAGGTGCCAGTCCTTCGACAGGAGCCGCAGGTCCTCGCGCACCTGCGCGACCGTGGGCTCCACGCCGCGCGGGCGCTGCCCGTCACGGTGCGGGCCGTAGGCGACGGCGTCGCCGATCCAGCGCCCGCCGGATTCGAGCGCGAGCGGGCGCACGACGAACGGCTGCTGGCGCGGGAAGGGCCGGGTGCGCGTCGTGCGCGCGAGCACCACGGCGCCGGCGCCGAGCACGACGAGCGCGGCGAGCGCGAGGGCGAGCGACAGCGGCATCACGCGCGGGCTCATCGCAGCACCACCACGCGCGCGGTCGCGAACCGATCGCCGGCGGCGAGCCGGGCGAGGTACACGCCGGGCGCCACGCGGCCGCCGTCACCGCCGCGGCCGTCCCACGCGATCTCGTGACGTCCGGCATTCATCCGGGCCTCCGCGATCGTGCGCACCAGCCGCCCGCTCACGTCATGCAGCGTCAGCCGCACGTCGTCCTCGTGGGCGAGCGTCAGGCGAAGCGTCGCGCCGCCCCGCGCGGGATGCCGCCCGGCGACCGAGAGCGCGAGCGAAGCGCCGGCCGCGGGCGGCGCGTCGTCCGCGGCGAGGAACGCCGTGGGCCACTGCCGGAACGTGAACGCGTCGAGCACCGCTTCCTGCGTGGCCGCCGGCGCGCCGGAGAACTGCCCCAGGTTCAGGTGCACGCGCGGCTGGTCGGGACGCGGGATGTGCGGACCGGTGTAGGTCCAGGACCGCACGGTGTTCGCGGGCAGTTCGTCGTTCGGGCCGCCGCGCCACGAGCGGTACTCGACGCGGTCGGGGCGCCAGCGGAACGCGTGCGTGGTGACTTCGCCGGCCGAGAAGGACATCGCGAACTGGTTGCGGTTGCCGCCCCAGTCGTAGGGCTGCGCGACGAACTGCGCGTTCGGCCCCGCGGGTACGCCCCAGCGGCTGAACTCGACGTCGATCTCGTTGTAGGGGTTCCACCAGAGGTAGGCGGTGTCCCAGCACGGGCCGTACTCCCACACGAACAGCCCGAACACGGTGGTCGGGTCGAACGTGTCGAGGTCGCCGCGCGTGGTGAAGAGGTAGTCGCCGTAGCCGAGCGGCGTGTCGAGCGCGACTTCCGTGCTGTACCAGGTGGCGCCGGACTTCTTGATCGTCAGGTGGAGCCGGCCGTTCGCGTCCACCCAGACCGCGTCCGTCGCGCTCGAGAACGAGTTCGGCCCGGGGCCGTAGACGCCGGTGTTCTTCACGCGCCACGTGCGGCCCGAGAACGACACGGTGCGGCCGTTCGAGAAATCGCCCCACTGCAAGGCGTCGAGGCTCGGGGTGGTCTGCTTCTCGAACTTCACCTGGTCGTACCACGCGTCGCGCTGCGGATCGCCGGGACCCTGCAGCACCGCGAGCACGAGGCGCGCGGACGCCGTGTTCGCGGGCGCGGCCGCGGTCGTGACGGCGAACGCGAGGAACGAGTCGCGCACGGTCGCGCTCGTCGCGACGTCGTGCGACTCGTAGCTGAGGAGCGCGCCGCCGGAGTTGCGCCACTCGACGTTGACGACGGCCTTCGAGTTGCCGGCGAGCGGCGTGGCCGAAGGCACTCGCACGTGCCCCGCCACCTTCCAGCGGTCGCCGGGCACGGAAGCCTGCGCCTGCCAGTAGCCCGAGATGTCCCAGTTGCCGGTATTGGGCCCCGACACGCGCGCGGCCACGCGGCCGTGCTTCGCGGTCGTGACGCTGCCGGTGGAGCCGAACTGGCTCCATCCCCCGAACACGGCGCCCGACTGCCCGGCGATCTCGAAGCTCGGATTGGCCAGCATGCACTGGGCACGCGCGGCCTCCGGCGCGAGCGCGACGCAAGCGGCGCCGGCAAGGGCGAGCGCGAGTGCGTGGCGGCTGAAGGCGTCCTTCATGGAGGCTCCGGGAATCGGGGGAAACCACTTTGTCCGGCTGTCGGACAAAGATGGTACCCGATTCACCGGCTGCCGAACGAAGTTTTTTTGGGGTTTTTCGCGAGTCCGCCGCCCCGAAACGGCGGCGGCCCGCCCCCGGAATCGGGAGCGGGCCGCCCGCCACTCATGTGTTCTCGCCCCGAGGCCTCCGGGGCGGGCCGGACCTCCCGGCCCGGGCTAGAACCGCACCATCCGGCCGCTGCGCACGCCGTCGGCCGTGACCAGCCGCACGAAGTACACGCCCGCGCGCACGGCGGAACCGTCGGAGGCGCGACCCGACCAGCGCATGAACTGCGCACCGGCCGCGTACTCGCCCTCGCTCGCCCACACGCGGCGGCCGCTCAGGTCGACGATCTCGAGCCGCGCCTTACCCGCACGCGCGAGCGAGAACTGCAGCGTGGTCTCGGCGCCGCCGGGGTTCGGCACGACGCGCGAGAACGCGAACTCGGCCCGGCCCGCGGCGATCGGCCCGCCGTCCTCTCCCTGCGCCGGGTTGGCGAAGGCCCCCGAAGGCGTGCCGGTCACGCTCACGTTGTCGAGCGCGATCTTGGGACGCGAACCGGTCGTGCCGCCGGTGCCGTTGTAGTAGTAGAACCGCACGCGGGCGTTGGGCTGGTTGTTCAGCGTCGCCGGCAGCGCGACCGCCGACACCGTGCCCGAACCGGCCACGTTGTTCGTGAAGTTCAGCACCGCGGCGCCCGTCAGCTCCGTCCAGGTCGTGCCGTCGGGGCTCGTGTACACGCGCAGGGACGCCTTGCGGTTGCCGGTCGAGTTGAACACGGTGCTCCACGTGAAGCCGAGCGTGCCCGCGTTGGTGCTCGTGAAGTTCAGCTTCAGGTCGATCGCGGCCGACGACGTGTTGTCCGTGCTGCCGGTCGAGAGCAGCACGATCGTGCCCACGGGATTCGGGCTCACGCCCTTCTGCACGCCGCCCGTCGTGGTCGTGGTGAACGTCGAAGTCGACGTCGTGATCTTCGTGGCGCTCGGGATCGTGGTGCTGCCGCCGACGGCGACCGACGCCCAGTAGCTCGCGCCCACGCCGCTCGCGAAGTTGTTCGCCCAGTTCGCGATGTCCCCGAACGCCTCGGAGTAGTTGCCGCTCGCCATCGGCCAGCCCGTGTTGCTCGAGCTGGTGAACGACGCGGAGATCGTGTGCGCGGCCTGCACGTTGGTGAACGTGTAGCTCGTCACCGCGCCCACCGAGGCGCCGTCGACGAGCACGCTCAGGATCGTGAAGCTCGCGTTCGCCGCGATCGTGAACGACTGGTTCGCGCCCGCGGCCACGGACACCGCGCCGCTCGGGCTGATCGTGCCGCCCGTGCCCGCGCTCGCCGTGATCGTGTAGCTGGTCGACGTCGCCGTGAAGCTCGCGGCGATCGTGTGCGCGGCCGTCACGTTCGTGAACGTGTAGCTCGTCACCGCGCCCGCGGAGACGCCGTCCACCAGCACGCTCGAGACCGCGAAGCCGGCGTTCGCGGCGATCGTGAAGGCCTGGTTCGCGCCCTGCATCACGCCGACCGCGCCCGAGGGCGAGATCGTGCCGTTCGCGCCCGCGCTGGCGGTGATGACCCACTGGTCGATCGTGAAGTTCGCGGTGTTCGCCGCGCTGGCGCTGTTGCCGGCCGCGTCACGCGCGGTCACGCGCACGCGCACGGTGGTGCTGTTCACGTTCGGCAGCGTCCAGTTGTACGTGCCCGAGTTGGCGAGCCCCGTGGCGATCGTGTTCGGGTACGTCGCGCCGCCGTCGGTCGAGTACGCGAGGTCCACGGCGGTCACGCCGACGTTGTCCGACGCGGTCCACGTGATCGCCTGCACCGAGCCGGCCTTCCAGGTCACGCCGCCCGCGGGCGCGGTCAGCGCCACGGTCGGCGCGGTCACGTCGGTCGCGCCGGTGCGCGTCACCCACAACGTCGCGTTCATCGCGAGCGTCGAGTCGGTGGCGCCCACTTCGCCCCAGCCGTTGAAGATGCTGGTGTTGCCCGCCTGCGCGGTGCCGTCGTCGATCGGCGAGCTGTCGCCGATGAACACGACGCGGCCACTGCCGTACTGCGACGAGGCGCACATGAGGCCGGTCGTGCTCGTCTGCGCGAGACCGTTCATCCACACTTCGCCGCGCACGGTCGAGTTGACTGCCGGCCAGAGCGTGAACGTGGTGCCGTTGTGGAACGCGAGACCCGTGACGTTGCCCACCGGGCCCCGCGTCACCATGTCGGTCGAGAGCGCGTTCACGTTCGTGGACGTCTGCACGATGTTGTTGTTCGCGTTGCCGGTCGACGCGCAGCTGATGCCGAGCAGGTGCGTGGGGTCGAGGTCGTTCCAGATCATCGGCGAGTCCCAACCGTCGTTGTTCCGGTCGGACACCGCGTGGTCCGCGACGGCCACGAGGCCGCCGCCGTTCTGCACGAAGTTGAAGATCGCCGTCTTCTCGGCCGCCGTGAACACGGTGTTCGGCTCGGGAATGATCAGCACGTCGTAGTTCGCGAGGTCGTACGTGTTGCCCGTGTTGCCGTAGGTGAGCGCCGTCGTGTTCGTGTGCACGGTGTAGCCGCGCTTCACGAGCGAGACGCCCCAGGACGAGATCGCGCCGTTCCAGTAGGTGAAGGCCGTGCCGGCGGTGATGCCGCTCTGCGCCGGGGACGGGATGGGTTGCGTGTCGTCGATGACCCAGTCGGCGTTGCCGGCGGTCTCGGCGTGGGCGTTGTCGAACAGCGCCTTCTTCTGCGCGGCGGCGGGGGAAGCCAGGACACAGACGGCGAGCAGCGCACTCAGCAACCGAAGCTTCATCGGGGGAGCTCTCCCTTGGCATCCGTGAAGGGCGAGACTCCGGGCGGCACGAACATCGGCGGCCCGAAGTCGTGAGCGCTCGCACGACGGTGTACGAGCACCCGCAACATAGGCGAGCGGGCCTGACAAAGGCGACACCTTTTCAAAGACTGGTCCTTTCGGATGCCCTCGCCGAGAGCAGTCCTGCTGAACTCCGGGTGGCACGATGCGTCCGCGCGGGTGGGCCGGCGACCGGCCGAGCGAAGCGACACGAGGCGACATCGGTCTTGCCCGGCGCGAAACCCGCGTGCTACACGGGAGCATCCGTCCGGCGCCAACTCAGGGAGAGCGCATGTCCGAGCAAATGCCGAAGGAACGGCAGGCCCGCAATCCGTGGATGTGGATCCCCTCGCTCTACCTCGCCGAGGGCCTCCCCTACGTCGTGGTGATGAGCGTCGCCGTCACCATGTACAAGCGCTTCGGGATGTCGAACACGGACATCGCGCTGTACACGAGCTGGTTCTACCTGCCGTGGGTGATCAAGCCGCTGTGGTCCCCGGTCGTGGACATCCTCGGCACGCGCCGGCGCTGGGTGTGGGTGATGCAACTGCTGGTCGGCGCCGCCCTGGCCGCGCTCGCGCTGTCGTTGCCCGGCCCGGGCTGGCTGCACTTCTCGCTCATCTTCTTCTGGCTGCTCGCCTTCCAGTCGGCCACGCACGACATCGCCGCCGACGGCTTCTACCTGCTCGGCACCGACGAAAAGCAGGCCGCGCAGTTCGTCGGCGTGCGCACGATGTTCTATCGCGTCGCGACCATCTTCGGGCAGGGACTGCTCGTGATGCTCGCGGGCTGGCTCGAGAAGAGCACCGGCCGCCCGCACACGGCCTGGGCGATCACGATCGGCGTGCTCGCGGCGATGTTCGTGCTCTTCGGCGTCTGGCACCGCTTCGCACTGCCGCGCCCGGAGGCCGACCGCCCGGGCGAGGCACACCGGATTCCGCACTTCGTGCGCGAGTTCCTCGCCACGTTCGGCTCGTTCTTCTCGAAGCCGCGCATCCTCGTGCTCATGGCGTTCCTGCTGCTCTACCGGCTCGGCGAGGCGCAGCTCGTGAAGATGGTCTCGCCGTTCCTGCTCGACGGCCGCGACGTCGGTGGGCTCGGGCTCGACACGACGCAGGTCGGGTTCGTCTACGGCACGGTCGGCATCCTCGCGCTCACGTTCGGCGGCATCCTGGGCGGCGTCGTGATCGCGCGCGACGGCCTCAAGCGCTGGCTGTGGCCGATGCTGTTCGCGATCCACCTGCCCGACGCGATCTTCATCGGACTGGCGGCGGCGCAGCCCACGAACCTCGCCGTGATCCTCGCGGGCGTCGCGATCGAGCAGTTCGGCTACGGCTTCGGGTTCACCGCGTACGTGATGTACATGATGTACATCGCGCGCGGCGAACGGCAGACGGCGCACTACGCGATCTGCACGGGCTTCATGGCGCTCGGCATGATGCTGCCGGGCATGTGGAGCGGCTGGCTGCAGGACCAGGTCGGCTATCTCACGTTCTTCACGATCGTGATCGCGGCCACGTTGCCGAGCTTCCTCGTGACCGCGTTCCTGCCGCTCGAAGCCGATTTCGGGCGCAAGAAGACCGGCTAGCCCGGGCTATTCATGAAACGCGAGCCGAAAGCGCCAGATGGCTGTGGAGCGCAAGGCCGGGACGAGGCCCGCGACGAAGTCGTGTCGGTGACACGTCGTAGGAGTGGGTCTCGTCCCGGCCGCAGCGGGCCGCAGGCAGATGGCGCTTGCAGGCCGCGGCTTCATGAATAGTCCGGGCGAGTTCAGTCCTCGAACGCCTTCGACAGCACGACCATCTTCTTTTCGGGCACGCGGAGCGTGAGCGCGTAGCCGTGCTTGCGGAAGAGCGCGAGCAGCGGGTCGTTCGTGTCGCTGGTCCAGGTCTGGGCGACGGTGACCTGCTGCTCGCGCATCCACGCCTCGCCACGATCGAGCAGCGCGTCCGCCACACCACCCCGGCGCGCATCCGGAGCCACATACGTGGTCGAGAACACGCCGAACGCACGGCCGCCGTCGTCCTCCTCGATGCGGACGATGGTGTGCCCGGCGACCGCGCCGCCGGACTCGACCGCCACGAACACCTGCCCGCGCAGCCGCGCGGGATCGAGGTGCTCGCGCACACGATCCTCGAGCCACTCCCGCGTGTACATCGCGCCGCCGGTCTCCTCGCCGAGCACCTCGACGAGCGTGAGCCGCATGCGCTCGGCCACCAGCGCGACCTCGTCGTGCGCCTCGGGATCGATCGGACGGATCACGAAACCGGGCATCAGCCCCCCAGGACGACGAGCCGTCTCGTCACCGATTCGCGGCCGGAAACCGCGCGTACGAAGTAGACGCCCGCTTCCACGCGAGCGCCGGCGCCGTCGGCGCCGTCCCAGCGCAGCGCGTGCGTGCCCGCGGCGAGCGGGCCGCTCGCCAGCGTGCGCACCCGCGCGCCGCGCACATCGTACACCGCCACGTCGGCTTCGCCGTCACGCGCGAGGGAAAGCACGATCGACGCGCCGCGCGGCGAGGGATTCGCACCGGCGAGACCCAGAGCGAAGCGCGCGGCCGCGCCCTCCACTCCGGCGCCGGGGAGCGACGGCGTGAACGCGAACGAAGGGGACAGCGCCCCGACGTTGCCGAAGTCGTCGGTCGCGCGCAGCGCGAACCAGTACGTGCGGCCCGTGGTGAGGCCGCCGACGGACAGCGTCTCCGGCGCCCCGCCCGCGTGCGGGGCGAGCGTCGCCAGCGGCGTGGCGATCAGGAACGCCGCCGAATCCATCGGCGCGTTCGCGACGCGCAGGTCGTACGAGGCCGCCGTGCCGCTCGCCCCGTCGTCGCCGGGCGCGGTCCAGCGCAGGCGCAGCACGCCCTCGCCCACGGCTTCGGCGAGCATGTCGCCGACCGCGCCGGGCGCCGTGCGGTCGCCCCGCACCAGCGTGCGATACGCGTTGAGCCTGCCGTTGCTCCAGACCTTGCCGGTCATCGAGGGAATCGTGTCCACGGCCGAGAGGATGAGCGCGAGGATCGCCTGCGGCGACGCGTGCGGGAAGAGCGTCCACGCCAGCGCCGCCACTCCCGTGACGTGCGGCGCCGCCATCGAAGTCCCGTCGAGATTCTGGTAGAGGCCGCCCGGGATGCAGGAGTAGATGAGCGACCCGGGCGCCCCGAGGTCCACCTGCGTCGGGCCCCAGCACGAGAACGTGCTCATGAGGTCGCGGCCGTCGCTCGAGGCCACCGTCACGATGTAGGGCGACGGATAGCACTGCGGATAGGTGAGCACGGCGTCGATGTTCCAGCGCGTGTTGCCGGCCGAGTTCACGAACAGCTGCCCCGCCGCGCCGCACGCGTCGATCGCGTCGAGCAGCGCCTGCCCGCCGGACATGCCGCCCCACGAGTTGTTCGTGAGCCGCACGCCGACCGTGAGCGCGTACTGCAGCGCCTGCACCGCGGCGGACTCCGTGCCCGAGCCGGTCGCATTGACGAACTTGATCGCGACGAGCCTGCACCGCCAGCACACGCCGGTCACGCCGATGCCGTTGTGGCCGACGGCGCCGATCGTGCCCGCGACGTGCGTGCCGTGCTTGTAGTCGTCCATCGGGTCGCCGTCGCCGTTCACGAAGTCGTAGCCGTGAACGTCGTCCACGTAGCCGTTTCCGTCGTCGTCGATCTGGTTGCCCGGAATCTCGCCGGGATTGGTCCAGATGTTCGCGGCGAGGTCCGGATGGGTGTAGTCGATGCCCGAGTCGACCACTCCGATCTTCATCTCCGGGTCGCCCGTGCACAGGTCCCAGGCGAGCGTCGCGTCGAGGTCGTCGCCCGCGAAGGCGCCGCCCTGCCCGGTGTTCTTCATCGCCCACAGCGAGGCGAACGACGGGTCGTTCGGCACGACGTCCACGGTGAACACGTGGTTGGGCTGCGCGTACTCGACCGCGGGATCCGCGGCGAGCGTCGCGCACGCCTCCTCGACGGCCATGCCGGTGAACCGTACGCACTCGGCTCCGATGAGTTCGAGCCCGTCCACGCGTTCGACCGACGGGAGCACGTTGCGCACGAGTGCCCGGCGCGCGCGCGTGGCCCCGGCGCGGTACTTCACGATCACTTCGCCGGGCACCCAGGAAGCGCCCGCGCGGGCCGGGACGGCGAAGGACAACGACGAGACGGCGCACAGGGCGGCGAGCCCCGCGGCGCGGAGGGTGGCGGCGAAATCGCGGCGCATCATGGACCGGTCCGAGGTGGATGTGACGGCCGCGACCGTGGGGGGCTCGGACGGGGCCGGGCGCGGTGGCGCCTGACGCTCAGAAAGGTGGCGCCGGGCCCGCACCTGATACCGGCCCGCCGCGCCAGATCGTCACCATGCCGACCACCTGCCGGCGCGGCGCCGCCAGCGAGTCGCACAGCGCCGCCACGGCGGCCCCGGGCCGGCCGGGCTCGGGCGTGTGGACCACCCACCAGCGCCGGCCCGCCGCCACGGCGCGCAGCGTGTCGAGCGGCACGATGCGTTCCCGCGCGAGGATCGCGCCGCCGCGGAAGTACGGCAGCTTCTCCAGGTCCGAAAGCAGCCGCGCGGTGGGCAACGCCCGCGCCTCGTCGAGTACGAGCAGGCTGTGCGGATCGGCGGCGAAGACGAGGTCGCCCGGACGCACCGCGCCCCGGACGGTCGCGATCGCGCGCTGCAGGTCCACGGCCTCGGCGAGCGGCGGGCGCAGGATCGCCGAGCGCAGCGCGAACAGCGCGACCAGCACGATCGCTCCGGCGCGCACGCGCCGCCACGGCAGCGCCACCAGCCCCGCGGCGAACAGCACGCACCAGTACGGCAGCGTGAAGTACATGTAGCGCGCGGCGAACAGGTGCGGACCGCGCAGCGAGAGCGCGAACGTGAGCACGATCGCGCCGGTCGCCATGCCCCACGCGAAGCGCGCCGCGCCACGCCGCTCCCCGCGCACGAGTGGGACGATCGCCAGACCGAAGAGCACCGGCACCAGGTAGAGCGCCCCGAAGGCCACCTTGCGCGCGAGGTCGAGCAGATCGGCGCCGGCGGGTTGCGGCACCCAGGTCTCGTGCGACAGCGCGAGCTGACCGGGCAGCAGCGCCAGCAGCGGCGCGACGAGCAGCGCGATGGCCGCATGGACGGCCAGCCAGGCGAGCCGGCGCCCGCGCGTGCGCGAAGCGGCGAGCATGGCGAGCGAGAGCAGCGCGAGCACGACCGCGCTCAGGTAGTGCGTCCACGCGGCGAGCGCCGCGGCGAGCACCCAGCCCCCGGCGAAGCGCGCGCGACCGGTGCGCAGCCACGCCCACGCCGACCACGCCGCCGCGAGCAGCGCGAGCGTGAGCAGGCCGTAGCCGCGCAGCTCCTGCGAGAAATAGACGTGCGCGGGGTGCAGCGCGAGCAGCAGCGTCGCGAGCAGGGCGACCGGCCGCCCGAACAGGCTTCGCGCGAAACCGTAGGTGGCGAGCAGCGCGAGCACGCCGAGCAGCAGCGGCAGGCTCTTGAGCCAGAGCGGAGCGGTCCCGCCGACGGCGACCCACAGCGAGACGAGCAGCGTCGGAAGCGGCGGGTGGACGTCGTTCGGCAGGAGCGCGAGCGTATGCGGCAGGTCGAGCTTCGCCATGTGCAGCGTGAACAGCTCGTCGAACCACAGTGGCGTGCGCACCGCCTCCCGCACACGCAGCAGGACCGCGAGCGCGAGCACCAGCGGCAGCGCCAGCCGCACGCGGGCCGCCCAGGGATCGAAAGGTTCCGGCGCCGCCACGGGGGGCTCGCCCACGCGCGCCGCCTCGGCGGCGTGCTGTTCGCGCCACTGCGCGCGCGTGATGCGGCCGTCCCAGGCGGTGAGCAGCCGCGCGTGCGGTCCCGGCGTGACGCGCAGCTGCCAGAGGTGCCACAGCACGAAGATCGCGATCGCGAGGCTCGCCTCGGTGCCGTGCACGAGGTGGGCGATGCCGTAGGCCGTGTCGGGCAGGAGGTTCCCGAAGAACACCGGGAACGCGAGCATCAGCCCGGTCGCGGTCATCACGGGCACGCCGGCCAGCACGAGGAAGTAGTGCAGCTTCTGCCGGAACTCGTGGCGGTCGAACTCCGGCGGCGTTCCGCGCAGGCCGAAATACCACAGCGAGAGCGCCCACCAGTCGCGCGCGTCGCGCGCCGTGGGCAACATCGGCCAAGCGCGCGCGGGCGCGAACCTCGCGCGCGCGAGCAGCCCCAGCGCGGAGGCCGCGTGCGCGAGCGCCGTGGCGACGAGGAGCGCGGCGGCGCCGCGATGCAGCGCGCGGATCACCGCACGGCCTCCGACCGCGGCGGCGAACGCCTGCGCGGGCACGGTGTGCGCGAAGTGCACGGCGGCGCCGCTCAGGGCGAGCACGAGGAACGCGAGCACGAGCGCGCCGTGCTGCAGGCGCTGCGCGAGCGTGAGCCGCGGCACGAGCAGCGCGTCGTCCGCTCGCGCGGGCGAACGAGGGACGCGACGGTCCCGCGCTCGCCGGAGCGCGTCGAGCGCCACGCCGACGCCGAGCACGGCGAGCACGAGCGCGCCGAACGCGTGGAACAGCGTGCGCACGAGCGCGAGCACCGGATGACGGGCGACGCGCAGGTCGAGGTGATTGGCGCCGGAGGCCGCGAAGGCGAGCTTCGCGCCCCGGTGGCAGCCGTCCTGGCCGCACGTGGCGGGCAGCTGCCTCGCGTGCGTGCGCGCGAGCGTGTCTCGCACGGCGCGCACGTCGTGTGCGCCGTGGCAGTCCGTGCAGACGGCGGCGCGGGTCGAGCCCAGTTCGAGCGCCTTGAAGTGGAAGCTGCGCTCGTACGACGGCACGGCCCCCGGCTCGACGTCGTGCGCACGCATGCGTTCGCCGTCGGCGTGGCAGGGCGCGCACGCGGCGAGCCGCGCCGCGCGGTCGGACCGTGCGGGCGCGGTGCCCACGACGTGCGCGTTCCCGCCGTGGCACGACGTGCACGCCGGCAGGTCCGAAGCGGGGCCGTGCGGCGCGGCCCCGTGCACGCTCGCCGCGAGCGCGCGCGCCGCCGCGGCGTGCGTGACCGCGCGGCCGGTGGAGTCGGCGGCATGGCAGTCGCCGTCGCAACGCGCGCGCGACGCCGGCGCGATCGTGCCGTGCGGGTAGCGCCGGATCTCGGCGTGACACTGCGTGCAGGCGAGACGCGCGTGCACGCTGCGCCCGAACGCCTGCCCGGGCACGGTCAGGACTCGCGCGGCCCCTCCCACGCTGTCGCGGACCACGAAACCCGGCACGTCGTGGCACACGAGGCAGCGTGCGCTCTCGTGCGCTTCGAACGCCGGGATCTCGACTTCGAGCCGATAGTCGGCGCGCGCCGGCGGCGCGAACGCCGCGGGTGTGGCCGCGAAGCCGTCACCGGGCGGCGACGCGGCCACGAGCCATGCCGCGAGCGACGCGACGAGGGGAGCGCTCCGAGCCACCCGTCCGGCGCTCATGCGCGGCCCGCGCCGCGCGCGATCGCGTCGGCGGCGCGGATCGCCAGCGCGACGCCGGTGAGCGTCGGATTCACGGCGCCGCCGCAGCCCGCGAACATGCCGAGCCCGATCGCGTGCAGGCCCGGCGTGTCGTGCACCGCGCCGTACGTGTCCACGACGCCGTCCTCGGGACGCGCGCTCATGCGGTGCGTGCCCATGTGGTGCGCGAACGTCCCGAACTCCTCGAGCCCGGGGAACACACGCTCGCGCACGCGCAGCGCCGCGGCCACGCGATCGAACAGCTCGCGCGCGTACGCGTGGGTCGCGCGGTCGAACGCGCTCGAGTCGTAGTGCACGTGCGCGACCGGATCGCCGAAGCGGTCGCGCTCGCGGGCGAGCGCCACGTACTTGCCGTCCCCCGTGTCCGACTCCGCGTGCATGCCCACCGTGCGGCAGCGGCGCACGACGTCGAAGGCGCGCATCGCTTCCTCGAACGAGCGTGCCCGGCCGGCCGCGCGCATGTGCTCCGGAGCGGGCTTGGACGGCAGCTCGATCTTCACCCCGCCGTGGCGGCCGCGCGTCGGCGGGTCCACGAACTGGTCGCTCTGCGCGGTCCAGAAGCCGACGCGGCCCGCGTGGACGGGCTCCTCGAAGTGCACGTGCCCGACCCAGATGTGGTGGAAGACGAGATGGCGCCCGACGTGGCCGTGCGTGTTCCCGAGGCCGTCCGGATGCTTCGCGTCGCGCGAGAGCAGCAGCAACCGCGCGCTCTCGAACGCGGCCCCCGCGACGATCACGAGGTCGGCCTCGTGCTCGCGGTCGCGGTCCTCACCCTCGCGTCGCCACCGCACGCCGCGCGCGCGCCCGGCGGCGTCCGTGAGCACGCGACGCACGCTCGCCCCGGTCGTCACGCGGCACCGCCCGGTCGCGCGCGCGAGGGCCAGGTGGTGCGTGGACGAGTACCGCGCTCCCGTCGGGCACACCTGGCATTCGCCGATGTTCATGCAGGCGGGCCGCCCCTCGTAGTCCGCGCGCGTGCGCGCCTGCGGGGTCGAGTGCACGTGGATGCCGCCGGCGGCGAGACGCTCGGCGACGAGCACGTCGTCGGGGGTCAGTTCGAACGGCGGCAGCGGATACGGCTGCGAGCGCGGCGGCGCCCACGGGTTGTCGTCGTCGGTGCCCGAGACCCCGAGCTGCGCCTCGGCGCGGCAGAGCCACGGCTCGAGTTCGGCGTACGAGAGCGGCCAGTCCTCGCCGAAGCCGTAGCGCGAGCGCGTCTCGTGGTCGGTCGGCGACATGCGCGTGGCGAGCCCGGTCCAGGCGGTGCCGCTGCCGCCCTCGCGCACGACGGCCTCGCGCCACAGCTCGCGCGCGTAGCTGCCCGTGCTCGTGAAACGCCGCAGGTCGGGCGCCACGGCGCGCGCGGGATCGTCCCAGCCATTTTCGATGGTCTCGACGAAGCGCTGCCGGTGCGGGTAGGCGTAGTCCGGGCCGCGCTCGAACACGTCCACTTCGCAGCCTGCGCGCGTGAGTTCGTACGCGAGCGTGGCGCCCATCATGCCCGAGCCGACGATGGCGATGCGGCTCGCGCTCACGAGGCGCCTCCCGGGCCGTCCGGCTTCGCCGGCTTCGCGACGCGCGCGATCGCTCGCGGCATGCCCGGCCAGGCGTCGTAGCCCGCGAGCACCCACGCGTCGGTCGCGGCGAAGCACTCGAACACGTCGCGCGTGACCCAGCGCGCGAAGCGCAACGCGTCGCGGTCGAGCAGCGTGCGGCGCACGCGCGTGGCGCCCCCTTCGAGGCGCACGGCTTCGAGCAGCCGGCGGCGCGTCTCGGGCCGTGCGGCGCGGAAGCTCGTCTCGCCCGCCGCGCGCGCCGCGCGGTCCATCGCGCGCTCGAAGCGCTCGTACAGCGCGCGCGCGCCGCTCACGTGCTCGGCGCGCCAGCGGAAACGCGCCACGTAGTGCCCCGTCTCGACGCGGGCGTCGAGCAGCGCCACGACCGTCAGGCGCAGCACTTCGGCGGCCGACTCGCGCAGCGGTCCCACGGGCGCGGGCGCGAGCGCGCCCGAGACGAGCCAGCGCAGCCGCTCGCCGCTCAGTCCCCACGCGGCAAAGGCGCCGGCGACGAGCGCCGTGCGGGCAAGGAAAGTGCGTCGGGTGATGGGCATGCGTGGGGGCCTCGCGCGGAGGGATCGCTCGAGCGCCCAACACGCTCACGCCTCACTGTAGCACCGCGTCCGGCCGCAGGCCCGCCGCCGTGCGTGTCAGCAGCCCTCGTACTTCCAGTTGCGACGCTTGCCCTCGGCCAGCCACTCGATCGTCTGCGCGAGTCGCTTCGCGCGCGTCTCGGGGCGCTTCGCCTCGGTGATCCACTCGAGGTACTCGCGGCGGTGGCTCGGGGCGAACGACTCGAACGTCCCGCGCGCCCGGGCGTTCCGGGCGAGCGCGGCCTTCAGGTCCGCGGGCACCGGGATCGGCTTGCGCGTACCCGGCTTCGTGACCGGACGCGCGACGCGGGTCGGCCCCTCGTTGAGCGTCATGGCCGCCTTCACGAGCCGCCGGAACTCGGCCTTGCCCGGCAGGTCCTTCACGGACTCGAGCCGTCCCATCTGCCCCATCGCCTCGTCGGACACCTTCAGCCCGGCCGCGCGCAGGAGCTTCCCCTTCCAGAATCCGAACGTGCAGTGCTGCTTGAAGGCGGCCATGCTGCACAGCAGCGCGCCCTCGTGGACGAAGTTCGGGAAGCCCCACTTGATCGTCTCTTCCACGTTCGGGCAGGCGGCGTGGACGCGCGCACGCAGCTCTTCGAGAATGGGACGGGCGAAGGGCGCGGACTTCGCGATGTAGGCGTCGACGCGGGGATCGGTCGAGGGCATGCGGACCTCCGGGGGTGGATGGGCTCCGGCGCAAAAACTGGCGCGGACGGCCCGTGCGGGTCAACGGCAAAGCGCACGGGCGAGCGCCGGGCCACCTTATTGCCCGCGTTCGTCGCGCGAGCGCTGGCGCGCGAACCCGGGGACGGGCTAGCGTCCCGCCCCTACCCCTTCCCATGGAGGCCATCGCCATGAAGAAGATCCTGCTGGGCGTGCTCGCCCTCGTCGGCGTCGCCGTGCTCGCGGTGCTCGGGCTCGCCGCCACGAAACCGGACCACTACACCATCACCCGCAGCGCGACGCTTCCGGCGCCGCCGGCGGCGGTGTACGCGCAGATCGCGGACATGCACCGCTTCCCGTCGTGGTCGCCGTGGCAGAAGCTCGACCCCGCCATGCGGACCCAGTTCAGCGGCGCCGAATCGGGCGTCGGTGCGGTCTACGAGTGGGAAGGCAACAAGGACGCGGGCTCCGGCCGCATGACGATCACCGAGGCGGCGCCGGACCAGAAGGTCGTGATGAAGTTGGAGTTCCTCAAGCCGTTCGCCTCGACCGCCATGACCACGCTCGCGCTCGCGCCCGAGGGCGAAGGCACGAAGGTCGAGTGGTCCATGTCGGGCGACTACGACTTCATGTCCAAGGTGATGTGCGTGTTCATGGACATGGACGCGATGGTCGGAAAGGACTTCACCGAAGGGCTCGCGAACCTCGGCCGGGTCTCGAGCGAAGCCGCGGCCGCGGCGGCCGCTGCGGCGGAAGCGCCCGCGGCGGCGGACACGACCGCCGCGAGCGAGGCCCCCGCGCAGCACTAGACGCGCGCCACGAAGAGAAGGCGGCCGGAGCGCTCACGCCCCGGCCGCCTTCGTGCTCCCGCCTCGCCGCTCAGGCGTCCGGACCCTCGAAGTCGGCGGCGCCGATCTCGACGACCGTGTGCAGCTTGGCGACGTACGGATCGGCCTTGAGGAACTGCAGCATCGCGGCGGCGTCCTGGTGCAGCTGCGTGTCCGCGAGCGCGACGCCGATCTGCCCGATCAGCAGGTGCATGTTCGGGTCCTCGATCGTGATGTGCGACACGGCCTGCAGCGCGACCTCGCGCGCCTCCTCGAGGTGCCCGGTGCGCGCGGCGTCGAGCGCGTACTCGAAGTAGAGCTTCTCGCGCGCGACCTCGGCACCCTTGTACTGCGAGCGCACCGCCCACGCGTCCTCGACCGTCTGGACGCCGGCGGCCTCGGCCACCGTGGCGCCGACGCAGCGCGGGCAGCGGTCGAACGCGAAGTGCGTCACGCCCGCGCTCTCGAGGTCACGCAGCATCTGCACGAACCCCGCGAGCGGCAGCATCGGGATCTGCGCCCCGGCGCTCTCGGCCCCCATGTGGTCCTTGTAGTCCGCGGCGCGCAGCGGCGAGCTGAAGAACAGCGCCGCGCGCCCGCCCTCGTCGGGCATCGCGAACGTCGCCATGTGGTCGCCCGAGGCGAGCGTGGTGAGCACCGGCTGGTCGTCCGCGGGGCGCTTCTGCCCACGCAGCTTTTCCTGCCACTTGGCCTGCCACTGCGCGAACTCGGGACTCTCCTCGTTCGTCTTCAGGTTCTGCGGCACGTCGCGCGAGGGCTTCTCGAGCAGCGCGGCATAGAGCGGCACCTGCCGCGGGGGCGGCGGCGGAGTCGCGGGAGTTTCCGGCTTCTTCTTGCCGAACAGCTTGCTGAACATGGGTGTCCTCCGGACGAAGCCGGGAAGGTACGCGGTCGGGGCGGGACTTGAAAAGCCGGAAGCGGGGGATTCCAGAGCTCCGGGCCTCCGGCCCGTTCAGTGCCCGGGCGTTTGTGCCGCAGGCGTGGCCGGCACGGCTCGCGCCGCGGTCTCGGCCGCGCGGGCGGCGAACAGCGCGCGCAACGAGTCGGCGTACGGGCCGTCGCGCCGCACCGCGACTCCCATGTCGGCGCGCAGCGAGGCCGCAGGCCAGATCTCGTAGTCGCGCTCGAACACCGGGTCGGCGAGCAGCGCGTCGCGCATCTCCGCGTAGTGCGGATGCGGCAGGTACACGAGGTCCGGCCGCTCGCGGCGCACGACGCTGTCCGCGCTCACGTGGTGGCGCATCATGCTCGTCTCGTTGAGTCCCGCGAGGTCGATGATGCGCCGCTCCGGCGACAGCACGAGCGGCATGCCGACTTCCGTGGTCGCGATGACGAGGTCGTCCGGCAGCCGCGAGACTCGGTCGAGCGCGACCCAGTAGTTCCGGCCGTTCTCGCGCCAGGCGGCGTGCAGGTCGAAGCGTTCCGCGGCGGCCAGGCGCGGCGGCTCGGGAGCGATCTGGTGCGCGACGATGCGCCGAACGAGGACGCCCGCGACCGCGAGCGCCAGGAGCGTCACGACGAGCGAGCGCCACACGGCCTGCGGGTACCACGTGGCGAGGTGCGCGAGCGAGCGCGCCGCGAGGTAGACGAGCACCGGGAAGAGCGGCATCTCGAAACGCCCCGCGTAGCCCATGATCGGCACGACCGCGAAGGCGTGGTACGCGGTGAAGACGAGGCCGGTGAAGAACAGCGCCTTCTCGAGCGGGCTCGCCGCGTTCCACCAGCGGATCGGGTGCAGCACGACGGCCGCGGCGAACACGGCGCGCAGCGCGGACATCGCGCGCAGGAAGCCGCTCACCTCGGCGATCGCGACGCCGTCGTACGCGGCGCGCAGCGTCGGGCCGTAGAAGCCGAACGTCTTGGCGAAGAACGGCAACGGCAGCGGCGAGTGCAGCCACCACGCGTACACCGCCGACTGCAGCAGCGCGACGAACAGCGTGAAGAACGCCGCGGCGGCCTGGCTGTTGCGCGTGCGCCAGTGCGTCGCGAACACGGCGCAGAGCGCGGGCACGCCGACCGTGAACACGAGCAGGTCGGGCCGCACGCTGAACGCCATGCCGCCGAACGCGCCGAGCGTCCACGTGGCCTCGTCCGCCACGTAGCGCGAGCACGCGTGCGCGAGCATGATCCACACGGTGAAGTACGCGAGCGCGAACGTCGTGTCCATGCCGCTCGCGAAGTGGCGCGCGAGCGCGGGCGCGGCGTACGCGAGCGTGAAGCCCACGAGTGCGAACGTCGCCGCCCGGCGCCGCGGCGAGCCGTCCGTGAGGCGCACGACCATGCGCGAGAGGAATCCGAGGAACAGCACGCCGCAGAAGAGGCTCGAGAGCAGCGCGACCCGCACGGGTTCCGGCCCGAGCAGCGCCCGCAGCGGCGCGACCACCGTGAGGTAGGCGGGCGACGTCAGCCCGTACACGCCGTGCCCGCCGGGCGCGAACGCCGGCACGCCGGTGGCGAGCAGTTGCTCGGCGTAGCGCACGAACATCCACGCGTCGTCCCACACGGAGGTCGCGAGCAGTTCGCGCGAGACTTGCACGGCGAAGACGGCCAGCCCGGCGAATGCGGCCAGCCACAGGAGCGGTGCCTGCCACGAAGAACGCGTCATGCCGCCACCGTAACAGCACGGCGGCGCGGCCCCCAAGCTCGGAGCCGCGCCTGCGGCGCCGCCGGTGTCGCGGTGGTCAGCGCTGGACGCCGGTCAGCAGCACGACGACGCGCTCGTCCACGCCGAGCCAGCGCACGCGCCGCAGCGCGAGCAGCCCGGCGAGCGAGGCCGCGCCCGTCGCGTCCGCCCTCACGCCCGCCGCCTGCGCCATGTCGCGCGCCTCGGCGAGCAGCGCCTCGTCCACCACCACCGGCCAGCCGCCGGATTCGAGCATGCCCTCGACGATCGCGAACCAGTCGTACGTCTCGTCGTCGAGGATGCCGTGCGCGATCGAGTGCGGCGCCAGCTCCCACGCCCACATGTACCGCGCGCGCTGGTCGAGCGCGTGCAGCAGCGCGGTGCGGACGTCCCCCGCGTGGTTCGGCGCGCGCAGGCGCACCGCGAACGTCGGGTCGTCGCCGTGCGCGCCCGGCAGCGCGCGCTCACGCAGGCGCTCGTACGCCCGGCGCAGCGGCCAGCAGCCGCGCGTCTGCACGGTGTGCAGCTTGGGGAGCGCTTCGATCACGCCCTGTTCGCGCGCGTGGCGCAGCCCCTGGATCACGCCGCTCGCGAGCGCGCCACCGCCCACCTGCATGAACACGCGGTCGACGCGGCCGCCCGAACTGGCGAGCTGCGAGGCCAGTTCCCAGCCGATCGTGGCGCCGCCTTCGACGTTCAGACCGTTCTCGTTGCCCTGCACGCAGAAGGGCAGCGCGCCCTTGGCGAGCGCCGCGTGGAACGCGCGCACGCACGGGTCACCGCTCACGCCCTCCTGCCGCACGCACACGCCGATCGTGGCGCCGAGCGCGCGGAGCCGCTCGACCACGCGCGGGTCGGCGTCCGGGGGGATGAAGACTTCGAGCGGGCGCTCCGTGGCGCGCGCGACGACCGCGGCCGCCAGCGCGGCATTGCCGCACGAGGCGATCGCGAGACCGCGCCGGTTCGTCTCCTCGCGCGTCGTGAGTCCCGTGCGCTCGCTCACCTCGAGGTGCAGCGCGAGCGCGAACAGGTGCCGCGCCTTGTGCGAGCCCGCGACGTTGCTCGTCTCGTTCTTCACCCAGACTTCGCCCTCGGTCAGGCGCGTGGACTTCGCGAGCGCCTCGCTCGGAGCGAGCGGCGTCTGCGCGAAGCCGTGCCCCTCCACCGCCGCGACCTTCGCGTCGAGCTCCTCGACCATGTCCACGAACGCCGCGTCGCTCATGCCGAGCGTGCGCGCGCGCGTGTACGAGTGGAGCAGTTCGCGATGGCGCACGAACGGCTGGCCCGACGTGCCGAGCGCGAACCGCGCGCGCGTCATGTCGGGCGAGCTCGTGAGCAGGTGCTCGCGACCGTCCCCGCTCCCGGCGTGGGGACACCGGAACGGATACGGGTCGCGAGCGTCCGGCTCGGCGCCGCAGGCGATGCAGCGCAGGGCCGTCAGCGGCTCGAAGAGCATCACAGGTGCTCCAGCGCCCCCGTGCGGGCGTTGAACTCGTCGATCATGGCGTTCCAGTGGGGCATCACGGCGTGCAGACCCTTCCAGAACTTCTGGTCCGCGCGCTCGGCGAAGTGTTCGAGCGTGATGCCGCGCTGCTCGACCCACGTGTAGTAGCCGAGGTTGAAGATGCGGCGGCGGTCCTGCTCGGTCAGTTCGAGCACGTGGTCGGCGCGCGTCTCGTAGAGCCAGTGCTGGATCTCGTGCTCGGCGACCTTCTCGTCCACGCCCTTCGGGAAGTGCTCGGCGAGCGTCTTCGTGTGCTCGCTGCCGTACATGCGGTCACCGTCCGTCGCCACCGTGATGATGACGTCGTTCGGACCCAGCCCCAGCTTCTCGGCGGTCTTGATCGCCGCGAGCACGTTGCAGATGGACGACAGGCCGAAGCTCGACAGCGTCGCGAGCACCTCGGCCGGCACGCCGTGGCGGCGCGCGAGGAACTCGCGGCCCGCGGGCGACTGGAACACCACGCCGAGCCGGTCGGTCGCCTGGTCCGAGATCGCGGCGACGACGTCCGTGTTCATCACGTTGTGGATGAGCGGCACGTGCTTGTCGCCGATGCCCTGGATGTTGTGCTCACCGAAGCCGTTCTCGAGCAGCGTCGGGCACTCGAGCGCCTCCGCCGCGACGATGCGCGTGCCGAAGTGCTCCTTGAGGTAGTCGCCCGCGCCGATCGTGCCGGCCGAGCCCGTCGCGGACACGAAGCCCGCGAGCCGCAGCGACGGCTGCTTCGCCTGCAGGGACTTGAAGATCGCGCCCAGCGCGCTGCCCGTGACGAAGTAGTGGCCGAGATGGTTCGCGTACTCGGAGAACTGGTTGAGGATGACGTTGTGCGGATCCTTCTCGAGCATCGCGCACTCGTCGTAGATCTCCTTCACGTTCGACTCGGAGCCCGGGGTGCGGATGATGTCGCTCGGCTGCGTGACCCAGTGGTCGAGCCACTCGAAGCGCTCGGCGCTCATGCCCTGCGGCAGCACCGCGACGCCGCGGCATTCCATGATGCGCGAGATCGCGACGCCGCCGCGGCAGTAGTTGCCCGTGGACGGCCACACGGCGCGCTGGCTCGTGGGATCGAAGCGTCCCGTCACGATGCGGGGCGCGAGGCACGAGTAGGCCGCGAGCACCTTGTGCGCGTGGATCATCGGGAAGCGGTCGCCGAACGCGACGACGATGGGCGTGTCCACGCCCGTGAAGCTCGGCGGCAGCACGACGTGCTCGGGCAGCGCCGCGCGCGCGCGGCGCGTGGAGTCGTTCCACCAGTGCACGCGGAACAGGTTCAGCGGGTGCGGCGCGTCGGGATCGACGGCGGCCAGCGCCTTCGTGATCTTCGCCGGGATCTTGTCGGGGTCGGCGAGCTGTTCGAACGTCGGAAGCGCGATCTTCGCGTCGCGGAAGCGCTTCACGGCGTGGTCGTAGGTCTTCTGGTCGGCGATGGCCGTTTCCAGCCCGGTCGCGATCGTGCTCATGGCTCTATCCCTTCCGCGCGGGCGGGTTCGTCCCGGCGAGTTCGAGGTGTCGTCATCCGCCCGGAGACTAACAGCCGCTTGCGGCAAGGCGGGATGGGCCGATGGGATAGGTCGGTGGCGGGCTTGGGGCTGCGGGCGCGGCCCGGGCGGCCGGGGCCCGGCGAGGGCGCCCGATTCGAGCGATCGACGCGGGCGTATCGCGAAAGAAAGTGTTTGACGGGTTCGGAAGGCGACCTTGTCGCGCAGCGCTGGCGTTCGCGCCGCTTGAGCGCAATCGCGCGAGGTTCGCGCGTGTCCTCGCCGCGCGCGCTTTCGTTCGCGAGTTGCTGTCGCGATCTTCGTTCGTGCGCGTGCGGGCAAGTGCGGCGTTCGAAATTGCCTGTGATACAAAAGGCGCGCAGCCCCCGCGTGAAGTGAACGCGCCCCCGCGGTACATGCACCATGCGCTTTCGCCTGCCGACGCACCTCTCGCCGGAAGAAGCTCGCGCGCGCCTCGATCTGATCTATCGGGAAGAACACCATCGCGTCGCCGAAGGACTCGCGCTCCTCGCACTGATCGACTCGCGCCGCGACTTCCGCGCCGCCGGCTACTCCTGCATGAAGACGTACTGCGAGCAGCACCTGCGCATGACGCCGGATCGCGCCTCGAAGCGACTCCAGGCGGCGCGGACCGCCGCGCGGTTCACGACGATCTTCGACTACTTGTCGGATGGCCGACTCACGCTCGGTGCGGTCGTCGCGCTCGCGCCGCATCTGAAGGTCGAGAACTCGGAAGAGTTGCTCGCGGCGGCGGCGAACAAGTCGTGCGCCGAGATTGCGCAGCTGGTCGCAGCGCGAGCGCGGCCCGCCGTTCAGAGGAGTGAGTCCGAGACGCCACCTGTCAACGAAACGTCACCATCACATGCCACATGGCATGTAGACGGCCAAGAATCAGCCGGTCCCGAGGCGCTCGCGTTCATCGCGTTCGCGCAGGAGTCGTCTGCGCCTGTGCCGTCGAAGAAGCGCGGCGTGATCGCGCTCGGCGCGCCGGGCGAACACGAAGTCCGTCTCACGCTCACGCAGCAGGAGCGCGACGCGCTTCGCCGCGTGCAGGACCTGCTGAGCAACACCGACTGGGCGCAAGACCCGGCGGCGATCTACGCGAAGGCGATCGAGCTGCTTGAAGAGCGCCTGCTGAAGGACAAGCTCGGCGCGAAGAAGAGCGAACAGACCGAAGAGACCGTCGGCAACGGTCGCCGCATCCCGAAGGCCGTGCGCCACGCCGTCTGACAGCGCGACGGCGGGTGCTGCTCGTTCGTGAGCGCCGACGGTCATCGCTGCGGCGAGCGCCGCTGGTTGCAGTTCGATCACCGCACACCCGTCGCACTCGGTGGCGAGAGCACACTCGCGAACGTCCGGTTGCTCTGCCGCGCGCACAACCTGTTCGAGGCCGAACGCGTGCTGGGCGAAGACCGCGTCACGCGCGCCCGCGAACGCGCCGAACGCGAGCGCGCACGCCACAGTGAAGCGAAGGCGAGAGAAGCCGCTCGTGCGGCGGCGCGCGAAGAGAAGGCGCGGGCCGCGGAAGAGAAGTCGCGCCTCGCCGCGGAGAAAGCCGCGATCCAGGAGCGCGACGCCGATCTGCTGAGCGCGCTGAAGTCACTCCAGTTCACGCCGGAGCAATCGGCGCGCGCGGCGGAGGCGACCAAGGACCTCGCGAACGGCCCGCTCGAGCCGCGGGTGCGGGCGGCGTTGAAAGTGCTGACCGCGCGGCTCGCGACGAAGCAGGACTTCTCGAAGACGGAAACGAAGCCCGCTGCGCCGAAGAGCGCGGCCGCGTGAGCTCCCTCGCCCGCCCCCTACTTCCTCCGCCACTCCCCGCTGGCGTCCGTCATCTCGTAGCGGTCGAGGTACTTCCTGCCCTCGCGCGCCACGAACCGCACGCCTTCCATGAGCGCCTGGAACTCGTCCTCGCGCGTCACGGGCGAGAAGCCGACACGGACCCAGCCGGGCTTCACGCCGCAGTTGCCCTGTTCGAGCAGCTTGCGGATGCGCAGCGAGACGTCTTCGTCGATGCCGAGCAGCTCGTGCCCGTACGGGCCGGCGCACATGCAGCCGCCGCGCACCTGCACGCCGAAGTAGTCGTTCAGCAGCGCCACGGCGAAGTTGTGGTGCAGGCCGTGGAAGATCATGGACACGATCCCGAGCCGCTCGACGTTCAGGTCGCCCAGGATCTCGATGCCGGGTTCCTTCGTCCATTCGGCGAGCGCGCGCTCCAGGTAGCCGTGCTCGATGTCGAACGTGCGCTGGTGGCCGATGGCGGCTTTCAGGTCGAACGCGAGCCCGGCCTGGATGACGCCCACGATCGGCGGCGTGCCGCCGGTCTCGCGGTGCGACGTGTCGGTCAGGTACACGTGCTCGTCGGGCGACGTGTAGAGCACGGTGCCGCCGCCGGGCTCGACGGGCACACGGTTCGAGAAGAGCTTTCGGTCCGCGATCAGCAGTCCCGGCGCGCGCGGACCGCCGAGGAACTTGTGCACGGACAGGAATACGGCGTCGAGCCGCGCGAGCGCGTCGGGCTCGCCGTCCGCGCCGACCGGCGCCATGTCCATGTCCACGTACGGACCGGCGGCGGCGTAGTCGAAGAACGCGAGCGCTCCGTGACGGTGCAGCACGCGCGCGAGGCCGTGACAGTCGTTGCGGATGCCGGTCACGTTGCTGGCCGCCGAGAACGTGCCGATCTTGAGCGGCGCGTGCGCGTACTTCGCCAGCAGCTCGTCGAGCGCCTCGGCCGACACGCGGCCGGTCGCGTCGAACGGCACGTAGACGGTCTCCGCGATCGTCTCACGCCACGTGATGTCGTTGGAGTGGTGCTCCATGTGGCTGCGGAACACCACGGGCCGCGCGTCGTCCTCGATCAGCCGCGACATCTCGTAGCGGTCTTCGAGCGTGCTCGGGATGCGCAGGCCCATCGCCTGGATGAGGCGATTGACCGCGCCGGTCGAGCCCGAGCCCACCGGGATCACCACATGGTTCGCATCGGCGTGCAGGTAACCGGCGATGCGCTTGAACGCGCGCTCGTACCAGTGCGTCATCTGCCGCCCGGTCGAGCTGGTCTCGGTGTGCGTGTTCGCCATGAACGGGAGCACGCGCGAGTTGAGCGCGTCCTCGACCGACCGATGGAAGCGCCCCGACGCCACGTAGTCGAAGTAGAGCAGCGGCTGGTCGCCCTCGGGCGTCGCGAGCCGCGCGTCGGAGCCGATCACGCCCTTCTGCAGAGCTTCGACGAACGCGCGCTCGTCCGCGGCGTCGGAAGCGGCAAAGGGCGAAATCAGCGCGTCGGAGTCGAGGTCGACGAGCTTCGGCATCGAGTGCGTGACGGCCATGCGGCGCTCCGGAGGAGTACGGGTGGAAGGACGGACGGACCCAAGCTAGGCCGGGGCGCGGCGAGCGGCAAGCGCCGCGTTTCCTCTAGCCCCGCTTCACCGCCAGCGTCGCGAACAACGAGGCAGCATGTCCGGCTCTCGTCATGAGAATGGCAGCGCTGCCAGTGTCTGGTCGTGAAGCCGCGCCCTGCTGCCGGCCGGCATTCAGGGCACGAGCGAGACACTTCCCGTCGTATGGCTTCGCTCACGCACGAGGAGTGCGCGACCGATTGGCTGCACACTCGCTAAGCTGGTCTGGCTCGGTGAGGCGAGAGCCTTCTCCTCGCCGGACAGGCGAACACCTGATGTTCCCTCCCGAATCGCCTCCTCGCTGAAATCTGAGCGCACCTCGCCTGTCGCACGCTCCCGGCTGGCCCGACCGAATGCGCAGAACTGCACCGTCATCTCCCTCCAACCTTCAGGCAGGCTCAGCGAGCCACGCCCAAACCACGACCAGGGTATGACGACAAGTTGTTCGGGCTTCGCAGCGTCCAGTTCATCCGGCCCCGCGGCCCGAAAGACCTTGGAAAGGTCTCGAACCGAATCGTCCGTGCGCGCCAGTTCCTCAGACGACATCGCCCCCGAACGAACGTAGGCGAGGATTCCTCTCGTCGATCTCACCGAGTAAGCCAGGGCAGGCCTCCCCGATCTCACAATATTGACGAGCCGGGGATTCTTGGCAGTGCCCACCTGTATTTGGCTGCCGTCCGCGAGCGAGTACTCCCCAGTCCCCGAGGGGCTGCTCGGTGTCACGCGCAGAGTCTGGCCGGAGGAGAGCTTGAACTCCATTTCGTTGCTTGCCTCACCAATCCAGAGCATGCCCAACTCGGTCCGGGCCTCAGCGACACGCTCGACGCAGACCGTGTCCAAGCCTTGACTGGTGAGAAGGAATGGGCCCTGTTGATCAAACAGAGGATCGGAGGGCTCGCGCGGGGCAGCACTCGCCATGAAAGCAGACAAGGCCAGAAGCACGATGAGCATCATGAAGGTTGTCAGTCGAGTCATCAGCGTCCTCACGGCAGCCCTCCTGAGGCCACGTCGGAGTTCGTCGGTCACAATTGCCGCCACTGGCGTTCGAGGTGGTGGATTCGGCTCTACCCCGAGTGTACGGATCACATTTGAGCCGACAAGACTTCATTCTGCGGAAGTCTAGTAATGTGGCTGAGCCTGGCAATTTACTCAGCCCCGCTTCACCGCCAGCGTCGCGAAGCACGGCGCGAAGAACCGATCCAGCGGGTGCTCCGCCCAGCGGTCCTCGAAGAACCCGGCCAGCTGCAAAGGGTAGCGAGGGAAGGGGCGGCACCATGCGTCACATTTGAACGTAGGACCCGCCGCGGATTCCTGGGCGCGCCCTCAAGACCAGCGGTCGTCCGATGGGAGTGGCGCCGAGCAACCGAATCTCGTCCCGCTTTGGATCGTGCGATGAGTTGAGTGACGAGGGTGAAGCCAAAGCCCCTCCTGCGGAAGTCGGCTCGCGCCCTTCAGGCGGTTCGCTCACGCCGGTTCGGGCACGCGAGGAACTTCTGAGGGCAAGAAACTGCACTGTCATTTCGGACCAACCCTCAGGCAACTCCAGTTGCCCATCCGAGTCTCGCACGACTTGCAGCTCCCAATCCGCGTCGGGTGAACCCGGCCGAGAGGCCTGATGCAAATGGACCAGGCCTTTCATCGAAGCGCTGGCGACCACCGAGAGGGACTCCCGAGCTTCGCCGCGTTGAACGAGGGCAACAACGTCGCGCGAGGAAAGGTTCGAGTAGAGGAGTGCTGGGCGTCCGTATCGCCAGATATTCACCAGCCTCGGATTCGACACGTTCCCAATGCTCAGCCTCCAATCGCCCGGAAGCACGTAGTCCCCTGCACCCGAAGGATTGGTTGGCGTGACACGAAGGGTCTCGCCGCTGGCGAGAACGAGCGTCGTATCAGGAATGTAGTCGATCGAATTTCCCGTTCCGACCAGGAGCTGGATCGTAGTGACCACCGATTCGCCACCAGGCCAGACGAGAATCGTGTCCCCGTGCACGCTTCCCAATGTGTGGTCGGCGGGGTAGGCATGGCGGGATGCCTGCGCGTGCCCGCGCATCGCAACGATCGAGAGAGCGGCGCAAACCAAGACGGGGAGTGCACAATGAATCGGGCGAATCCGGATCATGCCCATCCTCTCATACGACCAACTCGGCAGACTCGACTCCACTCGGAGTGTACGATTCACATGAGTCCATACAAGGACTCATTTCGTCGCGGTCCCGGCATGTGACCGAATGCCAATCTCACCCGCCCGGCTTCACCGCCAGCGTCGCGAAGCACGGCGCGAAGAACCGATCCAGCGGGTGCTCCGCCCAGCGGTCCTCGAAGAACCCGGCCAGCAGCAGCCCGGCCTCCAACTGCCCGCCGATCTGGTCGTCGAGCGTGTGCCCGAACGACACGGGCTCGCCGGCTTCGGCCATGCGCGCCAGCTGCTCCGGCGTGCGCGAGACCATGTCCGAGTACGGCAGCGCATAGCGCGCCACGAACTCGCCGCGGTCCACCTCCGCCTCGTCGAACAGGTAGAGCGCCGGGTTCACCATTCCCGCCAACAGCCGCCCGCCCGGCCGCAGCACCCGCGCGCACTCCCGCCACACGGGGCGCACGTCCGGCACGAAGCCGTTCGAGCAGGGATGAAAGATCAGATCGAAGGACGCATCTGCGAAACGAGACAGGTCTCGCATGTCGCCCCGCTCGAGCCGGATCGCCAGCCCGTCGCGCTCGGCGACCATGCGGTCCTGCGCCAGCTGCGCGGGCGAGTTGTCGAGCAGCGTGACGTTCGCCCCGGCCGCCGCGAGCACGCAGGCCTGCTGCCCGCCGCCCGAAGCGAGCGCCAGCAGGTCGCGACCGGCGAGCGAACCGAACCACTCGCGCGGCACCGCACGGGTCGGCGTCAGGATCACGGCCCAGTCACCGGCGCGCGCGCGCCCGATCTCCTCGGAAGAAACCGGCAACGTCCAACGATTGCCCATCGCGACCAGCCGGTCCCACGCCTGAGCGTTGAATGCGCGGACGTCCATGGAATCCTCCTTCCCGATGAATGCCAAAGCGTTGCGAAGTCGCGGCACATGGTACTTGAGGAGCATGGAAAGCGCTCCTCCCGCCGGAGCACACTGCGTTCGCCATGACGACTACCCCGCATGAAGCACCCGTCCCCCCGACCCTGATTGCGATGGGCGGGAACAGTCTCCTCGACCCGAAACTCCCGCCGACCGTCGAAAACCAGTTCGCCGTGACCGCCCGCGCCGTGATTCCCGTGGCCGGGCTCATCGCTCGCGGCGTCCACGTCGTGCTCACGCACGGCAACGGACCGCAGGTCGGCTTCATGCAGCTGCGCGTCGAGCTGTCCAAGCAGCAGATGCACGAAGTGCCGCTGGACTCGCTCGTCGCCGACTCGCAGGGCGCGCTGGGCTACATGATCCAGCGGGACCTGCGCGAATACCTGCGGCTCCACGGACAACAGACCGAGGTGGCGTCCATCGTCACCGAGGTCGAGGTGGACCCGCACGACAAGGCCTTCACCGAGCCGACCAAGCCGATCGGCAAGTTCTACTCGGAAGAAGAAGCCGCCAAGCTCCAGTCCGAGCGCCACTGGGACATGGTCGAGGACTCGCATCGCGGCTGGCGCCGCGTGGTCGCGAGCCCGGCCCCCATCTCGATCGTCCAGCTCGACACCATCCGCCGGCTCGTGGACGCCGGCGTCACGGTGATCGCGTGCGGCGGCGGCGGGATTCCCGTGATGCGCGACGAAACCGGCCACATTCGCGGACTCGAAGCGGTCATCGACAAGGACCGCGCCAGCGCGCTGCTCGCCGTGCAACTGGGCGTGAAGCGCTTGTTCATCACCACCGGCGTGGACGCGGTCTACCGCGACTACCTGACCGAGAACCGCACGGCGCTGCGCGAGACGACGATCTCCGAGCTGAAAGCCATGGCGGAGGCCGGCCAGTTCCCGCCCGGAAGCATGGGACCGAAGATCGAAGCCGCGCTGTATTTCCTGGAGCGCGGCGGCGACGAGGTCGTCATCTGTCACCCCGAGGCGTTGCTCGAGGCGTACGACGGCAACGCAGGCACCCGCATACTCAAGGAGAAGTCATGAACAGCACCTCGACGCTGCCGAATCTCGACCGCAACACGCTCGCCGGCCTGCTGGGCAAGAGCCTGATGCTCACCAGTGACTGGTCGCGTGCCGAGATCGACGCGCTCCTCGCGGTGGCTTCGCGCTTCGAAGCCGCCGACCGCGCCGGAAGGTCCACGGCGTTCCTGCCGGACCAGCTGGCGTACGCGCTGTTCTTCGACAACTCGACGCGCACGAAGTCCGCGTGGGCCGGCGCCTCCAGCCGCCTCGGCATGCGCCCCGTGATCGTGGACGGCAGCAGCACCCAGGTCGAACACGGCGAGACGGCCGAAGAGACCGGCGCCATGCTCGGCATGAACTCGCACGCGATGGGCATCCGTCACGACCTCATTCTGGGCGCGGGCAACACGTTCATGCGCTCGGTCAAGGCCGGCATCGACGACTACCTCAAGGCGACGAACGACAACCGCAAGGTGCCGGTCGTGAACCTGCAGTGCGACATCGACCACCCGACGCAGACGCTCGCCGACCTCATGTGGCTGCGCGAGTACTTCCCGGGCGGCCTCAAGGGCAAGAAGATCGCGATGTCGTGGGCGTACTCGCCGTCCTACGCGAAGCCGCTGTCGGTGCCGCAGGGCATCGCGATGCTCATGGCGCGCGAAGGCGCGCACGTGTCGCTCGCGCACCCCGAGGGTTACCGCCTCATGGACAGCACGCTCGAGACGGCCAGGAAGCACGCGGCCGAGTCCGGCGGCAAGTTCGAGGTCGTGCACGACATGGACGAGGCCTTCAAGGGCGCCGACGTCGTGTACCCGAAGAGCTGGGGCCCGTACGACCTCATGCTCGAGCGCGTCGAGGCGAACTCGAAGCGCGACAAGGCGGCCATGGGCGAGATCGAGAAGCGCGCCCTCGCCCGCAACGCCTCGCACAAGGACTGGATCTGCGACGAACGCCGCATGGCGCTCACGACGGGCGGCGACGCGCTCTACATGCACTGCCTGCCGGCCGACATCGGCGACGAAGTGACGCCGGGCGTCATGGCGAAGCACAAGGTCAACGTGGCGCGCGAAGCGAACAAGAAGATGTACGTCGTGATGGCGCTGCTGGCGGTCGCCAAGGTCGAGAACCTCGGCGCGAAGCTCGACGAGGTGCTGCGATGAGCGCGCCGACCGTCACCGCCCTCGATGCCAAGATCGCGGCCCTCGCCGCGCGCGACCTGCCGCTGGCCGTCGAGATCCTGAAGGAAGCGATTCGCATCCCGGCCGACTACGTGGACAAACCGGTGGACCAGGGCGGCGATCCGTCCTGCGGTCTGTCGAACCACGAAGGCCCGCGCCTCGAGTACCTCAAGAAGCGCATGATCGAGATCAAGGCCGTCGCCTCGGCCGACGACATCGGTTTCGACGCGTTCGGCAACCTCTCGTGGGTCGTCGAGGACAAGAACGACGGCATCCCGCGCGAGCAGAAGAAGGTCGTCTACCTGGACGGCCACTGCGACACCGTGAAGGCGCTGCGCCCGGTGTGGCGCGAGAAGACGGGCGGACTCGATCCGTACGTCGGCCTGTTCGACGAGAGCAAGATCGACCGCACGTACCTGCGCCGCGAACTCGGCTACCTCCCGCCCGACGACGAGTGGAACCACATGCTCTTCGGCCGCGGCTCGGCCGACCAGCTGGGTGGCGTGCTCAGCCAGATCATGGGCTCGCGCATCCTGGTCGAGCTCATGTCCGAAGGCGTCATGCGCGGCGTGATCCTGCGCGGCTACATCACCGTCGCCGAAGAAGACAACGACGGCGGCGGCCCGCTCTACATCACGCGCAAGGTGCTCCCGGGCGCTCCGCCCGAGATGATTCCCGACGTCGTGATCCTCACCGACTCGACGGGCGACTCCGCCAAGGGCGCGCTCGGCATCTACCGCGGCCAGCGCGGCCGCATGCAGATCGAAGTGAAGGTCACCGGGCGCTCCTGCCACGGTTCGATGCCGCACGAAGGGCTCAACCCGCTCGAGTACGGCGCCGCGATCCTCAAGGAAGCGGCCGAGAAGCACGCCAAGGGCGTCGGCTTCCTCGATCACGAAGTGCTCGGCAAGGGCACGCGCACCGCGTCGTGGTCGCATCTCGACACGCCGAGCGACTGCGCCGTGCCGGACTGCTTCACGTTCCGCTTCGACCGCCGCTTCACGATCGGCGAGACGCCGGAGCAGTCGGTGGCCGACGTGGACGCGCTCGATGCGGTGAAGGCCGCGCGCGCCGCGGGCCTCAAGGTCGAAGTGGGCGTGCCCACGTACGACCTGCCCACGTGGCGCGGCTACGTGCCGGGCAATCCGCAGATCTACATGAGCTGGATGACGCCGGACACGCACCCGGCCGTGACGGCCGCGGTGGACGCGTACCGCGCCGTGATCACGCCGAACGTCGTCGAGAAGAACGAGAAGGCCGGCTCGCTGCGGCGCGAACCGCGCGTGGACCGCTGGGTGTTCTCGACCGACGGCGTGGGCTGGCCGGTTCCGGTCAAGGACAACGGCATCACGGTTCCCGCCGGCAAGCAGTGGGTGGACGCGGGCGCGTACAAGCACCCGGCCATGTTCGGCTTCGGCACGGGCATCGAACAGAACACGCACAAGATCGGTGAGGGCCTCGACACGCGCGAACTGCAGCACGCGATCGCGTTCATCGCCCGCTATCCGAGCGCGCTGGCCGCGAAGTAGTCGCGCGGCCCTGCGGGGCGGAACGGGAGGCTGGGATGTCGGTGCGCTTCATGTTGAACGGCGAGGTCCGCGAAGTGGCGGCTCGCCCGGGTGAGACGTTGCTGGACCTGCTGCGCGGGCCCTGCGCGGTGACCAGTCCCAAGCGGGGCTGCCAGCCGCAGGGCCAGTGCGGCGCGTGCGTGGCGCTGGTGGACGGCGAAGCGCGCGCGACCTGCACGATCGCCGCCGAGGCGGCCGAGGGCCGCACGGTGGTGACGCTGGAAGGCCTGCCGCCCGCCGCACGCAACTTGTTCGCGGCGGCGTTCGCCGCGACGCACGGGCTGCAGTGCGGCTTCTGCACGCCGGGCATCGTGCTGCGCGCCCACACGCTGCTCGAGGCGAACGCGTCCCCGACGCGCGCCGAGATCGCGAAGGCGCTCGACGAGCACCTGTGCCGCTGCACGGGCTACGTGCGCATCTTGGACGCGATCGAGCTGGCCGCGCGCGTGAAGCGCGGCGAAGCGCCGATGCCCGCGCCCGTGCTCGAGGGCGGCGTCGGCGCTTCGATCGAGAAATACCGCTCGCGCGAGCTCGCGCTGGGCGAGCGCCCGTTCGTCGACGACCTGCGCGAGAGCGGCATGCTCTTCGGCGCGCTCACGTTCTCGCCGCACGCCCGCGCCCGCGTCCTGAAGATCGACACGACGGCGGCGCGCGCGCTCGACGGAGTGGTCGCGGTCGTCACCGCGGCCGACGTGCCGGGCGAACGCTGGCACGGGCTCATCTACCACGACTGGCCGACGTTCGTGGCCGAGGGCGAGGAAGTGCGCTGCGTGGGCGACGTGCTCGCCGCCGTGGCCGCCACGTCCGAGGTGGTCGCGCGCGCCGCGGCCGCGCTGGTCGAGGTCACGTACGAGGCGCTGCCCGCGGTGCTCGACCCCGAGGCGTCCTTCGCCGAGGGCGCGCCGCAGGTGAACCCGAAGCACGCGAACCTGCTCTCGCGTTCGGTGATCGCGCGCGGCGACGCCACGGACGCGCTCGCTGCGAGCGCGCACGTCGTGCGCGGCACGTGGAAGACGCAGCGCATCGAGCACCTGTTCCTCGAGCCCGAGAGCACGTTCGTCGTGCCGAAGGCCGACGGCACGCTGCACCTGTACACGCAGGGCCAGGGCATCTACGACGACCGCCGCCAGTGCGCGGCGCTGCTCGGCATTCCCGAGGAGCACATCTTCTGCGAGCTCGTCCCCAACGGCGGCGCGTTCGGCGGCAAGGAAGACATGTCGGTGCAGGGCCAGACGGCGCTGCTCGCGTGGGTCACGAAGAAGCCGGTCAAGCTCACGCTCTCGCGCAAGGAGAGCATCCGGCTGCATCCGAAGCGTCACCCGATCACCACCGAACTCGCGGTCGGCTGCGACGCCGAAGGCAGGCTCACCGCCGTGCACGCGCGGCTCGTGGGTGACTCGGGCGCGTACGCGTCGGTCGGCATGAAGGTCCTGGAGCGCGCGGCCGGTCACATGTGCGGCCCCTACAAGGTCCCGCACGTGGACGTCGAGGCACGCGCCGCGTACACGAACAACCCGCCGTGCGGCGCCATGCGCGGCTTCGGCGTGGTGCAGTCGGCCTTCGCGCTCGAGGGCGCGCTCGACCAGCTCGCCGCGCTGTGCGGCCTCGACCGCTGGGAGATCCGCTGGCGCAACGCCGTGGACATCGGCGACGTGCTCACGACCGGACAGCCGGTCGAGAAATCGTGCGGCATCAAGGAGTCGCTGCTCGCCGTGAAGGACGAGTGGCAGGGCTGGATGGCCGCGGGCCGCAAGGCCGGCATCGCGTGCGGCCTCAAGAACAGCGGGCTCGGCAACGGCTTCGTCGAATGGGGCAAGGGCCGGCTCGTGGTCGAGACCGACGGCACGGTGTCGCTCTACAACGCGTTCACCGAGATGGGCCAGGGCCTGCTCACCATTCTCACGCAGGTCGCGGCCGAGGTGACCGGCCTGCCGAGCAGCGTCTTCCGCCCGAAGGTCGACGCCACGTTCGCGCTCGGCTGCGGCCAGACGACGGGCTCGCGCGCGACGCTGTTCGCGGGCAACGCCATCACGAGCGCGGCGCGCAAGCTGCGCGCGGCGCTGGACGCCGGCGGCACGCTGCGCTCGCTCGCGGGACAGGTGTACGCGGCCGACGTGGTGGTGGAAGACACGACCCCGCTCGGCGCGCCCGGCAAGGTGAAGACGCACACGAGCTACGGCTACGCCACGCAGATGGCGCTGCTCGACGAGAACGGCCGCGTGGAGAAGCTCGTGGCCGCGCACGACGTGGGCCGCGCCGTGAACCCGGCGCTGTGCGCCGCGCAGATCGAAGGCGCGCTGCACATGGGCCTCGGCTACGCGCTCACGGAAGAACTCCCGTGCGTGGACGGCATGCCGATCGTCACGAGCCTCTACCAGATCGGCGCGCTGCGGGCGAAGGACATGCCCGAAGTGTCCGTGAAGCTCATCGAGGCCGCCGAGCCCGAAGGGCCGTTCGGCGCGAAGGGCGTCGGCGAACTGGGCCTCGTGCCCACCGCCGCGGCCGTCGCGGGCGCGCTCGAGGCATACGACGGCGTCCGCCGCTACGTGCTGCCGATGAAGGACTCCCCCGCCGCGAAGGCGTACAGCGTCGGCCGCATCCGTACGAAGGCGCCCAAGGAGACGTGGCGATGACGCAGCCCGGCCACGTCAACGCGCACACGCACCTGTACAGCGCGCTCGCGCCGTATGGCATAGGCGCGCCGAGCCGTGCCCCGGTGAACTTCGTCGAGATCCTCGAAGCCGTGTGGTGGCGGCTCGACCGTGCGCTGGACGAGAAGACGCTGCGCGCAGGTACGAGGGCTTACGTCGCCGAAGCGCTGCTCGCGGGCCCGACCGCGCTGGTCGATCACCACGAGTCCCCGAACTTCATCGAGGGCTCGCTCGACGTGCTCGCGGACGCGTGCGAGGAGTTCGGCATGCGCGCCGTGCTCACCTACGGCGCGACCGAGCGCAACGGCGGCCGCGCGGAGGCCGCGCGCGGGCTCGCGGAGTGCGCGCGCTTCGTGCACGGGAATCGCCGCCCGCTCGTGCGCGGGCTCGTCGGGCTGCACGCGAGCTTCACCGTGTCGGACGCGACCGTGCGCGAGGCGGGCGAGCTGTGCCGCGCACTGGGCACCGTGATGCACGTGCACGTGGCCGAGGACACCGCCGACGTGGCCGATGCGCATGCGCGCGGCTTCGCGGGGCCGTACGAACGCCTGCGCGATCTCGGCGCGCTGCCCGAAGGCTCGCTCATGGCGCACGGCGTGTGGCTCTCCCCCGAACAGGTGCGCGACGCGCACGCGCGCGGACTGTGGCTGCTCCACAACCCGCGCTCGAACGCGAACAACCGCGTCGGGTACGCGCGTTCCCTCGCGGCGAGCCCGCGCGTGGCGCTCGGCACCGACGGCTTCCCCTCCGACCTGCCGCTCGAGCTGCAAGAGCTGCTCGCCCTCGCCGCCGCCGAGGGCGACACGGCGGGCGACGCGGCGCTGCGCGCACGGCTCGACGCCGGGCGGACGCTGATGGCCGAGCGCTTCGGCGGCGAGGCGGCGCTCGAACAGGACCGGGTGGAGATGCGACCGGACGCGGCGGGCACCCCGCGACCCTGGCGCGTCACCGTCGCGGGCCGCGTCGTGGTGGACGAAGGGCGCCTCGTGGGCGCCGACATCGAACAACTGCGCGCCGACGCGCGTGAGGCGGCCCCGGGACTCTGGCGCCGCATGGAGAGCGACCCGTGGCCGCGCTGACCCCGAAGCCGTTCGCGCACCTGCTCGCACGCGCGCTCGAAGAGTACGAGCACGATCGCAGCATCTTCCACCTGCCGCGGCGCTCGTTCTGGAAGCCGCGCGAAGGGCTCGACCTGTCGGTCGTCCTGCCGGGCGGGCGCGCCTCCACGCCCCTCGGCCCCGCCGCCGGTCCGCACACCCAGCTCGCGCAGAACCTCGTCGCGGCCTGGCTCGCCGGCTCGCGCGTGCTCGAGCTGAAGACCGTGCAGGTGCTCGACCGCCTCGAGATCCCGCGCCCGTGCATCGACGCGCCCGGCGAGGGCTACAACGTCGAGTGGTCGCAGGAACTGAGTCTCGAGGAGTCGGCGCGCGAATACGCGAAGGCGTGGTACCTCATCCACATCCTGCGCGCGCGCGGCATCCCGTCCGAGACGGGTGCGCACACGATCTTCGACGGCTCGGTCGGCTACGACCTCGCGGGCATCCGCTCCGCGACCGTCGCGCGCTTCCTCGACGACATGCTCGACTCGCGCGCGCTTCTGTCGTCGCTGCGCGAGTCGCTGCCCGCGCCGCTGCGCGCGATCGCCGACGTGCCCGTGCCCGCGCGCGTGTTCGACACCGTGACGCTGTCGAGCTTCCACGGCTGCCCGCCCGCGGAGCTCGAGGGCATCGTCGAGCACCTGCTCACGCGGCATGCGCTGCACGTGGTCGTGAAACTCAACCCCACGCTGCTCGGCTACGAGGCGGTCGAGGAAGTGCTGCGCGGCACGCTCGGCTACGAGCACGTCGAGCTCGACCGCGCCGCGTTCGACAAGGACCTGCAGTGGAACGACGCGCTGCGCATGCTCGACTGGCTGTCCGGGCTCGCGGCGCGCAACGGCCTGACGCTCGGCGTGAAGTTCTCGAACACGCTCGTCGTGAAGAACACGCGCGGGCGCCTCGAGGGCGAGCACGTCTACCTGAGCGGCCCGCCGCTGCACGTGATCGCGACCATGCTCGCCGACCGCTTCGTGCGCGCCACGGGCTCGCGCTACGCCATTTCGTTCAGCGCCGGCATCACGGCCGAGAACTTCCCCGACGCGATCGCGAACGGGTTCGGCCCCGTCACGACGTGCACCGACCTGCTCAAGCCCACCGGCTACCGCCGCCTGCCGCGCTACCTCAAGGCGCTCGAAGCCGACATGGAACGCGTCGGCGCGGCGAATCTCGCCGAGTACGTGCGCGCACGCGCCGGCCTCATGCCGTCTGCGCCCGTGTCCGAAGCGGCCGCGGCCAACCTGCACGTGTACGCGGGACGCGTCGCGAGCGATCCCGCGTACCACGCTCCGGCGCCGGCCGAGCCCGCGGCGCGCGAGACGCTGCCGATGTTCGACTGCGAGTCGTGCAACAACTGCCTGCTCGTCTGCCCGAACGGCGCGTTCCACGCGCTCGAATCTCCGCCCACGGCGATGGCCGCGGGCGACTTCCAGCGCGAGCTGCAGTGGGTCGTGGACGGCGGCACCTGCAACGAGTGCGGCAACTGCGACACGCACTGCCCGCAGGAAGGCGGCCCGTGGCGCGTGAAGCCGCGCTGGAATCCGGAGAAGCTCGCCTTCGACGCGCCCGGCGCGACCCCGCCGCAGATCGCCGCGATCATGGCGGCGTGGGGTTCGGCGAAGCGCTGACGGCCGCGCAGCGGGGTCACGAAGAGCCGGGACGCTACACGCCCCAGCTCTTCGTCTTCTTCGCCCAGGGACTCGCGGGGTAGCGCCGGTGCAGGAGCGTGAACGCCTCCTTCGCCATGCGCGCGCTCGCGTCGTCGGCCGCGCCGAGGCGCACCGCGCGCACGAGCCGGTGCAGCGCCTCCGGCACGCGCGGGTCACGCGGACGCGCCTTCGCGAACGCGAGGATGCGCGCGCCCATCCAGCGCGGCGCGGGCCACGTCTTCGACAGCCGCACGCCCTGCTCGGCCGCGGCCGCGCGTTCGGGCGAGGTGAGGAACGCGCACGAGGGCGCCGGCGACCGGACGCCGTCACGCGTGACGATGCCGGTGGCGGCGTCGCCGGGCACGAGTCCGTCGTACTCCTGCCCCGTCACCTGCTCGCGCGACGACCACCAGTTGTCGCGGTAGTCGTCGAGCCGGTCGAACGGCTCGAGCCGGTCGAGCCCCGCGCCCAGGTACGGGCGCAGGCCGGGGCGCCGCGCGACGAGCAGCGCCACCGCGAAATCGCGGCCCTCGCCGGGCGCCGCCTTCTCCCCCGCCGCGAGGTCGGCGGCGAGCGACGGCTCGAGCGCGCGCAGCGACTGCGCGAACGACGCGGCTGCCGCCGAGTCCGCGAGCAGCACCGCGCGCATCCAGCCCGCGAGCGCGAGCGCGCGGCGCACGCGGTCGGGCAGCACGTCCGCGCCCACCGCGTCCTGCCAGCGCGCGAGCGGCAGCGTGCGGTTGAAGAGTTCGGCGCCGTCCTCGTCGAGACACTCGGCGCGTCGCCGAAGGCGCAGCACGCTCTCACGCTGGCGCACGTACGACGAATCCGGCTCCCAGCCCGGAGTCGTGACCGGCGTGGGCTCGACGAGCACGTCGGGACCGTAGATCACCTCGGCCGGCGCACGCGGCAGGTCGGCGAGCAGCGCCGTCCACGTGTGCGCGAGCGCCGTGCGCTGCGCGAGCAGCACGTTGCGGCTCCCGACCGGGAGCGCCGGGCGCGCGAGCGCGGCGTCGAGCACGCGGCGCGCGCCGGGCGCCTCGCCGCGCTGCGACATCAGCCGCGCGCGATGCGAGGAGACCGTGGCGAACGCGGGCGACATCGGCGGCACGAGCGCCGCGGCCTCGAGCAGCTCGGGCGTCTCGCGTCCGTTCGGCTGCGCCGCAGCGAGGGCCGCGACCAGCCAGGGCAGCGCGCGCGTGCCCTTCCAGCGCAGGTAGGCGCGCGTGCCGGCGGCGGCGCCGCGCTGGTACGTGATCACCCAGTCGGCGAGTTCGTCGTTCGCCGCCGCGGCCGCGAGCGCGTCGCGCGACGACGCGATCGCCGTCGGCGCGTCGTCGGCGCCCGTCACGCTGTCGAGCATGAGCGCGAAGTCCCACAGGTCCTGGCCGAAGCCGGGGTCGTTCGTGCGGAGCGAACGCGACAGGTCCGCGAAGCGCTCGACCGGCCGCAGCCGGAACGCGACGAAGCCGAGCAGCCGGCGCGCGGCCGGATGCACCTCGGCCAGCACGGGATCCTCGAGCATGTCCCGCAGTTCGCCCTCGGCGCGCGTGAACGCCTCGCGGTCGATCGTGCCGTCCTCGTCGTCCGGCTGCGCCGCGCGCACGACGCAGCGCACGGCGAGGTAGCGCGCGAGCGCGCGATGGCGGCCGAGCGGCGACTGCGCGAGCACGCGGAAGCGCGGCTCGGCGTCGGCCCAGATGCGCCCGTGGAACGCGACCGCGGCGAGCTGGTAGATCCGGTCCGGATCGGTGCGCGCACCGGCGGGTTCGGCGAGGCGGTAGTCCCCGCCCGCGGAGATCGCGAACACGGTGTCCTGCGCCGCGGCCCAGGCACGCACGGCGGCGCTGCGCGCGCCCTCGGCCGCCACGCGCTCGTTCAGCGTGCGCACCGCCAGACGGAACGCATCGGGCCCGGCGTTGAACGAGTACTGCCACGAGCCGTCGGCCATCGCCGCGCTCAGCTCGCGCGGCGGCTTCGGCAGCCCCGCGACCTTCGCGCGCGCCGCCATCCAGTCGGGCAGCCCGGCGCGCTTCGTCTCGGTCCACCACGGCTGCGCGCGCTCGCGCCACGTGCGCAGCGCGCCCGCCTGCTCGTCGGCGGTCAGCGGCGTGCCCGAGAGCCAGCGGTACGAGACGACGAGGTAGCTGCGCGCCCACGTGGGCTGGACGACGCCGATCTGCCCCGCGGCGAACGGCTCGAGCGGCACGTCGGGATGGCGCGCGTGCGTGAAGACGGCGTACGGGAGATCCGGTCCACAGGCGAACGCGAGCGAGGCGGCCGTGAGCAGCACGGCGAGGGCGGCGGCGGACACACGCGACTTCATGTCGAGTCTCTCTTCCACTGCGCCCACGCTCGGTTCACACGCTCCACGCGCGCGGGCGTCCACGATCCATGCACGAAGATCCACAACCGCCGGCCGGGCAGGAAACGCGGCCACGGTTCGTCCAAATCCACGCCGAGATTGCCACGCGCGCGCTCCGGCGTGAAATCGCGGCCGGCCGTGAGCGCCGCGCGGATGCGCCCGGCGTCGGCGCCCATGCGGAACACCATCGGCACCGCGGCGTCCACCGGCAGCCCCTCCAGCCACGCGTCGCCCATCGCCCACGAGGCGAGCGCGGTCATCGCGAGCAGGCTCGTGTCGGGCAGTTCCGCGCGCACGCGCGCGAGCAGCCGCCGGTAGAACGGCCGCGCCGAGCGCGGCGCGTCGAAGTCGAGCTGCACGCCGCGCACGCCGCTCTCACGCGCGAGTCCGGCGGCGAGCCGCGCGAGCCGCGCCGCCTGCACCTCGGACAGCGCCGGTTTCGCGCCGCGCGGCAGCTCCACGCGCAGCACGCGCACGTGCGCGGCGCCCGGGGCCAGCCGCAGCGGCTGGCGGCGCATCGTCACGCGCACGTCGTCGCCGACCAGCGCCGCGGTCGCGCCGAGCGAAGCCACGCCCACGCGCGCGGGATCGGCGAAGCGCAGGTCCTGCGGGTATTCCCACGCCCACAGCATGACGGGCGGAAGCGCCGCGACCGTGTGACGGCGCGCCGGGGTGGCGCGCACCGCGGCGCCCGGCACGGCCGGACTCGCGGCGAGGAACAGGAACGTCGCCGCCAGCGCGGCCGTGAGTGTTCGTGCCATCAATGACGCAGGTTCACCACTTCGAGCGTCCAGTTCACGCCGCGCTTGGGATCGCGCGCGAGGATGTCGTGCGGGTCGGTGATCACTTCCTCGTCGAGGATGCCGACGATCTGGAGGCTCGAGCCGTCGAGCTTGATGAACGCACGGTCACCGTTGAACTTGACCTGGCAGCGGTAGGAGCCGTACGTCGTGCTCACGGCCCGGCCTTCGTACCAGCGTCCGTCGATGTTGCGCCCTTCGTACATCGCGGCCCGCGCCGCGGGCACGGCGATCGGCAGGAGCTGCGACACGGCGAACGTGACGGCGAGCAGCAGTCGGATGGCGCGCTTGTGCATGGGTGTCTCCCGCGGGTGCGTCCGGTCGGGCGCCATGTTAGCAGGACCGGTGCTCCTCCCGCCGCCGCGGCGACGAGCGCCCGCCTCGCGCCGCCGGGCGCGGACCGCCGGCGCGCCGGCGGCGCCTAAGCCTCCTCGCCACCCTCGGGGTCGTCGATCGGCGGCGCCTCGGCGAGCCGCAGCGCCTTCTTGCGGCGGGAACGGAAGAACTCGCGCAGCAGTTCACCGCATTCCTCGGCCAGCACCCCGCCGGTCAGTTCGGCGCGATGGTTGAGGCGCTTCTCGTGGAGCACGTCCAGCACCGAGCCGCACGCCCCGGCCTTCGGGTCGGCCGCTCCATACACCACGCGGCCGAGCCGCGCGAGCACGATCGCGCCGGCGCACATCGAGCAGGGCTCGAGCGTGACGTAGAGCGTGCAGTCGCTCAGGCGCCACGAGCCCAGCGCGTTGGACGCCGCGCCGATCGCCACGACCTCGGCGTGCGCGGTGGCGTCCTGCAGCCCCTCGACCTGGTTGTGGCCGCGCCCGATCACGAGCCCGTCGTGCACGATCACGCAGCCGACCGGCACTTCGTCACGCGCGAGCGACTCGTGGGCTTCGCGCAGCGCGGCGCGCATGCCGGCTTCGTCGTCGAGGATGAACACGCCGTCAGCGCGCGCCGGTCGAGTCGGGCGAAGCCGCCGGCGCGGGGCCGCGGCGCGGGAACGCCTGCGTCCAGCGGGCGAGCAGCTTGCCGAGCGTCTCGGGATAACCCGGAGCACCCGCCTGGTTCGTGAGCGGGGCGTTGTTGAGCCCGCTCGCCTTCACGCCGATCGCGCCGGAGTTGGCGTCGTGATACGGCCCTTCGGCATTCTCGGCGCCACTCGCGGTCCACAGCAGCCGGCCCGTCGAATCCACGAGCGCGGCGCGCAGGTTCACCGTCGTCACGGGCTTGCCGCTCTGGTTGAACTCCATCTCACGCTTCTCGAACTGGTCCACGCGCACGGTGAGCAGCGCGCGGGCGCGCATGAGGCGGCAGTAGTACGGAGCCTGGAGAGAATCCACGCGCACGCCGTTCACGACCTGCGTGTTCACGGCCTTGAGCAGCGAATCCCCGCCCGCCTGCCGCAGCATCTCGCGCGTGACGAGCGGCGAGAGCCAGCGGTGCCCGCTGCCCCGGAGCGCCTTGCCGACGGCGTCCTCGGTCAGGCGGCGCGCTTCGAGGTTGCCGTCGAACGTCCCGACCGGCAGCAGCGCGATGGCACGAAGGTCGAGCGACGCGAGTTCCGGCGACTCCCAGAAGACGTCGAGCTTGCGGGCGCCGCGGTCGGCGGCGAGGGCGGTGGCGCCGAAGGCGCCGAGAGCGGCGAAACAGGCGGCCACGAGAAGCGCGGAAGCGGTCAATCGGCGCATGGCAGCGACCTCACGCGGGGAGCGTGGTGGCTTCGAGTCGCCGGAGGGACTCGCGGCGGTGCTTGAATGGCGGGCCCAGGAGGATTTGAACCCCCAACCTTCTGATCCGTAGTCAGACGCTCTATCCAATTGAGCTATGGGCCCGCATCAAGCACGAAGCAAATGTCCGAACCGTGCTACCGGTCCGTTACTGGCGGAGTGGAGAGGATTCGAACCTCCGAGCCGGTTTTACCCGACTAACCGCTTAGCAGGCGGCTGCCTTCGGCCACTCGGCCACCACTCCAAGGTGCGACTGGCGGAGGGAGTAGGATTCGAACCCACGGAGCTTGCGCTCAGCGGTTTTCAAGACCGCCGCCTTAAGCCACTCGGCCATCCCTCCGCAAGTTCTGGCGGCGCACTATAAGCATCGCCTCGGGAGCCGGACAACTGCTCCCCCCTCGCCTGCGCGGGATCACCGGGTGACCTTCGGCGGGTTGCCCCCGAAGACCAGCGGGCGGGCAAGTTACCGTTTCGCGGCGAGTTCCGCAAGCCGGTTTCCCGGCGAGGACGAGGAATCCCCATCTGCTCGTGCGACGCGCGGGCCCGTCGGGACGCAGGGCGGTCGCAGGCGGCCGCCTGCGGCCCCTGACGCCTACGGAACCGTTCGGTCCGGCCGATACTTCCATCGTCCACCTTCCGTCAGACCCGAACCGGGAGCCTCATGAAGCTCGGCCGGAACATCCTGCTCGCGCTCGGCAGCCTGTTCGTGGTGCTGGCATGCGTGCTCGGGTTCATGCTGTCACGGATCACGCTCCAGGACTTCGCGCGGCTCGAGCGCGAGGACGCCGAGCTGGACGTGCAGCGGGTCCTGAGCGCGCTCGATCAGCAGCGCGAAGACCTCGAGTCCAAGCTGAGCGACTGGGCGAACTGGGACGACACGTACGCTTACGCGCTCGAGCCCAACGACGCCTTCGTCGCGAGCAACGTCTCCGCGGAGGCGCTCGCGTCGTTGCGGCTCGACGCCTTGCTTCTGCTCGATCGAAGTGGCTCGGTCCTGCTTTCCTGCTCCGCCGACACGACCGGCGGTGACATCGTGCCCGCGCCGGAGGACCTGCTCGCGCTCGCCCGCCGCGCGGACAGCCCCCTCCTGCCGAAGTCGGACGACGACAAGATCAGCGGCGTCGTGATGCTGGACGAGCATCCCATGCTCGTCGCGAGCCAGCCCGTGTTGACGTCCCAGTTCAAGGGCCCCGCCGCCGGCGCGATCGTGTTCGGGCGCTACCTCGACGAGGCCGAAGTGCGCATGCTCTCGGCGCGCACGCACCTGCGCGTCTCCGCCACGCGGCTCGATCGCTCCGCGGGGTCGACACCGTCCGAACGCGAGATCGCGGCATCGCTCGCGCCCTCCGCTTCCGTGCGCACCTCCCCGATGCCGGGCGACGAACTGGCCTCATGGGCTCGGCTCGACGATCTCGAAGGGCGACCGGCGCTGCTCCTCCGGGTGACGCAACCACGCAACATGTGGCGTCACGGCGTCGAGAGCCTCGGGCGCCAGCTGGCCGCACTGCTCCTCGCGTTCGCCGCGCTCGCGGCCGTCACGCTCCTGCTGCTGCACTTCCTCGTACTGCGCCGCATCGCCACGTTGAGCGACCAGGTCGCCGGCATCGGCGGCTTCGACGGCGAGCGCCCGCGCGTGGAACTGAGTGGCGCCGACGAGCTGAGCGGGCTCGCCGCGGCGGTCGACGGCATGCTCGCGTCGCTCCATCGCTCGCAGAAGCGCCTGCGCGAGAGCGAGGTCACGCTGCGCACCTTCTACGACAGCGCGAACATGATGCGCGGCATGGTCGAGCTGGCCGGCGACGACGTCCGCCACCTCTTCGACAACTCGCACTCGGCCGAGTTCTACGGACTCGAGCCCGAAGGGACTCGCGGCCGGCTCGCGTCCGAGCTCGGCATGCCGGACGAGACGCGCGCGGAATGGGTGAAGCACCTCGGTGCGGCCGCAGACGGCGCCGCGGCCCTGTCCTTCGAGTACAAGCAGGTCCGAAAGGGCGATCCGCGGGTGCTCGCGGCGACCGTCTGCCCGCTCTCGCGGCGTGAAGGCGAGACGCAGCGCTTCGCATACGTCGTCGAGGACGTGACCGAACGCCGCCGCGCGGAACAGGAACTGCGGCGCGCACGGGACGAAGCCGATGCCGCGAATCGGGCGAAGAGCGAGTTCCTCGCCACGATGAGCCACGAGATCCGCACGCCGCTCAACGGCGTGCTCGGCATGGCTTCGCTGCTGCTCGACGGCGAGTTGCAGCCCGTGCAGCGCGACTACGCCCAGACGATCGTCTCGTCGGGCGAAGCGCTGCTCACGATCCTCAACGACATCCTCGACCTCTCGAAGATCGAGGCCGGCCGCTTCACGCTCGAGAAGGCGCCCTTCGATCTCAACTCCGCGTGCGAGGACGTGTGCGAGCTGCTTTCGGCGAAGGCGTTCCAGAAAGGCCTGTCGCTGCAGCTGCACTACCCGCCGGACGTTCCCTCCCGCCTCGTGGGGGACACGAACCGGATCCGCCAGGTGCTGCTCAACCTCGTGAGCAACGCCATCAAGTTCACCGAGAAGGGTGGCGTGCGGATCGAGGTGTCCGGCGCCTCGGCCGAGAACGGCGCTGCGCACATGCGTGTCGCCGTCGTGGACACGGGCATCGGCATCTCGCCGGAACAGGCCTCGCGGCTCTTCCAGCCGTTCATGCAGGCGGACGCCTCGATGTCGCGGCGGTTCGGCGGCACCGGACTCGGGCTGGCGATCTGCAAGCGTCTCGTGGAGCTCATGCCGGGAGAAGTCGGGCTCGAGTCCGAGCCGGGCGTGGGCTCGACTTTCCACTTCACCGTGCACCTGCCCGTGGACTCGGCGGCGCCGCCCCGAGTCTCGCCACCGGCCGCCCTGTCGGGCCTGCGCGTGCTCGTCGCCGACGCCGACCCGCACCAGCGCGTGACGCTGCGGGTCTGGCTCGAGCACTGGGGCGCGCGGCTCGACCTCGTGGACGGACGCGCCGCCGCGGTCAAGCGCGCCGGGGCCGCGACCGCCAGCGGCGACCCGGTCCACATCGCGATCGTCGACGAGACGCTCGAACACGGTGAGGGCGAGTCGCTCAGCCGCGACCTTCGTGCGGGTGGCCTCGAGGCCGAGTGTGCGCTCCTGCTCACCGGTGACCCGCGCCGGGTACGCGACTTCGCGCGCCTGCAGGCCGCCGGCGCGAACGGCTGGATCGGCCGTCCCTGGCGCCTCGTCGCGCTCGCACAGGTGCTGCAGCGCCTCGCGTACGGCGTGCCCGCGCTCGAGGGCGAGTTCATCACGCGCGAATCCTCGAACTTCGCGGCGGCGGCGCCGACGACCGCGACGGGTGGTGCCGCCGCTTCCGCGGCCACCGACATCCAGGCGCCGAGCGTGAGCGACATGCTCGACCTGCTCTCGGGCCCCCTGCCGTTCGCGGGTGTCCGGATCCTGCTGGCCGAGGACATCCCGACCAACCAGAAGGTGGCCACGCGGCTGCTCGAGAAGCTCGGCTGTGCGGTGTTCGTCGCCGAGAACGGAAGGCTCGCGCTGGAGCGCTTCCGCAACGAACGGTTCGACCTCGTGCTCATGGACTGCCAGATGCCCGAGATGGACGGCTTCGAGGCCACGCGTGCGATCCGCGCGCACGAAGCGGCTCACGGCGGCCGCATCCCGATCGTGGCGCTGACCGCGAACGCGATGGAAGGCGACCGCGAACGCTGCCTGGCCGCGGGCATGGACGACTTCGTGAGCAAGCCCGTGCGCCGCGAGACGCTGATCCTCGCCCTCGAGCGCCGCCTGCATCCCGGCAGCGAATACCCGGACGAACGGGCGGCGTGACCGGAGATCGACGCGAACGGGCGGCGCCTCGAGGGCGCCGCCCGTTTCGTTCGCAGAAAGAAACCGAGCCGTCAGTTCGCGCTGGCCGTGCGCACGTCCGTGCGGCCGAGCGCGACCGCGGTGCGCTCCGACCAGTGGTTCGGCAGCGCTCCGGTCCCCGTCTCGCGCACGCGGCCCGACTGGTCCACGAGGAACCACGCCGCATGGGCGCCGCGCGAGGCGGGCTGGTAGACGCCGTACTGCTCCGCGATCGCGCCGTGCGGATCGGAGAGCAGGCTGATGCTCACGTCGGTGCGGCGGAGCAGCTTCCACACGTCGCCTTCGCGCTGCTCGATCACGGCCACGGGCAGCACGCCCTGGCGGATCAGGTTCTCGCGCTCGGACTCGAGCCGGCGCAGGTCCGTCTCGGTCGCGCCGAACACGAGCAGCACGTGGCCCTGCTCGAGCATGTTGTGGAGGTTCTGCCAGAGGTACTCGTGCGACTGGTACGTGAAGTCCGGGGCGGGTTCACCGGCGGCGGGGGTCACGAGAGCTCCCGGGGTGACCGGGTCGGCGTTCGTCACGGAGACGGCGTTGTGGGCGGCCGTCTGGTGCGGACGCGACAGGGGTACAGCAGGGTGCGAGGCAGCCGCGAGCAGCGCGGCCGCGAAGAGCGAGCCGAAGTTCATGCGATTCTCCTGTGTGGTTCCGGGATACCGAGGGTTTGGGGTGGGCGCCCCGGTATCGGCTGCGCGGGAGAAGCGCTTGAGCGGCGAATCGTGCGATTCGCCGGGGCGGAACCCCGGCTCCGCTCAGAACATCGTCGTCTGGTCGAGCCGGCCGAGCCGTCGTGCGAGCCGGTCGAGCTCGCGATAGGCCAGCGCCGCGACGAGCGAGAACGCCGCGCACACCGCGAGCGTCGCGCCGAGCAGCTGCGCGTCGGTGAGCGTGCTCATCCAGGCGCTCGAGCCGTGCCCGAGCAGGAACCGGCGCAGGCACTCGTACCACCACGTGAACGGCAGCACGTACGAGACGGGCCGCAGCCACACCGGCATGAGGTCCACGGGGAAGATCACACCGCAGAGCAGGTAGAGCCCGAGCATGCAACCCTCGAGCACGGTCATCGCCGAACGCGTGAGCACCATGGCGACGCCGCAGAGCACGTAACCCGCGGCGAGCGTGGCCGCGAAGCCCGCGACGATCGTGAGCGCGAGCGGCAACGGCCGCGTGAGCGCGAAGTCCCAGCGCACGCCGAGCAGGAACCAGCCGACGAGCAGCATGAGCGCCGCGCTGATGCTGCCGAGCACGAAACGCACGAACGACCGGCCGCCGATGTACGTCACGAGCCCCATGGGCGAGACGTACACGTACTTGAGCATCTCGGACTCCTCGCGCTCCTCGAAGATCACCCAGCCCATGCCGACCACCACGGTGTTCACGTAGGCGTGGAAGGCGTTCGCGACGTAGAAGCCGGCGAAGGCCGCGCCGTGCGTGGCCGAGTCGCGCGTCGCGGCGTACATCGCCGCGAGCGTGAGCGACACGGCGAGCGGACGCGCGATCAGGTAGATGAAGAACACGACCGGGTCGGCCCAGTTCGACTCGACCTGCCAGCCGAGCCACGCCGAGGTGCGCAGGCGCGTGAAGGTCTCGCTCACTGCCATCGCTGCGTGAGCCTCCCTTCGCGCTTGGAGAGGTTCTCGAGGTGTCGCAACGACCAGCGCGCGACGAAGAAGTAGAGCACCGCGAAGCCGCAGAGCGCCGCGAACTCCCAGCGCACGGGCATCAGCCCCGGCGAGCGCACGCCGAGCAGCACCTGGCGCAGCGCGTCCACGCCGAGCGTGAGCGGCAGGAGGGCCGCCGCCACGGCCCCGAACGCGCCGAGCGTGCGGATCGGGAAGTACAGCCCCGAAAGGAAGAACGCCGGCTCCATGAACGCGTTGCACGTGTGCCACGCCTCGCGCCCGTAGAGCAGGAACAGGCTCGCCATGATCATCCCGAGCGTGTACAGCGCCGCCATGGTCGCGAAGAACACGGCCGCGAGGTGCCACGGCGAGAACGGCTCGAGCTGCACGCGGAACACGAACACGGCGAGCGCCACTCCGACGAGCGAGCGGAGCATCGAGGCGAGCAGCCCTCCCGCGGCCATGCCCGCGAGGATCGCCATGCGCGAGCACGGCGCGGCGAAGTACAGCTGCAACTGCCCGGCCTGCTTCTCCCAGTAGAACTGCGCGCCCATCCCCCACAGCACGTTCACCCAGTACGTCGTGAGGATGCCGCCGATCACGGCGAGCGCCTCGTAGTACGCGGGCGCGCCGAGTGCGCGGTACATCATCACGAACGCGCACATGCCGAGGTTGGGGAACACGGCGTCGGCGAGCAGGCCGTTCGGCTCACGGAACGAGCCCACGATCCGCACGTACGCGCGCGCCCGCGCGGCGCGGACGAACAGCATCGCCTCGCCGGCGAGCGTGCGGCTCATGCGCCGCCCCCCGGCGCGTCGTCGTCGAGCGTGCGGCCGACGATGTGGATGAACGCGTCCTCGAGGCTCGTCTCGCGCGTCGCGACGCCCTGCACCGAGATGCCGCGCTCCTCCAGCGCCCGCAGCGTCTGTCCCAGCACGCGCCCTTCGGGCAGCCGGAACTTGAGCGTGCGCGTGCCACGCTCGGGATGCGGCGCGCCCCAGGCGACCGGCACGCCGATCGCGCCTTCGAGCGCCGCGGCGTCGGTTCCGCCGTCGCGCACCTCGAGCTCGACGTGCTGTCCGCCCTGCACCGATCGGCGCAGCGTCGCGGGCGTGTCGCACGCGAGCACCCGGCCGCGGTCCACGATGGCGATGCGGTCGCACATCTGGTCGGCCTCGGCCATGTAGTGCGTGGTGAGCAGCACCGTGCGCCCGGCCCGCTCGCGCACCCACGCGAGCACGAAGTCGCGCAGCATGCGCGCCGCGTTCACGTCCATGCCGAGCGTGGGTTCGTCGAGGAACAGGATCTCGGGATCGGACACGAAACCGCGCGCGAAGTTCATGCGCTGGCGCTGCCCGGTCGAGAGCCGGTTGATGCGCGTGTGCGCGAGATCGGCGAGGTCCACGACCTTCAGCAGCTGGTCGATGCGCGGGTTGGCGACCGCGCCGGGCACGCCGTAGAACTGCGAGAACATCCACAGGCACTCGCGCACCGTGAGGATGCCGTAGCCCGAGTTCTCGCCGCCCGAGACGAGCCCGATGCGGCGGCGCACCTCCTGCGCCTCGCGCACGACGTCGAAGCCGGCGACGCGCGCCTCGCCCCCGCTCGGGAACAGCAGCGTGTTGAGGATCTTGATGCAGGTGGTCTTGCCGGCGCCGTTGGGGCCGAGCAGTCCGAAGACCTCGCCGCGCTCGATGCGCAGGTCCACTCCGGCGAGCGCGACCACTTCGGGCGCGCCCCGCGAAGCGGGATAGCGCCGCTCGAGCCCGCGCGTCTCGACCGCGGGCGCCTGAACGTCGGGAGTGCGTGACATGAGACCGGCACCGTAGAAAGCGCCGCCGGGCGAGTCAACGCCCGGCGGCGCGAACGGCGAATGCGAGACTGGGTTACTTGCCCGCGGGAGGAGTACGCGGCGCGTCCCACGCCGGCGGTGGCGGCAGCTCGAGCACCGGGCCCGACCACGGCTTGCCCGGGGGCACGGCCTCGGGCACCGCGTGCTTCACGGGCTTGAGGCTGAGCAGGTACGCCGCGATCGCGTGCAGGTCCTCGTCGGACATCGCCGCGAAGTTCGGCCACGGCATCGGCGGCAGCATCGGCGTGCCGTTGGGCTTCATGCCGGTGCGGAACGAGTGGACGATCTCGTCTTCCGAGTAGTAGCCGATGCCCGTCTCGGAATCGGGCGTGAGGTTGCGCGCGAACGAGACGCCCCACGGCCCCTTCCACCCGAGTTCGCTGCCGGAGAGCTTGCGATCCATGTCCGGAGCGCCGTACATCGTGCCCGGCGTGTGGCAGTCGTTGCAGCCCATGATGGTCGTGAGGTACTCGCCCTTCTTGATCTTGGCCGCCTTGTCGGCGGCGGGCTTGCCCTTGGCCGAAGGCGCCGAAGGCGCGGCGGCGAAGGCGAGCGCCGAAGCGCAGAGCGCGGCGAGGACGAACATCGTTCCCAACTGGCGTCGACGGGACATGCGTAGACTCCTCCTGCTTGGGGGGGCGCGCCGGGCGAAGGATGGACCACGCACGGCGCCGTTGTGCGGCGAGGGGTGTGCCGCATACGCTGGCGCGCATGCTCACCCAACGGCTCGCACTTGTCACGGGTTTCCTGCTGCTGCTCGCCACCGCGGCTGTCGCCGCGCCGCCCGGCACGCGCACGCTGGAACTCGAAATCGACCCGGGTGCGCCGCGCTGGAGCGGCCAGTACGTCGAATGGCTCGCGGTGTCGCCCTCTACGGGGCTTCTCGCGAAACGGTTGCACGGCCCGCTCGTGGACGCCGTCGAACTCACGGACGCCGCGGGGGGGCTGCCGATCAACTGGGGGCAGGAGGGCGACACGCTGCTGATCGAGCCGCGCCGCGCCTTCTCGGGCACTCTCGCGGCGTTGCGCATCTCGTACGCGGGCGAATGGGCGGACAGCGGAGCGGGCGTGTCGCGCGACGGCGCCGCGAAGCGGGCGTACGTGCCCCGACTCGACGGCTCGGTCGCGCCGATGAGCGCCGATCCGGGAGCGCAACGCTGGAGCGTGAGCGTGCACGTGCCGGGTACGCACTCGGCGCGCTCGAACCTGCCGGTGACCGCCATGGAGCGCACCGGCACGTGGCGCACCTGGACCTATCGCGCCGGCGGTGCCGTCTCGCTCGACTCGGCGCGCGTGACGATCGCCCCCGCGACGAAGGCCGCGCCCGCGAAGCGCGCGAAGAAGCGGCGGCGTTGACCGGACGAAACGTGCGGCGGGGCGGCCCGTGAGAGCCGCCCCGCTGCTTCGTTTCGGGAAACCGCGCGACGTCAGCGATCGCGCCGCAGCACCAGCCGCGTGCTGCGCACTTCCCCGTTCACCACGAGACGCGCGAAGTACACGCCGTCACGCGCGCCCGCGGCGTTCCACACGAACTCGCGCTCACCCGCGCCCAGCGCGCCGCGCCACAGCGTGGCGACGCGACGGCCCGCGAGGTCGTGGATCGCGAGGTCCACGTCGCCCGCCGCGGGCAGGGCGATCGTGAACGCCGCGCGGCCCGCGCTCGGGTTGGGTCGCGCGGCCGACAGCGCCAGCCGCGCGGGCGGAGCAGCAGGCGGGTTCGGCGCCAGCGGCGCCTGCACGCCGCCCAGGTCGAGCGCCAGCGCCGCGCCGTCGGGCGCGGTCAGTTCGCTCTCGGCGATCGAGACCGTGCCGCCGTGTACCTGTCCCTGCCGCAGCCGGAACTGCAGCACGGTCGTGACCTCGTCGGCCGCCGCGTCGTCGAGCCGCAGCAGGCCGAGCAGCAGGTCGTCGGTGCCGTGCTCGGTGACCACGGTCCAGCTCGTCGTGCCGATCTCGCCCCCACCGGCGGGCACGCCGCCCGCGACCGTCCACTCGCCCGACTCGTAACGCTCGCCCGGATACTCGAGGCGCAGCAGCGCGCCGCCGAGTTCTCCGCCGCCGCTCATCGTGAGCGGCACCTGCAGCACGCCGCCCACCAGGCGCGGCTCGCCGAACGCGAAGCGCAGGTGCGCCGGGGCGTGCGCGGCGCTGTCGCGCGGGGCGCCGAGGATCGTGCGCGCGCAGCAGAGCACGTCGTCGAGATGGAACGCACCGTCGTGGTCGCAGTCCGGGCGCGCCAGCAGCGTGTCCGGGCACTCGGCGGGGCGGAACCAGCAGCGCACCATGCGCACGAGGTCGGCGACGTTCGTGCGGCCGTCGCCGTTCGCGTCGCACGAAGCCGGCACCATCGCGGTCCCGACGCACGCCCACACCTGGTACACGTGGTCGAACGGGTCCACGCACAGCGCCACCGAGCGGCCGAGCGAATCGGAAGCCGCGGTCACGCTGCTCCCCATGTGGACTTCGACCTTGCGGTCGGTGACGGAGTCCGCGCGCACGAACACGCGCAGCACCGGCACGAGCCGGTTCGTCCCGATCGGGGCGCCGTGGTCGGCCCAGATCGCCCAGGCGATGCCGCCGTCGTCCCGCCGCTGCGTCTGCAGGTGCATGCCGATCGCGGCGCCGGAGAGTTCGATGCGCTCGAGGTGGAGCGGTCCGCGCGGCGGCAGCATCACGCCCTGCAGGCCGGCGAGCGGCGTGCCGGTCCACGTGTTCAGCTCGATCGAGCCCGTCCCGCCGGGCCCGACGCGGAGATCGCAGGGGTCCACCGTGATGTCGGGCCAGGTCGTCGTGGTGTCGCCGCGCGGGAAGAGGTACGGATGCGTGCAGAGCGGCGCAGGAGGCGGCGGAGGAGCTGCGCAGCTGTCCGCGACGGTGTACGCGAAGCTCGCGCTGGCGATCGAACGCGGCAGCGAGTCGGGACAGCCGAGGTGATTCACCACCACGACCTCGAGCCGGCGCGCGCCGGAAGCGGCCGCGGGAAGCACCAGCGAGTCGCGGAAGTTCTCGATGCTCGCGAGGCACGCCGTGAGCGAGTCCGGGCAGCGCTGCGAGAAGTCCACGAGCACGAGGTCGCGGTCGGTCCCGTTGACGCTCGGGATGAACCGGTAGCCCGTGTAGCGCTCGCAGCTGCTCGTGACGTAACCGGAAAAGCGCAGGGTCGTCGCCACTGCCGGACACATGTTCGGCTCGGCGACGCCACCGAACATCCGCCCGTTCAGCATGAACTGCAGCCCGAAGGGCAGCGGCCGGGCGCCGCTGCAGCTCGACGACACGAAGAACGGGAGCGGCCGGTCCTGCCACGACACGGCGTAGCCCGAATCGTTCGGGACTTCCGTGCGCACGCGCACGGTGTACACGTGCTGTCCCGCCGCGAATCGTCCGAGCGCATAGCGCCGGTCGATGTTCGGCACGACCGCACAGCTGTCGCCCTGCCGCGACGCGCGGCGCACGAGCAGCGTCGGCGGGCTCACGTTCGTCGAGAAGCTGACGACCCGCAGGCACGGGTCCGCGAGGTGCACGGCCAGGTACACCGTACTGTCCGCGCACGGCACCGCGGGCTCGATCGTGGTGTGCACCAGCAGCGGCGTGAAGATGGGATCGGTCGCCGTCGCGGCGAAGGCGGGCGCGGCGCACGCGCACAGCGCCGTCAGCAGCGCGGCGCCCCAACGCCGCGCGCGGGCCGAGAAGCAGGAGGTGTTCATGGGTTCCTCGGGGTGATCGCCAGACCCGGTCGGGGCGGCTGTCGTGCCCGGAGGTTCCGCCCGATGAGAGTCGTGCGTCAAGACCGGAGTGCGGCTCCGGCCGGCGGAACTCAGCCCCGCGGCTTCTCCGCCACCATAACCACACGGTCGCCCCAGCGATTGAAGGCGTTGGTGAGCGGCACGTTGCCGGCGTCGAGCGCCGCCATGAGGGCGCGCTGCACGCCGCGCTTGCGGCCGCCGGCGCTGCCCGGCGGGATCTTCGACTCGCGCATCTCGACCACCTTCAGTCCCACGCGGCGCATGAGCCGGCGAAGCGACGTGGGGGTGAACTCCCACAGGTGGTAGGGCGGCTCATGCAGCGTGATGCTGCCGCCGGCCACGGCGTACAGCTGGAGCGCGATGCGGCGCGCGAGCGTGTTCGTGGTGATCGGGCCGCGCAGGTAGAAGTGCCCGCCCGGGGCGAGCAGCGCCGCGACGCGCTCGGCGGTGTCGTGGCAGTCGGGCACGTGCTCGAGCACGTCGCCCATGTACACGAGATCGAAGGCGCCCGCGGGCAGCTTCGCGTCCTCGAGCGCGCCCACGTGCACGTCCACGCCGAGCTGCTTCGCGTGCGCCGCGGCGTCGGCGGAATACTCGACGCCCGTCACCTGCCAGCCGCGCTCGGCCGCGTGCTTCAGGAGCCAGCCCGAGGCGCAGCCGATCTCGAGCAGCCGGCCGCCGCCCTTGTACGTCTCGAACGCGTCGAGCAGCCCGGCGTTCTCGGCGCGGAACGCGGACTCGTCGAACGAGTTCGTGTCGGCGCGGCCGCAGCGGAAGTCCACCTCGAAGTACTCGGCGGAGTACATGCTCGCGAGCGTCTCTCCCACCGGCTGCACCGTGAGCGAGCGCATGTCGCACCACGGGCACGAGCCCGCGGGAAACTCGTGGCCGCGCCAGAGGTACTTCATCGCGAGCGGCTCGAGCTTCTCGGCGCCGCACGCGAGGCAGTGCGTGATCGTGCGCGTCTGGAGTTTCTCGCTCACGCGTCGGCCTCCATCGCGGACATGCGCGACGGCGCGCCGGAGGCACGCATCGCGGAGGCGATGCTGGCGCCGCCGAGGCAACGATCGCCGTCGTAGAACACGGCGAGCTGTCCCGGCGTCACCGCCGACTGGGGCGCGTCCGCGTCGAACACCGCCTCGACCGCGCCGGCGGCGGCGTGGCGAATCGTCGCCATCGCGCCCGCGTGGTTGTAGCGGATGCGCACGAGCAGCCGCGCGCCGTCGGCCGGCGGCGTGGCCGTGAGCCAGTTCATGCGGTCGGTGACGAGCCCCGGGGATTCGAGCTCGTGGCGTCGCCCGAGCGTCACCGTGTTGGCCGCCGCGTCGATCGCGAGCACGTACCACGGCTCGCTGCTCGCGAGGCCGAGACCCTTGCGCTGCCCGACCGTGTAGTGGATGACGCCGCGATGCCGCCCGAGCACGGCGCCGCTCGCGTCCACGAAGTCACCGGGCGCGGTGCCGCGCGTCTCGCCGAGCTTGTCCGTGATGTAGCCCGCGTAGTCGCCGTCGGGCACGAAGCACAGGTCCTGGCTCTCGACCTTGTCCCACACCGCGAGTCCGAGGCGCTGCGCGTGCGCGCGCACTTCCGCCTTGGTCAGCGCGCCGAGCGGCAGCCGCGTGCGCGAGAGCGCCGCGTACGGCACGAGCGCGAGCGCGTACGTCTGGTCCTTGTCGGCGTCGCGGCCGCGGAAGAGTCCCGCCGTACCGTCGTCCAGGATACGCACGTGCGCGTAGTGCCCGGTGCAGAGCACGTCCGCGCCCGTCAGCTCCATGCGCGTGACGAGATCGCCGAACTTGAGGTGCTGGTTGCAGAGCGCGCACGGGTACGGCGTGCGCCCGCCCGCGTAGCCGTCCACGAACGGCTGCAGCACGCGGTGCTTGAACACGTCCTCGGCGTCGATCGTGTGGTGCGGGAAACCCATCGTCATCGCGGTGCGCTTCGCGTCGTTCATCGCCTCGACCGTGCAGCACGCGCGCGGGTTGTCGGGCTGCTTGCCGTAGCACGCCAGGCGCAGCGTGACGCCCGTGACCTCGTGGCCCTGCTCGGCCATGAGCGCCGCGGCGACCGCGGAATCCACGCCGCCGCTCATCGCGGCGAGCACCTTGTACGTGGGGCCGCTCACGACCGCACTCCCGTGCCGCGCGCCGCGGCGACCGCCGCGACGACGAGCGGCAGCGCCTGCTCGACATCGTCCGCCGTGGTCGTCGCGCCGAGCGAGAAGCGCAGCGCCGAGATCGCCAGCTCGCGGCTCACGCCCATCGCCGCGAGCACCGGCGAAGGCTCGACCGCGCCGCTCGCGCACGCCGCGCCGGCGGACGCCATCACCCCGCGCGCATCGAGCGCGAGCAGCAGGTGGTCGGCACGCGCGCCGGGGAACGACACGTTGCTCGTGTTCGGCAGGCGCTCCGCGCCGGCGCCGTTGACGACGCAGTCGGGGATCGCCTCGCGCAGCCCGCGCTCGAAGCGCTCGCGCAGCGCCGCGATGCGCGCGCCCTGCGCGGCCAGTTCCGCCGCGGCCAGTTCGCACGCGAGCCCGAGCCCGACGATGCCAGCGACGTTCTCGGTGCCGCCACGCCGGCCGCGCTCGTGCGCGCTGCCGCGCGCGAGCGGCGAGAGCGGCGCGCCGGTGCGCGCGATCAGCGCGGCCGCACCCTTGGGGCCGCCGAACTTGTGGCCCGACAGCACGAGGTGGTCCACGCCGAGCGCCGTCACGTCCACCGGCACCTTGCCCGCCGCCTGCACCGCGTCGCAGTGCACGTGGATGCCGCGCGCGCGCGCGCGCCGCCAGTTCGGCGACCGGCTGCAGCACGCCCGTCTCGTTGTTCGCGAACATCACCGAGAGCACCGTGGTGCCCGCGGGCAGCGCGTCCACGCTCGAAGGGATCGTGCGGCCCTCGGCGTCGCACGGCAGTTCGGAGTGCGTCCAGCCGAACTCGCCGAGCAGCGCCGCGGCGCCGTGCACCGCGTGGTGCTCGACCGCCGCGTACGCGACGTGCCGGCCGGCGTCGCGCCGCGCGAGTGCGGTGCCGACCAGCGCGAGGTGATCGCCCTCGGTGCCACCCGAGACGAACACGACCTCGGCCTCGCGCGCATTCACGAAGCGCGCGACCTGCGCGCGGGCGCGCTCGACCGCGGCGCGCACACGCTGCCCCTCGCGATGGGCGCTCGACGGGTTCGCCGAGAGCGTGCGCAGGGCGGCGTCCATCGCGTCCGCGACTTCCGGGCGGACGGGCGTGCTCGCGTTGTGGTCGAGATAGATCATGGCGAGGTCCGGGATGAGAAACCGCGGCGCACCGTGGGGCGCGCCGCGGCCTGGAGAAAGCAGCTCGTCGGGCGAACCGCCCGCGTCACTTGCCGGCGAGGAATTTCTCGAGCACGTCGATGGACTCGCGCGCGCTCAGCGCCTCGGGCGAATCCGGCGCAAGTTCGATGACCTTGCGCCACATCCGGATCGCGTCGCGGTAGATGCCCGCGTCGGCCATCGCCACGCCCATCGTGAAGTAGGCGCAGTGCGAGCGCGGCTTCGTGCGGATGATGTCGCGAAGCAGGCCCATCGCGTCGTCGTACTTGCCCTGCGCGTACTTGCTGCTCGCCATGCGGCAGAGCGCGACGGAGTCGGCGGGGGCGACCTTGAGCGCCTGGCCGTAGAACTCCTGCGCCTCGTCCATGTGACCGATCGCGTCGGCGGCGACGCCCAGGTTCACGAGCACCTTGGTCTGGCCGGGCTTGAGCGAGTTCGCCTTGCCGAGCACCTTGAGCGCGTCCTGCATGCGCTCGCGCTCGAGGTACATGACGCCGAGCCGGTACAGGTTGTCGAACTTGGTGGAGTCCTTCGCGACGGCGCGCTCGAGCAGCCCGAGGCTGTCCGTGACCGCCGGGGTGGCGACGGCGACGGGAGTGGGCGCGGCAGCGGCGTTGCGGTGGCCGAAGGCGGTCGAGACGATGCAGAGCAGGATCGCGATCAGCACGAGCGAGGCCAGACGCTTCACGAGCGGATTCCTCCGGTCAGGGTTCTTTGGGGCGCGAAAGCGGGCGCAAGGATAGCACGGGGCGCGGCCCACCCGGCAAGGCATCGGCCACATCTGACGCGGGCGTGACGCGAGCACCGGCCGGCCGGACGCCGGCGGCATTTCGCCGCGAAACGGGCGGCGAAACCCCTCAGCCGAGCGCCTGCAAGAGGTCCGCCCAGAGGTCGTCCACGTGCTCGACGCCCGCGGAGACGCGCACGAGCCCCTCGGGAATCCCCGCCCGGGCGCGGCCCTCGGGCCCGAGGATCTGGTGCGACGTGAACGCCGCCAGCGACGCCAGGGACTCGACGCCGCCGAGGCTCGCGCCGTGCTTGATCACCTTCAGCCGGTCCACCACCGCGAGCGCCGCGTCCGCGCCGCCCTCGACCTCGAACGACAGCAGCGGGCCGAAGCCCTCGCGCATCTGCTTCACCGCGAGCGCGTGCGTGGGGTGCGACGGCAGCCCGGGGTAGAACACCTGCGCGACCTTCGGGTGCTTCGTGAGCCGCGTGGCGAGTTCGAGCGCGTTCGCGTTCCCCGCGCGCACGCGCAGCGGCATCGTCTTGAGCGAGCGCTCGATCATCCACGCCATCGCGGGATCGGCGATCGGGCCGAACACCATGCGCGTGAACGCGGCCGCGCGCAGGTGCTGCCACGACCCCATCGCGGCGCCCGCCAGCAGGTCGCTGTGCCCGCCGATGGACTTGGTCGCGCTGTAGAGCGAAATGTCGCAGCCCATCTCGAGCGGGCGCTGCCCGAGCGGCGAGGCGATCGTGTTGTCGATCGTCACCACGCAGCCGTGGCGCTTGCCCAGCGCGGCGCCTGCGGCCACGTCGAGCACCGCGAGCGTCGGGTTGATGGGCGATTCCAGGTGCAGCACGCGCGTGTTCGGGCGGAACGCGCTCTCCCACGTGTCGGGCTTGCGCGCGTCCACCAGCGTGTAGTCCCAGCCGAAGTGTTCGCGCCCCCACGCGAGCAGCGCCTGCGTGCCGCCGTAGCACGGGTCCACGCACACGAGGTGCTCGCCCGTGCGCAGCAGCGTGAGGAACACCGTCGAGATCGCCGCCATGCCGGAAGGGAACAGCAGCGCCGCTTCGCAGCCCTCGAGCAGCGCGAGGCGCTCCTCGACCGCGAAGATCGTGGGATGGCCCTTGCGCTGGTAGAACGAGCCGGCGGTGTCGAGCCGCTGCTGCTCGACCATGTCCTCGAGCTTCTCGAACGTGAACGTCGCGCTGTGGACGAGCGGCGTGCTCACGGCGCCGCGATGCTCGACGTGCGGGCCGTGGACGGCGTTCGTTTCGACGGCGTGCGCGGGGCGCCGGGAGTCGTGGCTCACTTCGCGGCCTCGTGGTTCTCGCTCGTGGTGGCACGGTGTGGGGAGGGTCGGTTACGGTGCGCGCATTCTACTCACCCGCGCCGCGTGAGGCCCATGAATCCCTCCGACGTCCGCAAGATTCTCTTCGTCCGGCCACGCTTCCTGGGCGACGTCTGCCTGACGCTGCCCGCCCTCGAGGCGGCGCGCGCCGCGTGCCCGAACGCGAAGATCGGCTACGTGCTCGAGCGCGGCCTGGCGCCGCTCCTCGCGGGCGACCCGCGCGTGGACCGCGTATTCACGATCTCCGGCAAACCGTCGGCCGGTGAAACGCTCGCGCTGATCCGGGACATGCGCGCGTGGCGTCCGGACGTGACGATCGACTGCTTCTGCAATCCGCGCACGGCGGTCTGGACGTTCGCCAGCGGGGCAAGCGCACGCTCGGGCTACCCGAACAAGGGCTGGCGCTCGGCGCTCTACACGCACCACGCGCGGCCGCGCACGCTGTCGTCGACCGGCTTCCATCTGGCGAGCGTCGCGGCGCTCGGCTGGCCCGTGCCGGCCGAGCCCGCGACGCCGCGCCTGCACGTGTCGCTCACGGCGGTCGGCGAAGCGCGCGACGGACTGCGCGCGATGGCCGTGCCGATCGGCGCGACGCTCGTCGGCTTTCACGCCGGCGCGCGCTGGCCCACGCGTCGCTGGCCGGTCGAGCGCTTCGTCGCGCTCGCGAAGCGCCTGCTCGATTCGCGCCCCGGCGCGGTGGCGCTCTTCACCGCGGGACCGGGCGAGGAAGAAGCCGCGCGCGCGTGCGTGGCGCAGCTGGCGTCACCGCGCGCGTTCGTCGTCTCCGGCTGGCCGATCGGGCGGTTCGTGGCGCTGCAGTCGCTGTGCGCCGCGTTCGTGAGCGGCGACACCGGCCCGCTGCACACGTCGGTCGCGAGCGGCGCGCGCACGCTGGGCCTCATGAGCCGCAACCGCCCCGCGATGTTCTTCCCCTACCCCGAGCGCGAGGGGCACCGCGCGCACTACGCGCGCGTCGAATGCAGCCCCTGCCACCGCGACGTCTGCGACGACCTGCGCTGCCTCGACCGCCTCACGGTGGACGGCGCGTGGAAGTTGTTGGACGCGATGGTGGGGTGACTCCCCGCCCTCAGCGCCCTTCCGCCGCCAGGCGATGCAGGCGCTCGATCGCGTCCTCGAGGGGCTTGAGCGAAACGTCCTCACCGGAGGCGCCGTCGTAGTAGCCGAACGGGTTGTCGAGGTCGCGGATGAGCATGAGCAGGTAGATCATGAAGTACGCGATCACGGTCACGAAGAAGAGCGACTCGTGGAACGGCTCGATCCGCACGAGCACGAGCCCCACGCACAGCAGCACCGTGACGAGGTCCGCGAGCAGGTAGCCGGACGCGATGAACGACGTCTCGCGGATCGTGTGCGCGCGCGTGAGCAGCCGGCGCAGCGCGCCCTGCTCCTGCTTGAGCCGCGAGACGAGCGTCGCCTGCGTCCACTGCTCGAGCTTCGCGAACTCGGGTGTGAGCGCGTCGAGACGCTCGGTCAGCGCGCGCGAGCGCACCTGCTTGTGGAACCAGCCCCGCACGTCCGCGGCGAGAGCGGCGAGCGCGCCCAGGCACGGGCGCACGTCCGCGTCGGCGCGCGCGAGACCGATCCCGCGCACGTCCTGCGCGAGGTTCTCGAGCCCCGCCGCCAGCTCTCCCGGCAGGCGCTCGCTCTCCTTGAAGTCGGACAGCACGCCGTTGAGCAGGAAGCCCATCAGGAACACGTTGGCCGCGACGATGCCGGAGAACAGCGGATTGAGCGACAGGGTTTCCCATCCGAGCGCGTGCATCGCGAGCTTCGCGGCGACCACCGCCACGACGGCCGTGCCGGCCCGGACGAGCAGGCGGTAACGATTCGAAAGACGCATGAGCTTCCTCGACGATTCGAGTGCGAATGCCCGGGGTCGCTCCGGTGTCTCCCGTCGCGTGTGCCGCCAGTGAATCGGCACCGCGGGCGCATGTAAATGGGCCGGGCGGCCCATTCCGATCAGCGCCCGGACGAGAGCACCGCCTCCAGCCGGTCGAGGTTCTGCTCGTTGGCGGGCCGGACGAACTCGGCGAGGCGGCGGAACAGGTCGTCGGACTCGAACTCCTGCCGCCAGTCGAGGCGCGTCCCGTCGCCCTCGGGCACGAGCATCACGGTGAGCACGTAGTGCGGGGCGTTCACGTGGCAGGTCACGAAGCGCCGCGCCTCGTCCAGCGCGACGAAGCGCTGATGGTTGGGATACGCGGCTCCCTGCGGGCCGCGCATGACGAACTTCCAGTCGCCGCCGACGCGGAAGTCGAACGACTCGAACTCGTTCGTGAAACCCTCGGGCCCCCACCAGCGCGCCAGCTTCCCGGGATCGCGGAACGCGTCCCAGACGGTGGACGGCGGCGCCGACAACACGCGCGACGTCGCGGCGACGCGGGACTCGGCCGTGGGGTCGTGCGCGTACGGACCGCTCGCGAGACGCTGCGAGATCCACCAGAGGTTGCCGAACGGGTCGCGCACTCCGCCCTGCCGCTCGCCGTAGGGCATGTCGCCGACCGCCATCACCAGCGCGGCGCCGGCGGCGATCGCCTTCGCGGTCACCGCGTCCGCATCCGCGACGTACAGGTAGTACGAGCCCGGCATCGCGGGAAACTCCGCCGAGGCCTCGCTCACCATGATCGTCACGCCGTCGAAGGCGACCATCGCGTTCGCGATCGCGCCGTCGGGACGCAGCGAGCGCTGCAGCTCGGCGCCTCCGAGCGCCTCCACGAGGAAGCGCACGAACTCGTGCGCGCGCTCCACGAAGCAGTAGGGCACGAGCTGCGGGAATCCGTCCGGGCGCATGGCGGGCCTTTCGTCGGAATCGTGGAGGACGCCGGAAGCGCCCGGAGATCAGTCCTGCAGGCCTTCCGGCACGCCGTCGAAGAACTCGACGACGCCCGTCTCGAGCGAGTACTCCGCGCCGACGATCAGCAGGCCGTCGTTCTGGATCAGCCCTTCGAGCAGCTCCGAGCCGTGGCGAAGATGGTCCGCGGACGCGCGCACGTTGGCCTTCACCGCCTGGTCGACGATCTCGTCGTCACTCAGGTGCGGGTGCCCGGCGAGAAGGTTCTGCACGGCGGGCTTCACGCGGTGCACGATGGACTGCAGGTTGCGCGACTGCGTCGTGGTGCGGCCGGTGAGTTCCTCGAGCGTGGCGACGATCGCGCCGCACTGCGTGTGGCCGAGCACGACGACGAGGCGCGTGCCGAAGCGGGCGGCCGCGAACTCGACGCTGCCGACGAGCGAGGGCGCGACGATGTTGCCGGCGACCCGGATCACGAAGAGGTCGCCGAAGCCGAGATCGAAGATCAACTCGGCCGGCACGCGCGAGTCGGAGCAGCCGAGCACGATCGCGAACGGCTCCTGCCGGGACACGAGTTCGATGCGGCGCTGGTGATCGACCAGGGCGGACGCGCTGCTGCGGTCCGCGACGAACCGGCGGTTGCCTTCGCGAAGTCTCTGGAGTGCTTCGATGGCGGAGATCATGGGCGGGCCTTTCGTGCAGGGGATTCGGGTCCGCTTCGGATGTGGCGCGGCAGTATCCGGATGCCGGGCCTCTCGCACAAGGCCCGATCGTCGGGCGCTGTGTTAGGGTGCGACCGGCCTCCCGGCAGTCCCCCGCATCGTCCCGCCTTCTTCCGGAGAGAGTCCTCATGCCCCGCCCCATCGTGACGTTCCTGTCCGACTTCGGCACGCAGGACTGGTTCGTGGGTGTCGTGCACGGCGTCATCCAGACCGTCGCGCCCGACGCGCACGTCGTGGACCTCAATCACACGATCCCTCCGGGACACATCGCGCGCGGCGCCTTCGTGCTCGAGGCCGCGGCGCACGACTTCCCGCCCGACACGATCCATCTCGCGGTGGTCGACCCGGGCGTGGGCACGCGCCGCCGGGCGCTCGCGGTGCGCGCGCGCCACCAGTTCTTCGTCGGCCCCGACAACGGCCTGCTCGAATGGGCGCTGTCCGATCCCGAAGCGGTGGTCCACGAGCTCGTCGAGGAGCGCTGGTTCCGCCGGCCGGTCAGCCGCACGTTCCACGGCCGCGACATCTTCGCCCCGGTCGCCGGGCACATCACGCGCGGCGTGCCGCTCGAGGCGTTCGGCCCCGCGGTGACCGATCCGGTGCGCCTCCCCCAGGCGCACCCCGTGCTGCGCGACGGTGAACTCGTGGGGCGGGTGGTGTTCATCGACCGCTTCGGCAACGCCCTCACGAACCTGACCTCGCGGGCGATCGCCGACGCGTTCGGCGCCGACGCGGCCGACGAGACGTTCGCCGTGCGGCTGCTCGAACGTCCCGTGGGCGCGCTCGCGCGCTCGTACGGCGACGCTCCGGTCGGCACGATCGTGGCCATCATCGGCTCGAGCGGCCGCCTCGAGATCGCCCAGGTGGGCGGCGACATCGCCGAACGCCACGGCATCGGCGAGGGCGATCCGGTCTCCCTCCGGGTGACGAGCCACCCCACAAGCACTTCTCGCTGAACGAAATCGCCCCCGCGACCGATGACAGGAGCGTGCCCCCGTCCGGGGCCGCTTCCCTGCTCCGTCGTGCCATGACGTTCGACCCCGCTCCCGCACACTCACACATGCCCATCTCCGAACTTCGCGGTATCCCGGCCGAGCCCCCCATCGCCGAACCGAAGCCCGTCGTCACCACGCTCCACGGCGAGACCCGCCGGGACGACTACGCGTGGCTGCGCGACAAGGACGCCCCGGGCGTGCGCGCGTATCTCGAGGCCGAGAACGCCTACGCCGACGCCTGCATGGACGGAACGCAGGAACTGCAGGACGCGCTGTACGCCGAGATGCTCTCGCGCATCCAGCAGACCGACCTCTCGGTGCCCTACCGGCGCGGCGCGTGGCTCTATTACACGCGCACCGAGGAGGGACGGCAGTACGCCTTCCACTGCCGGCGCGAAGGCTCGATGGACGCGCCCGAGCAGATGCTGATCGACGTGAACGCGCTCGCCGAAGGACTCTCGTTCATGGCGATCGGCGCGTACGAGGTGAGCCCGGACGGATCGAAGCTCGCCTACAGCACGGACTCGACCGGCTACCGCCAGTACCGGCTGCGCGTGAAGGACCTGGACACGGGCGCGCTGCTCGACGTGGACGCCGAACGCGTGACGTCCGTGGCGTGGAGCGCCGACGGCCGCACGCTCTTCTACGTGCAGGAGGACGCGGTCTCGAAGCGTTCCTACCGGCTCTGGCGGCACACGCTCGGCACCGCGGCGCACACGCTCGTCTACGAGGAACCCGACGAGCGCTTCGACGTGTACGTCTCGCTCACGCGCAGTGGCGAGTGGCTCGTGCAGACGCGCGCGAGCCACACGACGAGCGAGGTGTGCGTGCTCGACGCGGCCACGCCCGACGGCGCATGGACGCTGCTCGCCCCGCGCGTGCAGGACCGCGAATACTTCGTCGAGCACCGGGGCGGCGAGTTCTACATCCGCGTGAACGACACGGGCCGCAACTTCCGCATCGTGACCGCGCCGGTCGCGAGCCCTTCGCCCGAGCACTGGACCGAACTGGTCGCGCACCGTCCCGAAGTCATGATCACCGGCATCGACTGCTTCGCCGGCCACCTCGTGTGGACCGAGCGCGAGCGCGCGCTGCCGCACATCGTGGTCATGGACCTCGCGACGCGCGCGGCGAAGCGCGTGACGTTCGACGAAGCCGCGTACGCGGTGGGGCCGGGCGCGAACGAGGAGTTCGCCGCGACGACGTTCCGCTACGGCTACCAGTCGTTCCTCACGCCGCCGAGCGTCTACGACCTCGACCTGGGGACGCTGCGGTCCACGATGCGCAAGCGCACCGAGGTCCTGGGCGGCTGGAACCCGGACTCCTACGTGCTCGAACGCATCGAGGCGGTGACGGCCGACGGCGTGCGCGTGCCGCTCACGCTGCTCGCGCGCCGCGACACGCCGCGCGACGGCAGCGCGCCGTGCCTGCTCTACGCGTACGGCTCGTACGGCATGCCGTCGAACGTGCTCTTCAATCCGAACCGCTTCTGCCTCGTGGATCGCGGCATGGTGTACGCGCTCGCGCACATCCGCGGCGGCGGCGACCTCGGCAAGGCGTGGCACGACGACGGCCGCATGGCGAAGAAGATGAACACGTTCACGGACTTCGTCGCGTGCGCAGAGCACCTGTGCGCCACGAAGTGGACGAGTCCGGAGGGACTGGTCGCGCAGGGCGGCAGCGCCGGCGGCCTGCTCATGGGCGCCGTCACGAACCTGCGTCCCGATCTCTTCCGTGGCGTGCTCTCGCAGGTGCCGTTCGTGGACTGCATCAACACGATGCTCGACGAATCGCTCCCGCTCACCGTCGGCGAGTTCGAGGAATGGGGCAATCCCAAGCTCGCCGAGCAGTACGAGTGGATGCGCGCGTATTCCCCCTACGACAACCTCGAGGAGAAGGCCTACCCGGCGATCCTCGTGAAGACCAGCCTCAACGACTCCCAGGTGGGCTACTGGGAGCCGGCGAAGTACGTGGCCAAGCTCCGGACGAAGAAGACGGACGCTCGGCCGCTGCTGTTCAAGTGCAACATGGGCGCGGGTCACGGCGGTGCGAGCGGGCGCTACGACGCGCTTCGCGAGATCGCCTTCGACTACGCGTGGATCCTGAATCAAGTCGGTCTGGCCGGGACGAAACCACGGCACTGACGCCGCGCGCTTCACCATCCCACCCTCGGAGACCAGGCACTCCAGAAGGAGGCCTCGTCTCATGCATCGCATCATCGCAGTGTTCGCGTTGCTGCTCACGGCGTCCGCGGCGTTCGCCGCGGCGCCCTCGCCCACGAGTTCTTCGGTACCCGGTCACATCCGCGTGGTCGGCTGGAACGGCGTGTCGGCCGACGATGCGTTCGGCCGCTTCACCATCACGGTGCGCGACGCGTACGGCGCACCGGTCGCGAACAGCATCGTGCTCGTGGACTTCGCGATGCTCTCCGACGTGCGGCTGGGCGCGAACCAGTACGACCCGTCGGTGGTCACGAACTGCCCGCACCGCTGCGTGCGCAAGGCCACGGGACCCGACGGCACGGCCTCGTTCACGGTCGTCGGACGCGGCACCGGCTCGCTCCACACGCTGGGCGTGATCCAGGCGGACGTCTGGGCGGACGGCGTGCTGATCGGCCGCCCGCGCGTCGAGATCTTCGACCTCGACGGCGCCAACGGGCTCGGCGCGAACGACATGTCGCTGTGGATGGACGACTACGGCCAGCTGCAGTACTTCGGCCGCGGCGACTACGACGGCGACGGACGCCTCGGCGCCAACGACCTCGCCATCTGGCTCATGGCGCTCGGCGGTGGCGGCTCCACGCAGAGCGTCCCGCTCGCCTGCCCCTGAGCCCGAAAGGCCGCGCCCGCCCTTCCGCGCCCCGCCGGACGTTCCCCGGCGGGGCGCCAGCATTTCCGCGCTGGCTGCGGCGCACGATGCGGGCATAGACTTTGGGCCGCACACGCGTGCGCTCCAATCGGGCGCCACTCCCGGAGGCCGACATGAAACGCTTCGCCTGCACGTTCGCGCTGCTGCTCTGCGCGACCGCCGCCGCACCCGCCGTGGCGGACCTCTGGTGGCCGGCGAACTCGACGATCCCCTCGCGCATCACGATCGTCGGCTGGAGCGGCGCGAGGCCCGACGCCGCCGTCGGGCAGTTCGAAGTGGTCGTGCGCGACCTGGCCAACAATCCCGTCCCGGGCAGCGTGGTCGTGATCGACTTCTCGTCGCTTCCCGAAGTGCATCTCGCTTCGGACCAGATGGACGCGGCGGTGCTCACGAACTGCGCGCAGCACTCCGTGCGCAGGTTCACCGACGCCGCCGGACGCGCCGTGTTCACGGTCATGGGACACGGCGGCAACGCCACCCTGGCGCCGGGTCCGCTGCGCGCGCACATCTATGCCGACGGCGTCCTGCTCGGAAGCCCGCTCGTGGCCATCCTCGACGTGGACGGCTCGGGCGGCGCCGGCGCCAACGACGTCGCGCTGTTCCTCGATTCGTTCGCGCTGCCCCAGCCGCCCGGCTGCTTCGACTACGACGGCAGCGAGTTCGTCGGCGCGAACGACCTCGCGGTCTGGCTGAACGCCGCGGGCCTCGCCGGCTCGGCCGTCACGGCGCCGGGGATCTGCCCGTGAGCGCGCGCAGGCTCCTCCGAGGCGTGGTCGCGCTGCTGGCGTGCCTGGTGGCGGCGGGAAGTGCCGTCGGCCGGGCCGACCCGATCCCGGCGTGGATGCCCAGTGCGCAGTACAGCACCATGCCCGCCCACCTCTTCGTGACGGGCCGCTTCCTCTCCCAGCCGGACACGACGAACGGCGCATTCACGGTCGTGGTGCGCAACTGGTACAACAACCCGGTCCCGAACAGCCTCGTGGTGCTGGATTTCTCGGCCGCGCTCGAAGTGCGCCTCGCCTCCAGCTCGCTCGTGGCGGGCACGACGGTGAACTGCACGCACCGGACCGTGCGTCGCGTGACCGACTCCTCGGGCCGCGCCTCCTTCACGATCCTCGGTGCCGGGCTCGGGCCCTCGACGTTCCCCAGCGTCCCGACGGCGTCGATCACCGCGGACGGTGTGGCGCTCGGCACGGTGAGCGTGAGCGTGCTGGACCTCGACGGCGCGAACGGCGTCGGCGCGAACGACCTGGCGATCTGGCTCGACGACCTCGGCGCCGCCACGCCGTCCATGCGCGGGGACCACGACGGCAGTGGCGCGCTCGGAGCCAACGATCTCTCGATCTGGCTGACCGCGGCCGGAACGGGCACGTCCGCCCACAGCGCCACGCCGACCTGCCCGTGAACGGGGCGCCCCCGGAACGCACGAAGCCCCGCGAACGAACGGGTCCGCGGGGCTTCGTGCGTGAGGCGGTGCGTTACTTCTTGCGTTCCTTGCCGTCGAGCGACGCCTTGCGCGGGTCGGCCGGCGGCGAGCCGTCCACCGGACCGGGCTCCGAGCGCCGTCCCGCGGCCGTCGCGAGCAGCTGCTGCGCGCGCGGGAACAGGTCCAGCGCGGCGTTCAGCTGCGGATCGTCCTCGACCGCGATGCGGTAGCGCTCGAGCGAACCGAGCGTGGCGCTCGCCAGCTCGGCGCGCACCTGGCGGAGGATGAAGGGCTTCTCCGCGGTCCAGACCGAGTCGTTCATGACGATCTTCTTGTTGTCCACGATCTGGCGCAGGTTCTTCCACTCGTCCGGCGTCAGCGTGAAGCGCGGGTCGAACGTCTCCGGCGTCCACTTCGTGTTCGGGTGCTTCGTCACGTAGTGCGTCGCGAACTCGAAGCCGACGCGCTTCGTGATGAACTCGATCTCGGGGCGCGTGAGGTTCGGCGGGTCCTTGATCACGACGTCGGGATAGATGCCGCCGCCGCCGTACACGATGCGGCCGGTGGACGTCTTGAACTTCGGACGGGCCTGCAGCGCCGAGTCCGACGGCACGTCCTCGCGGTACGCGTCCTCCTGGTACTCGGACTGGTCACCGAACTTCGTGTAGTCGCGCTGGATGCCGCGGCCGCTCGGCGTGTAGTAGCGCGCGATCGTGAGCAGCAGCTTGCCCTGGGACAGGTTCATCTGGTTCTGCACGAGGCCCTTGCCAAACGTGTTGATGCCCACCACGAGACCGCGGTCGAGATCCTGCACCGCGCCCGACACGATCTCGCTCGCCGACGCGCTGCCGTGGTCCACGAGCACGACGATCGGGCCGTCGGTCCACTTGCCCGGCCGGCTGGTCGAGTAGTAGTCGGCGTTCGACGACGTGATGCGGCCGCGCGTGTACACAAGGCGGCGATTGTCCGGGATCACCTGGTCGAGCACGTCCACCGCCTGCGAGAGCAGGCCGCCGGAGTTCGAGCGCAGGTCGATGAGCAGGCTCTTCATGCCCTGGCCGCGCAGCTTCGCGATGGCCGCCTCGAGCTCGTCGCCGGTCGTCTGCGCGAACCGGATGACGCGCACGTAGCCGACGCCCGGCCGGATCATGTACGCGTACGGGATGCTCTCGATCGGGATCTTCGCGCGCTCGATCGTGAAGTGCATGTGCTCCGGCTCCGTCTCGCGCTCGATCGTGACCATGACGGTGGACCCCGTCGGGCCGCGGAGCAGCTTGAAGACGTCGTCGTTGTTGATGCCTTTCTTGAGCGGCTTGCCGTCGATCTCGACGATCTTGTCGCCGGCGCGGATGCCGAGCCGGTACGCCGGCGTGCCCTCGAGCGGCGAGATCACGACGATCTTGTTGTCCTGGATGTCGAACTGCACGCCGATGCCCGAGTACTCGCCGTGGAACTGCTCGTCCATCTGCTGGGCGCGCTTCTCCGGCAGGAACACCGAGTGCGGGTCGAGCGTCTTGAGCATGCCGTCGATCGCGCCCTTGATGAGCTTCTCGTTGTCCGGCGACTCGACGTAGTTCTGCTGCACGAGGTACAGCACGTTGTTGAACAGGTCGAGGTTGCTGCGCAGGTCGTCACCGGCACGCAGCGCGCGCGCGAGGCCGAAGCCGAGCAGCACCGAGAGCGACATCGCCACGACGAGTGGACCGAGGGAGGACTTGCGCTTCATGGTCATGATGTGGGTGATCCCCGGGTTCAGTGACCGCGCCCCGCGCTCAGGCGGGACTTCAGTGTACGCAGGCGTTCGACGGCGGCTTCCAGCGTTTCACGGCGGCGTGCGAAGTGAAACCTCAGACGCTGCCGCCCCGCGTCCGGTTCCGAATAGAAACTCGACCCCGGCACGGCGGCCACCCCCACCTCGGTGATCAGGAAGCGGGCGAAGGCCACGTCGTCGGAGAATCCGAAGCTCGAGATGTCGGTCATGCAGTAATACGCGCCCTTCGGGGCGAAAGTCCCGAAGCCGTTTTCGGCCAGTGCGGGCACGAGATACGCCCGCTTTTCGCGATAGCCCTCGGCCAGCTGCCGGTAGTACTCGTCCGGCATCGCGAGCGCGACGGCCGCGGCCTCCTGCAGCGGGGCGGGTGCGCCCACGGTGAGGAAGTCGTGCACCTTGCGAATGGCGTTCGTGGCCTCGGGCGGCGCGAGGCACCAGCCGATGCGCCAGCCGGTGACGCTCCAGGTCTTCGACAGGCCCGAGATGGTCACCGTGCGCTCGCGCATGCCGTCCAGCGCGGCCATCGACACGTGCTCGCCCTCGAAGACGATGTGCTCGTAGATCTCGTCGGTGATGCAGGTGACGTCCCACTTGCGGCACAGCGCCGCGATGGTCTCGAGCTCCTCGCGCGAGAACACCTTGCCCGTGGGATTGTTCGGCGTGTTCACCACGATCGCGCGCGTGCGGTCGTTGAACGCCGCGGCCAGTTCGGCCGGATCGAACGACCAGTCGGGCTCGCGCAGCCGCACGAAGCGCGGCGTCGCGCCCGAGAGGATCGCGTCGGGGCCGTAGTTCTCGTAGAACGGCTCGAACACGATCACTTCGTCGCCCGGATCCACGAGCGCCATCATCGTGGCGGCCATGCACTCGGTGGCGCCGCAGCACACGACGACCTCGCGCTCGGGATCGAACGACAGTCCCGTGAAGCGCTCCTGCTTGGCGACGAGCGCGTCGCGCAGGCGCTTGGCGCCCCACGTGACGGCGTACTGGTTCACGTCGGCCATCACGGCCCGCGCCGCCTCCTGCTTGATCGCATCGGGCGCCGGGAAGTCCGGGAAGCCCTGCGACAGGTTCACGGCGGCGTGCGCGTTCGCGAGGCGCGTCATCTCGCGGATGACCGACTCCGTGAAGCGCCCGCTCTTCTGCGAAGTACGGATGGCCATCAGCGCGCGGACGGGGTCTGGATGCCGCCGCCCACGAACTCGTAGTGCTCCACGAGCGACTGGAACGCGGGCAGCGCCTTCTTGAACCCGCCGTTCTCCCGCGACGACAGCACGAGCAGCATGACCAGTTCCGGCTCCTCGATGTACGCCACGGCCTCGGACGGCTCGCCGCCGTCGGGCGCGAACCAGCGCACCTGCGCCGTGCGGCCCTTGGCCGTGCGCATCATGGGCGCGGCGACGACCTTGCCGCGCGGGTTCGCCTTCTGGAACTGTTCGACGTCGTGCACGACCATCTGCGTGAGCGTCTTGGGACGGCGCGTGTCCTGGTGCAGCACGTTCGCGTACATCACCGTGGGCGCCGTGTCCCACTTCTGGCCGACCGGATAGAGCACGACGCGGATGCGCGAACCCAGGCCGCTCGTGTCGTCCACCGCCCAGCCGGCGGGCGCGACGAGCCCGAACACGTGGTCGTCGCCGTAGACGAGCGTGAGCGGCGCGGCCGTGGCGCCCTTGGCCGCGCCCTTCGCGGGCGTGCTGCGTGCGGGGCGCGCGGCGCTCTTCGGAGTGGCGGCCACCGTGGAAGCGAGCAGGCACGCGACTCCGAGCAAGGCGGCGAGACGGCGAAACGCGGAATGGTTCAGTGGGTCTCTCCTGTGTCGCGCGGCGTGGGAGCCGCGCCTGCGGGGGCGATTCCCGGCAGTGTAGCCCGCGACCGGGCCTCCCGCGACGAGCGATTTGCACGATCGCACCCGAACGCGCGACGGACGGGGTGGTCACGATACGGTTGACAGTCCCGGGACGCTCCCCCACGCTGCGCCGCCTCTATGGACGCTCAACGCGGCATCGCCCGACGCATGGTCATCGGTCTCCCGCCGGAAGGGTTCACGCCGGCCTGGGAGCGCGACTTCGCGCAGTACCCGCCCGCCGGCATCATCGTCTTCCGGCGCGACTTCACCGACCTCGAGGACCTGCGGGCGAAGATCGCGCACCTGCGCGCGCTCGCCCGGCCGCGGCGGCTGTTCTTCGCGCTCGACGAGGAGGGCGGCTGGGTCTCGCAGCTGGTCGGCCACCTCGTGGTGCCGCCGAACGCCGCGCTGCTCGCGCGCGGGGGCACGGCCGAGGACGTCGAATGGGTCGCGGGCGTGACCGCACGGCGGCTGCGCGCGCTCGGCTTCGACTGGAACTTCGCTCCGGTCGCCGACGTGCACAGCGAGCCGGACAACCCGGTGATCGGACCGCGCGCCTGGGGCACCACGCCCGAGCAGGTCTCGCAGATGGTCGCCGCGGTGCTGCGCGGCTACCGCTCGCAGGGTCTCGCGTCCTGCCTGAAGCACTTCCCCGGGCACGGCGACACGCGCACCGACTCGCACGTGACGCTGCCGGTGTGCGACCGCGGCTCGGGCCAGCTCGAGGCGCGTGAGCTGGCGCCGTTCCACGCCAACCTCGACGCGGACTCGGTCATGACCGCTCACGTCGTGTACCGCAAGCTCGACAGCGAGAAACCCGGCACGTTCTCGCGCACGATCGCGACGACCCTGCTGCGCGACCTCGTCGGCTTCCGCGGCGTGTGCGTGACGGACGCGCTCGAGATGCAGGGCGCCGCCGCCGGCCGCACGCCGGCCGAAGCGGGCGCGCTCGCGCTCTCGGCCGGCTGCGACCTGCTGCTGTACGCGCACTGGAACGAGGAGATCCGCCGCGCGCGGCTCCAACTCGCCGACCTGCTCGTCGAGGGCAGGATCGACCGCATGCCCTTCGACGCCTCGCGCCCGCGCCTGCAGCACTTCGACACGTCGCGTCCCGAGCCGACGGCGGAGGAACTCGCACAGCCGCTCTCGTCGCTCACGCCGCCGGACTGGAACGCGCGCCTCGCGCGCATCGTGGACCGCGGCCTGCGCGTGGACGGCGCGCTGCCCGACGTCGCGCGCGCCGGCGGCTGGAGCGTGGACGAGCCCGAGTTCGCGCACGGCGGCACGCTCGCGTCCGACCTCGCCGCCGAGGGCGTGCCCTCCGGTGGAGCGTCGCCCACGGCGCAGGTGATCGCCGTGTGCTCGCGCATCTCGCTCGCGGACGACGCGATCGCCGTGCTGCGCGCGCGCTGTGCCGAGCGCCCGACCGTGCTCGTGGGACTGCAGAACGACCAGTTCCTCACCCACGTGCCCGAGGCCGCGGTGCGGCTCTCGGCCTCCGACGGCACGACGCTCACGCGCGCCCGCGTGGCGGCGACGCTCGCGGCCCTGCGCCGCGGCGAGATTTCCGCGGCCTGACGCACTTGGGTGTTGCGCCCGTGGGAATGACGGGCGGACACTGCGCGTAAGGAGAGCGCGGGGCGAGGACCCCGCGCCCGCCCCACGCTTCGTGGCCCGGGCGCCACCCACGGAGGTCATCCATGGCGCTCAAGGACTTCATGCCGTACGGCGCGTCCGAACTGCTCGCCGACCAGGACCGCCGCATGGCGCGCGCGTCCGCCAGCGCGACCGCTCTCCTGCTGCTCGTGTTCGCGGCCCTCATGTTGTTCCTGCCGCGCATGCCGATCGCGGCCGACAAGCCGGCCGAGTTCCCGAGCTACGTGCTCGAGCCGCCGCCCGAGTCGCCGGACGCTCCCGTCGAGCCGCTCGTCCCCACGACGCCCATCGCGCCCCCGAGCGCGCCCACGGCGCCGGATCACGCGGTGCCCGTTCCGGTACCCGACGCGATCGCGCCCGAACCCGTCGCCGAGCCGCCCGCGTCCTCCGGCGCGGGCGAAGCCGGCGAAGCCCATCCCGGCACGGTCGCGCCCCAGGGTGGCGGCTCGGACTGGGGCACGCCGGTGGAGAGCGATCCCGTGTGGGGCACGCCGGTGATCGCCGACGAATACCCGGTGCTCGTCTCGAGTCCCGACGTGATCTACCCCGACCTCGCGCGTGAGGCCGGCGTCGAGGGGCGCGTGATCGTGCGCATGCTCGTCGGGCGAGACGGCCGCGTGAAGGAGGCGGTCGTGGACCCGAAGCACTCGGTGCCGCTGCTCGACGCGGCGGCGCTCGCCTCGGCGCGCGCGAGCGTGTTCACGCCGGCGCTGTCGAACGGTCACGCGGTCGCGGTCTGGGTGGCGCGGCCGTTCGACTTCCGCCTGCGCTGACCGGCGCGGCGGGCACGCGCGACACGCGAACGGCCCCGGGGGCGAGAAGCCTCCGGGGCCGTTTCGTGTGCCGCGGTCGCGCGGCGCGGCGAATCAGTACGAGAAGTGGAACTGGAGGTAGGCCTGCTTCTCGTTCGGGATCTCGGTGTCGAACGCGTCCTTCTCGGCGACCGGATCGATGTAGCGGAACGTCCAGCGGATCTCGGCGAACGGCAGCGGCACGTACTCGCCCTCGATCGCGTAGCGGTTGTAGCTGTTCAGGTCGCGCGACAGATCGTCGCTCGAGCGGTCCATCTCGGCGTGGTCGTAGCGCACGCGCAGGTTGTACTGGCGATGCGGCGCCCAGTCGGCCTCGGCCCAGTACGCGAGCAGGTTGCGGCGCGTGACGCCGGAGGAGTTTTCGCTCTGGTCCGTGCCCGCGGCGATCTCGCCGAGCAGCGCCACCGGTCCCGAGTGCGTCATCGCGTAGTAGCCCCAGCGCGTCGCGCGCACGCTCGCCGCGGGGCCGCTCGGGTGCCACTCGTCGTACAGGGAGAGCCCGCCCTGGTACTTCGGCATCGCGTAGCCGAGCTTGGCCGCGATCGCCTGCGGGTGCCGCCCCGGGGACGGCGGGTTCGTGCCGAGCGCGCTCACACCGTTCGTCCACGACGCGCGGCCGAAGAAGTTGCCGTGCGACGCGCCGAACTCGACGCCGCGATCGGACGAGTGCGGGTCGTAGGGCAGGAAGCGCTGGCCGCTCTGGTACTCGAGGAACGTGTTGCGCGTGGCGACCGAGTGGTCGTCCATGCGCAGCCCGAAGGGCACGCGGAACTGGCCGGCGCGCACGTAGTGCGAACCGAACGCGATCATGCCCCAGGCGTCGCGCGTGGAGGCGACGCCGTTCGGCCCCGTGAGGTTCGAGTACGACATCGTCAGGCGCGAGGTCGGCTGGAACGTCAGGTGGATGCCGCTCTCCATGTTGAAGAAGCCCGACGCATCCGGCAGGTCGCCGACTTCCTGATGGTCGGCGAGCAGCATGAAGCGCTGGTTGAGCCCGAAGTAGAGCGGGAAGTCGTCGCCGACGCGGTTGCGCAGCGCGAGGTCCTTGAACTCGCCGTCGGTCTCCGGCTCGATCGCGTGCCGGTTCTTGGCGAACGCGAAGCCGAACTCGTTGCGGCCGCCGCCGCCGTTGGGATCGAAGTGGCACGTGCCGCACTGCAGGCCCGTGCGCGCGGCGTAGAGCGGCACGGTGGCGCCGCGGGACGGCAGCAGCAGGAGCGCGCCGGCCAACGCGAGGAGAACGGGAACGAAGCGAAGCAGGCGCGACATGCACACCTCCGTGTGAAGGGAATCGGGAGAGATCAGGAACGGCGCTTCGCGCCGGACGGAGAGCGACGGCCCCAACCGCCACCGCCGGGACTGGCCACGGTTAGCACCGCGGCTTTCGGGAGGTCAACCGTGAACTTCCCGGGCATGCGGCGCGCCCTCGCACGCGCATGCTCGCGCACGAGGGTTTCGCCCGGCGTGCCGGCTTCGCCACCCGCGAGGGCCCACGGGCCGCGCACGCGCCGGTCGGCGATCACGGTGACGCGCGTGGGGGCCAGCATCTCGAGCGTGCGCGCGATGCCGTCGCCGCCCGTGAACGTCCCGAGCCCGCCGCTGCCGCGCCGCACGCGCGCCTCGAGCACGCGCACCGGGCAGGCGTGCTCGAGCGCTTCGGCGGACGTGTTGCGCGTGTTCGTCATGTGCGACTGCATCGCGCTCGCGCCGCGCCAGCCGGGGCCCGCGCCGTGCCCGCCGCCGAGCGTCTCGTAGTACGCGAACGCCCGGCCCGTGCGCGGGTCGGCGCCGCCGATGAGCAGGTTGTTCATGGTGCCGGCGCTCGCCGCGGGTAGGCGGCCGGGCAGCGCCTGCGCGAGCGCGCCGAAGACCGTGTCCACGATGCGCTGCGAGGTCTCGACGTTGCCCGCGCCGACCGCCGCCGGCGGCCGCGGATGCACGACCGAGCCCTCGGGCGCGACGACGCGCACCGTGCGGAGCAGGCCGTCGTTGACCGCGACGTCGTCGCCCAGGACGCAGCGCAGCGCGTAGAGCGACGCCGCCTTCGTGACCGCGAGTACGGCGTTGACCGGCCCGGCCGCCTGCGGCGCCGAGCGCGAGAAGTCGAGCGTGGCGCCGCGGCCGTCGAGCGTGAGCGTGAGCGCGATGCGCACCGGGGCGTCCGAGAGGCCGTCGTCGTCGAGCGCGTCCTCGAACGCCCACGTGCCGCGGGGCAGCGTGGCGAAGGCCGCGCGGGCGCGGCGTTCGGTGGCGTCGAGCAGCGCGCGCGTCGCGGCCATGAAGCGCGCGGCGCCCTCGCGGGCCGCGAGTTCGCGCAGGCGCCGCGCGCCCGTGTCCTGCGCGCCGAGCTGCGCGGCGAGGTCGGCTCTGCGCTCGTCCGGTGTGCGCACGTTGGCGAGCAGCAGCGCGAGCACCTCGTGCTGCATCACGCCCGCGCGGCGCAGGAACACCGGCGGGATCCGGAAACCTTCTTCGTACACCTCGCGCGCGATCGGCAGCGACCCCGGCGCGGCCCCTCCCACGTCCGCGTGATGCGCGCGGCTCGCGACGAAGTAGTCCGGCATGCCGGGCGCGTCATGCGCGCGAGCCCGGGGGCCGGAGGCCCCCTTCTTCCGATCCAGAAACACCGGGCTCACGCACGTGAGGTCCGGCAGGTGTGTCCCTCCCGCGAACGGGTCGTTCAGCAGAACGACGTCCCCGGGCGAGAACGGCCCGAGCGCGCGCACGACCTCGACCGCGCGCGGCATGCTCCCGAGGTGCACGGGAATGTGCGCCGCCTGAGCCACCAGCCGGGCGCCCGCATCGAAGACGGCGCACGAATGGTCGAGCCGCTCGGTGATGTTCGGCGAGTGCGCCGAGCGCATGAGCGTCGCGCCCATCTCCTCGGCGCACGCGGCGAGCAGCCCCTGGTGCAGCGCGAGCGCCACGCCGTCGAAGCGCGTCTTCGCGCGCGCGCTCGTGGCACCATTCGCTCGAATGCTCATCGCGTCCTCCGCGCGCCGCGAGAGCCGCGCGCACGCGTGAGCGCGAGCGAACCGTCCGGCTGCGCCACGGCGTTCCAGCGCGGCGCCACCCACAACGTCGCGCCGTCGTCGTGCACGACCGCGGGACCGCTCAGCACCGCGCCCGGTGCGAGCGCCGCACGCGCGACCACGCGCGCGGCGACGGTGCGCGCGCCGACGCGGACGCGTGCGGTGACGCCGGCGGAAGCGGGTGCCGGCGTGCGCGAGCGCGACGGGCGCTCGGCCATGCGCTCGGCCGGGAGCGCGCCGCGCACCTGCACCGAAACCACGATCACCGCGCGCGCCTCGTCGGCGACCCCGAACCGGCGCCGGTGTGCCGCGTGGAAGTCGCGCGCGACGAACGCGAGCACGGGCGCGGCGAGCTCGATCTCGTGCGCCTGGCCGCGGCAGCGCGCCTCGACGTGGCGCGACAGCGTCACGCGGCGGCGTTCGGCGGGCGCGAACTCGGCGAGCACCTCGCGCTCGAGCCGGCGGAACTCGCGCTCGAGGGCGGCCGTGCCGGCGGCGGGCAGCAGCACGCTGCGCCCACGTTCGCGGCGCGAGCCGCCCGTGAGCGCGCCGAGCGCGCACAGCACGCCGGCGTGGCGCGGCCACACGACCGCGCGCGCGCCGAGCGATTCGGCCAGCGAGCAGGCGTGCAGTCCGCCCGCGCCGCCGTAGGCGACGATCGCACAGTCGCGCGGGTCGGCGCCCTGCTCGACCGACACGCGGCGCAGCGCCGCTTCCATGTGCGCGTCCGCGATCGCGAGCACCCCCGCCGCGGCCGCCGCGGCGTCGCGCAGGCGCAGCGCCTTCGCGATCGCGCCGAGCGCGCGCCGGGCAGCGGCGCGATCGAGCGTGAGCGCGCCCCCGGCGAGCGTGTCGAACGGAATGCGCCCGAGCACGACGAGCGCGTCGGTCACGGTCGCGGGCCCGCCGCGCCCGTAACAGGCCGGCCCGGGATCGGCGCCCGCGCTTTCGGGTCCCACGCGCAGCAGCCCGCCCGCGTCCACGCGCGCGATCGAGCCACCCCCCGCGCCCACGGTGTGGACGTCGAGTGTCGGCAGCAGCACCGGCACGCCGCCCACTTCGCGCGCGCGGCGGCGGGGCAGTCCGTCGCGCCCGGTCTCGCCCGCGCCGAGCAGCGCGACGTCGGTGGACGTGCCGCCGACGTCGAGCGTGAGCGCGGCCTCGTGGCCGCTCGCACGCGCGGCGTCGAGCGCCGCGCGCAGGCCCGCGGCGGGACCGGAGAGCAGCTGGCGCACGCTCTCCTTGGCGGCGCGCGCGATCGGCGCCGTGCCGCCGTGCGAGAGCACGACCTCGATGCGCCCGAGCCGCGCTTCGGCGAGCGCACCGAGGTAGGCCGCGACGCGCGGCGCGAGGTAGGCGTTCGCCGCGCTCGTCGCGAAGCGTTCGTACTCGCGGATCTCGGGGCACAGCGCGCTCGACACCGTCACGGGGACGCCGAGCGCCGCGAGCGCGCGCGCCAGCCGGCGCTCGTGCGCCGCGTTCGCGTACGAGTGCAGCAGGCCGAGGGCGATCGCCTCGGGTTCGGCCGCGCGCACGCGTCTCACCACCGCGGTGACCGCGGCGGCGGTCAGCGCGCGCACCGTGCGCCCGCGCTCGTCGAGCCGCTCGTCCACGCCGAATCGACGCGTCGCGGGCACGAGCGGCTCGCGCCGCGCCGGTGCGAGCGAGTACAGGTCCGGCCGGTCCTGGCGAGCGATCTCGAGCGCGTCCTCGAAGCCCTTCGTGGTCACGAACACGGCCCGAGCACCCTTGCGCTCGAGCAGGGCGTTGGTCGCGATCGTCGAGCCGTGGCGCACCTGCGTGCGCGCGTCCGCTCCCGCGCGCCGCAGCCCCTCGAGCACGGCACGCGCGGGCGCGTCCGGCGTCGAGGGCACCTTGAACGCGTGCTGGCGCCCGTCGCGCCACACGACGACGTCGGTGAACGTCCCCCCCGTGTCCACGCCGATCGCGCGGGCGGCCGCCGCTCCTCGCGCACGCTTCACGGACGCATCCTCCGGCGCAGCAGGTCGATCGCGAACCCGAGCACGACGACGCCGGCGATCGCGCCGATCACCCACGGCGGCAGCGGGAACTCGTGCCCGATGTACGCGAGCGCGGCGTAGTACGGCAGCGCGCCGAGCATCACGGCGAGCACGTAGCGCCAGATGGGGTAGCCGATCACCGCGGCGACGAGCTTGAGCGGTGCGTCCGGCATGGGCGTGGCGCGCGCGACCGCGATCGCGACGAACGACGCCGAAGGGTACTGCGCGAGCGTGGCCTCGATCTTCTCGCGCGACGGGAGGAACCGCGTCATCCACGGGCGTTGCTGGCCGAGCATCCAGCGGAACGCGAGCAGCTGCACCGCGCTGCCCGCCGCGCTCGAGGCGCCGCCCGCGACGGCGACCATCCACGGCTCGTGGTGCCGCGCGCTCAGCAGCAGCAGCGGCGTCGTGCCCGCGCCCGTGGTCGCGCCGTCCACGAACAGCAGCAGGCAGAGCACGGGAAGCGATTGTCCGGCCGCATCGAGCAACGCCTGGAACAAGGTGGGCCTCGCAGCGAGCGTTCCGCGCGCCATGCGCGGGACGGCGCGCACGTTGCCGCAGGGCTTCGCTCCGCGCAAACGCGCCGCGGCCCGGAACCGAGTGGGTTCCGGGCCGCGGCGAACGTGCGCTCAGCTGATCGGGTCCGACGGAGGAGCGGGAGGAGGAGGCGGAGGCGGAGGCCACGGCTCCGAGGCGCTCGAGCCGGGAGGCGCGAACGATGACGACGGGGACGGCGGAGGCGGAGGCGGCGGAGGTGTCGCCGCGGCGGACTGCGCCGGAGGCGGAGGCGGCGGATAGTCGCTCGCATCGGACGAGCGGCGGCGGTTGAACTGCGACTGCTGCCACCAGCTCTGGACCGTACGGCGCTGGTACTCCGCCCGCACGAGCGCACCGGCGCCGAGCGTCATGAGGATCGCCCACAGCGTGAACCGGATGAACGTCACCAGCCCGCCGAGGAAACCGAACAGCGGCAGGATGTGCAGCACGTCCGAGAGGATGCGCAGGCCGACGACGCAGACCACGCCCCAGATCGCGGCGCGCAGCAGCGTGGGCTCGCCGCCCTTGAACCGCGTGAAGACCTGGCCGCCGAGCAGCGCGAAGCCGGTGATCGTGCCCCACACGACGGCGATCGCGAAGAACAGCGCGAGCCCGAACAGCGCCGCGATCGCGAGCGGGATGCCGATGATCGTGATGCAGAGCAGCGCGGCCGCGATGGACACGACGAGGAGCGCGGGAATCGCGAGTCCCCAGAGCAGCAGGCCCCAGAGGAAGGACGTGCCCGGGTCGGTGCGGATGTCGTCCACGGCGGACTGCGTGCGGCCGGGTGCGAGCTTCACGACCAGGAACGCGATGCCGATCACGAACAGCATCCACACGAGATGCATGATGACCTTGAAGCCCACGCCCACGGCGGCGAGCACCGGCAGGAAGAGCCGGGCGCCGGGCACGCGGGGCGCGGTCACGAGCTGGCCGGAGATGGACGAGCCGGGTTCCTGGCGGAGCGTTCCGCCCATGCACACGACGTCGCCGTCCACGCGCGCGCCGTCCACGAGCGTGACGTCCCCGCCGATCGCGGTGACGCTGCCCTTGACGACGCCTTCGACGCGCACGGAACCGCCGATGCTGACGACGTCGCCCTCGACCGCCTGGCCGGCGTGCACGGTGATGGGGCTGCCGAGGCGGATGATCTCGCCCGTGCTCTCGTGAATGGCGGGCTCGGGAACGTCCGGAGGACTCGGGATCTCGGGAATCGAGCCGGGCGCCTCGACGACGATGCTGTCGTCACCGACGTGGATCGAGACCGGCAGGTCACCCGACTGCGCGGCGCGTTCGGCGGCGGCGGCGGCCTTTTCCGCGCGGGCCTCGGCGCGGCGCTCGATGCGGCCCTCGCGGGTCGAGCCCGCTTCGAGGCGGGAGACGCTGTCCGCCGGGACCGGCCGGAACGTCATCGTGCCCTGGGCGAGTGCGGCGCTTGCGGCGATGGCGAGACTGGCGGCCAGCAGGACTGCGGCCTTCGCGAGGTCTCGGAGTCGGCTCATGATCAATGTCCTCCGCTCGTCAGGGTGATGTCTCCGGAGACCGTCTGCAAGGCGACGGGGACTCCCCCGCGGCCGAACACGGCAGAAAGGCGAGTGCGTTCCTTGGTGGTGAGGCGGACGGGTGCGGTGCAGTCCATGGAGCCGCTGACCGTCCGCAGATCGAGCGTCGCGTCGAGCCGGGACTCCAGCTCGGCCGTCAGTTCGCCGCTCGTCGTTCGGGCACTGCAGCCGCGCAGGTCCCGATCGAGCATGAGCGCGATGTCACCGCTGCGGGTCTCGACCTTCACGACCCCGGAGGCGGCGGTCACGCGGATGTCGCCGCTGCTGCTGGTACCGGTCACGCCGCGCGGCGCGCCTTCGACGTCGAGGTCGCCGCTCGTGCTCGCGAGCAGGAGCGAGTCGCGCGTGTCGCGCACGTCGATGTCGCCGCTCGTCGTGGTGACGCGCAGCACTCCGGCGTCCTCGACGTGCACGTCCCCGCTGACCGTGCGGGCGGTGCAGCGGCCGGTGCGGATCACCTCGAGGTCACCGCTCACGCTGGCGGCCGAGACGTTCCCGGGCGTTGCAGCCACGTGCAGGTCACCCGAAGTCGAATGCAGCTCGAGCATGCCGGCCAGGCCTTCGACGTCCACGTCGCCGCTCACCGTGGTCACGCGGGCGGCCCACGCGGGCGGGGCCTCGATCAGCACCTGCACCTCGACCAGCGGGAAACGCATTTCGTGCTGGCTGCGGGAGCGGAAGAAGTCCCAGAAGTCGATCTGCGCCTTGATGCGCTTGGGATAGGTCACGCGCACGGCCCAGCGGCCATTCTCGGCGCGCGATTCGACGGCGGTCTCGCGGGCGTAGCGCCGGGAGTCCTCCTCGCGCTGCAGCCGGCAGATCTTGATGGCCGTCACGTGCAGCTGGCCGTCGGTGCTCGGGCGGATCCTCACGAGGCCGCGCGGGTTGTCGAGCACGAGCCCGGAGAGTCCGGCGGGGCTCAGGGTCTGGTCGCTGCGCTCGGCATAGGGCCCCCCCGCGTGCGCGGGGCGCACGGCGGCGAGGATCGTGATGGCGGCGGTCGCCACGGCGAAGACGGTGCGGATCGAACGTTTCACGGGATGCCCTCCGGACTTGAGTGCCGCTGTTACGCGGCGAGCCCCGTCCGGGTTGCGCCGGAGGGCATGCGGGACCGGGAAAGCAGAAGGGGGAGGTGCTTTCGCACCTCCCCCCCTGATGACGCACTCACGGTCGTCAGTGAGCAGCAGTCGTGTCCATCGCGGCAGCCGTGTCCGTGGGAGCGGCTTCCGTCGCAGCGGTATCCGTCGCGGCCGGGGTCTCCGTCGCGGCAGGGGTCTCCTCGGCAGCCTTGTTCGCACAGCCGATGGCGGCGATCGCGAGGGTCAGCGCCAGAATCGAAAGAGCGAAGATCTTACGCATTTTTTCTCTTCACCTCCTCTCACTCTCGCCGCGCCGGGTATCCGGCGGCGGCCGTACATTGCAAGAGAATCAGCAGAATGTTGGGGCTTCGCGGGAACGACACCACTGGGATGGCGAGCGGTGTGTTGTCAGTCCGAGATGCATCCCTGCGCTCAGTAGGAGTCCTTGGGTGGATCCCTGCGCGCCAGGACCTGGCAGACGGCACGCGACCCAAAGCCGCACGCAGGCTATGGGCGCACCCCCCGGTTGTCACATGGATTCTTCATGAAAATGAAGTCACGAGCCCTGCACAACCTTTTGACTTCAAACACTTTGGAGCGCTTGTTCGAGATCCGCCCGAAGATCGGCGAGGTCCTCGATGCCCACGGACAGCCGCAACAGCCCGTCGGCGAAGCCCATCGCGAGCCGTGATTCCCGCGGAACCGAGGCGTGCGTCATGGACGCGGGATGACAGACGAGGCTCTCGACGCCGCCGAGACTTTCGGCGCGAGTGAACAGCTGGAAGCGGTTGAACACCTGCTCGCCCGCCGCCAGCGAGCCGTCGCCGGGGATGAAGGAGATCATGCCGCCGAAGCCCGAAGCCTGCCGCTTCGCGAGTTCGTGCTGGGGATGTGAAGCCAGTCCGGGATAGAACACGCGCGAGACGCGCGGGTGCTTCTCGAGGACCGCCGCCAGCTCTCGCGCGTTCGCCTCGTGCTGCTTCATGCGCACGGCGAGCGTCTTGGTGCCGCGCAGGCAGAGGAAGCAGTCCATGGGCCCGGGCACCGCGCCCGCGGCGTTCTGGAGGAAGCGGATCTGCTCGGCGAGCCCGTCGTCCGACGTGACGAGCGCGCCGCCGACCATGTCGCTGTGACCGTTCAGGTACTTGGTCACGGAGTGCATGACGATGTCCGCGCCCAGCTCGAGCGGCCGCTGGAAGTACGGGGTCATGAACGTGTTGTCCACGACGACGATGATGTTCTTCTTGTGCGCGCGCTCGACGACGTCGCGGATGTCGGCGAGCTGCATGAGCGGGTTGGTCGGGGTCTCGAGCCACACCAGGCGCGTGCGCGGCGTGAAGGCGGCCTCGACGCCGGCGGGATCCGTGCAGTCCACGAACGTGAACGCGAGCCCGTGGCGCTTCCAGACCTTTTCGAACAGCCGGTAGGTGCCGCCGTACGTGTTGTTGCCGCACACGACGTGGTCGCCGGCCGAGAGCACCTGCATGAGCGCGTTCGTGGCGGCCAGTCCCGAGCCGAACGAGAACCCGTGCTTGCCGCCCTCGAGCGCGGCGAGGTTCCGCTCGAGCGCGAAGCGGGTGAGGTTGTGCGTGCGCGCGTACTCGAAACCCTTGTGGTGGCCGAGCGCTTCCTGTGCGTACGTGGACGTCTGGTAGATGGGCGTCATCACGGCGCCCGTCGCGAGGTCGGGCTCCTGCCCCGCGTGCACGGCTTTGGTGCTGAAGCCCGACTTCGGGCCGATCGCGTCGTGGCTCACGCCTCACCTCCGGCGATGAACTGCAGCATGTCGAAGCGCGTCAGGATCCCCGTGATCGCGCCGTTGTCCTTCACGAGCACCGCCGGGTTGCGCATGGCGAGCAGCTTGGCGACGGCGTCGGCCGGCTCGTTCGCGGCGACCACGGGCAGGGGCGCGCTCATGATCGTGTCCACCGGCTTGTCGAGCGCCTTCGGATCGGACAGCGCCGTCCGGAGCACCTCACCCTCGTCCAGCGTACCGACGACGTCGGCGCCCGCGAAGACCGGGAGCTGCGAGACGTCGTGCTGCTCGATGAGCGCCAGCGCGCGCTTGAGCGGCTCGCCCGCATTGACCGAGATCAGCTTGCGCAGGCGCGGCTTGCTGCCGAGCAGGCTCGCGGCGCTCGTGGCCGACGGGTCGAGCAGGTGGTTGTCGCGCATCCACTCGTCGTTGTGCACCTTGGTGAGGTAGCGCTCGCCCGTGTCGGGCAGCAGCACGACGACCAGCGCGTCCGGGCCGGCGTCCTTGGCCGCCTGGAAGGCGCACCACGTCGCCATGCCCGCCGAACCGCCGACGAAGACGGCGTCCTCGCGCGCGAGGCGGCGCGCCATGTTGAGCCCGTCGTGGTCGTTGCACTGGATCACGCGGTCCACGACCGAGAAGTCGAGCGCCTTCGGGATGAAGTCCTCACCCACACCCTCGATCTTGTAGGTGTGCGCCTCGGACATCTCGCCGGTTTCCTTGTAGTGCTTGAGGATCGAGCCGACGGGGTCCGCGCCGATGACCTGGACCTTCGGGTTCTGGTCCTTGAGGTAGCGCCCGATGCCCGTGATCGTGCCGCCCGTGCCCATGCCGGCCACGAAGTGCGTGATCTTGCCCGCGGTCTGCTTCCAGATCTCGGGGCCCGTCGTCGCGTAGTGCGCGGCCGGGTTCGCGGGGTTGTTGTACTGGTCCATGAGCACGGCGCCCGGACGCTCGGAGGCGATGCGCTTGGCGACCGAGTAGTACGAGTCCGGGTGCGTCGGCTCGACCGCGGTCGGGCTCAGGAAGACTTCCGCGCCGAACGCCTTGAGCAGGTAGACCTTCTCGCTCGAGACCTTGTCGGGCATGCACAGCGCCGCGCGGTAGCCGCGCGCCACGGCGACCATGGCGAGGCCGAGTCCGGTGTTGCCGGAGGTGCACTCGACGATCGTGCCGCCGGGCTTCAGGCGGCCCTGCCGCTCCATGTCCTCGACCATCGCGAGGCCGATGCGGTCCTTGACGCTGCCGCCGGGATTGAAGAACTCGACCTTGGCCAGCACCGGGCAGGGCAGGCCCTTGCCGGTTTCCCGCAGGTGGACCAGCGGGGTGTTGCCGACCGTGTCGAGGATGGACTTGTAGTAGGTGACGCCGTCGAGGGTGCTCACGCGAGAGCCGCTCCTTGGGCGAAAGGGGGTCGATTCCTGTCAGGAGCGGCCGGCGCGCCCCGCGGAGAGAAGCTCGTGCGGGGCCGCGTACTCTGGGCCGAAGGCGGCAGGTTAGGCGGCGCATCGCGCGAGCGTCAAGAACGCCGGGCGCACGACGCGCGCCTCGCGCCGGCCACGGCGCCGGCCGCGGCGCCAGCCGAGGCGCCTGCCGGCGTGCGAAAGCCCGCCACCTACCACCGCGGCGGGCCTCGCGAGAACCGGACGCCTCCGAGCGATCAGTGCGTGCCGGCCCCCTTCATCTTCGCCTTCGCGGGATTGGGCGGCAGCGCCGGCATGTTCGCGGGCGCCTGGTGCAGGATGTGCGGACGGTAGAGCGCGAACTGGAACACCGGGCTCGTCGTGGCGTCGTGGCAGCCGCGGCACACGGGCTCGGGCACCTGGGCCTTCGTCGCGGCGTACGCCTCGTGCTGCGTCCCCACGCCGTGGCAGTTCTCGCACTGCACGTTGCCGAGCCGGGACGCGTCGTCCGCGGTCCTGAAACCGCCCGGCTTCTGGTAGCCGACGACGTGGCAGCGCACGCATTCGGGCGTCGCATCCTTCTTTTCGTCGACGAGCGTCTGCCACGCGCGCGCGTGCGGCGTGGTGCGCCACTGGTCGTACTCGGCCTTGTGGCAGCGCCCGCACACTTCGGCGCCGACGTAGTGGTCCACCGCGTCGCCGTCGGAGTCCTCGGCGGTCAGCGCGGCCGCGGCGGCGCGCTCCTTCTCGAGCCGGCGCAGCCGGTCGTTGAGCGCGTCTTCGAACGCCTTCACCACGTCGAACACCGCGGGCTTCGCCTCGACCTCGGGTCCGAGCATGATCATGTCGTTCTCGCCCGAGAGGGACCGGCCGGCGGCGTCGAGCGCCAGCGACGTGCGGCCGATGTACCAGCCCTGCTCACCGCCGTAGCACACGACCGTGTTCTTGATCACGCGCCCGCGCTGCAGCATCGGCACGTTGCGTCCCGTGATCGCGGCGTCGATGCCCTCGACCGCGTTCACGAGATCCTCGCTCTCGACCTTGCCGAGCTGAGAGAGCAGCACGATCACGGTCGCGCCCTTCTTCTTCAGTTCGGCCACCGTACGCACCGCGGCGGTCTCGGCGTCCTCGACCCGCAGCGAGTCCCGCGCGGGGCCGAGGTCGGCGCTGCCGCTCATGAGCCCGAACACGCCCACGCGCGCGCGCCCCGCGGGCACGATCACGTACGGGGCGAACGCGAGCCTGCCCGTGCGCCTGTCGTACAGGTTCGCGCTCACGACCGGCAGCCCGGACTCGCGCACGGCCTCACGCAGGAACGCGTAGCCGAAGCGCAGTTCCTTGTCGCCCACGTTGCTGGCCGCGGTGCCGATGGCGTTCATGGTCTGCATCACGAACGGCCCGGCGTCGCGCTGCGAATCGGTCTCGGGGAAGAAGCCGCCCGCGTCCACGAGCACGACCTGGTCGTGTTCCGCGCGCACGCTGTCCACGAACGCCGCACGCCGCGCGAGCCCGCCCTTGGGCGTGTGGCAGCCACACGGGCTGGTCTTGCCCTTCACGTCCGTCGTGGAGAGCACGATCAGGTGGTCCGGGTCACGCACCGGCCGCGGCGTGGCGCCCAGCATCGAGAGCGCGAGCGCGAACGACACGGCGGTGCGGACGTGGCGAAGTGCGATACCGGTCTTCATGCGGGGCAGCCTCCGGGGGAGTGCGAACACGACAGGCCCGCGGCTCGACCTGCGAGCCACGGGCCTGAAGTGGGAACGGCGACGGACGTCAGTGCGCGGCGCCGCCCTGCAGCATCTTCTGCTTCGCGGGATTCGGCGGCAGCGGCTTCAGCGCACCCTGCGGCTTGTGCAGGATGTGCGGCGAATACAGCGCGAAGTCGAAGTTCGGGCTCGTCGAGGACGTGTGGCAGCCGCGACAGGTCGCCTCGGTGATCCGGCGAGCCTGCGTCGGATACGACTCGTGCTGCGTGCCCATGCCGTGGCAGTTCTCGCACTGCACGTTCGAAAGGCGCGCGGCATCGTCGCCCGTCTGGAAGCCACCCGGCTTCTTGTACCCGACCACGTGGCACGGGATACAGTCCGCGTTGGCGTCCTTCTTGGCGTCGACCAGCGTCTTCCAAGCCTGGGCGTGAAGCGTGGTGTTCCACTGTTCGTATTCCGCCTTGTGGCAGCGCTGGCACAGATCGCCGCCGAGGTAGTGGTCCACGGCCTGTTCGGCATTGCCCGTGCCGCCGTTGGCCCGGTTCAGCTCCTGCTGGGCGGCACGCTCCTTCTCCTTCTTGCGCAGCTTGTCGTTGAAGCTGTCCTCGAAGCTCTTCACCAGCGTCAGCACTTCGGGCTTCTCGCCGACTTCCGGCCCGAGGATGAAGGTCTCGTTGTCGCCCGAGACCATCTTCTTGCCGGCGTCCAGCGTCAGCAGCGTGCGTCCGATGTACTGGCCCTGCTCACCGCCGTAGCAGGCGACCGTCGTCTTGATGAGACGGCCCTTCTGCAGCAGCGGCGTGTTCCGTCCCACGATCACGGCGTCGATGCCGTCCACCGTGGTCACGAGATCCTCGCTCTCGACCTTGCCCAGCTGCGAGAGCAGCACCACCACGGTCGCGCCCTTCTTGCGAAGTTCGGCCACCGTGCGGGTCGCCACCGCCACCGGGTCCTCGACCGCGACCGAGTCCCGCGAAACACCCATGTCCACCTTGTCGCTCGTGAGCCCGAACAGGCCCACCATGACCGTTCCCTTCTTCACGATCAGGTACGGCGCCACGAGCGGCTTCTTCGTCTGCTTGTCGATCAGGTTCGCGCACGTGAGCGGCAGCTGCGTCCGCTTGTACTGCGCCAGCAGGAAAGCCCTGCCGTACTTCAGTTCCTTCTCGCTGATGCCGACGGCGTCGGTGCCGAGCAGCTTCATGGCGTCCATCAGGAACCACGCCGCGTCCTGGTAGTCCTCCTGCTCCGGGAAGAAGCCGCCGTTGTCGACCAGCAGCACCTGCCCGTACTGCGCCTTCACACTGTCCGCAAAGCTCGCCCGCCGGGCGAGGCCCCCTTTGGGCGTGTGTCAGCCACAGGGGCTGGTCTTCCCCTTCACGTCGACCGTGGAGAGGATCACCAGCTTGTCGGGCGACACGACGTTCGCCGGTTTGGCGGCGCCGAGGAGCAGTGCGACCACGACCAGCGCCATGAGCGCGGCGCTGATGCGGGGAACGAAAGCCGTCATGTGTTCGAGCCTCGTGGAGAAGGGGTTCCGCGTGTTCGTCCTGTGGCACGGACAATCTTGGCGGGCGAGTCTAGGGAGCGCGCCACGGAACGGTCAAGACAAGTCCCTGTGCGGCGCACGCTTCGACATGCCCTACGCCCGCCGTTCGCGGCGCATTCCCGCCCGTTCGGGCGTTCCGGCCGCCGCCACCGGCATCGGCCGGGGCGGTTCCGGGCTGCAGTCCCGCGAAAAAGACCGCGCCACGGCTGGCCGGAACGTGCCCCGGCGCGTTAGGCTCCGCCCCCCATGAAACCCTACGAAACCCTCAGCGAGACCGAATGGATGCAGGTCGAGCGCGTCCGCGACCTGCTGGACGAAGGCGAACTCGAGGAAGCCCGGGCGGCGCTCGAGGCCATGCTGCGCAAGCGGCCGGGCCAGGCCGACCTGTGCATCGAGAACGCCTCGCTCTACCTCGCCGAGGGTGAGCCCGAGGCGGCGCTCGAAGCGCTGCGCGGGGCCGAGCGCTCGGCCGACCCGGCGATGTTCTTCTACCTGCGCGCCGCCGCACGGTACGACCTCGTGAAGTTCGAGGAGTCGCTCGAGGACGCCCGGCGCACGATCGCGATCCATCCGGACCACGCCGCGGCGTGGGACCTGTGCTCGCGCGTGCTCGAGCATCTCGAACGCCCCGAGGAGGCCGCCAAGGCCGCCGCCGAGGCGTACGCGATCGACCCCGAGGCGTTCCCGCTGCCGCTCGAGGTGAGCGACGTGGAGTTCGACGCGCTCGTGCGCCGCTCGCTGCGCGAGCTGCCGAAGCCGATCCGCGCCAAGCTCGAGGAGCTGCCCGTGCTCGTGCAACCCCTGCCCTCGCGCGAGATGCTCACGGCCGAGGACCCGCCGTTCACGCCCGACCTGCTCGGGCTCTTCGCGGGACGGCACATCTTCACCGAGACCTCGACCGCCGTGCCCGAGGCGCCCGGCGCGATCTGCCTCTTCCGCCGCAACATCCTCCGCGCGTGCGCGGACAAGGAGGAACTCGCGCGCGAGGTGCGGATCACGGTGCAGCACGAGGTCGGGCACTACATGGGACTGGACGAGGACGAACTCGACGACTGGGGACTCGCCTAGATTCCCGCACACCGCAAACGAAGAAGGCGCGGCGCCCGCCGGGGGCCCGCGCCTTCTTCGTCTTCACCGCGACGCCGGCCCGCTCACTCGAGCATGAGGAACCGCTGCACGAGCGCCTGCCCGCTGACGCGCATGCGGACGAAGTACACGCCGCGCGCGAGCCCGCGGCAGTCGAGCGCCAGGCTGCCGCGCCCGGCCGCCGCCGTGAACGGCGGCACCGATCGGACCTGCCGCCCCGCTACGTCGTACAGCGCCAGTTCGACCGACCCGCCGCGCGGCAGCGCGTAGCGCAGCTGCACGGTCGAGCGCACCGGATTGGGCGAGAGCGAAAGCTGCAGCGTCTCGGGGAGCCGCTCGACCGGCGGCACGTCCACCGTCGGGCCGTCCGCGCCCCACGTGAGGCCCGCCGTCGCGACGTCCTCGAGCAGGCCGTCCCCGTCCTCGTCGAGCGACAGGATCACGTCGTAGAAGCGGAACGCGCGCGGCTCGAGGAAAGACGCGTCCACCTCGACCAGTCCCGCTTCGCCGGGGGCGAGCGAGAGCGAGCCCGTGACCGGCACGCCCGGCGGCAGGCCGTTCAGCGCCACGAGCGGTTCCTCCGCGGGATCGGCGCCTTCGCGGGGCGCGATGCGCACCGACCACGGCGTGCCCGCCGCGCTCGGGTCGGTGTTCGTCACGCCGAACGAGATCCGCGCCGCGCCCGTGCCGCTGCCGCCGCCGACGCCGATCGGGCCGCCGATGACGACGTTGCACCACTGCCGCGCCGCGTAGATCGCGCCGAGGTTGGTCGTGACCGAAGCGGTCGCGGTGTTCGTGACCGTCACCTGGTAGCACGCCGTCGAGTAGAGCGGCATGCCGGCCGGCCGCGCGACCTTGTACACGACCGGCACGCAGCCGTTGGCCGGCACGTTGATCGGGTTCGGCGTCACGAGCGTGAAGCCCGTCGGACCGTTCGCGGTGCAGCCCGGGCCGATCGGCAGCCCGGCGAACGTCACGTTGTAGCTCTGCGCGGTGCCCGTGTAGTTGCAGACGCGCATCGTGAGCGTCACCTCGGACTGGTCGCGGCAGATCGTCGCGGTCGTCGGCACCCAGCTGAACTCCTTGCACTTGCCGAGCACGTCCGCCGCGTAGATCGCGTTGATCTCGGCGGTCGAGAGCGAGCGCTGGAACAGCTCGACTTCGTCCACGGCGCCGTTCAGGTAGCCGATCGGGCCGCTGTAGCCCTTCTGCGCGCCGATGAGCAGCGGCTCGGTGTTCGTGACGCTGAGCCCGGTCCACGCCGGGAAGCTCGCGACCACCACGCCGTCCACGTACAGCCGCGTGCCGTTCGAGGTCGCGGAGCGCCGCAGCACGCCCGCGACGTGATGCCACTGGCCGTCCGCGACGAACGCCGACGTGCCCGACCAGTATTCGGTGCCGTCGGCGAGCACGGCGTCACCCATGCGCAGCGCGAGCCGGCCGTTCTTCAGGTACAGCGCATAGCCGATCTCGGGATCGGTGAAGCGCTTGTCCACGATCGGCGCGATGCCCGCGGCCTGCGTCGTGCGCACCCACGCGTCCACGGTGAAGTCGCCCGCGCCGAAGTTCAGGTTCGGCTTGTCGGCGGCCTGCACGTACTGCGGCGTCCCGTTGAAGCCGCGCGCGAGGAGCACCTTGCCCGTCACGTGCAGCGGCGCGCTCACGTCCACGCCGTTCGAACCGAGGACGATCTCGTTCGCCGTCGTGCCCGCGGGCTCGTCGAGCGGGAACCACGCCGTCATGTTCGCCGGCGGCGGCGTGCAGGTCGGGCACGTGCCGACGTTCTTCACGACCGTGGTCGTGCAGCCCGTGACGGGGTCGAGCACGGTGAGCGTCACCGTGCCGCCCACGGGACCCCACGTGACGTCCACGTTGTTCCCGGTCGCGGTCGCGGGCGAGCCGCCCGAGATCGCCCACGTGTAGGTGTAGCTCGCGGGGCCGACGGCGGTGTAGTTCGCGAGTGCCGACAGGCAGCGCGTGTTCTGCCCGACGATGGTCACCGGCTGCAGCCCGAGCGTGATGTTGACCGTCTTCACCGAAGGCGACGCGCCGGGCACGGTGAGCGTCACCGTGTACGTGCCCGCCGCGGCGTAGGTGTGCGAGACCGACTGGCCGCTGCCCGTGCCCGCGTCACCGAACGTCCAGCTCCAGGGCCCGGCGCAGTTGAGCGACGTGAAGTTCACGGTCAGGCAGCTCGTGACCGTGTACGAGAAATCGGCCGGCTGGATCGTCGTGCACTGCAGCGGCATGTTCGGCAGCGCGCCGAAGATGCCCGTCGCCGTCGCCACCGGCATCGGGATGCTGTTCAGGTTGAGCCCGCACTCGTTCAGGTTCGACGTGTTGAAGTTGTCGGGGTAGTTGATCGTGTGCAGCCGCGTGGACGAGTTCGGGGCGATGTAGATCAGCTTGTCGGGGCCGGGCTTGATCGCGAACCACGGACCGGCCGCGATCTCGCGCATCTGCAGCGTCGCGATCTCGACCTGGCGCACGCGCGAGACCGCGCCCTGGTAGCTCGTGAAATACACGAGCTTGCCGTTCGGGCTGAACGCGATGTCGGAATACCCGCCCCACGTGCCGTTCGGAGCCATGAGCGTCGTGGGCACGCCCGTCGAGCGGTTGAAGTTGTACACGGCGATCTGGCCGTTGTTCGGGTACACGCCCGCGCCCGTCGACACGACGCCGATGCGCGTGCCGTCGAACGACGGCACCACCGCGCCGAGCCCGGTGCCCGGCACCGCGAGCCCGATCGGGTACGCCGTGGAACTCGTGGGGCCCGCGCTCGTCACGAGCGTCACGTAGAGCTTGCCCGAGCCCGAGTTCGCGCCGTTGGTCACGACCCACCAGTCCACGCCGTTGCAGTGCGGGATCGCGGCCATGCCCTCGACCATCTCGTTCGGTGAGCCCGGCAGCGACACGAGCAGGTTCTTCTGTCCTGCGACGATGTCACCGAGCCCGGCGTTCAGCGTCATGTCCACGACGCTGTAGTTCATCGGGTTCGGCGTCGCGCTGTCTTCCCACTGCCGCACCGTGAAGAGGAAATACTGGTTCGCGTTGCCGGGGCGCGGCACGATCAGCACGCCGTTGTGCGAGCTGCCACCCGCGAGCAGTCCGGTGCCGTTCGGCATCACGACGTTCGTCGCCGTGAGCGCGCGCGTGCCGTCGGCGTAGAAGCGCATCGCGCCGAACGCGTCCGACGTCGAACTCGCCGGCTCGGCGCCCGTGACGCTCCGGCCGCTGACCGGCACCGGCGTACCCGTGCTCCAGTCGAAGCCGGCGTTGCTCGGCAGCACCCAGTTCGTGCACGGCCCGGTGATCGGCGTGCAGGAGCGCGCGTAGATCGTGGTCGAGTTCGTGCTCGAGTTGGGTCCGCCGTCGGTGACCGTGAGCGTCACCGGGTACACGCCCGGCGTCGCGTAGTTCACGGTCACGTTCTGCGTGGTCGCGGTGGCAGGCGAGCCGCCGGGGAAGCTCCACGCGTACGTGTAGCCCGCGCCGGAGGCCGGCGTGCCGAACGTCACCGCGTCCGGTGCGCAGATCTGGCCGCGCGACGTGGTGATGAGCGCGTTCAGCCCGCTCGGGCAGCCGACGTCGATCAGGTTCTGCGCGCTGACCAGCGTGGAGCGCCAGTACGAGACCGCCGTCTGCATGCGCGTCGTCTGCCCCGCGGTGAACGCGAACCGGCAGGCGTCGTTCGTGTAGTCCATGAAGTTTTCGATCGGGTCGTTCAGCGCGGTGCACGACGTGAGCGACGTGGTCGGGCAGCCGCTGCGGAAGACGGCTTCCGCCGGCGTGTCCGCGACCTGGTCGCCGGGTGCGGTGCAGCCGCCGTGGAACGTGTGCAGCAGGTTGAGCCAGTGCCCGACCTCGTGCGACATGATCTTGCCGAGGTTGTTCGTCGGCAGCAGCGCCGGATACGGGCCGCCGTACGGCGTGCTGTTGCTGCCGAAGCACGTGTAGCGGATCACGATGCCGTCGAGCGCCGCGGGCACGGTGCCGGGGAACGTCGCGTAGCCCGCGACGCCGCCGCCACCGCCGGCGATGTTGTTCACGACCCAGACGTTCAGGTACTGCGTCGAGGGCAGGTAGTCGATCGCCTTGAGCGCGACCTCGCTCGCCGGGCTGCCGTAGGTGTGCATGGTCTGCGGCGAGACCGTGCGCGTGATGCCGGGCGTCGTGGACCACGTGACGGCGCTCGCGGGCGGCAGCTGCGAGGCGAGGCAGAACTGGATGCCCGTGTTCACGGCGGGCGACGGACCGCCGGGCGAGTTGGCGAAGTCGCGGTTGAGCGCCCAGATCTGCGACTGCACCTGCAGGTCCGAGATGTTCTCGGGGCCGTTCTGGTGAACGATGTGCACCACGATCGGGATCACGAACGAAGGTCCCGCGACCGACGCGCGCATCGGCGCGAGCCCTTTGCGCTGCGCCTCGCGCACGAGCGCCTCGAACAGTTCACGCCGCTGCGCGAGCCCCGGATCGTCGGCGAGCGCCTGCTCGAGCCGGCCTTCGGCGGTGCACGGGTCCGTCCCGACCGGGGCGCCCCACGGCTGGTCCGCCTGGGCGAACGCCGTGGCCGCGTGCAGCGCGGCGGCGAGTGCGAGCGGGAGGACGGCGGCCAGCGCGAACGCGCCGGCCCGGAACTTCGGAAGAACGTTGCGCACGCGCGGCTCCTGGTGTCGGGTCCGGGGTGCACGGTCGGCGAGGCCGGACCGCGCGGAGGGACATCCTTGCTCCTCTCCTACGCGCGTGCCCCGCGGTCCTAACGATCGGTCATTTCACCACGATTTCGCCCCGGATCATGTCCATGCCGCAGGCGTAGTGCAGCGTCACGGGGGCGTCGGTCGGCAGCAGGATGCGCACGTCCTCGTTCAGCGGCAGGTCGTAGCGCCGGCCGGTCTCCTGGAAGATCGCCTCCGTCGCGCAGGTCGCGTTCGTCTTGCGCGTGATGACGAGCGTGGTCTCGGTGCCCTTGGCCACCTCGATCTTCGCGGGCTCGAAGCCCTTCTCGGTCACGGCGACGCGGACCTCGCGCGGGCCGCTCGAGCCGGCGCAACCGGCGAGCGCGAGCGCGGTCAACAGCAGGGCGAACTTGCGCATGGGGTTCCTCCTCGGAAGGTTCAGCGGAATCGCCGCAGCCGCAGCGACGAGGTGACGACGGAAACGCTCGACAGCGCCATGGCGAGCGAGGCGAGCATCGGGTGCAGCGTACCCCGCCAGCCCCAGAGCCACCCGTCCGGCGGGTTGTGCGCGAGCAGCGGCGCCAGGGCACCGGCCGCGACCGGGATGAGCACGACGTTGTAGGCGAACGCCCAGAACAGGTTCTGGCGGATCACCTGCAGCGTGCGCCGCGACAGCCGCAGCGCGTCGCGCGCCGCCGCGAGATCGCCGCGCACGAGCGTGAACGCGCTCGCCTCCATCGCGACGTCGGTGCCGCTCGCCATCGCGAGACCGGCGTCGGCCTGCGCGAGCGCGGGTGCGTCGTTGAGGCCGTCGCCGACCATCGCGACGCGGCGGCCCTGCTGCTGCAGCTGGGCGATCTTCGCGCGCTTGTCGGCGGGCAGCACGTCGGAGAGCACGCGCTCGGGCAGGATACCGACCTGGGCCGCGACCGCGTGCGCCGTGCGCGCGTGATCGCCCGTGAGCAGCCACACCTGCTGGCCGTCGCGGGTGAGCGCCGCGACGGTCGGGGCGGCGTCCGGCCGCGCCGTGTCGGCGAGCCCGAGCAGGCCGAGCAGCGTGCCGTTCTCGGCTACCGCGATCACGGTGCGCGCCTGCGCCTCGAGCCGCTCACGATCGGCGGCGAGCGGCGCCTCGGAGGCGCCGTATTCCTCGAGCAGCGCGCCGCGCCCGGCGACGAACGCACGGCCCTCGGCCATCGCGTACACGCCGAAGCCGGGGGACGCACCGAAGTCCTCGGGCGCCAGCGGCTCGACGCCGCGCTCGCGCGCACCGCGCACGACCGCGGTCGCGAGCGGGTGCTCGCTGCGTGATTCGGCGGTCGCCGCGGCGCGCAGCAGCCGCGCCTCGTCCACGCCGCTCGCGCACACGACGTCGGTGAGCTGCGGCGCGCCGCGGGTGAGCGTGCCGGTCTTGTCGAAGACGACCGTGTCCACTTCGGCGGCCGACACGAGCGCACGGGCATCGCGCACGAGGATGCCGAGTTCGGCGCCGCGGCCGGTGCCCACGATGAGCGCGGTCGGCGTCGCGAGCCCGAGCGCGCACGGGCACGCCACGATGAGCACCGCGACCAGCTTGAGCAGCGCCACGCTCAGCCCCGCGCCGCTCACCCACCACGCGGTGAACGACACGAGCGCGATGGCGATGACCGCGGGCACGAACACCGCGGCGATGCGGTCGGCGAGCGACTGCACCGCGGCCTTGCTCGTCTGCGCGCGCTCGACCATGGCGACGATCTGCATGAGCATCGAGTCCGCGCCGACGCGCTCGGCGCGCATGCGGAACGCGCCCGTCTGGTTGAGCGTCGCACCGGTCACGCGCGAACCCACCTGCACTTCGACCGGCACGGACTCGCCCGTCAGCATGCCCTGGTCCACGCTCGAGCGGCCGTCCTCGAGCACGCCGTCCACGGGGATGCGCTCGCCGGGGCGCACGAGCAGCAGGTCGCCCGGCTGCACGGCGTCGAGCGGCACGTCCTCGCCCGCGGTGTCGGACGCATCGCGCAGCCGCCGGGCCGTGCGCGGGCGCAGGTCGAGCAGCGCGCGCATCGCCTGCGAGGCGTTCGTCTTCGCGCGCGCTTCGAGCAGGCGGCCGAGCAGGATGAGCGCGACGATCGTCACCGACGTGTCGAAGTAGACGTGCGCCTGCGCCCCGTGCATCGCGTGCATCTCGCCCACCGCGGCGGGCCACGCGGTCGCGACCAGCGAATACGTGAACGCCGTGAGCGTGCCGAGCCCGACGAGCGTGTCCATGTCGGGCGCGCGGCGCGCGAAGCCGCGCACCATGCCGCGCACGAACGGCCAGCCCGAGACGAACTGCACGGGGATCGCGAACAGCAGCTGCAGCCAGTTGCCGTTCGGGATCGCGGGCACGCCCGGGATCATGCCGGCGTGGGCGATCACGAAGATGGGCGCCGCGAGCGCCGCGGCGAGCACGAAGCGGCGGCGCACGGCGGCGAGTTCCTCGGCGCGCTCGCGCTGCTCGTCGTCGGTCGCGACCGGCGACTCGACGACGTGCGCGTCGTAGCCCGCCGCACGCACGGCCTCGAGGATGCGCGAGGCGTCGAGCGCGCTCGTGAGCTGGACCTCGGCGCGCTGCGTCGCGAGGTTGACCGCGGCGCCGGAGACGCCGGGCAGCGACGTGAGCGCGGCCTCGACGCGGCCGACGCACGACGCGCAGTGCATGCCCGAGATGCGCAGGCGCACGGTCTCGAGGACCACCGGAGGGGCGGACGATTCACGGCGGATGGACTGGAGCGAGACGAAGGACGACATGGCTCACACTCTTCGGCAGGAACGGGGCGGACGCAAGCAGCCTGCTCTTCAGAGCCGCTTCACCCCCCGCGGGATTCGTCCCCCGGCTCTTCCCCCGCGAATCCGTCCACGCCGATCGACCCGCGGCGGCATGCCGCACAGGGCAGGCGATAGCGCTGCAGCCGTTCGTCGCGCATCCACAGGTAGAGCGCACGCCAGGCCCGGCGCGGGTCGCGCGCGTGCGCGGCGTCGTACGCCGCCGTGACGCTCGCGGCGAACGGCGCGAGCGCCTCGCCCTTCACCGCGGGCTCGGCGAGCAGCTCGCTCGCGAGCGCGAGCGCGGCCGGCATCGCGACGCGCGAGACGTCGCCGTGGAGCTCGAGACGCGAATACGTCACCAGTACCATGGCGCGGTCCCAGAAGGTCGCGTGCTCGAACAGGTCCTCGGCCTCGCGCAGCACGTGCAGGTCGAAGTCCGTGAACTCGCCCGCCTCGCGGCGCGCGAGCGTGCGCTCGGCGAGCAGGTCCCACGCGAGCCGGCCCACGGTGGGCTCGCTCCAGAACTCCGGCGCCTCGCCCGCTTCGGCGCGTGCGGCGGCGATCGCGCGCTGCTCGGGCGCGCCGGGCGTCTTGGCGAGCGCCTGGTGCACGGCGAGCGACGCGCGGTTCCAGCGCGCGGCGGCCGAGGTGCCCGCGAGCGCGAAGTCCGCGGCCGCGCCGGCGCCGTCGGCCGCGCGTGCGCGCAGCGAACCGCGCGCGAGCCGCGCCTGTTCCCACTCGCCCGACTCGAGCGCGCGCGTCCATTCGCCGGCGGCGAGCGCGGTCTCGCCGCGGCGCTCGCGCGCGATCGCGAGCGCGGCGTGCGCGCGCGGATCGCCGTCGAGGTCCGCCACGGCGAGCGCGTCGCCCCAGCGGCCCGTGCGCACGGCCTCGAGCAGCGCGGCGAGCGGGTCCGGATCGCCCGGACGCGCGGCCGGCGGCGTGAGGTCGCTCACGAAGCGCGGGCGCATGGGCAGCAGACGCGCGAGCGGCTCGGGTTCGCCGTCCCACGCGCGCAGCGCGCCGTCGAGCATCTGCAGGCGTCCCCACAGCTCGACGAAGCGCGGCGTGCCGGTCGCGAGCGGCGAGCCGCACGCGGGACATGCCGCCGCGGCGGAATCGGCCGCGTGCGCCGACTGGCAGCGCTCGCACCACGCGTCGAACCCGCCGGCCGGCGCGGGGCCGGTCCACGCGGCGGCCTCGCAGCCGTCGCACGCGAGATGCACCCGCGGACTAGTTGATGCCACCGTAGCTCTGGGTGCGCGGTCCACGCTCGTAGTAGATCTCCTTCTGGTCGCGCACGCCGATGCGGAAGTAGTACTCCGCCTCGCCGCCGACCACGAACGAACGCGTGAAGATCGCGTCCCAGCAATGAATGCGGCGCGTCAGGCTGAAGCGCTGCGTGAGCACGCGCGCGCGCGTGACGTCGTACGCCGTCGAATACCCGAGCTGCCAGTTGGGCGTCATGTTGTACGAGAGGTTGGCGTTCGCGTTCTTCTGCGCGGACCAGTTGCGCGTGCTGTAGCCGCCGGAATACGAGTAGGCGATCGAGGCCTGCCACGTCTCGCGGAACGACTCCTCCGCCTGCGCGGGGTCCCGGCTGCGGTCCGTCTGTTCCACGGCGAGCTGCGCGGGCGCGCGCTTGGCGCCGTTGCTGCCGAAGTTCACGCCGGTGTTCCAGCCGAGGTTCCGCAGCGGGCGACCCTCGTACACGTCGACGATGCCGCTCACGTCGAGCGACAGGAAGCCCGGCGGCTGCACGCGCACGGCGCTCGTGAGCGGCGAGAGCCCGTGCTCGAGTCCGTGCTCGCGCCACAGGAAGTCGTACGTGCCGCTCGTGAACCAGCCGACGAGGTTGTCGAGGCGCGTCACCTTCTCGCCGTTGACGATCTTCGCCTGGATGCGCTGGTCGAGCGCGAAGCTCATGCTCGCGGACTTGAAGCCCGAGATCGAGATGCCGCCGAAGCTGTCGAAGCGGTTGCGCTTCACGCCCGCGGTGTCGGTGTACTGCAGCCCGCTCACGTCCGGGCTGTAGCTCACCGCGACGCTCGGGAACACGACGTGGCGCAGTCCGCCGAGATGCGGGATCGGCGGGCGGAACGTGCCGTAGAACGTCGAGCTCATGCTCATGGACGACGACCACGTCGCCGCGGGCACGACCTTGCGCCCCTGCTGGTCGTAGTCGAACACGGCCGAGTTCACGAACACGCCGGGCGTCAGGTTGAGCCAGCCGAACAGCCGGCGCGAATCCGACAGGCCGAAGTTCGCGGCCATGCCGCGGCGCGTGGTCTCGCGCTGGCCGATCACCGTCGTGGAATCGAGGCCACCGGCGCCGTTGTCGCGGTAGTCGTAGCGGTCCACGTACGCCTGCCGCGTGCTGAGCGACAGGTAGCGCATGCTCGCGCTCAGGTACGTGCTCGCGAACGCGGTCTCGGCCTTCGTGTCCTTGAACAGCCCCCAGCTGCCGATCGTGCGCGTCGGGAACCCGAGCGACAGGCTCGGCGCGTTGGTCACGAGGTTCGGCAGCGAGGCCACGGTGCCCGGCTTGAAGATCGGCACGGCGCCGCCGAACCCGTCGTCCTTGATGCCCTCGTCGGCGTCGAGGTCCTGGCGGCGGTCGAGCACGGCGCTGATGCTCGCCCAGTCGGCCGCGTGCGAGAGCGACACCGTGGACGTGAGGAAGCGGTTCAGCCGCTGCGCGAGCGTCGCGCCGGACGTGGCGCTCGCGTTGTAGTCGCGGCTCGAGACGAAGTTGCCGCGCGCGATGAGGCGCGTGCGCGGCGAGACGTCCTGCGTGTGCCACGCGTCGAGCACGTAGTCGTCGCGCTGCGTCGCCTCGTTGCGCTCGAAGCGCCCCTCGAAGCGGCCGTCGAAGACGTACATGAGCTTGTAGTTGCCCTCGGCCCGCATCACGTACGACGGCTGCGCCTGGTAGTAGTCGGCGGCGAGCGTGAGGTCCATGTAGTCGTTCGGGGCCCAGTAGTAGCCGGCGTTGCGCAGGAACTGCCCGCTGCGGTTGCTGAACCCGAACTCGAACTGCGGGAACAGGAAGCCCGAGTGCCGCCCCGGCTTGATCGGGAACACGTAGAACGGCAGCGCGAGCACGGGGATGTTGCGCAGGTAGAAGACGACCGGCTTCGCGACGAGCTTGTCCTTCAGGTAGATCTTCATCCAGCGGGACGAGAAGTGATAGTGCGGCTGCTCGAGGTCGCACGTGCTGTACGAGCCGTGCAGCACGTCGAGCTGGTCGTCCCCCGCCTTGCGGATCCGGTCGCCGCGATAGAGCCCGCGCTCGTACGCCGTCTGCGCCTCGTACACGGTGCCCGTGCGCGAGCCGAGGTCGTACGTCATGAGGTGACCGTTCAGCTTGTCGCCCTTCTCGAGGATCTGCGGCGTGCCGCGCGCGACGAGCGTCTGCTTCTCGCTGTCGAACTCCACGCGCTTCGCGTTCAGCTCGATGTCGCGGTACACGAGGTGCGCGAGGCCGTCGAGCACGATCTGGTTCTTCGGCACGAGGAACTCGATGCGCTGGCCGTCGTAGCGCACGACCTCGTTCGCGATCGAGAGCGTGTCGGTGGAGTCCACGGCCGCGCGGTACTCGCCCATGGCCGAACCCGTCACGCGGGCACGGTCCACCTTCTTGTCCTTGAAGAACACGGTGATCGTGTCGCCGCTCGCCTGGTTGCGCTCGCGCGTCTTGCCGGGCCGCTCGGGCGAGGAGTACGCGTTCACGGCCTGCCCGACCGCCATGAGGCTGTCGATCCGGTCGCCCTCCACGTACACGTCCACGCGGTGCCCGGTCAGGCGGCTCGTCTCGCCGGCGTTCTGCTCGCGCATGCCGGCGTAGTCCATGGTCGCGTTGCCGCGCACGACCACGAGCCGCAGCTTGCGGTTCTCGGCGAGCGTCTCGAGCGTGTCGCCCGTCACGACGGTCTCGTTGTCCCACGCGCGCGGCGAGCCGAGCAGCATGCCGCGGCCGCTGCGGTCGTCGAACACCGCGCGGTCGGCGCGCGCGCGCAGCGTGTCGCGCTCGACGAGCACCGAGTCGATTGCCTCGGCGATCTTCGTCGCGGAGTTCACGCGCAGCTCGCGCGCGTGCAGCACCGTGACCTTGCCGTCGTCGTCCGTCGAGCGCATCACGGGTTCGCCGGTGGCGATCGCGAGGTCGAGGCGCCGGAAGAAGTCGATCGCCTGCGCCGCCAGCTCGACGCGGTTCTCCTCGTCGAAGCCCTTCACGGTCCCGCGCGCGCGCACGATCGTCGAATCGCGCTCGTACGTCGCCTCGTTCGCGGACATGCGCTGCTTCTTCTCGCGCCCGGTCACGCCGCCGCCCATCCACGCCTGCCCCGTGCGGCGGTCGTACCAGCCGAACGGCGCGCGCAGCACGGCCTGCTTGTCGGTCACGACCACGTTGCCGTCGAGGTTCAGGCGGTCGTCGTTCTCCGAGAACATCGCGTGGTCGCACGTGACCGTGGTGCTCGTGTCCACGAGCCGCACGCGCCCCATGAGGTCGATCATGCCGCTCGCCGTCGTGTAGCGGCCTTTGTCCGCCGTGAGCACGGTCCGGCCGCGGATCACGCGCAGGTTGCCGTTCAGGTCGAGCACGTCCCCCTCGGGGCCGCGCCCGCCGATCATGTTGTCGGCGGTGATCCGGAACGGCGGTTCGGCCGGCGCGGCCTGCACGGCGCGCGAGGGCGACGACGCCAGCGCGAGCGCGGCGACCGCGAGGATGCACAGGCACGCGGCGAGCAGGCGCCTCACGACTGTTCGCCCGGCGCGCCGCCGAACGCCTCCATCGCCTCGCCCACCGCGAACAGCGAACCGCACAGCAGCACGCGGCCCGACGCCCGGCCGCGCCCGTCCCCGCCGTGGTCGAGCCACGGCACGAGCGCCTCGCGCACGCCCGGCGCCGTCGTGCACGGCACGCCGAGCGACGCGGCGATCTCCGCGAGCGCCTCGGGCGGCAGCGCGCGCTCGTTGCGCGTGCGCGTGAGCACGAGCGAGGCGCCGGGCGCCAGCGCGTGCAGGCGCTGCAGCATCGCGCGCACGTCCTTGTCGCGGGCCGCGGCGAACACGATCGCCACCGGCGGCTCCATCGCCATCTCGTCGCGCCACGCCTGTGCGAGCCGGCGCACGCCGTCCACGTTGTGCGCGCCGTCCCACCACAGCCGCCGCACGGTGGGCGACGGCTCGAGCCGTCCCGCCCAGCGCGCCTCGGCGAAGCCCGTGCGCAGCGCGCCCAGCGGGATGCGCGTGCCCGCGCGCGCGAGCAGCGACAGCACGGCGAGCGCCACGCGCGCGTTCTCGCGCTGGTGGCTCCCGCGCAGCGTGCTCTGCAGCTGGAACGTGCCCCACGGCTCGCACTCGACCGTGAGGCGCATGCCCCACGGGCCGTACTGCGCCTGCGTCACGTTCACGAGGTCGCGCGCCTGGTGCAGCGGCGCGCCCGCGTCGCGTGCCGCGTGCGCGATCACGGTCGCGGCGGCGTCGTGTTCGACGCCCGAGACCGCGGGCACGCCGCGCTTGAAGATGCCGGCCTTCTCGGCCGCGATCTTCTCGTGCGAGTCCCCGAGGATCTCGGCGTGGTCGAGCCCGATGGTCGTGATCGCACACACCTCGGGCGCGATCACGTTGGTCGTGTCGAGCCGCCCGCCGAGGCCGACCTCGACGACCGCGGTCTCGACCTTCGACTCGGCGAACGTGAGGAAACTCAGTCCGGTCGCGACCTCGAAGAACGTGCGCTCGGACCCTCCCGGCAGCGCCTCGATGCGCGCCAGTCGCGCGGCGAGTTCGGCCTCGGGGGCGCAGCGGCCGTTCACGCGGATGCGCTCGCGGAAGTCCACGAGGTGCGGCGACGTGAAGAGGCCCGTGCGCACGCCCGCGGCACGCAGCACGCGCTCGACCAGCGCGCACACCGAACCCTTGCCGTTCGTGCCCGCCACGTGGACGGAGCGGAACGCGCGCTGGGGCTCGCCGAGCGAGCCGAGCAGTTCGCGCGTGCCGTCGAGCCCGAGCTTGTCGCGCCGGCGCTCGAGTCCGTAAAGCGCCTCGAGCTGGCGTTGGAGTGTGGTCACGTCTTCGGAGCCGGCCTAGGAGGTCGAACGGGGAGCGTTCGGATCGTAGGCGTGCGGCGACGTCCCGCCGTCGGGAGCGAAGCCGCGCGTGGAGTGCCAGAAGTAGCCGAGCAGCCCGCCGATCTCGTCGCGCACGGTCTTGCGGTGGGCGATGCGGTCGACGAAGCCCTTCTCGAGCACGAACTCGGCGCGCTGGAAGCCCGGCGGCAGGTCCTCGCCGATCGTCTGGCGGATGACGCGGGCGCCGGCGAAGCCGACGAGCGCCTTCGGCTCGGCCACGATCACGTCGCCGAGCGACGCGTACGAGGCGAGCACGCCGGCCGTGGACGGATCGGTGAGCAGCGAGACGAACGGCAGCCGCGCCTCGCGCAGGCGGGCGAGCAGCACCGACGTCTTGGCCATCTGCATGAGCGACAGGATGCCTTCCTGCATGCGGGCGCCGCCCGTGGCGGACACCACGACGACCGCGCGGCGCTCGGCGATGCCGTCCTCGATCGCGCGCGCGACCTTTTCACCGACCACCGAACCCATCGAGCCGCCCATGAAGAAGAAGTTCATGAGCGCGACGCTCACCGGTATGCCGCCGATGGTGGCCACGCCGGAGATCGCCGCGTCCTTCTCGCCGGTGTCGCGCTGCGCCGCCGCGAGGCGGTCGGGGTAGCGCATCTTGGCGTCGCGGAACTCGAGCGGGTCGCCCGCCACGAGGTTCGCGTGGCGTTCGACGAAGCTGCCCTCGTCCGTGAGATACCCCACGTACTGCCGGGCCGGCACACGAAAATGGTGGTCGCAGTGCGGGCACGTCCACAGGTGCTGCTCGAGCACGGTCTGGAACAGGGCCTCACCGCAGCCGTCGCACTTGGTCCAGAGTCCCTCGGGGACTTCGGGCCGGTCGGACTTGGCGGTGGTCTTGATGCCGGAACGTTCGCGTTTGAGCCAGGACATGTGAACGGGGCCTCGGGGTCAGGAAGCGCTCGCCGCGGGCGCCGGAGCGGCCGGGACGCGGCAGGCCATGAGGAGGGCGTCTTCGTCGGGCGCACGATAATACCCGCGCCGGACCCCCGCCAGCCGGAACCCCAACCCGCAGTAGAGCGCCTGCGCGGCGTCGTTGGACACGCGCACCTCGAGCAGCACCTCGTGCGCGCCCTGCGCGCGGCAGGCTTCGAACAGGTCGGCCATGAGCGCCTGCGCCACGCCGCAGCGGCGGTGCGCGGGGAGCACGCAGATGTTCTCGAGGTCGCAGGTGCCGGGCTGGATGCCGCTCACGAGGTAGCCCGCGAGTTGGCCGCCGCGCTCGGCGACCCGGATCCAGCCGCCCGGGTAGCCGATCAGGCTGCGGAAGTACGACTCGCTCCAGGCGTCCGAGAACGTCCGCGCTTCGGTCTCCGCGACCGCCGGGACGTCCTCCAGCGTCATGTGCCGGATCACGGTCGGCGTCGCGCCGAGCGCGGCGCGGCGCACGCGCTCCTCCGCCTGCGCGCTGCGCACGTAGACCGGGTCGGCCTCGCGCCCCTCGGCCGGCAACCCGGCCCCCGGGCCGCCGCCCGGGCCGGCGCCCTTGAGCGCGGCCGCCGCGAGGTCGAGCGCCGAGAGCCCGCCGTGGCGGAACTCGAGCGCCGTGGAGGTCGGGTACGCCGCCTCGAGGCGCTCGCGCTCGCGAGCGGCGCCCGGGCCGACGAAGCGGATCGCCCAGCCGGGGAGCAGCGCGTGCACTTCGGCCACGACCGCGAGCAGCGCGTCGGCCGCGACCACGCGCGGCGCCGCCACGAGGCGGATCTGGCCGCGCGTGTCGGCCCGGAAGAAGCCGGCGTACACGTCGCGCCGTCCCGCGCCCACGAGCGGCACGACGAGCGAGCGCCGGGCGGGTGTGGCGTGCGCGAGCGAGGCGAGGCTCGAGGCGCCGACGAGCCGCGCGCCGCCCGCGAAGGCGAAGCCGCGTGCGGTCGCGAGCCCGACGCGCACGCCCGTGAACGAGCCCGGCCCGAGTCCCGCCGCGACCCACGCGAGCCCGGAGGGCGTGACGTCCGAAATCCGCAGCGCCTCCTGCACGAGCGCGGTCAGCCGCCGCGTGTGCCCGTGCCCGACGTCCTCGACGACGTGCGCGCGCACCGCGCCGTCCTCGAGCACCGCCACTTCGACGTGGTCGGTCGCCGCCTCGATCGACAGGCCGGTCATGCGCGCTCCGGGATCGCGCGCCAGGCGGCGAGCAGCTCGAGCCCGCGGCCACGCGAGGCGGCGCCCGAAATCACGCGCGCGTCGTCCGCCTGCACGTCGAAGGCGAGCGTGAGCGCGTCCTCGCTCCACGCCGCGGGCAGGCGGTCGCCCCACTCCACGGCGAGCGCGCCGAGTTCGGCGTACTCCTCGAGACCGAGCCCGTCCACTTCGCCCGTGCCGAGCCGGTAGAGGTCGAGGTGGTAGAGCGTGAGGCCGCCGGTGCGGCTGCGGTATTCGTTCACGAGCGTGAACGAAGGACTGCGCACGCGCGCGCCGGGGTCGAGGCCGCGCGCGAGTCCCGCGACGAAGCGCGTCTTGCCCGCGCCGAGGTCGCCCTGCAGCACGACGACGTCGCCCGCGCGCAGCGCCGGCGCGAGCGCCTCACCGAGGCGCTCCGTCGCTTCGACCGAGTCCGTGCGTCGCGAGTCCGCGCCGATCACGTGCCGGGGCGCGGCGCGCGCGGCCGCAGCGTCATGAGCGGGAGGATCATCTCCTCGACCGACACGCCGCCGTGCTGGAACGAGCCGCGGTACTGGCGCTCGTACTCGTGGAACTTGGTCGGATAGACGAAGTAGTAGTCCTCGCGCGCGAGGACGTAGTTCTTGTTCACGCCGTCGTCCGGCAGCAGGTAGTCCATCGGCTTGCGCACGATGATCGCCTGCTTCGAGTCGGTGTTCAGGTTGATGCCGTACTTGTAGCGCAGGTTGGTGGACGTGTCGCGGTTGCCGTACACGAGCGCCGCGCGCTTGCCGAGCACCGAGCCGTGATCGGTCGTCACGACCACCGTGCAGTCCTGCGTGCCGAGCGCCTGGAAGATCTCGTACAGCGGCGAGTGCGTGAACCACGCCTTCATCACCGCGCGGAACGCGGCCTCGTCGGGCGCGAGTTCCTGCAGGATCTCGGACTCGCTGCGGCCGTGCGCGAGGATGTCGAGGAAGTTGAAGACCATGGACGTGAGCGGCACGCCCGAGAACGAGCCGATCTGCCGGCGCGTGTTGTGGGCCTCCTCGACCTCGTAGATCTTCAGGTACTTCGGGCTCGTCGCCGGCATCGCCCCGAGGCGTTCGAGCTGGAAATCGAGCAGCTGGCGCTCGTAGCGGTTGCGCGTCCGCTCGTCGCCGCTGTTCTCCTGCCACAGGTCCGGGTGCTTCTTGTGCAGGTCGGCGGGCAGCAGCCCGGCGAAGATCGAGTTGCGCGAGTAGGGCGTCGCGGTCGGCAGGATCGACAGGTAGTAGTCGCGCTGGATCTCGAACCACTCCTCGAGCAGCGGCTCGAGCGTGAACCACTGGTCGAGCCGCATGCAGTCGATCACGATGAACACGACGCGGGTGCCGGCCTTCAGGTGCGGCACGACCGCGTGGCGCACGACGTCGCTCGAGAGGTTCGGCCGGCCGTCGGTCAGCCCCTTGTGCGCGCGCTGAACCCAGCCCGGGTAGCGCTCCTCGATCAGGCGCGCGAAGTCGATGTTGAGGCTCTTGCGGAAGTCGCCGTGCGCCTGCTGCAGCCCGGCCTCGGGCGCGCCGTCGAGCCCCACGTCCCAGCGCGCGACGTCCACCGCGAGCTGCACCCAGCCGTCCCAGTCGAGCCGGCGCGTGTCGAGCATCTGCCAGCGCTGCATCTCGCCGACGTAGTCGCGGGCGCGCTGGGAGTCCTGCAGCTTCTGCGAATCGAACACGCGCTTGCAGGCGAGGAACACCTGCGACGGGTTCACGGGCTTGATGAGGTAGTCCGTGATGCGCTTGCCGATCGCCTCCTCCATGAGCGTCTCTTCCTCGCTCTTGGTGATCAGCACCACCGGCAGCGTGAGGTCGCGCGCCTTGAGCTGCGCGAGCGTCTCGAGCCCGCCGAGGCCGGGCATCATCTCGTCGATCAGCAGGACGTCGAAGCGTTCGGCCTCGAGCGCGGCGAGGGCGTCCTCGCCGTTCGGGACCGCGCGCACGAAATAGCCCTTCTGCTCGAGGAACTTGATGTGCGGCTTGAGCAGGTCGATCTCGTCGTCGGCCCAGAGAATCCGTCGCTGCGTTTCGATGGTCGTGCCCTCTTCGATTCGGCGGGGAGCGCGGTCCGGTGTCGGGGCGACAATATAGGGTGGGCACTTGGCCGGGGCCAACGGGCGCGCGCCGCCCCACGCAGGCGCGGGCAGTTGCGGGCCCGGGACGGCAGGAAAGCCCGGCGGCCGCCGTTCAGCCCGCACGGACGGACCCGATACTTCGAAGGGATCACATCCCTCCCCGAATCCTTCGATCCTCCGGTCCGGAAGCCCACGCCATGCCGCACTTCACGCCCTGGTCGCCGCAGTACTGGCTCGCACTCGCCCGGCGCAGCATCGCCAACCGGCTCACGCTGCTCCTCGTGCTCACCGCCACCTTCGTGCTCGGCGTCCTCGCGACCGCGCTGTCGCTGCACCTGCGCTCCGAGGCGCGCACCGCGGCCTACGAAGAGCTCGAGTCGACCGCGCGCCGGATCGCGGCCGACGTGCAGCCGTCGTTCGACCTGCCGTTCCAGTCCGCGCGCTCGCTCGCGGACGCGGTCGTGATCCTCCACCACGGCTCTCCCAGCCGCGCGATGGCCGAATCGCTCGTCGCCCGCGCCGTCGCCGGCTCACCCGGCATGCTCGGCGCGTGGGTCGAGTTCGACCGGAACGCCTTCGACGGCGCCGACGCCGCGCACGCCGGCGCGCGTTCGGCCGACGGCAGCGGACGCTTCCTGCCTTGGTACGTGCGGCGGGAAGGGCGTATCCGCCTGCAGCCCACCCCTGCGGACTACGAATCGGGCGACTTCTACTGGCTGCCGCGCAAGTCCGAGCGCGAAATGCTCATGGAGCCCTACAAGGACTTCGTGGACCGCGACTCCGTGCTCATGACGAGCGTGTGCGTGCCGTTCTGGGACCGCGGGAAGTTCGTCGGGGTCGCGGGCGCCGATCTCGCGCTCGCCGACGTGCAGAAGACTCTCGGGGAGCATCACCCGATGCGGACCGGCTGGCTCTCGCTCGTGAGCCGCGAGGGCGCGTGGGTCGGGCACCCCGACGCGGCGCGGCTCGGCCAGCACGCCGGCGAACTCGGCTCGCTGGACGAAGCGTGGAGCGCGCTGCGCCGTGGCGACTCGTACCGGACGATCCAGCGCGACCCGCGCACCCACGCGGAAGTGCTTCGCACGTTCGTGCCCTTCCGCGCCGGGCACGGCGGCGACGTGTGGGCGATGGTCGTCACCGTGCCCACCGCGACGGTGTTCGCGCACGCCCGCCGGACGACCGCGTTCGTCGTGATCGGCATCCTGCTCGCCCTCGTCCCCATCGCGGTCGTGGCGCGGCTCGCGACGCGGCGCGTCACCCGCCCGCTCGCGCAGGGCGTCGGCGTGCTCGAGCGCGTCGCCGCGGGCGACCTCACGCAGAAGGCGGCGGTCGACGGCGAGGACGAAGTCGCGCGCTTCGCCCACGCGCTGAACTCGGCCGTGCATCACACGCGCGAGGCGATGCGCGAGGCGAACGACGCCGGCCGCGCGATGGCGGGCGCGGCACACGAGTTCGCCGGAGCGAGCGAGACGCTGACCCGTCACTCGCAGTCGCAGGCCGCGGGCGTCGCCGAGGCCTCGGCGCAGCTGCGCGAGCTCGGCCAGACCACGGCACGCAACGCCGAGGATGCGCAGGCCGCGAGCCGCGCCACGGCCGAGGCGCGCGGTGCCGCCGAGGGCGGCGGCCGCGTCGTTCACGACGCCGTCGCGGCGATGGAGGAAGTCGAACGCCAGTCGCGGCGGATCGCCGACATCGTCGGCGTGATCGACGAGATCGCGTTCCGGACCAACCTGCTCGCGCTGAACGCCTCGGTCGAGGCGGCCCGCGCGGGCGAGAACGGCCGCGGTTTCGCGGTGGTCGCCCAGGAAGTGCGCTCGCTCGCCGGGCGCAGCGCGGACTCCGCCCGGGAAATCCACGCGCTCATCCTCGAGACCGGACAGCGCGTCGAGTCGAGCGCGGCGCTGGTGCGGCGCTCGGGCGAAACGCTGGGCACGATCGTCGAGTCCGTCCGCCAGGCGAGCCGCCTCTCGGACGCGATCGCCGAAGCGAGCCGCCGCCAGGCCGAGCAGCTGACGGGGATCCAGGGCGCGGTCGACGGCATGGACGGCGAGGTCCGGGCCATGGCCGAGGAGGCCGAGCGGCTGGCCGAGGCGGCCCGGGGCACCGCCGCGACCGGGGAGAGGCTCATGACCGCGGTGGCGCGCTTCTCGGTCTGATTCCGTCCGGCGCGCAACCCTCCGGGGTGGACGGGCGTAGGGGGCGGTACGTTCTCCCCCCCCCCATTCCTGCTTCGGAGGATCCGCCGCATGCGCTTCGCCACACTGGCCGCCGCACTGCTCGCCACGGCCACGCTCGCCGCCACCGACGCGTCCGCACGCGTCTGGGAGAAGACCTGGAAGGTCGGCGCCGAACCCGCCGTCCACGTGAACACGAACGACGGCGACATCCGCGTCGTCCGCGCCGCCGACGGCACGGTGCACACCCGCATCGAGTACAAGGTCCGCGTCTGGGGCTGGCACTCCGAACCGCGCGAGCCGCTCATCGAGCTGAACCAGAACGGGGACGACATCCGCATCACCTGCCGCGAGCGCGGCAACGTCGTGGTCTTCGGCGGCATGACCGAGGAGTTCACGATCCTCGTCGAGGTTCCCGCCGCCTGCGACCTCGACATCCGCTCCGGCGACGGCGACGTGGACATCGCGCCTGGGCAGGGCGTGCTCGCGGCGCACACGGGCGACGGCCACATCCGGATCGAAGGACACCGCGGCACGCTCGAGCTCTCGAGCGGGGACGGCGCGGTGGACGCCGAGAACGTGGACGGCTCGCTGTCGGCCACGACGGGCGACGGCCGCGTGCGCGTGAGCGGGCGGTTCGACAAGCTCGTGCTGCGCTCGGGCGACGGCTCGCTGAACGTCTCGGCGCATCGCGGCTCGAAGCTCGCCGAACCGTGGGACGTGGCCTCGGGCGACGGCCCCGTGACCGTGCGCATCCCGCGCGACCTGTCGGCGCTGCTCGACGCGAGCACGCGCGACGGCTCGCTGCACGTGGACCTGCCGGTGGACGTCTCGGGCGGCATGACGCACCACACGCTGCGCGGCGAACTGAACGGCGGCAAGACGCCGCTGCGCCTGCGCACGGGAGACGGCCGGCTGACGCTGGCGCTGTCGGAGTAGCGGAGGACGGGAAGCGAGAACGCCGCGGCGGGCCCGAAGACCGCCGCGGCGTTCGTGTGTCCGGCGGGCGGGCCCGGCCCGCCCCGGGCCCGGACTAGGTCGGGAAGCGGATCACCATGATCGTGCCCTGCCCCGGCGCGCTGTGACGGATGCCGATGCGGCCGGCGTGGTAGTCCTCGACCACGCGGCGCGCGAGCGCGAGCCCCAGTCCCCAGCCGCGGCGCTTCGTCGTGTAGCCGGGCTCGAAGGCGCGGCGCTGCTCTTCGCGCGACATGCCGCGGCCGTTGTCGCCGACGAGCACCTCGACTTCTTCCGTCTCGGCGCGGCGTTCGACCGTGACCTCGATCACGCCCGGCGACTTGTCGAGCGCCGAGATCGCGTTCGTGAGCAGGTTTTCGACCGCCCACTCGAGCAGCTCGCGATTGAGGTTCACCGGCGGCACTTCCTCGTAGCGCTCGCGGATCTCGATGCCGCCCTCGCGCTGCGAGACGCGGCGGCGCATGTACTGCACGGCCTCGCGCACGACCGGTGTCACGTCCTGCAGGTGCAGCTGCGGCGCCGAGCCGATGTGGCTGAAGCGCTGCGCGACCTTGTTGAGCCGGTCGATGTCCCCTTCCATGTCGTCGAGCGTCTCGGCGAGCTCGGCCTGCGGAATGGTGACGGCGCTCCCGGGCGGCGCGCTCTCGACGTTCGCGCGCAGCAGCTCGACCCAGCCCATGAGGCTCGAGAGCGGCGTGCCGAGCTGGTGCGCGGTCTCCTTCGCCATGCCGACCCAGATCGTGCGCTTCTCCGCGGCGCGGATGCCGGCGAGACCGCCGAAGGCGAGCAGCATGAGCAGGCCCGTGCCGCCGATCGCGAGGAACGGCATCCAGCGCAGGCGGTTCAGCACGACGGGCTCGCCGTAGTGCACGTAGCCCAGCCGCAGCGAGTCGGGGCGCGTCTGCCACATGGGGATCGGCTTGTTCTTGCGGTCGAGCTCGGGGATGCGCGCGCGCACGCCGTCCACGAAGAGCTTCGTCTTCTCGGACACCGGCCAGCCCGCCGCGAGCGAGTCGATGGACTCCTCGGAGACGAGCTTGTGCGGCACGCCAACGTCCTGCCAGGCGCGCGGCAGTCCCGTCGTGTCGGTGATCACGATCGGGAAGTCGACGTTCTCGAGCACTTCGCCGAGCAGGCGGCGCAGTTCGGGATTGCGCGTCGCGGGCAGCGACGCCTCGGCGCAGAAGCGCGCGAGCACGCGGCTCGTCGTGGCGACCTCGGTCGAGAGCCGCTGCACCATCTGGTGCGTGAAAAGGAACACGGCGGCGACCAGCAGGCCGCCGCCGATGAACAGGCCCGTCTTGAACAGCGCCTTCACGTCGAGGCGTACGGGTCCGATCGCTCCGGGCAAGTGTGTTCCTCCGGGTGTGGCGCGGAGCTTCGCGTCAGGCCGGGCGGATCTCCGTCATCCCGCCCAGGTACGGCTGCAGCGCCGCGGGGATCGCGACCGATCCGTCCGCGCGCTGGTGGTTCTCGAGCAGCGTCGCGAACGTGCGCGGCAGCGCCACGCCCGACGCGTTCAACGTGTGCGGGAACTCGACCTTCGCGCCCGTCTCGCGGCGGAAGCGCAGCGCCATGCGGCGCGACTGGAAGTCCTCGAAGTTCGAGCACGACGAGCACTCGAGCCACGAGCCCTGCCCCGGCGACCACACTTCGAAGTCGTAGCACTTCGCCGCGGCGAAGCTCATGTCACCCGAGCACAGCAGCAGCACGCGGTACGGCAGTTCGAGCGCCTCGAAGATGTCGGCGACGTCGCGGGCGAGCTTCTCGTGTTCGTCGTAGCTCGTCTCGGGCGCCACGACCTTCACGAGCTCGACCTTGTCGAACTGGTGCACACGCACCATGCCGCGCGTGTCGCGGCCGGCGGCGCCCGCTTCGCGGCGGTACGACGCGCAGTACGCGGTCGCGTAGATCGGCAGCATGCCCGGCTCGAGGATCTCCTCGCGCCAGATGTTCGTGACGGGCACTTCCGCGGTCGGGTTGAGGAACAGGTCGTCCTCACCGATGTGATACATGTCGCCTTCGAGCTTCGGCAGCTGCCCGGTGCCGAACAGCGCGGCGCGCCGGATCACGTGCGGCACCGACATCTCGGTGTAGCCGTGCTTCGTCGTGTGGAAGTCGAGCATGAAGCTGATGAGCGCCCGCTCGAGCCGTGCGCCGAGGCCGGTGAAGAGCAGGAAGCCCGAGCCCGAGATCTTGCTCGCACGATCGAAGTCGAGCAGCCCGAGGTTCGTGGCCAGTTCCCAGTGCGGCTTGGGCTCGAAGTCGAACTTCGGTTTTTCGCCCCAATGGCGCACGACCTGGTTCTGCTCGGCGCTGCTGCCCGGGGGCACGCTCGAGTGCGGCATGTTCGGGAACCACGCGGCGAGCGACGTGCTTTCCTCCTCCAGCATGCGCAGCTGCTCGTCGAGCTCCTTGACCTTGTCCCCCACGGCGCGCATTTCGGCGATCTGGGCCGAGGCGTCCTGCCCGGTCTTCTTGAGCTGGGCGATCTGCTCGCTGGCGGCGTTGCGGGACGCCTTCAGCTGCTCGGTCTCGTGCAGGAGCGCGAGGCGCTTTTCTTCGATCTGGTAGAAGCGGGCGAGGTCCACCGTCATGCCCTTCAGGGCGATGCCGGCTTCCACCTTGTCGCGGTGGCTGCGGAGGAACTTGAGGTCGAGCATGGGAATCCGCCGGGTTCGGGACTGCGGCGCGAGCGAGGGCGCGCACGGGATGACGCAACGAGCGGGGTGAGAAAACCCGAAACCGGGTGGGGGCGCAAGCCACCGGCCCTCCCACCGAGTCCGTTCGAATCCGCCCGCTCCCGCACGGCATCGGAAGGCGGCGCGGCGATTCGGATGCCGCGGCCTGACTCCATCCCAGGAGGAGACCTCATGAAGCGAATCCTCTCCGTCCTCTTTCTCGCGGCCGTCGTGGCCCTCGCCATCACGGTCGTGAGCACGGCCTCCCAGAATCCGGGCAAGACGACCGCCCGGACGGCGGCGGCGTCTCATGCCTCGAATGCCGACTGCCCTCCGGGATGTCCGCCCGAACACTGCGACGGCGCGGGGCAGTGTCCCGCGATGTCCGGCAAGGCGAGCACGACCGTTCACGCCGACATGAGCGGCGCGACGTGCCCCTATTCCGGCTCGGGCGCGGGTACCGGCGAGACCGGCTGCCCGTCCGAGTGCAAGCCCTCCGGCGCGGCGACCACCGTCGCGATGGCCGAAGGCAAGCACTGACCGTTCGCGATTCGCTCGAGACGGCGTGAGGAAGCCACTCCCTCACGCCGTTTCGATTTCGGCGGCCGAGCTCTCCGCGCACCCCGCCGGCGTCCTCGCGTGAAATCAAGTACTGCCGCGCGGCGCCCGCTCGTATAGGGTGCGCGACCATGGCCGCCAACGACATGAGCCCCGTCGCTCCCGCGCATCGCTGGACGCACCCCGCCGTCTTCCTCGTCCTCGCGCTGCCCTTCGGCGTGATCGGCGGCTACCTGTCCGTGACGATCGGCTGGCAGCTCAAGCAGGCCGGGCTCTCGGTCGAAGCCGTCGCGGCGCTGATCGCGACGAGCTACCTGCCGCACACCTGGAAGTTCCTGTGGGCGCCGATCTCCGACATCACGTTCACGCGCCGCGGCTGGTACCTGGCCGCCGGGCTCGTGACCGCGGTCGGCATCGCCGCGACCGGCATGGTGCCGCACACGGCGGCGGCGCTGCCGCTGCTCACCGCCGTCGTGCTCGCGTCGAACTTCGCCGTCACGTTCCTCGGCATGTCCGTCGAGAGCCTGATGGCGCACGGCACCGCCGAGCACCAGAAGGGCCGCGCGGGCGGCTGGTTCCAGGCCGGCGCACTCGGCGGCAACGGCCTCGGCGGCGGGCTCGGGCTGTGGATCGCGCAGCACTCGGCGCAGCCGTTCCTGCCGGGCATCGTGCTCGGCGCGCTGTGCGCCGCGTGCGCGGGCGGGCTGCTGTTCGCGGTCGAGCCCTCGCGCCACGACCGCCATCCGAGCATTCCCGCCGAGCTCAAGCGCGTCACGACCGACGTGTGGAGCGTGATCACGGGCCGCTCGGGCATGCTCGCGCTCATCCTCTGCTTCCTGCCCATCGGTTCGGGCGCGGCGAGCAACCTGTTCTCGGTCGTCGCGAGCGACTGGAAGGCCTCGCCGGACACGGTCGTCTTCGCGACCGGGCTCGGCAACGGCATCCTGTCCGCGCTCGGCTGCATGGCGGGCGGGTTCTTCTCCGACCGCATGGACCGCAAGACCGCCTACGTTTGGTTCGGCATCGCGCAGGCCGCGTGCGCCGTGGCGATGGGCGCGCTGCCGCACACCGAGCGGTTCTACGTCGTGCTCACGCTCTCGTACGCGTTCATCACCGGGCTCACCTACGCCGGCTTCACGGCGTTCGTGCTCGAGGCCATCGGCCGCGGCGCCGCGGCGACCAAGTACAACGCGTACGCCGCGCTCTCGAACACGCCCATCATGTACATGACCACGCTCGACGGCTGGGGACACAAGACCTTCGGCCCCGCCGGCATGCTCTACACCGAAGCGGTGATGGGCATGATCGGGCTGGCGCTGGTCCTCGTGATCACCCAGGTCGTGACGCGCTTCGTGCCCGAGCGGCAGGTGGCCGCGGCCGAGTGACGCGCGGCGGGCGTCAGTGCCCGCCGAAGACCGAGTCGCCCGCCGAGCCCGAGAGTGCGCGCGCCTTGGCGTAGGCGGCGCGCGCGTCGTCGTCGCGCCCGAGCTTGGCGAGCGCCATGCCGAGCCCGTAGAACGCCGCCGGGTCGTCCTGCTTGACCAGCGTGGCGCTGGCGTAGCGCTTGGCCGCGTTCTCGTAGTCGGCGCGCCTGAACGAGGCGTTGCCGGAGTCGATGAGCACCTGCGCGCGGGCGGCCGGATCGAGGTTCGCCGCGGGCAGCGTCTCCGACTTCGGCGAGCAGGACAGCGCGACGGCGTGGAGCGCCACGAGGGCGACGAGCAGAACGAGCGTGCGGTTCATGAGGGCGCGGACGATGCCACGCGGCGAACCGGGCGCGCAAGGGACGCACGCCCGGTTCACGCGCGGCGTCACTCGAGCACGATCACGCGGCGCGATTCCCCGCGCTTCGCGCCGTGCGGGCCGGCGAGCCGCACGAAGTACGTGCCCGGCCGCACCGCGGCGCCGTCGTCGTCCGTGCGATCCCAGCGCACCGAGTGCACGCCGGGCTCGAGCGTGCCGCGCACGAGCGTGCGCACGCGCCGGCCGCCCGCGTCGAACACCTCGAGGCTCACCGCGCCCGCGCGCTCGAGCGCGAACTCGAACGTGCACGCGCCGTGCACGGGATTCGGGCGTGCGGGTGCGAGCGCGAGTGCACGCGCCGGGCCCTCGCCCACGCCGGTGTTGTCGTCCATGTCGAACTCGTCGGCGCCGATGTCGGGAGTCGCGCTCGTGCGCGCGTCGCCGTCGAAGTCCGTGGTCCAGCCGATCCAGAAGACGCCGTGATCGAACTCCATCGGCATGAGGTCGCCCGAGTGCACGACGTGCAGGTCCACGTTCGCGGCCGTCCCGTAGGGCGCGACGAACATCGGAGTGCCCTGCCAGCTCGCGGCGTCCTGCCCGGTCGCCTGCCACGCGGCGAGCGAGGAGTACGTCGTTGCGCCCGCCTGCACGACCACGCCCTGTCCAAAACCGATCGGCGCCCAGAAGAGGCCGTAGTCGCTCGGGAACTCACCGGCGATCGCGAACGGGAACGACAGAGCCGCGTGGCGCCCGCCGGGCGCGAAGTCGCCGCGCTCGTTCGCGAGCACGTTGTTGCGCAGGCGCGGCCAGCCGCCGGTCGCGGACATCTCGAACGCGCGGCTCGAGCCCGCGCTCGGATCGCCGAGCACGCCGCCGACGAAGATCGAGTTGCCGATCCACTCGACCCCGCCCTGGGACCAGGCGCCCACGACACGGCCGGCGTTCACGGCGTCGTCGGCGTTCGGCCCGATTCTGGCGCGGATCATCGAGTTGGCCACGCGCACCTGGCCGAGCGAGGCCGAGGCGCCGTCCACACGCATGCCGATCGTGCCGGCGGCGGTGTCGGCGCTCGCCGAGGTGAGCGAGTGCACGAAACTGCCGTCGAGCAGCGCATCCGGACCGGTTCCCAGATCGGCGCTCACCCCACAGACCAGCGTCGCACTCGTGGCCGCGGTGGAGGCGAGCGAATGCACCACGTTGCGCGCGAGCCTCGCCCACGCGCCGGCGCCGAACGACAGCGAGACACCGGCCAGCGTCGGCGTACCCGGCGCCGCCGTCGTGGCCGCCGCGTCGCCCAGGTGCGCCACGAGGTTGCCGGTGAGCGATGCGGCCGCGCCGGTGACGCGCACGCCGGACATCGGCTGCGCGCTGCTCGCGGCGGTGCGCGAGAGGTACGAGACCTCGTTGCTGTCCACGCGGCACGTCCCGAGCGCTCCGCCGCTCAGCACGAGCCCCGCGCACAGCCCCGAGCCGTTCGTCGTGATCGCACCCGCCGCCGAGCCACCGATCACGTTGCGCGCGACCGGCACGGGCGCGGTGCCGGTGCCGACGCTCAGGCACGTGAGCGAGCCCGTCGTCGCGGCCAGCGTGACGCCTTCGATGCGGTTGTCGCGAACGACGCTCGAGTCCGCCGAGGCCACCGAGAGCAGCACCGTCGCCCCGGTGGTCGTGTGGAAGACGAGCTGCTCCGCGGGAGCGGTGCCGCCGATCACGTTGCCCTCGACGCGGGCGCGCCCGAACGACGAGAGCACGCGCGGCCCGGTCGCGACCGTGACGTCGAAGTTGCGGATCACGTTGCCGCGGTAGCGTGCGGGCGAGGCGTTGTCGGCGTTCAGGTAGAGCAGCGTGAAGCCGCCCACGCCCGTCAGCGTCCACGGCGACCCGCCGCACCGGGGTGCGCGGCCGCCGAGCCAGTTGTCCTCGATCGCGAGGTTCGGGATCGCTCCGTTGCCGAGCACCGCGTACTGCGAGCGCCCCGCCGTGGTGATCGCCCGGGCCGCGCTCTGGTAAAAGCTGTTGCGGCGGATCGCGACGTCGCGCACGCCCGGCTGCAGGACGATGGCCGCCGAGTTCTGCGTCGCCTGCGCCCAGTCGAAGAGTTCGCAATCGTCGATGCGCACGTCACTGATGAAGCGCGAGCCGATCGAACTCGAGAGGTAGACGAGGTTCGCGGGCGGCGACGCGCCACCGCCGATGCGGCAGTGCTCGATCGAGACGTCGGTGCAGTTGAACTGCTGCGGCGAGAGCAGGACGACGCCCGAACCCGTGACGGCGTTCGCGCCGCGCACGTTAACCCAGCGCAACGTGTCGTGCGCGTTGTCGGCGAACGTGACCGTCGGACTGCTCGTGGAGGTCGAGACCAGCGACAGCTCGATCGCGGTGCCGGTGCCGCCCGGGCGCCCGTCGATCACGAAGCGCGAGCCGAAGCCGAAGTACACGACGCCCGTGGCCGAGCCGATCGTGAGGTTCGTGGCGCCCACCTGCGGCCGGATGGTGACGTCGTTCGCGCCGTAGAGCGAGATCGGGAACGTCTCGCCCGAGCTCGTGTACGCGGGCAGCAGCTCGAGGACGACGGCTCCCGACCAGTGGCCCATGTTGCCGTCCTGGAGTGCGGCGGTGAGCGTCGCGTAGTCGCCACCCGGACCGACGGAATAGGTCGCGGCGGAGGCCGACGAGAGCGACGCGAGCGCGAGCGCGCAGGCGGCGGCGAACGAAGCGAAGCGCGGAAGTGGCATGGCGGACCCCACCGAAGTCGTGGACGACAAGACCCAGCTGACGAAGTCGTTCGGGGGAACGGTCGCGCGGCCCCAGCTGTCGCGCTGCCGAAATGAAACCACGCGGAGCGCCCGCTGGCCAAGCGAAAGCCCCGCCACCCTTGCGGGCGCGGGGCCGATGCTGTGTCGAATCGAAGGTGTGCGTTCGCTGCGGCCGAGGGACCGCGATCTACCGCTACTTCTTCTTGGGCTGCGGCTTCTTGGGGTTCGCCTTCTTCTTGACGCGAGCCGCCTTGTTCTTGGCCTTGCGATCCGTGACCTTGCGCGGCTTCTTGCGCGCGACCGGAGCCTTCTTGTCGGCGGCCTTGGCGGCCTTCGCGGCCTTGACCGTCGAAGTCTGCTTGGGCGCCTTGCTCGGACGGGCGGCGACGATACCCAGCGTGCGGAGCAGCGAAGCGGCCTGCTCGGACGGCTGCGCACCCTTCTCCACCCACTCCTTGGCCTTGGCCTCGTCGATCTTCAGCGTGTAGGGCTTGGTCATCGGATCATAGAAGCCCAGGATCTCGACGAACCGGCCATCGCGCTGACGGCGAGAGTCCGCGACGACGACACGGTAGAAGGGGCGCTTCTTCGCGCCGGCCCGCATCATGCGAATGACGACCGCCATGCTCACTGCCTCCTGAAACGATTGCGCGTCCGCACGAAGCGGCGCTGTGGATCCCAACAGGTAAGTGGTCTTGCCGAGGCCCACGTGATCGCCTGGCGCGCATCACACCGGGAGCGCGCCCACGAGGGGGCAGCAAAGGGCGGGCATCATGCCCTCTGGCGGCCGGAAAGGCAACCCGGCAGGGCCCCGGACGGCCGGAAATCTCCCGCGGGCCGGCGCGGCGGTCCCGGATGGCCGAAAGGCTCCCTACCGCAGCTTCCCGCGCAGCCCCGCGAGCCCCTTCGGGCCCTTCTTGAGCGCCTTCATCATCATCTTGGCCTGCTCGAAGTCCTTCAGGAGGCGGTTGACCTCCTGGACGCTCGTGCCGCTGCCGGCGGCAATGCGCTTGCGGCGGCTGCCGTCGAGGAGCCGGGGATTGCGGCGCTCCTTCACGGTCATGCTCAGCATGATCGCTTCGTGGCGCTTGAAGACGTCCTTCTGCGGGCCCAGCTTCTCGATCGCGTCCTTGGGGACGCCGGGCATCATCTTGAGCAGGTCCTCGATCGGGCCCATCTTGCGCACGCTCTTCAGCTGCTCGAGGAAGTCTTCGAGCGTGAAGTCGCTCTTGCGCATGCGCTCGGCCAGCTTCTCGGCGTCGTCCTGCGTGACCGCCGCCTGCGCGCGCTCCACGAGGCCGACCACGTCGCCCATGCCGAGGATGCGCCCGGCGAGGCGCTCGGCGCTGAACACCTCGAGCCCGTCGAGCTTCTCGCCCGTGCCGAGGAACCAGATCGGCTTGCCCGTCACCTGCCGCAGGCTGATCGCCGCGCCGCCGCGCGCGTCGCCGTCCATCTTGGTCAGCACGAGCGCGTCCACGCCCACGCGTTCGGCGAACGTCTGGCCGACGCGCACGCTCTCCTGCCCGATCATGCCGTCCACGACGAGCACGACCTGGTGCGCGCGCACGACGCGCTTGAGGTCGCCGAGTTCGGTCATGAGCTCGTCGTCGATGTGCAGCCGTCCGGCGGTGTCGAGGATGAAGAAGTCGAAGCCGCGCTTCTTCGCGTCGTCCAGGGCCTGCGCGCCGATCTCGCGCGGCAGCGTGCCCTCGGGCGCGCGATAGAAGCCCGCGCCCGCCTGCGCGGCGACGCGCTCGAGCTGGTCGATCGCGGCCGGGCGGTAGACGTCGGCCGAGGCGAGCAGCGTGCGCTTGCCGCGCGCGGCGAGCCACTTGGCGAGCTTGCCCGCGAACGTCGTCTTGCCCGAGCCCTGCAGGCCCGCGAGCACGACCACCGTGGGCACGTGCGGCGAACCGGCGAGCGTGACCTGCGAGTTGCCGAGCAGGGCGATGAGTTCCTCGTGGACGATGCCCACGACCTGCTGGCCCGGCTTGAGGCTCTTGAGCACTTCCTCGCCGACCGCGCGTTCTTCGACCTTGGCGACGAAGTCCTTCGCGACCTGCACGGGCACGTCGGCCTCGAGCAGCGCGCGGCGCACGTCGCGCATCGAGTCGCGGATGTTGTCGGGCGTGATGCGCGCCTGTCCCGCGAGCTGGCGCACGATGCCCTGGAATCGTTCGGTGAGCGCTTCGAACATGGGTTCCCCGTATGGCAAAAGTGGCGGGGAATCTAGCACAGGACGCGAAAAGGGGCCGCGACGCGCGCGGCCCCTCTCGTGCCCTCCCGGAGCGGGACGCCTACCGGCTCTCGAGCGTCAGCTGCCGCACCCAGTAGCCGTTTCCGGCGTTCGCGCGCAGCCGCCGCGCGAGCGATTCGAGCTTCGATTCGCGGCCGCTCGGAGCGGCGGGCGCCGCCTCCATGCCGCCGATGCCGCGTAGTGTGGCGAACGTCTGCTCGCCCACGCTCGCGTAGTTCACCGGACGGCTCGGATCGGCCGCCGCGACGCTCGCCACCAGCTGGTCGAGCGCGGCGATGGGCTTGCGTGACGCCACGATGAGCACGTGCTCGCGCCCGCCGGCGCTCGTCACGACCCAGTCGAACGGCGAGCCGCCGTGCTTGCCCGGCAGGCGGTGCCGCGCCGTCGTCGGCAACGGGTTCGCCAGGTCCGAGCCCGCGACCGGGAACAGCGTGAAGGTCTCGCCCTTCTCGTCCTCGTCGAGGACGTACACGTGCAGGGGCTCCGCGCTTTCGAACTCGAGGAAGAGGTGGTCGCCGGGCGAGATGCTCGCGCCGGTGACGAGCGCGGAGCGCTCGCCGCCGCGCGCACGCCACAGCGTGGCCTCGGCGAACGGAATGGCTTCGGCGGCGGGCGCGGCCGGAGTCGCGGCAGTCGAGGGCGCGGCCGACTGCGCCGGCGCATCCGTCGCGACGGACGGTGCGCTCGCCGTCGCCGGCGGCGCGCCTTCGGGCGAGGCCGCGAGCCCGGAGGGCTTCGGCCCGATCACGCCGCGCGACCAGAGCAGTGCGAGTACGGCCACGGCGAGCGCCGCGACCATGCTGAACGAGACCGGGCGGCGGCGCGGCGCGACGCGCGCGGGCGGCGGCAGCGGATCGGCGGGCGCCATCGCGGCGGCCAGCTCGAGCGCGTTCACGAGCGCGCGCTCGAACGACGCGGCGTCGGCCCAGCGCGCCTGCGGATCGGGCTCGATCGCGCGCTCGACCGCGCTCACGAACGCCCTGGGCAGGTCGGGACGCGCCGTGCGCAACGGCGTGCGTTCGCCACGTGCGAGCTTCTCGCGCAGTTCGGCGAGCGAGCTCGCCTGCACGGGATACGTCGCGGTGACGAGCCGGTAGAGCAGCACGCCGAGCGCATACAGGTCGGACGCCGCGGTCGCGCTCTCGCCCGCGAGCACTTCGGGCGCGGCGGACAAGGGAGTGCCGGTGCGCGCGGCACCGGGCATGCCGGAGTCCAGTTCGTGCACCGAGCCGAAGTCCATGAGCACGATCCGTCCGCCGTCCTCGCGCATAACGTTGCTCGCCTTGAGATCGCCGTGCGCGAGTCCCGAGGCGTGCACCGCCGCGAGTGCGCGGCAGAGTTCGAGACCCACGATCGCGGCTTCGTCGGCGCTCATCGCGCCGCGCACGCGCAGCTCGTGTTCGAGCGTGCGGCCGCGCACGAGTTCGGTCCACAGTCCCGCGCGCCCGTCGCGCACGTCCACGCCGAACACCTGCAGCACGTGCGGATGGCGCACGCGCGCCAGCTGCCGCGCCTCGGCCAGCTCGGCGCGGGCCGAGTCGTCTTCGCCCGCGTCGCGGCGCAGCTTGAGCGCGACCTCGCGGCGCAGCATCGGGTCCCACGCGCGGAACACTTCGCCGAACGCGCCTTCGCCGAGCTTCTCGCGCGCTTCGAGGTCGCCCCAGTGGAACAGCACCGGACCGGCGTCCTCGTCGTCTTCCTCGGGCGTCACGCCCAGGTCGCGCCAGGCACCGGCGATGCGCGCCACGCGCTCGAGACCCGCCAGTTGCGGATCGAGCGTCGGCGAGGCGCTGCGTTCGCGGTCCCAGTCCACCGCTTCGCCGTCGGCGATCTTCGCCGCCTGGCCGGCGAGGACTTCTTCTTCGGGCGTCGTCATGTCGCGGATCCCTCGTCCTTCGTTCCCCACGGGCCGTCCATGCGGCCCCTCACCCTCCAGAACGCCGGGGGGTGGCGGAACCGCACACCGAAAATCAGCCCTCCCGGTGAGGCTCCATTTCGGCCGCCAGTTGCACGAGCGCGCGGGCCACCAGCATGCGGGCGGCGTTGGCGTTGCCCCGCCCCATCGCCTCGGCGATGCGCGTGTAGCCGTAGCCGAACTCGAGCCGCATGATCACGGCTTCCCGCTGCGCCGCCGTGAGGCGCTCGAGTGCGGCTTCGTACGCCTCCATCGTGTCGCGGCCGACGGCCTGCTCGAACTGCGACGGTTCGCGGCTCGCGAACTCGCGCTCGCCGATCGGCTCGGCGGGGCGGCGCCCCGCGCGACGGATCTCGTCGCGCAACGAGTTCAGCAGCACCTGCCGCAGGTACGCGAGGAACGCGCCCTCGCGACGCGCCTCGAACGTGTCCACGTGGTCGAGCGCCTTGAGCAGCGACACCTGCACGAGATCGTCGGTGTCCGCGAGCGACCGCGCGTACGCCGGAAGCCGTCCGCTCGCCCAGCGGCGCAGCAGCGGCAGGAAGCGCGCGACCAGCCGCTCGCGTGCGGAACCATCGCCCTCGCGGACGCGCTCGAGCAGCAGCGCCGTCGATTCGAGCGGCGCCTGCGGCGCCTGCGGCGCGTCCTCGTGTTCGCTCGCCTCGCGATCGGCCACCCGTCCTCCCGTTCTTCGGCGCCGCGCGCGTCAGCGCGCCACGGCCTCGCGCAACGCGGACAGGGCAGCGCCCGGGCTGGGCGCGCGGAACACGCTGTGCCCGGCCACGAACACGTCGGCGCCGGCGCCGCGGGCCACCTTCACCGTGTCCACGTTGATGCCGCCGTCCACCTCGATCACGAAGTCGAGCCCGCGCGCGGCGCGCTCGCGGTGCGCGGCCTCGACCTTCTCCATCATGTCGGGCATGAACGCCTGCCCGCCGAAACCGGGCTCCACGGTCATGACGAGCAGCAGGTCGAGATCGGGCAGGTAGGGCGAGATCGCGTGCCACGGCGTTCCGGGCTTGAGCGAGAGCCCCGCCTTCGCGCCGCTCTCGCGGATCTGGCGCAGCACCTCGCGCGTCTGGGGACAGGCCTCGAGGTGCACGGTGATGACGTCCGCGCCGGCCTTGCGGAACTCGTCCACCATGCCCCACGGGCGCTCCATCATGAGGTGCACGTCGAGCGTCGCCCGGGTGAGCTTGCGCGCGGCGGCGATCACGATCGGGCCGAACGTGAAGTTGGGCACGAAGTGGTTGTCCATCACGTCGCAGTGCAGCCAGTCGAGCGACGGATCCACGATCGAAAGCTCCTCGGGGAGCTTCGAGAAGTCGGCGGAGAGCAGGCTGGGCGCGATGACCGGGTGGGTGACGTTCATGCGGAAAGCATGGCGCACGACGCGAGCGTCGCGCAAATCAGGACGGCGTTCGCACGCGCGGGCCTGGAGGGCCCGCAGGTCCGAATCATCCGGAGGCACCGATCACCGAATGACGCGGCTCGTCGCCTGCAGCACGATCTGCGCGTCGCGGCTCACGCGCGAGCCGGCGGGCGGAGCCTGCGCCACGATCGATCCCACGCTCGGCGCCGCGGGCGGCACCAGGACGCGAAAACCCATCGCCTCGAGCTGGCGGCGCACGCCGCCGATCTCGCGGCCGGTGTAGTCCGGCATCACGTACTCCTCGGGACCGGGGCCGGTCGAGACGAGCAGCGCGACGGGCGAGTTGCGCGGCAGCACGCTCTCGGCCGGCGGATCGGAGCCGCCGACGAGGTCCTGCCCCACCTGGTCGCTCGGCGCGCGCGTGATGCCGCCCACGCGCAACCCGGCGCGCTCGAGCAGCACCTGGGCGCTGCGGCGCGACTCGCCGAAGAGTTCGGGCACGGAGCTGTATTCCTCGCCGAGGCTCACCGTCACGAGCACGCGGCGCTTGCCGCGCACGGGTGTGCCTGCGGGCGGATCCTGCGACAGCACGAAGCCGCGCGGCACGCCGGGATCGAAGCGCTCTCCCGCGCGGGAGAGCACCAGCCCGGTCGGCTGCAGCGCGGCCTCGGCCTGCTCGAACGTGAGGTTGGCCAGGTCGGGCACCTGCACCTCGCCCGTGCCGTGGATGAGCTGCGGCATGACCCAGCCGTTGAACAGCCCGAAGCCCACCGCGAACGCGGCCAGCGCCAGGACCGCCATGAACAGCGAATCGCGCAGCCCGGACTTGCGCCGGCGATCGGGAGTGCCTGCGCCGCCGGACGGAGCCGGCGGCGCGGGGCTTTCTTCGCTCACTTCTTGCGCATCCTCGCGGCGAACGCACCGTCGCAGCCGTCACGCTGCGGCAGCACGCGCATGGTGCCTTCCGGAGTCACCACTTCGTCGGGCACCAGGCCCTTCACGCTCTCGAGCGTGAAGTCCGGATGGAGCGACAGGAATCGCTCGACGACGTGGTCGGTTTCCTCCGGCTCGAACGTGCACACACTGTAGACGAGCACGCCACCCGGCCGCACGCGGTACGACGCGGCGTCGAGCAGTTCGAGCTGCACCGGCGGCATCTCGGCGAGCACTTCGGGACCCTTGCGCCAGCGCGCGTCGGCGCGGCGGCCCATCACGCCCAGCCCGGAGCACGGCGCGTCCACGAGCACGCGATCGAACGGCATCGGGAACTCGTAGGTGGTGCCGTCGCCGTGCACGACGTGGATGGACTGGTCGCCGAGGCGCTTGATCGTGTTCTCGAGCGACGCGACGCGGTGCTTGTCGCGCTCGAGCGCCCACACTTCGCCCTCGTCGCCGATCAGCTCGGCGATGTGCGTGCTCTTGCCGCCGGGGGCGGCGCACAGGTCGAGGATGCGGTCGTGCTTCTCGGGCGCCACGATGCGCGCGACGAGCGCTTCGCTCTCGTCCTGCGCCGTGCACCAGCCTTCGGTGAACGCCTTGAGCGCGCCGGGCGCGTGATGCCCCTCGACCCACAGCAGGTCGGGCGACAGCGTGCCGGGACGGGACTCGACGCCTTCGCTCGCGAGGCGCGCGGCGAGTTCGTCGCGCGTGCCGCGCAGCGCGTTCACGCGCAGCCCGGTCGCGACGGGGCGGTTGTTCGCCATCATGAGCGCGCGCGCCGACTCGGGGCCGAAGCGCGACAGCCAGCGCTCGACGATCCACGTCGGGTGCGAACCCCACACGGACAGCGACTCGACGTCGTCACCGGCCGGCCACTCGATCGACTCCTTCTCGTCGATGAGGCGGCGCAGCACGCTGTTCACGAGCCCGGCCGAACCGGGGTGCCCGTACTTGTGCGCGAGCTTCACCGACTCGTCCACCGCGGCGTGCGCGGGGATGCGGTCGAGCATGAGGATCTGGTAGGCGCCGATGCGGAGGATGTTGCGGATCCACGGCTGCACGGCGTCGAGCCCGATGTGGATGCGCGAGTTGAGCGCCCAGTCGAGCCGGCCGCGCCAGCGCAGCGAACCCTTCACCAGTTCGTGCAGCAGCGCTCGGTCGCGGCCGTCGGCGCCGGGACGCTGGTGCGCGCCGTCGAGCAGCCGGTCGCTGAACGCGCTGCGCGTGTCCACGGCGTGGAGGATGCGCAGCGACGCTTCACGCGGGTCGCTCGGCAGGCCGCGTCCGCCCTGGTCCTCGTCGAAGGGCGCGGGACGGTCGTCACGCACGTTGAGCGGGCGCGTGTCCTTCTTCCAGATCGGCGGCGTGGCCGCGGACGGCTTGCCGTCGCGCCGCCAGCGCACCATGCGCGTCGGCTCGCCGCTCGCGCCACCCTGCTCGCGATCGCGATCGAAGCTGCGGTCGTCACGGCGCGGTCCACGGTCGTAGCCGCCGCCCGCGGGACGCGGGCCGCGCGAAAAGCCGCCTTCGCGGCGCGGGCCGCGGTCGTAACCGCCGGCGCCGGCCGGACGCGGGCCGCGCGAGAAGCCACCCTCGCGGCGCGGGCCGCGATCGTAGCCGCCCGAGCCCTCGGGACGAGGACCACGGTTGTAACCGCCGCCGCCTTCCGGACGGGGACCGCGCGAGTAACCGCCGCCGCCCTCGGGACGCGGGCCGCGGTTGTAGCCACCGCCACCTTCCGGACGAGGACCGCGCGAGTAACCACCACCGCCCTCGGGACGCGGGCCGCGGTTGTAGCCGCCGCCACCTTCCGGACGAGGACCGCGCGAGTAACCACCACCGCCCTCGGGACGCGGGCCGCGGTTGTAGCCACCGCCACCTTCCGGACGAGGACCGCGCGAGTAACCACCACCGCCCTCGGGACGCGGGCCACGGTTGTAGCCGCCGCCACCTTCCGGACGAGGACCGCGCGAGTAACCACCACCGCCCTCGGGACGCGGGCCGCGGTTGTAGCCGCCGCTGCCCTCGGGACGAGGACCGCGCGAGAAGCCACCGCCCGCCGGACGCGGGCCGCGATCGTACGAGCCGCCGCCGCCGGCCGGGCGCGGACCGCGGTTGTAGCCGCCGCCACTTTCGGGGCGCGGGCCACGGTTGTACCCACCACTGCCTTCCGGACGCGGGCCGCGCGAGAAACCACCTTCGCGGCGCGGGCCGCGGTCGTACGAGCCCCCGGCGCCTCCGGCACCACCACCTTCGCGGCGCGGTCCGCCCGAGAACGGGCGAGGCGACTGGCCACCACGCGGAGCGCGCGGAGGCCTCGAGGAACCACGATATTCAGTCACGACAGAAACTCCTTCCCGGCCTGCAGCCGGTCTCCCGGCGCGAGCCGCGCGCCACGGGCCCACTCGGATGCCGCCTGCGCGGCTCGACCCTCGGGCTTCACTTGCATCAGCCGCAGGGCGCCGTCGCCACAGGCGACCGTCACTCCCTCGGCATCCCAACCCAGCACCTCTCCCGGATGTCCTGCGCCCGCCACCGGGCACGACGACAGGACGATCAACCGCTTGCCCGAGAATCCCGCCGTGGCCCCGGGCCACGGCGTCACCGCACGCGCGTGATGCCAGATCTCGCGCGCCGAAAGCGCCCAATCCACGGCGCCGTCACTCTTCTTCAGCTTCTTCGCATAGGAACCCGCGGCGCGATCCTGCGGCGCGCGCGGAGCCCGTCCTTCGTGAGCGAGCACGCACGATTCGGCGAGCAGCGGTCCGCCGAGCGCGGCGAGCCGCGCCGCCAGCGTCGCCGCGTCGTCCTCGTCGCGGATGCGTTCGCGCGCGACCAGCACGACGTCGCCCGTGTCGATGCCCGAATCCATGAAGATCGTGCACACGCCCGTCTCGGCGCGGCCGTCCCACAGCGCGCGCTGCACGGGCGAGGCGCCGCGATAGTCCGGCAGCACCGAGCCGTGCAGGTTGAGGCAGCCCGCGCGCGGCAGCGCGAGCACGTCGTTCGTGAGGATCGCGCCGAACGCCACGACCGCGAACACGTCGGCGCGTTCGGCGGCGAGACGCTCGCGCACTTCGGGCGCCTTCATGTCGGCCGGCTTGCGCCCCGGCAGGCCCAGCGCGCTCGCGGCCGACGCGACCGCGGACTCGGCCATGTGACGGCCCCGGCCCGCGGGACGGTCCGGCTGGGTCACGACGAGCGTGACGTCGCAGCGTTCCGCCACGGCGTGCAGTGCGGGCACGGAGAACTCCGGCGTGCCCATGAAGACGGCGCGTGGCTTCAGGAAGACGCCCCTTCGCCCTTCGGGCCCTTCGGGCCCTTCGCCGGGTGATAGCCCGGCGGCAGCTCGCCGCGGATCAGCTCGTCGAGCTTCTTGCGCAGCAGCTGCCGCGTCACGATCGAGAGCCGGTCGGTGAACAGCACGCCGTCCACGTGGTCGGCCTCGTGCTGGATCGCGCGCGCGAGGTAACCGCTGACCTTGCGCTCGAACGGCTTGCCGTACTCGTCGAAGCCCTTCAGCCACAGCGACTCGGCGCGCACGACGTCCTCGACGATGCCGGGCATGGACAGGCAGCCCTCTTCGCCCTTCTCGTGCCCCTCGCGCTTCTCGAGCACGGGGTTGATCACGGCGAAGCGTTCGTTCGGCCCTTCCTCCTGCGGCACGTCCACCACGAACACGCGCTGCGCCACGCCGACCTGGTTCGCGGCCAGGCCGACGCCGTTGTACGCCGCCATGGTGTCGAACATGTCGGCCACGAGGGCGCGGAGCGAGTCGTCGAATTCGGTCACGGGCGCCGACTTCTGGCGCAGCACCGGATCGCCGTAGATGCGGACGGGACGGACGGCCATGGCTACTTCTTGTCCGTGAGGACCTGCGCGATCGCGGCGCGCACGAACTCGACCTTCACGTCGTCGTTGATCTTGAGCACCGCGCGCTCCTTGTCGATGGTCACGACCGTCGCGACGATGCCGCTCGTCGTGAGCACCTTGTCGCCCTTCTGCAGCGCGTCGAGCGCCTTCTCGAGCTTCTTCTTCTCCTCGTTCTGCGGGCGGATCAGCATGAAGTACATGATGCCGAACATGAGCGCGAACATGACGATGGTCGAGCTCGGACCGCCGAAGAACTGCGCGAGCGGCCCACCGGCCGCGGCGGCGCCTTCGGCGCCCTGGGCCCACGCGTCGGACACGAAGAACATCAGGTGATCTCCTTATCGGGGATTCGCGGTCACGAGGACGCCCGGACGAGCGTCTCGCCGCTGTGGAACTTCTCGAGGAACTCCGCGCGGAACCGCGCGTAGCTCCCTTCCTGGATCGCCTTCCGGCCGCGCCGCACGAGCGCGACCATGTGATGGATCGCGTGCACCGACGCCAACCGCATGCCGAGCAGCTCGTTCGACACGAACAGGTGGCGCAGGTAGGCGCGCGTGAATCGCTTGCACGTGTAGCAGTCGCATTCCGGATCGAGCGGTCGTTCGTCCTGCGCGTAGGCCGCGTTGCGCACCACGAGCCGTCCCGACGAGATGAACACCGTGCCGCGCCGCGCGTTCCGCGTCGGCATCACGCAGTCCATCATGTCCACCCCGCGCGCGATCGCCTCGACCGCGTCCACGGGATGCCCCACACCCATCAGGTAGCGCGGCTTGCCGGCGGGAAAATCGCCGCAATCGCGCTCGACCATCTCGAGTCCCAGCTTGCGCCCCTCGCCGACCCAGAGGCCGCCGAGCGCGAAGCCGTCGAACGGCATCGCGCCGAGGGTCGCGAAGCATCGCGCCCGCTCCGCCGCGTCGGTGCCGCCCTGGTTGATGCCGAACAATGCCATGGCGCCGCGGCCTTCGCCGCGCAGCCTCTCGCGCTCCTCGAGCCCGCGCTTCGCCCAGCGCAGCGTCCGGTCCACGGCCGTGCGGATGGTCTCGATCGAGGCCGGCAGCTCGACGAGCTGGTCGAAGCTCATCGCGATGTCGGTGCCGAGCCCGTCCTGGATCTGCATCGCCTTCTCGGGCGTGAGCAGGTGCTTCGAGCCGTCGAGATGCGAGCGGAACTCGACACCTTCCTCCGAGATCTTGTTCAGCTCCGTCAGGCTCATGACCTGGAAGCCGCCCGAGTCCGTGAGGATCGAGCCGTCCCAGCCCATGAACTTGTGGAGCCCGCCCATCCTGCGGACCGTTTCGACGCCCGGTCGCAGGTACAGGTGGTAGGTATTTCCGAGCAGGATGTCGGAGCCCGCCCCCCGAAGGTCGTCCGGGGTGAGGGTCTTGACCGATCCGACGGTCCCGACCGGCATGAATGCCGGGGTGAGCACTTCGCCGTGGGCAGTCGTGAACCGCCCGGCGCGCGCCGCGGTACCGGAATCCTGAGCTTCGAGTTGGAATGAAAAGGGCATGGAGGGCGGCGGGTCCACCGGGAGCCTCGCCGCAGGACTTCCTTGAGAAGGTTCGAGAGGCGGGAAGATTAGGGAGCGGCCGGGGCCCCGGTCAAGCAGACGGTCCTTGCCCCCCGCTCGGGCCAGCCCATAAATTCGACCCAGCTCGCTCCCCCCCTCGGCCCCTCGTCCGGGCCGCCGGGCCATCCGGGCCAGCAGTCGTCGCGTCCACACATCTCGCGCCACACCATTGCACCGACTCGATCACTGGCCGCCGGAAGGGACTTCCGCGTCCAAGACAGGCCCTTGAAGCTCGCACTCCCCCTCCGAGCCAGGCTCTTGCGCGCCCTGCGGCTGCCGTCGCTGCTCGCCACGGCATTTCTTTGCATGTCCGGGACGGCGCTCGCCCAGGGAGCGTGGAAGCAGGACGCGTTCGTGATCGGGACGTGGATGGACCCGACCGTGGACCCTGCGCGAGCGGTCATCACGCGCCGCTCGCTCGAGACCGCGCGCGCCGGGCACTTCAACCTGCTCACCGGCATGCATCACCACTTCAGCGGCTGGCGCGTGACCACGCCGCCCGACACGGCGACGCTGTCGTGGGCCGCGGCCGCCGGGCTCTCGGTCGCGCTCACGCACAACGACTGGTACGGCACCTCGGCGACCAACCCCGCGAACGTGCCGCTCTTCGACTCGACACTCGCGCGGTACGCGTTCGATCCCGTGAAGTCGCCCGCGCTCGGCGCCGCGGCGAAGGACGCGCTCGAAGGCTGGTGCCTGTGGGACGAGCCGCCCTACGACACCACCGGCGCGGCGCGCGTGAGCGAGTTCCTCAAAGGTTGGACGCGCGCCTCGCACCTCGAGGACGCCGCACGCGCCGACGGGCGCGCGCGCATGACGTGGATCAACTTCTACAACGGTTGCGGCGGCGGCTACTCGTGCTACGAGACGTACCTGCGCAAGTACCTCTCCGATCCCGATCCGCTCCGCCGTCCCGACGTCGCCTCGCTGACGCTGTACCCGTTCAGCGGCTCGACCACCGCGCCGACGCTGAGCAACTACTTCTACTGGATGCGCGTCATGCGCGACGTCATGGCGGGACGGCCCTGGTGGGTGATCTCGCTGTCGTCCGAGGTCGCCGCGGGCACCGGCTTCAGCCGCCCGGACGACAACCAGCTGCGCTTCATGGCGTCCGCGCCCGTGGCCGCGGGCGCGAAGGGCGTCGTCTGGTTCACGTACCAGTTCGACGACGGCTACGGCTATCCCATGACCGGTCACGTCGGCGACCTCGAGGCCACCGTGCGCGAGGACTTCCTGCCCACGTGCAAGTACCAGATGCTGCAGCCCATCAACCGCTGGCTCGAACTCGTCGTGGGCCCGGTCGTGATGAAGTCCACGCACCTCGGGCTCTTTCACCAGAGCTGGCAGCCCGCGTTCGGCGACCCGTACCGGCCCGAGGACTACGTCACCTCGTCGCTGCCCGCGGTGACGGGCGTGTGCCCGGTGACGGGCTTCGACTCGGGCAACGGCCTCGACGGCAGCACGCTCGCGGCCGGCGTGTGGCGGCCCGACGACGGCTCGGCGGCCACCTACCTGCTCGTGCTCAACAAGTCGCTCGTCACGAAGAGCAGCGTCGTGCGCCTGCGCGGCAGCTTCGAGATCGCCGCGGCGCCCAGCGTGATCGGGTACGAAGGCGGCATGAGCTGGACCCCGCTCGGCACGGGCACGAGCTTCCCGCTCACGCTGCGCGGCGGCGAAGCGCGGCTCGTGCGGCTCACCACCTCGCACGTGCCCACGCTCGCGCTCACCTCGCCCGCGGGCGGCGAGATGTGGCCGCCGGGCGAGACGCGCACGGTGCGCTGGTCGAGCGAAGGACAGCCCGTGGACATCCGGCTCTATGCGTGCGCCGCCGATTCGGGACGCGAGATCACCGGCCCGCTCGTGTTCGAGCGAAAGGGACGCACGGGCGATGCGGACACGCTGACCATGCCCGCCATCGTCTCGCGCCACGTGCGCATCGAGATCGCCTCGCGCGGCGCCGACGGCGTCGTGCGGCGCGCCACGCACGGTGCGCACATCCGCACGGCGCTGCCGCCGGCGGCGCGCGGGAGCGCGTACACGCTCGCGAGCGCGAACTGCTGGATGGAAGGCGATCTCGCGATGACGCCGTGGGGGACGCCCGTCGTCGGCTACCGGTCGAAGGAAGGCCGCCGCATGATCGCGACCTTCGCGGCGGGCAACTGGACGCAGGTCGAGGCGCCCGACCCCGTCTACCCGACCGCCGGCTTGTCGGGTACGAACCCGCGGCTCGCGCTGGACGCGGGCGGCAAGCCGCACATGGTGTTCACGCGCCCGTACGTGAACGACCTCGTCGAGCACTGGCAGGACGCGGCCGGCGTGTGGCACGCATGGACGCTCGACCAGCCGCACCGTATTCGCGAGGACGCGCCGATCGTGGCCGCGCCCGACGGCAGCTTCTACGCCGCATACGACGGCGGCACGGCCGGGCTCGTGATCAAGCGTGGCGTCGCCGGCGTGTGGAGCGTGTTCGGCACGCCGGTCGCCGCGACGTCGCCGCGATCGATCTCGCTGTCGCTCGACGGGAGCGGCCTGCCGTGGGTGGCGTTCGTGAACCGCGCGCCCGGCGACCCGGACGAGGCCATCCGTGTGCTCGAGCCCGTCGCGGGCGGATGGAAGGAGCGCGCGTTCACCGGGCACTTCGACCAGGTCGCGATCGAGGCCCGGACCGGCGCCCGGCCGCAGATCGTGTACACCGAGCGCATCGCACCGCATTCGCAGCTGCTGTGGCACCGCTCCGTGAACGGCGTGTCGTGGCCGGCCGCGACGCTCGTCGAGCCGTTCCCGCTGTACGTGCGCGCGCTGTCGGCCGCGTGGTGGAACGGCAGCATGCGCATCGCCTACGCCGGCGACGGCGTGCTCAAGTACGCCGAGCTGTTCGGCGGCACGTGGACCGTGAGCGCGCTCGAGGAGGCGAACGAAGCCGGCGCCATGGTGCGGCTCGCGTTCGGGCCGAACGGCGAGCGCTGGGTGGCGTACCACGACCTCTCGCTCGACGCGCTGCGCGTGCTCGGCCCCGGCCCCGCGGTGGCGGGCGCGGACTGCACCGGCTGCCCCGCTCCGGGCGGCAACTCCGTGCGCGCGGTGCGCGTGCCCAACCCGCTGCACGGCGGCGAGGCGATCACGTTCGACCTGCAGGTCGGGGTGCGCGCGCCGTTCGAGGCCACGCTCTTCGACGTGGCCGGACGCCGTGTGGCCGTGCGCGAGTTCGGCGCGCTCTCCCCCGGCACGCACCTGCTCGAGTGGCGCCCGCGCTCGCTCCAGCCCGGCGCGTACTTCCTGCGCATGGCCCTCGGCGACGGCGCGCCCGCCACGCGAAGGCTGGTGCTGCTGCGGTGACGGGGCCGGGGCGGCCGCGCGCCCCGCGTGGCGGCTCCTCGCGGGATGTGCTCTATTTGCGCCCGGCATGCGTCCATCCTTCTTCACCCGGCCCGCCAGACTCGGACCTCATGACCGTTCCCATCACGCAAGACCCCGGCATGGCCCGGCTCGACGGCTTGCCCGTCGGCACCTGCGGCATCGTGGCGTTCCTCACCGCGCGCGACGTCGAAGTGCTGCGCCTGAAAGCGCTCGGCGTCTGCATCGGCCGCCGCATCGAGGTCATCCGCACGGGTGACCCGCTCATCGTGCGCGCATTCGGAACGCGCATCGGGCTGTCCGCCCAGCTCGCGCGCCACGTGTTCGTGGACGTCTGCGGCTACCAGCACCCCGGAGCCACGCCGCCGTCGCACCGGCCGGAATCCCCGAGATGAGTGACGACTGCTGCCCGCCCGAAGTGAACGTCGCGGCCACCGGCGCGCCCGTGGTGGCGCTCGTGGGCAACCCGAACGCGGGCAAGACGACGCTGTTCAACCAGCTCACCGGCATGCGCGCGAAGACCGCGAACTATCCCGGCACGACGGTCGAACACCGCAGCGGTCTCGCGCAGGCGGGCGGACGCCCGGTCGAGATCCTCGACCTGCCCGGGCTCTACGCGCTCGACTCCGCGTCGGCGGAGGAACGCCTCTCGCGTGACGCGCTCACGGGCGCGTGGTCGCGCGGCGACAAGCCGCAGGGTGCGATCGTGCTGCTCGACGCCACGAACCTCGAGCGTTCGCTCGGTCTCGTCTCGCAGATGCTCGAGCTCGACATCCCGATCGTGGTCGCGCTCAACATGATCGACCTCGCACGCCGCGACGGCATCCGCATCGACGTGCCGCGGCTCGCGACCGAACTGCAGTGCCCCGTCGTGCCCGTCTCGGCGCGCACGGGCGAAGGCGTGGACACGCTGCGCGAGGCGATCGCTTCGCTCGTGAAGCGCCAGGTGCTGCGCGTGGCCAAGCCCGCGATGGCGTGCGACTCGTGCGCGGCGTGCTCGTTCAGCGCGCACTTCGACTGGGCCGAGCGCCTCACCGCGCGCGTGCAGAGCACGCGCCGCACGACCGACTCGGTGCACAGCGACAAGCTCGACGAGGTGCTCACGCACCCGGTCGTCGGACCGCTCGCGGTCGTGAGCACGCTGTTCGGCCTGCTCGTGATCGTGTTCTGGGGCGCCGACATGCCCATGAGCATCATCGACTGGCTGTTCGGCCGGCTCGGCGACATGGCCGACGCGGGCATGCGCGCGGCGGCCGCGTCGGTGAGCCAGCCGTGGCTGCAGTCGCTGCTGCGCGACGACCTGCGCTCCCTCGTCGTGCGCGGCCTCATCGGCGGTCTCGGCGGCGTGCTCGTGTTCCTGCCGCAGATCGGCCTGCTGTTCTTCGCCCTCGCGCTGCTCGAGGACACCGGCTACCTCGCGCGCGCCACGTTCGTCGTGGACCGGCTCATGCGCCGCGTCGGCCTGCCGGCCAAGGCGTTCGTGCCGCTGCTGTCGGCGCACGCGTGCGCCGTGCCCGCGATCCTCTCGGCGCGCACGATCGAGGACGAACGCGACCGTTTCGCCACCATGTTCATCGCGCCGCTCATGAGTTGCTCGGCGCGCATCCCGGTCTACACGCTCGTCATCGGCGGGCTGCTGTTCCCCGGACACCCGTGGAAGGCCGCGGCGGCGATGGCCGGCGCGTACGGACTGGGCGCCGTCTCGGCGCTCCTCGGCGCCATGCTGCTCAGGCGCACGGCGCTGCCGGGCGGGCCGCAGCCGCTCGTGCTCGAGATGCCGCGCTACCGCTGGCCGAGCCTGCGCACAGCGCTGTGGACGGCTTTCGACCGCATGCGCACGTTCGTGCAGTCGGCGGGCTCGCTGATCCTCATCTTCTCGCTCGTGCTCTGGGCGCTCGCCGAGTACCCGCGCACCGAGCCGTCGTCCCAGGTCGTCGCGCTGCGCGCGAGCGCCGACACGCTCGCGGCGCGCGGCCAGGAGCGCGCGGCCACCGCGGCGCGCGAGGCGGCCACGCACCTGCACGACCGCGAGGCGCTCGAGCACTCGTTCGCGGGCCGCTTCGGCCACCTGATCGAGCCGGCGATCGCGCCGCTCGGCTTCAACTGGCAGATCGGGCTCGGGCTCGTGAGCTCGCTCGCCGCGCGCGAGGTGATCGTGTCGACGCTCATCATCGTGTACGGCGCCGGGGACGCGATCTCGGAGGACGACACGTCGTCGCTGTCGGACCACCTCAAGCGCGCGCGGCGCGAGGACGACACGCCGCTCTTCACGCTCGCGACGTCGCTGAGCCTGCTCATCTTCTACGTGCTCGCGCTGCAGTGCACGTCCACGCTCGCGATCATGCGGCGCGAGACGGGCAGCTGGAAGTGGCCGGCGCTGCAGTTCGTCACGATGACCGGCGGCGCATACCTGCTGTCGCTGATCGTGTACCAGGCGCTGAGGGCGTTCGGGATCGCGTGATTCGCCCTTGACCGTCGCCGCGGCGCCCGCACACACTGCGGCGCCGGACCGGGCGACGTTTCGAGAGGGCCGCGATTCATGTTCTTCGCTCCGTTGTTCGCCGTCGCACTGGCCGCGTCGTCCCCCGCCGCGACGGCCGACACCTCCGTCCGCAGGCCGGGCCCGCAGCGCACCGATCGCGTCGTCCGCGAGTTCGAGCCCGTCACCGTCGTCGGCGGCCGCCGCTCGGATCGCTACTCGGCCGAAGCCGTGCATCCCGTCTCGCGCGAGCAGTTGCGCCGGCTGCCCGTGGACAACCTCGCGCAGGCGATCGGCCTTCAGGCCGGCGTCGTCGCGGTCGGCGAGGACCTGCACGTGCGCGGCGGGCGCGCGGGCGAACTCGCGACCACGCTCGCGGGCGTCTCGATGAACGAGTCGCAACGCTTCACGCCCATGCAGGTGCCGCTGTTCGCGGTGCGCTCGGCGGAGCTGATCTCGGGCGGACTCGACGCGGACCACGGCGGCTCGCTCGCGGGAGAGCTCGACCTCGCGACCGAAGTGCCGGGCGAGCGCCCGGAGTACCTCGTCCGCTGGGTGAGCGACGGTCGCTACGGCTCGGGCTTCGACGCGGGACACCTGCGGCTCTCGACCCCGCTCGGCTTTCGCGGGCTCGGGCTCATGACCGCGGGCGAGGTGCGCCTCGACGATCTCGGCCTGCCGTCGCTGCGCACGCGCGGACGCACGCGCGTGCTCGGCCGCTCGTTCGGCTGGCGGCAGGACAATCACCTGCTCGGCTGGGCGAAGCTCGCGCCCGTCCGCTCGCCGCAACGCTGGTCGCTCGAGGTGCTCACGCAGCGCACGCTGCGCCAGCCGTACGACCCGATGTTCTCGTTCGACGGCTGGACGTTCTTCGAGTCGGCGCCGGACGTTCCGGCGCCGAACGGTGGCGGAGGTGGTGGCAGCGGTACGGGCGCCGGCGGCGCCGAAGCCGTCGGCACGTGGGTGCGCTACCGCGCGGCGGACCACAAGGTGATGACCGAGGACCGGCGCTGGGCCGCGATCGCTTCGGCGCAGGTCGGCACGCTCACGACGCCGGTGAGGCTCACGCTCGCGCGCCCGAACGCGCGCAGGCTCACGTCGGTCGGGCTACGGCCCGATCCGGGCTACATCGTGGACGCCAATCGCATCCTGTTCGGCGCCTACGACCGCACCGATCAGGACCCCTTCCACGCGATCTTCGGCGACGAGCCCTACTTCCGGCTCGCGAGCAGCGAACGCTGGACCGTGCGAGCCGACGCGAGCCGCAAGGCCGGCAGGCGCCACGTGCTCCGCAGCGGCCTCGCGTGGTTCCGCGACGACGTGAAGCTGATCGAGGTGGACGACGCGCTGCCCGACATCCCGAGCGTCGAGATCACGCGGCGTTATCACGCGACCGCGCCCGGCTTCTTCGCCTACGCGCAGCACCGGTGGGACTTCGGCGGGCTCGTCTGGAACGGCGGCGTGCGCGTGCAGCGTTTCGATCCCGGCACGCAGGACGCGACGATGCCCGCGTACCTGAGCGCGTACGATCCCGCGCTCGCGGCGGGCCGTGCGGGCGCGACGTGGCGCTGGTCGCCGCGCGCGGGCTTCGCCTACCCGATGTCGGACCGCGACGTGTTCTCGCTGTCGTATTCGCGCACGTTCCAGGACCCGCCGCGCGACCTGCTCTACGAGAGCCGCCGCGTGAACTACGACCGCCGTCCGCTCGGCAACGCCGAACTCGAGCCCGCCGAGGTGCTCTCGTGGCAGGTGGCCATCAAGCACATCCTCGATCCCGAGTGGTCGGTGCAGGTCGCCGCGTTCGCGCGCAACGTCTACGGCGCGCCGGGCACGCGGCTGCTGCGGATCAATCCCGCGGTCTGGCGCACGCAGTTCTCCACGAACGACGCCGAGCACGCGCAGGGCCTGGAGTGTTCGGTGCTGCGCGTTTCGCCGGGGCGGCAACGGCTCGAGCTCACGTACACCTTCCTGAACGCCTACGGCGAGGAGTCGGACGTCGAGGGCGTCGCGTACGGCGCCGCGGTCGGGCCGCGCCCCATGCCTGCGGGCGAGCACCCGCTCGACTGGGACCTGACGCACACGTTCACGATCGGCGCGCAGGTCCACACGGCGAGCCAATACGAACTCTCGTGGACGACGCGCGTGGGCAGCGGCAAGCCGTGGTCGCCCGTCCTGCGCTCGAGCAGCGACCTGACGTGGCCCGCGCAGTACGCGGACCTGAGCCTCGTGAACTCCGAGCGCTTCCCGTGGTCCGAGGTGACGAACATCGCGGTGCGCTGGACGCCCCGGCTGCTGCGCGGCGGGCGCGTGTTGATCGCCGCGACCAATCTGTTCGACGAGGCGGTGCCGCTCACCGCGACGCTGGCCGGCGCGCCGAACCCGACCATCAACACGGTCTACGACGAGTACGGCGCGTATCGCACCGAGACCGGGCTGGGCGGCGGCGCCTACTGGAACGACGCGAACGGCGACGGCCGGCGCGAGTGGGTGCCGGTGGGCGACCGGCGGCTCGTCGCGCCGCGGCGATCGCTGCGCCTGGGCGTCGAGTTCGGGCTCTAAGCGGCGCCATGCACGAAGCGGCGGCGCGGGCTCTCTCCCCGCGCCGCCGCTTTCGTGTACCACGACGGGCGTTCGCCCGCCGTCACCGCCGCCCGACTACTTCACCCTCGGCTTCGCCGGCGCCGGCGGCGCCGCATGCGCGCCGCCCATGCCGCCGTGGCCCATGCCCGCACCCATGCCGCCGTGCATCATCATGGGCCCCTTCTCGCGCATCTCCTGCATCTTCTTGAGCTGGTCCGGCGTGAGCTGCGCACGCGCCTCGAGCATCGTGGCGACGCGCGTCTTCTGCATGCTCGCGCGCATCTGCGCCATCTTGTCGATCTGCGCGTTGATCGCCGCCTGGTCGGGCTTGTCCGCGCGCATGAGCTTGCGCATGTCCATCTGCGCGATCTGCATGTCGGCACGCGCCTGGATCTGCGTGCGCGCGGCGCGCTCGTGGATGTCGCGCATCTTCGCCTTCTGCGCGTCGGACAGGTCGAGCATCGCGAACATCATGCCCGGGTGACGCATGCCGCGGCCCATGCCGGGACCGCCGGGGCCACCGTGCCCACGGATGCCCATGCCGGGCCCCATACCCATGCCCTTGCCGTGGCCCGCGCCCATGCCGGGACCGCAGTTCTCGTGCGTGCAGCCGGGACCGCACTGCTCACCACCCGGGCCACCGGGGCCACCCGCGCCGTGTCCCATGCCCATGCCCATGCCGGCGTGCGGACCCGCGCCCGCGCCCGGCCCGACGCGGTGCACGATCACTTCGCGGCGCACTTCCGGGCCGCCCGCGCCTTCGTCGTCGCCGGTGAAGAAGTCACCGTCGTCCTCGAGCCACGCGAGCTCGTCGAACTCGCCGCCCACGTCGTCCGCGTCCGTCTGGATCACGACGCGGTGCACTTCACGATCGGCGGGGGCTTCGGGCTTCGGCGCCGGGGTGTCCGCCGCCACGGCAGCTCCCGCCACCAGCAGTGCGGCCATCGCGGAGAGGCTCAACATCGAACGCTTCGTCATCTCGGTTCTCCTTCAGGTGCCGGGGGCGCCCGGTGCGCGCGGCGCCATGCGCCGCGAGGTTCGCCAGGGAAAGGGGCACGCTCGCGCATTTCGCGCCAGCGCTGGATCTGCTCGGGGGTGAGTTCGGACTCGATGCGACTGTGCAGGCTTTCGCGCACGGCGCCGAACTGCTCGCGCGTGGCGCGCACCTTGGGTTCGAGACGCGCGATCTGTTCGGGCGTCAGGTCGAGCAACCGCGTCAGGCGCGGCAGCAGGTCGCGGATGGGGTCGTGCCCGCGCATGCCCGGACCACCGGGACCACCGGGCCCACCCGGCCCCGGCATCGGTTCGTCTCCCCGCATGCCGGCCATGTGCGGCCCCATCGGGCCACCGAACGGCAGGTCGTGCATGCGGTGCACGAACAGGATGCCGCCCATCAGTCCGAGCGCCGCGCCCGAGAGGAACATCGCGAGCAGCGAGATCACGATCGCCTTGCGGCTCATGGCGTCACCCCGTTGCTGTCGCTCGACTGCCCGGCGGAGCCGGTGGAGCCGGCGTCGCTCGGCGCGTTCACCGAGGACGAAGCGAGTTCGGCCGGCAGACCGTACGTGCCGTCGTCGTCGAGCAGCGCCGCGACGAGCGAGCCTCCCGACGCCTGCGTGGCGGTGGCCGTCGTGACCGCGGTGGCTGCGCGCTCGGAGCTCACGATCGCGAGCGATGCCGCGATGCTCACCACGAGCAGCCCGGCCGCGGTCGCGAGCGCGACGGGACGGCCGAGGAACGCGAGGAATCCGGACGCGCTTTCGCGCTCGGCGAGACGAGCGCGCGCGCGCTCCAGCACCGCCGGGTTCGCACTCGCGTGCGAAGCCGCCAGCAACCGGGTGATGCGTTCGTCGAAACGATCGTCGCCGTTCATGTGTCCATCCCCTTCAGGTGTTCCCGCAGGACCGCGAGGGCCCGCGCCAGTCTCGATTTGATGGTGCCTTCCGGCACGTTCAGCAGTTCCGCCATGTCCGCGTGCGAGAGGTCCAACCGGTGCCTCAGCACCACCACCTCGCGTTGATCCGGTGGCAGCGAGTCGATCGCCCGCTCGAGCGCCGCCGCCATCACGCGCTGGTCGAGCGCGCCGTCCCAATCGGCGATGGGATCGAACTTCAGCCCGGCGCGTTCGAACGCGTCCGGCTCGTCCGGCAGGTCGCCCTGGAACTTGCGGCGCCGAAGCCGGTCCCGGCAGAGGTTCGCGACGATCCGGAGGGACCACGTGCGCAGTCCCCGCTCGCCCCGGAACCCGGGCGCCGCGTCGTGGATGCGCAGCAGCGCGTCCTCGACCACGTCGTCCGCCTCGGTCCGGTTGCGGAGCATGCTCGCCGCCAGGGTGGTCATCGCACCGCCGTAGCGGGCGAAGACCTCTCCGAGCGCCGCCATGTCGCGGGCCCGAAGCCGGGCGATGAGCTCCTTCTCGTCGTACTCGGCCAGAATGTGCTCCCACCTTTCACGGGCATGGACGGACGGGCCCCGGAAAGGTTCCCGGGATTTTCGCGCGGCGGCCTTGCGAGGTGCGTCGTGGCGGCGCGCGCCGCCGCGCAGTGTGCCCCCTCGCACGCCGGAAACGAAACGCCGGCGCGGCTTTGACCCCCTTCCGGCAGCCGCTTACAGTCCGCCCCGCCACGTTTCACCCCCCAGTTTTCGAGCCCGGAGAAGCCCCCATGAGCGTGCGCGGCATCGGCGTGGACATCTGCAAGGTCCAGCGCCTCGCGGAGTCGCTCGAGCGATTCGGCGAGCGGATGGAGAAGCGCCTGTTCACGCCCGACGAGCTGGCGTACGCGCGCACGCACGCCGACCCCATGCCCCACCTCGCCGCACGCTTCGCCGCGAAGGAAGCGGCCTCCAAGGCGCTCGGCACCGGCATGGGTGGCGGAGTGGGCTGGACGCAGATCGAAGTCGTGCAGCCGGGCGGCCGCGTGCCGACGCTGCGCTTCACCGGCGTGGCCGCCGAGCGCTTCGGCGCGATCGGAGCCGCCACCTCACACCTGTCGCTCTCGCACGACGGCGGACTCGCCGTGGCGTGCGTGGTCCTGGAGGGCTGATGCCCCGCCGACTGCAACGCGTGCTGATCGCCAATCGCGGCGAGATCGCCGTGCGCATCCTGCGCACGCTGCGCGAGGAAGGCCGCACGTCGATCGCCATCTTCAGCGAGCCCGACCGCACCGCGCTCCACGTGCTCATGGCCGACGAGGCCTACCTCGTCGGGCCCGGCCCGTCGCGCGAGAGCTACCTGAACATGGATCGCGTGCTCGAGACGGCGAAGCGCGTGAAGGCCGACGCGATTCACCCCGGCTACGGTTTCTTCGCCGAGAACGAGACGTTCGCGCGGCGCTGCGCCGAAGCGGGCATCGTGTTCATCGGGCCCTCGCCCGAGACGATCGCCGCGCTCGGCGACAAGCTCATGGCGCGCGAAGCCGCGGTGCGCGCGGGCGTGCCGATCATCCCGGGCTCGCCCGGGCCGGTGTCGTCGCTCGACGAGGTGAAGGGCTTCGCGAAGACCATCGGCTATCCGCTCATGCTCAAGGCTGCGGCCGGCGGCGGCGGCAAGGGCATGCGCGTCGTGCGCAGCGACGCCGAACTCGACGGCGCCTGGGACGTGACGCGCGGCGAGGCCGCCGCGGCGTTCGGCGACGACCGCGTGTTCGTGGAACGCTACATCGAGCGCCCGCGCCACGTGGAGGCGCAGATCCTCGCCGACCACACGGGGCGCGTCGCGTTCCTCGGCGAGCGCGAGTGCAGCGTGCAGCGCCGCCACCAGAAGCTGCTCGAGGAGACGCCCTCGCCCGCGTTCGACGCGGCGACCCGCAAGGCCTTCGGCGAAGCCTCGTGCCGCGTCGCGAAGGAAGTCGGCTACCTGTCCGCGGGCACGGTCGAGTTCATCCTCGACGAGCAGAACCGTTTCTACTTCCTCGAGGTGAACACGCGGCTCCAGGTGGAGCACCCGGTGACCGAGATGGTCACGGGACTCGACCTCGTGGCCGAGCAGCTGCGCGTCGCCGAGGGGCTCGAGCTCTCGTTCGGCGACGACACGCCGCAGCCGCGCGGCTGGTCCATGGAGGCGCGCATCATCGCCGAGGACCCCGCGAAGAACTTCATGCCGAGCGTCGGCCGCATCGAGCGCCTGCGGTTCCCGCACGGCCCGGGCGTGCGCAACGACGCCGGCGTGTACCGCGGCTACGAGATCCCGATGTTCTACGACTCGCTGCTCGCGAAGCTCGTCGTGTGGGGATCCGATCGCGACCAGGCGCGGCGCCGCATGCTGCGCGCGCTGTCCGAGCTCGTGCTCGACGGACCGCACCACAACGTCGCGTTCCACAAGTGGCTGTGCGCGCACCCCGAGTTCGCGGCGGGGCACCTGTCCACGCGCTTCCTCGAGGAGCACTTCACGGCGCAGTCGCTCGCGCCGACCGAGGAGGCCACCGACGTCGCGGTGATGGCGGCGGCGCTGCACGCGCACGAGGAATCGAAGCGGGTCGCGGTCGCGCCCGTCGACGGCGCCTGCGGCGCCGGCGGCTCGGAGCCGCGCTCCACCTGGAAATGGGCCGGTCGCGGGAGGAGCGGACGATGAAAGTCTGGGTGACGATGGCCGGCCGCGACGCCGAGGTGAACTTCCGCACCGAGGGCGGGCGCCTACTGCTCGAGACCGCGGGCAAGGAGCTGCACGCCGACTTCGTGCGCCTGCCCGACGGCGAGGTCTATTCGCTGCTCGTGGACGGGCGCTCGTACGAGGTGCGCGTCTCGCCCGAGGGCGAAGTGCTCGAAGTGACGTGGCAGGGGCGCACGCTGCCCGTCGAGGTGAAGCACCCGCTCGAGAAGATGCTGCAGCAGGTCTCGGGCGGCGGGGCGCGCAGCCGCGGCGAGACGCTCACTGCGCCGATGCCCGGCGCCGTGGTCGCGATCCGCGTGAAGGTCGGCGACACCGTGCAGCCCGGCCAGTCCGTGCTCGTGCTCGAGGCCATGAAGATGCAGAACGAGCTCACCGT
>JACRIW010000122.1 GCA_016215625.1 Candidatus Eiseniibacteriota bacterium | reverse complement strand
TGGTCGTGGGAGGCGCGGCCGCGCTCGTGTGCGCGGCGCTCGCACTGATGCTTCGCTACGTGCAATGGTCCGAGCTGCGGCGCCTCGCCGGCGCGCGCTCGGCGTGACGAAATCGGGAGACACTCGCGACATGCTCGTGCTGAAGGACCGCAACGTGTTCGTGACCGGCGCCGCCGGCTTCGTGGGGCCGCATCTCGCGCGCGCGCTCGTCTCGCGCGGCGTGCGCGAAGTGCACGGCTACGGCCTCGGCGGCCCGGTGAGCGCGCCCGAGATCGCGCGCTGGACCGAGGCGCAGCTGTCGGACGACGCGGCGCTGCGCGCGGCGATCGCCGCGGCGCAGCCCGCCGCGATCGTGCACCTCGCGGGACAGAGCAGCGCGGCGAGGTCGTTCGAAGCGCCCGAGGAAACCTTCCGCGCGAACGTCGCGGGCACGTGGTCGCTGCTCGAGGCGGCGCGCGAGGCCGCGCCGGATGCGCGCGTGCTGATCGTGGGCACGAGCGAGGTGTACGGCCCGTGCGCGCCCGGCACGCGGCTCGCCGAGGACGCGCCGTTCCGCCCGGTGAGCCCATACGCGCTCAGCAAGGCCGCGGCCGACCAGCTCGCCGCGTCGTTCGGCACGTCGTTCGGACTCGACGTCGTGCGCGCGCGTCCGTTCGGCCACACGGGCCCGGGACAGACGCCGCGCTTCGTGATTCCCGGATGGGCGGAGCAGGTCGCGCGGATCGAGCGCGGCGAACTCGAGCCCGTGCTGCGTGTCGGCAACCTCGAGGTGACGCGCGACCTTTCGGACGTGCGCGACATCGTCGAAGGCTACTGCGCGCTGCTCGAGCGTGGGAACCGCGGGGGCGTGTACAACCTCTGCCGCGGCGAGGGCGTGAAGCTCACGGACGTGCTCGCGGCGCTCGTCGCCGCGTCGCGCGTGCCGGTGAAGGTCGAGGTGGACCCGGCGCGCCTGCGTCCCGCCGACGTGCCCTACCTCGTCGGCGATCCCTCGCGCGCGATGGCCGACTGCGGCTGGAGCACGCGGCTGCCGATCGAACGCACGATGGCGGACGTGCTCGAGGAGTGGCGCGCGAAGGGAAACGCGCGGGCATGAAGCTGCTCTTCCTCACGTACCGATTCCCGTATCCCGCCGACCGCGGCGACCGGCTCACCGTCTTCCATCTGCTGCGCACGTTTCACGCCGCAGGCCACGAAGTGACGCTGGTGACGTTCGTGGACGGCTCCGAGCCGGCCGAGTCGATGGAGCGCGTCGCGCCCTTCTGCGCTCGCGTGGAGACCGTGCACCTGCCGAAGTGGCGCTCGTGGCTGCAGGCGTGGCTCGGGCTGCCGCGGCTGCAGCCGTCGCAGGTGAGCTACTTCGAGTCCGCGCGCATGAGTGCGTTGCTCGAGCGCCTGAACGCGGAGACGAAGTTCGATCTCGTCTTCTCGCACCTCATCCGCATGGCGCCCTACGGCGCCGCGCTCGATCACCCGCTCAAGGTGCTGTGGATCGGCGACTCGCTCGGACTCGCGCTCGCGCGCTCGATGCCGTTCGCGCCGTTCTGGCGCCGGCCGGGCATCGCGTGGGAGCGGCTGCGCGTGGACCGCTTCACCGGGCTCGTGAGCCGGAACTTCCAGGATTGCTGGGCGCTCTCGCTCGACGATCTCGAGGACCAGAAGCGCCTCGGTGTGCGGCAACCGACGCTCGTGATCCACGGCGTGGACGAGCGGCTCTTCGCGCTCGAGCGTGCCGTTCCGGCCACGCCGCGCGTCGTGTTCCTCGGCAACCTCAGCGTGCCCCACAACATCGACGCCGCGATCCACGCCGCCCAGGACGTGTGGCCGCTCGTGCGTGCGCGTGCCGGTGAGGCCACGCTCGTGCTCGCCGGCGCCGATCCCGTGCCGTCCGTCCGCCGGCTCGGCGAACTGCCGGGCGTCACGGTCACCGGGCCGCTGCCCGACCTGCTAGACCTGTGGCGGAACGCGAGCGTGATGATCGCCCCGCTGCGCTTCTCGACCGGCATCCAGAACAAGGTGCTCGAGCCGATGGCGGCGGGCGTTCCGGTCGTGACGACGCGCCGCGTCGCGGACGCGCTCGGCGCCGTGGACGGCGAGCACCTGCTCACCGCGGAGGACCCGCAGGGCTTCGCCGACTCCGTGCTCCGCGTGCTCGCCGAGCCCGGCGCGGCCGCGGAACGTGCGGAGCGCGCCCGGCGTCACGTGCACGAGCGCTTCTCGTGGAACGCGGCGATCCGGCGCTGCGAAACCCTGGTGGCGCAGGCGCGCCGCTGACCGCTCAGTCGCGCGGCTTCTCGGCGAGGATCCTGTCCGCGAAGCCGAGCAGGTCCCAGAACGCACTGCCCGGCACCCAGCCGTGCCGCACGAACGACACGGCGACGCGCACGGGCGTCATCGCGAGCCGGAACAGGTCGCGCCGCACGCCCGAGCGCACGATGCGCAGGCCGCCCGCTTCGAGCGCGCGCTCGATCTCGGGCCGGGTCCACAGCCGGACGTGCGTGTCGTCGTCGTGGAAGTTCAGCGTGCCGCGCATGGACGGAAGCGTGAGGCTGCGCGGCGAAGGGAACTCGAGATAGAAGAGGCCGCCCGGGCGGAGCTTCGGGCACAGCGCCTTCACGACGTCGTCGCCGTTCTCGAGGTGTTCCACCACGTGCGCCATCATGACGACGTCGAACGCGCCGTCGGGGATCGCCTCGAAGCGGAGCGTGGTGAGGTCGAGCTCGTAGAACGCTTCCATGCGCGCGAAGTCGGCCGCGTCGTTGTGGTAGGCGCGATCGCGGTCCACGCCGGAATAGCGGCAGGCTGGAAACCAGTGCTTCGTGCGCGTGGCCGAATGATTGCCCGCACCGATGTCGAGCAGGTCGAACGGGCGGTCGCCGAAGTGCCGCCGGAGCGGCTTGAACTTGTAGGGCATGGCCGCGGGGAAGCGGCGCAGCAGGTCGCGCATGGGCGCGCATCCTAGCCCGGACCATTCCCGAGGCGCGAGTCGGCGGCGACGGATGTCCGTGGCGCGCGAGCGCGCGCGAGCGCGCGCGAGCGCGAGTGCACGTCGGCACTCGTCCACGGACGTTGACCGTCACGCCCGCCGCGCCTAGCTTGAGCGGCCGTTCCCGCGCACGATCTTCGCCGTCCCGTTCCCGAGGAGTGCCCCCGCATGCGCTTCAGCGTCCCGTTCCCGCGCCGGTGGGCGTCGTGAACGCCGCCGCGACGGGAGGACTCGGACGGCGGCTCGCGCACAACACGCTGCACGCGGCGACCGGGCGCATCGCGGCGGTCGCGGTGTGGCTGTTCCTCACGCCGCCGATCCTCGCCGCGCTCGGGACCGACGGCTTCGCGGTGTGGGCGCTGTTCTTCGCGCTCACGGGGTACTTCGCGGCGCTCGACCTCGGACTCGTGCAGGGCACGCTGCGTCACGTCTCGGCGGCGCGCGCGCGCGGCGCGAGCGAAGAGGCCGCAGCGTTCGTCACGCTGGGTGTCGCGGGCTTCGTGCTGCTCGGCCTCGCCTGGAGCGGCGCGGTCCTGCTGCTTCGTGGCCCGCTGCTCGAATGGCTGCGCCTGCCCGAGTCGCAGCGCGGCGCGGCCACGTTCGCGATGCAGGCCGGCGCGCTCGTATTCGTGCTCGCCGGCACGGCGAACGTGCTCGGCGCGGCGCTGCAGGGGCACGACCGGTTCGACCTCGCGAACGTCGTGTCGCTCACCGCGACGCTGATGCAGGGCGCGGGCATCCTCGCGGCGCTCGCCGCGCACGCGGGGCTGTACGGGCTCGTGCTCGCGGTCGGCGCCGGCTGGGCCGCCGCCGCGCTGCTCGCCGCGGGACTGCTCGCCGCGCGCGTGCCGGAGGCGCGCTTCGCGGGCTGGTCGCTCGCTCGCCACCACGCGCGCGAGGCGCTCGCCTTCGGCGGTCCGATGCAGCTCGCGAGTCTCTTCGCCGTGCTCCACGCGCACCTCGACAAGTTCCTGCTGCCGGGGCTCGTCACGCTCGCCGCGGTCACGCCCTACGAACTCGGATCTCGCGTGCTCGGGGCGCTGCAGACGTTTCCGCAGATGCTGCTGCTCGCGATGCTGCCCGCGGCGTCCACGATGCACGCGACCGGCGACGCCACGCGGCTGCGCGCGCTGTACGTGCGTGGCGAACGCTACCTGCTCACCGCCACGGCGCTGCTCGTCGCGGCGCTCACGGGGCCCGCCGCGCGGCTCTTCGCGGTGTGGCTCGGACCCGGCCATGCCGACGCCGCGCTGGTGCTGCGCGGGCTCACCGTCGCGACGGCGCTCACGCTCGCGACGGGCATGGCGTCGGTGTCCACGCGCGCGATCGGCCGCCCCGCGCTCGAGGCGTGGTACGGCGCCGTCACGCTCGTGACGCACGTCGTCACGAGCCTGCTGCTGCTGCCGCGCTTCGGTCTCGCGGGCGCCGTGTTCGCGGCGATCGCGACGACCGCGGTCGCGAGTACGGTCTTCCTCGTGGGGGTCGCGCGCGCGCTGGGTTGGCGTGTGACGGACGTGATCGGCGTGCCGCACGTGCGCCCGGCCGCGGCCGCGGCTCTCGGGGCCGGCGCGGGGTTCGCGCTCGACCGGCTGCTGCCGGTGTCCGGTGGCGCGGCGGGTTGGGCGTGGCTCGCGTGCGCCGGCGCCGGTGCGGTCGTGGTGAGCGCCGGCGTGTGCGTGGCGACGGGTTACTTCCCGTGGCGTGAGGCGCTCGCGCTCGCGACGCGGCGCCGCGGCGCGGAGGGCGCGTGAGCGCGCAGCCCTTGCGCATCACGTTCGTGCTGCCGTCGTTCAGCCCGACGGGCGGCGCGCTCGTGACGTGGCGTCACGCCGGCGCTCTGCTGGAGCGCGGCCACGCGGTCACCTTGCTCGCCGCGGCGCCGCCGCTCGCCCCGCCTTGGGCGCCGGGGGCGGGGCTGCTCGCCCGCCGCTGGTTCTACAACCGTTTTGTCGAGCGGATCCCCGAGAACCTCGACCGCTTCGGTGTGCGGGGCTCCGCGCGGGAGGTCGCGCGCGTGGACGCCTCCTCGGCGCCCGACGCCGACGTCGTCGTCGCGACGTCGTTCGAGACCGCGGAGTGGATCGCGGACTGGCCCGCGCGCTGCGGCCGCGCTGCCTATTTCCTCCAGGACTACGAAGCGTGGCGGCCGGAACTCGAGCCGCGTGTGGACGCGACGTGGCGGCTGCCGTACGAGCGGATCGCGGTGTCGCGCTGGCTCGCCGACCTCGGGCGCGAGCGCTTCGGGCTCGAGTGCCGCGGCCCCGTGGGCAACGGTGTGGACTTCGAGCGTTTCGCGGCCGCGCCGCGCGACACGGGCGCGGAGCCCGTGATCGGCGCCGTCTACCACCCGTCGCACGGCAAGGGCTTCGACGTGCTGCTCGAGGCGTTCGCCGTCCTCGCGCGCGAACACCCTTCCGCGCGGTTCCTCGTCTTCGGGCGCAATCGTCCGCGCGCGGTGTTCCCGGCGCGCACTCGATTCGTGTGGGCGCCGGCGTGGGAGCGCATCCCGGCGTTGTTCGCCGAGATGGACGTGTTCGTGCACGCGTCGCGCCGGGAAGGCTGGGGGCTGCCGCCGATGGAAGCGATGGCCTCGGGTTGCGCGGTCGTCGCCACGCGCACCGGCGGCGTGCCCGAGTTCGCCGACGAGTCGTGCGCGGAGATCGTGCCGCCGGGCGATGCCGCGGCCCTCGCCGGATCCGCGCTCGCGCTGCTGCGCGAGCCCGCACGCCGCGTCGCGCTCGGTGCCGCCGCCGCGCGCCGCATGCGCGCGCACGGGTGGGAGCCGGTGTTCGAGCGCTTCGAGTCCGAACTCTCCGCGATCGCGTCCGCCACGCACTGACCCCGGCCGCCACGCGTGTCGCGCGCGTCAGTCCCGCCCGACCACCTTCGGGTAGGCGTCGCCCGCGTCGAACTCGAGCGGCGAGCATTCGATCGCCTGCGCGTGCTCGAGCGCGCGGAACGCGTGCGCACAGCGCGGCTCGATCACGATCACGTCGCCGGCGACCAGCTCGGCCTCGGCGCGTTCACCCGTGTCCACGTCCTCGAACACGCCGTGCAGCCGGCCGCGGATCACGTAGAAGTACTCGCGCTTGCGCTCGTGCCAGTGGTTGCCGCGCCACGCGCCGGTGCCGGGCAGGAACTCGAGGTACGCGATGAACCGCCACGGCCCGCCGTTGAACACCGGTGCGGCCTCGCCCGCGGCCATCTTGATGCGCACGCCGTCGAGGCGCGGCTGCGCGGGCGGCGCGTCGAGCACCGGCAGCGATCGAATGGCGACCTTGGCGAGCATCAGCCGTTCTTCGGTTCCCAGACGTCGGCGAGCACGCAGTCCCAGGGGAACTTGAACTCGTCGGCCGCGTCGTACACGTGGCTCTGGCAGTTCACCACCAGCACCTCGGGCTCGGACAGCGCCTTCCAGCCGTGCATGAGCCGCGGCGGGATCTTGATCAAGCGCGGCCGCAGCGAGCCGAGGAAGAACGAGTTCACGTGACAGAACGTGGGGGAGTCGAGCCGCAGGTCCACGATCGACACCTGCAGCTTGCCGCGCGTGACCGTGAAGTGGTCCGTGTGCACCTCGTGCAGGTGCCAGCACTTGATCACGCCGTAGTCGGTCGCGCTCTGGTAGACGTGCGCGACGTCGTCGAGGCCGTCCTTCATCCACGGCTTGCTGTAGAGCTCGGTCACTTCACCGCGGCCGTCCAGGTGCACGGTGAGGTCGCGCACGATCACGCCCTGGATCGTCGCCTTGTTCGCGCCCTGGACCTTGAAGTCGAGGGTCTTGAGCCATTCGACGGTGACTTCGTTGGCTTTCATCGGGTCTCCCTGTGCGGACGGCTCCGGTGGCGCGAGCGGTCCGCCGAGCACGTGGCGGGGCGCGGAAATGTGGGCGCCAAGGTACGCAGGCGGCGCGGCCGGGGCAACTGGCCCGGGGAGCGCCGGGTTCGGAATGAGAAATATCGCTTGTTCCCCCCGGGCAGCGTCCCGCACACTTTTCCCTCTTCTCTCCCCAAACTCCGGAGGACCCATGCGCCGCACCCTCGCGGCGTGCGGGGCGCTGCTGTTCACCCTCGTGTTCGCAGCCCCCTCGTACGCACAGATCGTCAACGGTGGATTCGAGCTGCCCGCTTCGCCCATCGGCTACCAGTTGCTCGGCGG
>JACRIW010000121.1 GCA_016215625.1 Candidatus Eiseniibacteriota bacterium | reverse complement strand
GCGGCGACCTGTTCGCCGCGCCCGCGCCGACGATCGAGCGCGCGACCGCGCCGCTGCCCGTCGCGCTGCGTGCCGAGCCGCAGGGCGACCTGTTCGCGGCCGCCGCGGCGGAGACGCACGCGGCTTCGGGACCGACGCTCGAGCAGCTCGAACTCCGCGTGCACGAGGTGCGCGCGCGCGCCGTGCACGGGCTCGCGCTCGTGCCCGTCGTGTTCGGCGAGGAGCCGCGGCACGCCGCGCTCGTCGGGCTCGCGCTCGCCGCGCGCGACGGCACGGCGGCCTACCTGCCGCTCGCGCACGAGGGCGGTCCGAACTTCGGGATCGATCAGGTGCGCGGCTGGCTCGCGCCCGTGTTCGCCGACCCGCTCGTCCCCAAGGTCGCGCCCGACCTCAAGAGCGCGGGGCACACGCTGCGCGCGCACGGCATCGAACTCGAGGGCGGCACGTTCGACCTGCACGTGGCGTCGTTCGTGTGCGACCCCGAACGCGACCACTCGCTCGAGCGCCTCGCCGCGGACGTGCTCGGCGTTTCGCTCGCGTCCATCGAGCCCGCGCAGGTGCGCGGCCGCTCGCGCACCGGTCCCGGGGCCACGCCCGTCGCGCATGCCGCCGCAGCGGGCGAGCGCATGGCCGCGGCGTGCTGGCCGCTCGAGGCCGCGCTCACGAAGCAGCTCGAGGCGCGCGAACAGTGGAAGCTCTACTCCGCGCTCGAGCAGCCGCTCATCGAGGTGCTCTCGCGCATGGAGCGCGCGGGCATCGCGCTCGACGTGCCGGTGCTGAAGACCATGAGCGAGGACGCCTCGCGCGAGATCGCGACGCTCGAGACGAAGCTGCACGAGATCGCGGGCGAGCCGATCAACCTCGCGAGCGGCCAGCAGCTCGGCCGCGTGCTGTTCGAGAAGCTCGGCCTGCCCGCGAAGAAGAAGACGAAGACCGGATGGTCCACGGACTCCGAGGTGCTCGACGAACTCGCGCTCGTGCACGAGTTCCCGCGCCTGCTGCTCGAGTGGCGCGCGCTGGCGAAGCTGCGCTCGACCTATCTCGACGCGCTGCCGCTCGCGGTGGACCCGGCCGACGGCCGCGTGCACACGACGTTCGAGCAGACGGGCGCGGCGACCGGACGGCTGTCGAGCTGGAACCCGAACCTGCAGAACATCCCGATGCGCACCCCGCTCGGCCGCGCGATCCGCAGGGCGTTCGTCGCCGCGCCCGGGCACGTGCTCGTCGGTGCGGACTACTCGCAGATCGAGCTGCGCGTCATGGCGCACCTGTCGAAGGACCCGCAGCTCATCGAGGCGTTCCTCGGCGGCGAGGACATCCACGCGAGCACCGCGCGCCGCATCTTCAAGATCGAGGGCGACGTGCCCGGAGAACTGCGCGGCCGCGCGAAGGTCGTGAACTTCGGCGTCATGTACGGCATGGGAGCGCGCAGCCTCGCGCAGCAGATGGGGATCGAGCTCAAGGAGGCGAAGGAGTTCATCGAGAGCTACTTCTCGGTCTACGCCGGGGTGCGCGCGTTCCTCGACCGCACGGTGGAGGAGGCGCGCGAGCGCGGCTACGTCGAGACCCTCCTCGGGCGGCGGCGCTGGCTGCCCGCCCTCCGGCACGGCGGCGGGCTCGAGCGGAGCATGGCCGAGCGGGCGGCCATCAACACCCCGATCCAGGGTTCCGCGGCGGACCTGGTGAAACAGGCCATGCTCAACGTGCAGAACGCACTGCGCCTCGGGTCCCGGGCCCGGCTTCTTCTGCAGGTCCACGACGAATTGCTGCTCGAATGTCCGGAAGCTGAGGCATCATTCGTCACGGAGATGGTGCGCCGCGAGATGGAGGGCTGCTACCCTCTGTCCGTCCCGCTGACCGTGTCCGCCGGAACCGGCGCGACGTGGTTCGACGTTCACTGACAGGAAGACCCCAGGCATGTCCTCGGACCACCGGCCGCGCCGTGCGCAGCCTCACGACGACCTGTTGATCGTCGGCCTCGTCGGCCGTGCGGGCAGCGGCAAGAGCACGGTCGCCCGCGCGCTCGCCGCGGCGGGCGCCGTGATCGTGGATGCCGACGAACTGGGGCACGAGATCACCGATCACGACCCGGACGTGCGCGCCGCGCTGCTCTCGGAGTACGGCCCGGCCGTGTTCCTCGAGGACGGCACGCTGCACCGCCGGCTCGTGGCGACCAAGGTGTTTTCGAATCCCGCGGCGCTCGAGCGGCTCAACACGCTCGTCCATCCGCGCATCCTCAAGCGCATGCGCCTCGACATCGCGAAGCTCGCCGCGGCGGGGCATCGCGGCGCCGTGATCGTGGACGCGGCGCTCATGCTCGACTGGGGCTTCGAGCGCGAATGCGACGCGGTGCTCGCGGTGATCGCGCCCGAGGACCAGCAGGTCGCACGCCTGGTCGCGGGACGCGGCTGGACGGAGAGCGAAGCACGGCGCCGCCTCGCGGCGCAGAAGCCGAACGCGTACTTCCAGGGCGTCGCGGACGAGACGCTCGACAACCGGGGCACGGAAGCCGAACTCGCGCAGTCCGCACTCGCAGCGCTCGAGCGCCTGCAGGCGGCCCGCGTCCGCGTCTCGGGGTAGCGCATGTGGCAGCGCGTTCGTGAATACCTGCGCGAGCTGCTTCGCGCGCTGATCGGCCAGCCCGCGGGCACCTGGGCGGCGACGCAGAACGCCACGCAGCGCGCGGCCGAGCTGCTCGCGCAGGCGCTCGGCGAGGACGACCCCGCGCGCCGCGTCACGTTGCTGCGCGAGGCCCTCGCGGCCGGCGAACGCCTCGGCGGCGAGAGCGGCGACATCGTGGTCATGGAAGCCTCGCTGCACCTCGGCGAGCGGCTGCGCGCCGCCGGCGAGCGCGCGCAGGCGATCGCGCACTTCACGCGCGCCGTCGAGCGGAGCTTCCGCGTCGGCGATCCGGTCGGGCGCCAGCGCCGCGCCGGCGTGCTGTCGCGGCTCGGCATCCTCGACCAGGAAGCGGGCGACCTCGTGAGCGCGCGCTCGCGCTACGAGGAGTCGCTGCGCATCGGCTCGGACACCGATTCGGCGCTGCTGCTCGGCATGCTCACGCAGGCCGCGTTCAACCTCGGGCTGATCCAGAACTCGAACGGCGACGACGACGGCGCTCAGCGCAGCTGGAGCAGGGCCATGCTGCTCGGCATGCGCGCGGGGCACCCGAGCGGGTGGGACCCGGCCGCGATCGCGGCGTTCAATCTCGGCCACCTCTACGAACGCCGCGGCGATCACGCCCGTGCGCGCGAGACGCTGCTGCAGGTCGGGCGCATCGCCGAGCCCGGCGGCACCCCGGTGGGGTTGATGGCGTCCGCCAAGGCCGCCATGGCGCTCGCCTCGCTCGCCGAGGGCGAAGGGTTGCCGGGCGAGGTCGAGGCGGCGGGGCAGTTCGCGCGCGCCTGCGAACTCGGGCGCGCGAGCCGCACCGCGGAAGGCTCGCTGGTGGCGGTGCAGTCCGCGCTCGCGCTCGCCGAGCACGCCGCCGTCGCGGGCCGTTCCGACGAAGCGCGCCGTCGGCTCGAGCAGGCGATCGAGTGGTCGGCCTCGTGTGAACGCGCGGACGTGGCGCGCTACGTCGTGCTCGCGCACATGCGGCTCGGGCAGGTGCTCGCCGAATCGGGCGAGCCGGCCGCCGCCGCCGAGCGGCTCGCCGACGCGTACGCGCGCGGTCGCGAGAGCACCGAGCCGTGGGTGCGCGAGATCGCGGCCCAGTCGGCGTGCAGCCTGCACCGCACGCTGTGCGCGCTCGGGCGCTGGGCCGAGGCGCGTACGCTCGCCGAGGACGCCGTCGCGTTCGCGGGCGGGCTCGATTCCGCGATGGGCCGCGGGCTCGCCGCGGCCGCCGCGTACGCGCAGGCGTTCCAGAAGCTGCACGACGGCGACCAGCCGGGGGCGCGGGCGCTCCTCGCCGCCGTCGCCGACCAGGGACTCGCGAGCGGCGCCGAAGTGGGCGAGCGCGTCGCGATCGACGCGCTGCTGCTCGCGGGGCACCTCGACCGCCAGGCGAAGCGGCTGCCCGAGGCGCTCGCGCAGTTCCAGCGCGCGGCGCGGACGCTGCGCGATCACGACGGCGCCGAATCGGCCGGGCTGTCCGCGATGGCGTCGCTCAACACCGGCCACGTGCTGCTCGCGCTCGAGCGCGAGCTCGAGGCGCGCTACGCGTACGAGAAGTCGCTCGAGTTCGGCCGCCTGAGCGGAACGTCCACGGGCCGCGCCGCGGCGGCGAACGCCGCGCTCAACCTCGCCTCGATGCTCGAGGACGAGGTGGACGAGGCGAAGCGCCGCGAGTGGTTCGGCGTCGCGATCGCGCTCGGCAAGTCGAGCCGCACCGCGCTCGGCGCCGACGTGGCGCGCAACGCCGAGAAGGGGCTCGCGCGCCTCGACGGCGAGGGCGGCGCCGAGCGCTGAGCGAGGCCGGTGGGGAAGCCGCCCGGAGCGCTTTTGCGCCCCGGGCGGTTTCTCCTTAGGGTACGTCGCGCTCCGATGCACTTCCGCCGTCCCACACGAGAGATCGCTTCCCATGCTCACCACCGCCGAACTCCACAAGCGCCTCGAGCAGACCACCGCCAGCCTCGACGGTCTGCGGAGGTACCTTTGACATCGAGGCCTGCGCGCAGCGCGTGCCCGAGCTCGAAGCGCGCATGGCGCAGCCCGGCTTCTGGGACCGGCAGGAGGAAGCGCAGAAGGTCGTCGCGCAGCTGAAGACGACCAAGAAGACGCTCGACGACTTCGGCTCCCGCGCCTCGGCGCGCGACAACATCGCCGACCTGCTCGAGCTGGCGGAATCCGAGAGCGACGAGAGCATGCTCGCCGAGCTCGAGAAGGAGCTCACGCAGCTCGAGCGCCAGGTCGCCGATCTCGAGACGCGCAGCCTGCTGTCGGGCGAGCACGACCGTCTCGGCGCCATCGTGAACATCCATCCCGGCGCGGGCGGCACCGAGTCGCAGGACTGGGCCGAGATGCTCATGCGCATGTACCAGCGCTGGGGCGAGCGCAAGGGCTACAAGGTCACGCTGCTCGACCTGCAGGAAGGGGACGAGGCCGGCATCAAGGACGCGACGCTCGAGATCGACGGTGAGTACGCGTACGGCTACTTGAAGGCCGAGTCCGGCGTGCACCGCCTCGTGCGCATCTCGCCGTACGACGCGAACCAGCGCCGGCACACGTCGTTCGCGAGCGCGTCGGTCATGCCGATGCTCGACGACACGGTCACGGTGAACCTCGCGCCCGGCGACGTGCGCGTGGACACGTTCCGCGCCGGCGGCGCGGGCGGCCAGCACGTCAACAAGACCGAGTCGGCCGTGCGCCTCACGCACATCCCGACCGGAATCGTCGTGCAGTCGCAGGGCGAGCGCAGCCAGCACCGCAACAAGGACGCGGCCATGAAGATCCTCATGTCGCGCCTGTTCGTGCACTACGAGGCGCTCGAGAAGGAAAAGACCGCGAAGATCGCCGGCGTGAAGAAGGACATCGACTTCGGCAGCCAGATCCGCTCGTACGTGATGCAGCCGTACACCATGGCCAACGACCATCGCACCGAGACGAAGATCGGTGACGTGCACGCCGTCCTCGACGGCGACATCGACGCGTTCATCGACGCCTACCTGAAGCAGAAGGATCCCCAGTCATGATCCCCGGACACATCTTCCGCGAGTACGACATCCGCGGCCTGCACGAGACCGAACTGACGAACGAGACCGCGGAGGCCGTGGGCCACGCGTTCGCGACGGTGATCAAGCGCGAGGGCGGCACGCGCGTCGCGCTGGGCCGCGACGTGCGCCCGAGCAGCGTGCGCCTCGCCGAGTACGCCGAGAAGGGCATGATCGCGGCCGGGCTCGCGGTCGAGCGCGTGGGCACCGTGCCGACGCCGGCGCTGTACTACGCGGTCGCCTCGCGCGGACTCGACGGCGGCATGCAGATCACGGGCAGCCACAATCCGTCCGAGTTCAACGGCTTCAAGATGGCCAAGAAGAAGCTGCCGCTCTACGGCGCCGAGATCCAGGCCATGAAGCAGATGATCCTGGACGGCGACCACGAGAAGGGCGCCGGCAGCTGGACCGACAAGCCGATTCTCGACGACTACCAGGACATGCTCGTCGAGCGCTGCCGGTCGACCAAGGGCCTGAAAGTCGTGATGGACTGCGGCAACGGCTGCGCCGGCACGGTGGTACCGAAGGTGTTCGAGCGCATGGGGCACACCATCATTCCGCTGTACGCGGAGCTCGACGGCACGTTCCCGAACCACCTGCCGGACCCGACCGTACCCGCGCTGCTCGTGGACCTGCAGAAGAAGGTGGCCGAAACCGGCGCCGACTTCGGCGTCGGTTTCGACGGCGACGCCGACCGCATCGGCGCGATCACGAGCTCGGGACGCATCGTCTGGGGCGACCAGCTGCTCGCGCTGTTCGCGCGCGACGTGTTCACGCGCGTGCCGGGCGCCGAGATCATCTTCGACGTGAAGTGCTCGCAGGGCCTGATCGAGGACATCCTCGCGCACGGCGGCAAGCCCACCATGTGGAAGACCGGCCACTCGCTCATCAAGTCGAAGCTGCAGGAGACCGGCGCCCCGATCGCGGGCGAGATGAGCGGCCACATGTTCTTCAGCGAGGGCTTCTTCGGCTTCGACGACGCGCTCTTCGCCGCGGGCCGGCTGCTGCGCTACGTGGCGTCGACGGGCAAGACGCTCGACCAGCTCGTCGAGAGCCTCCCGCAGTACTGCTCGACGCCCGAGACGCGCCTGGCGTGCGACGAGGACAAGAAGTTCGTGATCCCCGAGACGCTCAAGGCGGAGTTCGCCGGCAAGTACAAGGTGATCGACATCGACGGCGCCCGCGTCGAGTTCGGCGACGGGTGGGGGCTCGTGCGCGCGTCGAACACGCAGCCGGTGGTCGTCGTGCGCTTCGAGGCGCGGACTCCGGAACGCCTCGCCGAGATCCAGGCCATGATGATGGGCCCGCTCAAGCGCCTCGGCGTGGGCGAGGCGACGGGCCACTGAAGCGCCGCATGCACCGGCCGCTGCCGCGCGCGTTCTACGCGCGCGGCGCGGTGACGGTCGCCCGCGACCTGCTCGGCCGCGTGCTCGTCTGCGACGCGGGGGGCGCGCGCGTCGCCGGACGCATCGTCGAGGTCGAGGCCTACCGTGGCTCCGGCGATCCGGCGAGCCACGCCTTCCGCGGCCGCACGCCGCGCAACGCCGTGATGTTCGGAGAGCCCGGGCACGCGTACGTCTACTTCACGTACGGGATGCACCACTGCCTGAACCTCGTGTGCGAGAGCGCGGGCCGCCCGGCCGCCGTGCTCGTGCGGGCCCTCGAACCGCTCGAAGGGATCGACGTCATGCGCGTGCGCCGCGGCCTCCACGACGTGCGCCGGCTGGCGCGCGGTCCGGGCTGCGTCGCGCGGGCCCTCGGCCTGACCCGCGAGCACGACGGCGCCGATCTCCGGGGCGGGCCCGTGTTCGTGAGCGACGCTCCTCCCGGCGAACGCGGCGGCGCCGTCGCGCGCGGGCCGCGCATCGGCATCCGCCGCGGGCTCGAGCACGCGTGGCGCTTCTGGTTCGCGGCCGATCCGTTCGTGTCCGCGACGCGGGAGGGGGGGCAACCCGTACGCGGCGGGCGAGTTCCGCGTTGACACCTTCGCGCACGCATCCCTAGTATCCCGGCCTTCGAGCTACGCACTGAGCGTTGACCGTGCACACGTGCCGCCCGCTGGGGCGACGCGTGCCATTCCCACGGCCACGTCCCGGCCATACGAGAAATGGTTTGAAAGGAGTGCCATGAGCCCTTCGCGCAGGGTTCTGCCGCATGCGCTGACGATGCTGACGCTGGCTGCCACCTTCGTGGCCGCGCCGGCCTTCGCGCAGTTCTTCGACCCGGTGCTTCGCGCGACCGGGCTCGGCGACGATTTCGCTCACAGCCCGCGCCTGCTCGGCATGGGCGGCCTGAGCGTCGCGGTCGCCGATCGTGACCACGAGATTTCGCTCTGGGACATCGGCCGCAATCCGCTCGGCCTGTTCTGGGACGACTCGGTCGCGACCCTCAAGCTCAAGCCGCGCACCGGCTCGGCTTCGGGCGCTCACGACCTGAATGACTCGCGCCAGCGCGAGGACTTCGCCGCGCGCTCGCTCGGCCTGCCCTTCGAGACGGTCTACCGCGACTCGCGCGGCCGCTCGTTCGGACTGTTCGGGCAGATGAAGTCGGTGCGCATGGACACGCCGTTCGCCGACGACATCGAGAACCGCCGCTCGGTGGGCGAGCCCGACGTCACGGGCATCGCCAACGGCCCGATGCCGTACGTCTTCAAGGACAAGATGCGCTACGCGCTGCGCCTGCGCTTCGCGAGCCAGCACCTGCGCGACGAGTATCGGCTGTTCGTCCACAACCCGACGGGCGAGTACCTGTCGCAGGACGGCATGATCCTGCCGCCCCCGAACTTCTTCTCGCCCGACGAGTACAAGGTGAAGACGCGCTCCTTCGGAGCCGGGATCTCGTACCCGCTCGGCAAGCAGCACACGCTCGCCCTGATGGCCGACGCCATGCACCAGGAGATCAAGGGCAGCAACGACGGCGGCCGCTACGGCGGAGAAGTCACCGAGTCGCGCCCGACCAAGCTCGGCCAGGCGTCACTCGTCGGCAAGCTCGGCAAGAGCATCTCCTACGGGGTGGACGGCCAGGGCTGGATGTCGGAGGCGCCGCAGGACTGGCGCTTCAGCCTTTCGGCAGGCATCGGCGCGATCCCGCTCTCGGGCCGTGGCCGCCTGCTCGAGCGTGAGGAGAAGGGCAGCGCTCTCGACTCTCGCATCCGCTGGACCGGCGAGAAGACCGCGCTGACCGGACGGCTGTGGACCGCCGCGAGCAAGCTGGACATCCGCGCTCCCGAGACGCGCGACATGTCGTCCTTCAACCATTTCCTCAGCGACATCTGGTATCGGGTCGGCTCGGACACGCTGTGGCTGCCCGATTCGGTCCGCTCGGAGGAAGTGCGCCGCTACGCCTGGGGTTACGCCGCGGGAGCGTCCTACAAGTTCGCGCGCGGTGTCGCGGGCGTCGAGTGGAACTGGGGCCGCGACCTCACCACGGGCGAGTTCACGGGAGAGGGCCCGCAGTCGATCGCGTACGACGTGCGCGCCGGCGTGGAGTACGTCTGCACGGAGCTCGTGACCGGCCGGCTCGGCTGGGCCGCGCACTGGCGCGACTCGGACGACTTCACGGAGGGGAACGAGTTCGTCGGCCAATCGGCCTCCGCCGGCCTCGGCCTGAAGCCCGCGAAGACGACCTGGGGCTTCGATCTCGGTTACACCATCGGCTGGCTGAACGCCGACTACGGCGATCCGTTCCAGCACCGCCGCACCCAGCAGCAGCTCGTCTCGCAGGTCCGCTGGGACTTCTGACGGGCCGCGGCTCGGCCGCTCGAGGTCGTACGAAAGTGAAGCCCCGGTGAAAAAGGCATTGACCTTTCACCGGGGCTTCCCGATAGTACGGGCGACCGGGCGGCTGGCACCGCCAAGATTCGTCACACCCTCAGGTGCCATGCTTGCGCCGTTTTTTTATTGCGGCGACCCACCACTCACCGCCGGTCCACTGCTCGTTCCATCCCTCCACACGATCGCCGAGTCGTTCCGCGCACGTGCAGGTGAGCGGAACACAAGGCTCTCGAACGAGTTGAAGCCGGAAAATGCGTTGACACCACGGGGGGGACTTGGCACTTTGTGCCGGATTTTTCCCCAGTCCATTCGGGCCGCATTCCCAAGAGGGTCCTGACTCATGCGTATGATCGCCAGACGTTTCATCGCGGCTGTCACCGTCGCGGGGATTTCGCTGGCGCTGGCGCTCCCCGCGCTCGCCCAGCAGAAGCCGCCTGCCTCGGCGGCACCTCGACCGGCAGCTGCTGCTCCTGCCAAGCCCACCACCGCCGCGCCCGCGAAGCCCGCAGCGCCGGCGGCTGCTCCGGCCAAGCCCGCCACCGGCGCCGCCGGCGTGGGCAAGATCGCCGGACGTGCGGTCGAGAAGGGTGGAAGCGGACTCGGGTTCGCCAACGTGATCGTGCTCGGGACCAAGCAGGGCACGATGACGGACGAGAACGGCAACTACGTGATTCCCGGTGTGCCGGTCGGAACGCAGCAGGTGAAGCTGATGGCCATCGGCTTCGAACCTGTGATCAAGACCGTGCAGGTGAACGCCGGGCAGACCACGATGGTGCCCTTCGAAGTCGGCGCGAGCCGCACCGTGACGACGGTGCAGGAAGTCGAAGTGCGCGCCGAGAAGAAGATCGACACGAAGTCCTCCGCGACGAAGCAGACGATCACCGCGGAGAAGCTCAAGGAAATTCCCGTCGACAACCTGAGCCAGGCCGTCGCCACCAAGGCCGGCATCGTGGCGCAGGGCGGCCAGCTGCACTTCCGCGGCGGCCGTGGCGGTGAGGTGAAGTTCCAGTTCGACGGTGTCGAGGCGACGGACCCCGCCTTCGGCAACAGCGCGAACATCGCCGGCCTCGCCGTCGCCGGTACGGACGTCATCTCGGGCGGCTTCGACGCCGAGTACGGCAATGCGCTCTCGGGCGTCGTCGCCGTGACCACGAAGGAAGGCACCGACCGCTTCGGCGGCGACGTGCGCTGGGACACGGACCGCTACGGCGACCCGACCAAGACCTTCGACAACTACGACCGGTTCCAGTTCGGCGTCGGCGGCCCGACCCCGATCAAGAACCTCACGTACTTCCTGACCTACGAAGGCACCTGGCAGGACACGTACCTGCGGTCGTCGCTGACGCATCCGCGTCGCACGCTGCTGGACTTCATCCAGCTCGGCAACCGCCAGAACAACCAGATCAACACGAACTTCAAGCTTGCGTACCGCATGAACCCGCGGAACAAGTTCACGTTCGAGACGATCAACAACCGCACCGTGGCGACGCCGTACAACCACATGTGGAGCCGCAAGGGCTACGTCGCGCTCACGTACGACACGCTGCGCAACAGCGTCGGCCAGGTCGAGCGCCTGAGCCCGCGTTACGGCTCGTGGTCGCCGCTGAAGCTCGACTCGACGTACCAGGCGATGAACATGCCGGACCACATGCCCACCACGGACGACCGCTACCAGCAGTTCACGACCGTGTGGACGAACCAGATCTCGGACAAGAGCGTGTGGACCACCCGCCTCTCGAGCCTGAACTTCAACACGCTCGTCTCGGTGGGGGGCAAGGAGCCGTGGGAGTACGACACCCAGAACCCGTTCTACTGGACGGGCAACACGGTCGTCGGCACCGAGAACAACATCTACTTCGCGACGCACGGTGACTTCCCGACCTTCCAGCACCGTCGCACCAGCGTGTACAACCTGAAGAGCGACTTCTCGACCCGCCGCTGGAAGCAGCACACCGTGAAGACGGGTATCGAAGGCAAGTACAACCGCGTCGAGAACCTCAACCTGACCTCGCCGAACGCCGAGTCGAACGGCCTGCCGGGCGCGCAGCGCTCGGAGTACGTGAACTACAACCCCGAAGGTGCCGCGTACCTTCAGGACCGTTGGGAGTTCGAAGGCCTCGTGCTCAACGCCGGCATCCGCTTCGACCTGTTCACGCCCGGCGACCAGATCGCCAGCGTCGACATCCGTTCGGGCGAGCGCTACAAGAAGCAGTTCAGCCCGCGTCTCGGCATCGCGTACCCGGTCTCGGATCGCGACGTGCTGAGCTTCCACTACGGCTGGACGTTCCAGACGCCCGCGCGCTCGTTCATCTTCGAGAACCGCGGCATCAGCTCCACGGTGGGCATCCGCGGAAATCCCGACCTCGAGCCGGAAACGAACATCGCCTACCAGGCCGGCGTGCAGCACCTGTTCTCGAAGGACATCTCGGGCACGTTCTCGGTGTTCTTCAAGGACATCTACGGCCTGATCACGGTCCGCCAGGAGCGTGACGAGAACGGCAACCTGATCAGCGTGTACTTCAACGGCGACTACGCGTCGGCTCGCGGCTTCGAGACGAGCATCTCGAAGAGCTTCAGCCACAAGTTCTCGGCCGACATCAGCTACACGTACTCGATCGCCACCGGCGTCGCGTCGGACCCGAACCAGGCGCTGCAGTTCTTCAACGGCGGCCGGCTGTACCTGCCCATCTCGGAGCAGGCGCTCGACTGGGACCAGCGCAACACGGTGAACATCAACGCCACCGTGCGTGACCCGGGCAAGTGGGGCCTGCGCATGCTGTGGTCGTACGGCTCCGGCTTCCCGTTCACGCCGACGTTCCGCAACGACCGCCGTCCGGACCCGGTGCTCAACAACTCGCGCCGCCAGCCGAGCGAGTCGCGCCTGACGCTCGACGGCGACAAGTTCTATCGGATCTGGGGCCAGAACGTGATGCTCTTCGTGGACGCTCGCAACGTGCTCGACTCGAAGAACATCTCCAGCCTCGGCCAGGGTTCGTTCCCGAACCCGTACGTGAACGCCGCGGGCAACGACTACCTGATCTACTACACCGAGACGGGCCGTGCGGGTGGCGCCTACCTGCAGGACATCAACGGTGACAACGTTCTCGACTGGGTCCCGGTGCACGATCCCCGCGTCTTCGAAGAAGGCCGGAACGTGCGCATGGGCATCAGCCTGAGCTTCTAGGGATACCGGGAATGAAGGAGCTTGGTGGCATGAATCGAAAGACCGCTGGTCTGCTCCGGATCGGCCTCGCCGTGCTGTGCATGGCGGTCGTGGCCGCGCCCGCGTTCGCGCGGCTCCCGGAGAACGATCCCGAGTGGCAGGACATCCTGCAGCTGCAGGCCGAGTACGGAGTGGGGCCGCTCGCGGCCCAGGGCGGACGCGTCGCGCGCCCGAACGCCATTCCCGACATCTTCGGTCCCGGCGCGGTGCTCACCGTCGGCAACGTGTTCATGAAGTGCACGAACTACGGCTTCGACGGCAATCCGTTCACGAACGTCTCGAGCGATCCGTCCGGCCAGTGGCCCGGCGCGTCCGCGGTCGAGTACCTCAACCTGCTCGGCATCGGCGTCGGCGGCGTGAATCCGTTCGCCACCGACCCGCTCGCCGTGCGCCGCGTCAGCCTCACGACGGAGTGGCGCCCCGCGACGCTCGATCCGGAAGACCGCATGTACCGGTCCTACGACGGCATCGTGAACGGCACGCGCTTCATCAACGACGACGGCGACAACGACCCGACGACCGGCGACGGCCTGTACGACGAGGATTTCCTCGACGGACGTGACAACGACGGCGACGGCAAGATCGACGAGGACTTCGCCGCGATCGGCCAGCAGATGTACACGTGCGTGATGCGCGACGACACGCAGCAGGCCATCCAGGCCGCCGCGGCCGAGCGCCACGTTCCGCTCGGGCTCGAGTGCCGCAAGAGCGATTGGGCCTACTCGATTCCCGGTTTCACGGACTTCAACGTCATCCAGTACGACGTGTTCAACCGCTCCGGTCACACGATCGATTCGCTCATGATCGCGTTCCGCACCGACATGGACTGCGGCCCGATCGAGAAGTCGAACTACTTCTCCGACGACTTCAACCTGCCGCAGTTCCCGCAGGGCGACTTCGTCGTCGAGACCAAGTCCACGGACCTGCGCCTGCAGCCGGCGAGCGATCGTCCCCAGGTGAACGACGCCCCGCGCGATTCGTCCTTGTGCACGCACTACAAGATTCGCGTGCAGGGCTGGTCGATCACGGACGACGACGGCGACGAGGACAAGACCCCGGGCATCGGCACGATCATGCTGATCGACCACACGATCGACCCGACCGGCGTCAACGGTCCCATGCGCGTCCAGCTGCACTCGTTCCGCTCGTTCGTCGGCGGCACGCCGTACCAGCAGGGCGGCAACCCGACGATCGACCAGCAGCGCTTCGAGCTGATGGCGAGCGGCGAGAACGTGGACCGCGAAACCGGATTCATCACCCAGGTGCCGGGTGACCAGAAGGGCGACTACACGGAGTGGGCCGTGATCGGTCCGTGGCGCAACGTCGCCGACGGCGCCAAGATCTCGGCGACGCTCGCGTTCGGCGTGAAGCCCGGCAAGCGCACGAGCGCGATGAGCTACATGAACGACTTCGCGCGCTTCGCCCGCGATTCGGTCATCAGCCGGAACTCGACGGAGCTGAAGTACCGCTTCGTGTACGACGCGACGACCCTGATGGACAAGTACCCCACGCTCGAGAACGCCATCGCCGCGCAGATCGCGTTCGAAGGCGCCTACGAGTCGAAGGCGTGGCCGATGCTGCCGGACGCGCCGGGCCGCGAGACGGGCCTGAAGGCGCCGCTCGGCCAGTTCTACTACACGAACGGTTGCGAGGCCCGCGACCCCGCGCCGCGTCTGGTCACGGACCGTCAGTACGAATGGTTCGACTTCGACTGCGACTACTGCACGGGCGCGTTCTCGAGCAGCCGTGGCGGCCTGTTCCACCGCACGTGGCTGGCCGAAGCTCCTCCGCCGAGCCCGAACACGAACATGGCGGTGAGCTACAACTACTCCGACAATCCCGAGCGTCTCTTCGTGCCGGCCGGTGACGGCCAGGTCACGGTCGCTTGGGACAACCTCTCCGAGACCACGCCGGATCCCAAGACCGGTCAGTTCGACTTCCGCGGCTACCGCATCTGGAAGGTCTCGAACTGGCAGAGGCCCGTGGGTTCGGGCGGTCCGAACGAGGACGATTGGACGCTGCTCGCCGAATACCGCCTGTTCGATCAGCACGCGACGAACGGTTTCGTCTGCACCGTGGACTCCGCGTCGGTCTGGCAGTGCACGCCCGGCGACACCATCGGCCCGTGGGTGTACATCCCGAACAAGGGCGCCCGGCAGCGCGTGCTGTTGCACCGCGGCGACCTGTGGAACCGCCAGACGGGCGACGTGATCACGCCCGACCCGGCGGTGCTCTGCAAGGGCTGGCCGGACTGCCTCCACGACGACGGCTTCCCGCTCGGACAGACGAGCGGCGGCCGCGTCTCGCACGACCGCTACCCGATCGGCCGCTATCGCTACGTGGACCGCGAAGTGAAGAACGGCTTCGTGTACTTCTACGCGGTGACCGCGTTCGACTCGACCGGTTCGGCGGACCAGATCTCCATCCTCAGCAGCCGCCGCTCCGCGGTGGAAGCCGAAGGCGTCGTCCCGCAGGTGGTCTCGGCGGCGGTGGGCAATGCCGACCGCGTCTGGGTCGTGCCGAACCCGTACCGGGGTGTGCGTGCGATCGACGATCGTCCGTCGTCCTGGGACCTGACGCCGAACGCGTCCGACCCCACCGGAACGCACATCGACTTCTTCGGCCTGCCGCGTGGCGCCTACAAGATCAAGATCTTCACCGTCTCGGGCGACGAAGTGGCCACGATCAACTCCACCGACGGCGTCAACGAGTCGGTGCGTGGTCCCATGACCGACGGGAACGGCGTGATTCACCCGGGTTACAACCGTCAGCAGGACAACGAAAACGACGGTCAGGCACGATGGAATCTGATCTCGCGCAACGGACAGGACGTCGTCAGCGGTATCTACCTGTTCACGGTCGAGGTCGGTGGCACTGTCAAGAACCGCGGCAAGTTCGTCATCATCCGCTAGCGGCGGTGAAGGAGGAGGAATCGTGAAGAAGTGGATCGTGGCGGTGAGTCTGGCCGGGATGCTGGTCCCGGGTCTGGCCTTCTCCGCCCAGATTTTCGAAAAGGTCGGAACGTTCGACGGGCAGTTCCTCAAGATCGGCGTGGGGGCACGTGCCGCGGCCATGGGTGGCGCCTTCGTGGCGGTCGCCGATGACGCGACGGCGCTCTACTACAACGCCGCCGGAATCGCCCGCATCGACGCCGAGAAGTCGGAACTGTCGCTGAACCACGCCAACTGGCCGGCCGACCTGTCGTTCGACCAGGTGGGCTACGTCTTCCACGTGAAGAAGATCCCCGGTGCGTTCGGCGTCAGTGCGCGTGCGCTCACCATGCAGCCCATGGAAGAGACGACGGCGTACCAGCCGTACGGCACGGGCCGCACGTTCGACGCCGGCATGATGACGGTCGGCCTCACTTACGCGCGCTCGTTCACCGACAAGTTCAGCGCCGGCGTCACGGGCAACTTCATCCACGAAGGGCTCGCGGACCTCAGCCAGCAGACGGTCGCGTTCGACATCGGCACGCTGTACGACGTCGGTACGGCGGGCATGAAGATCGGCATGGCGATCCAGTCGATCGGCTCGCAGGTCAAGTTCATCGAGCGCGAAGCGCGCATCCCCGCGATCTTCCGCGTCGGCACGTCGGCGACCCTGCTGTCGTCGCCGGAGCAGCGCCTCGTCGGTTCGTTCGAGTTCTCGCATCCGCCGGACAACTCGGAGCGCATGAACGTCGGCGCCGAGTACGCCTTCCGCAATTACCTGTTTCTCCGCGGCGGCTACAACATGAACTACGACTCGGAAGGCATCGCGGGCGGCGCGGGCTTCCACTTCCCGGTCTCGGCCGTGGGCATGGCCGATCTGGACTACGCCTACACGGACATGCGTGACCTGGGCGCGGCGCACCGCTTCTCGCTCCGGTTCCTGTTCTAGAGGTCGCTACGGAACGCGATTCCCTCCATACCAGCCTGACGGCGCGTCCCCCACGCGGGACGCGCCGTTTGTCTTTCGGGATGCTCGCGCTCGCGCTCGTCGCGGCGTGCACGTGCGTCCCGTCCGCACACTCCGCCGAGTTGCGTGCCGAGGGCCTGCCGCCCTGGCGTACCGGTGGCCGCGTGGGATTCACGCTCGACGCGACGACCCGACCGGACAGCGCGGGGCTCGTACTCGAGCTCGCCGTGCGCGTGCCGCCGGCGACGCTCGCCCAGCTCGAACGTGACGGCGAGGGCATCGCCCGGCTCACGGCGAGCGCCTCGGTGAAGGGGCGCTTCGGATCCTCGGTGCTCGAGTCGCAGAGCGAGCTCGTGCTGACGCCCGCCGACAGCGCCCGCAGCCAGGGCAAGGTCGTGCTCATGCGGTTCCCGGCCGCGCCGGGACCGTGCCGGATCACGGTGAAGCTCGTGGACCAGGTCTCGAAGCGCCCCGCGCTCTTCCGTTCGAGCCGGGACGCGCACGAGTCCGCCGCGATCCGCGGCGACATCGAGATCCCGCGTCCCGCCGCGGGACGCGACCTGTCCGATCCGCAGTTCCTGTGGCCCACGGTCGACGGCCGAGAGGGGCTCGCGTTCGTGCGTGGCGGCCGCGCGAGCGTGCCGAACCCGGACCGGCTCTATGGCCTGTTCGCGACCGACCTGCGCGCGGCATTCGTCGCGCGCGCCAAGGCCGGTGACGAACGCCCGTGGCACTGGGTCGCGCGCGTCTTCGACGCGCAGGGGCAGGGCGTCGCGCAGGCCGAGAGCACGGCCGTCGCGGGACGCATGCTCGACGCCGAAGTGCGCTTCGATCTGTCGTCGGAGCCTGCCGGTGCCTACGACCTCGAGGTGAAGGCGTGGCAGGAGGGGGACGCGAACGCGCTGCAGCGTCGCGCGCGCTTCAGCATCGGCTGGCAGGCCGACACGTGGCTGCGCAACGCGGCGGACGTCGCGGACGACGCGCACTTCCTGCTGGACGCGGACGGCGAGGAGGCGTTCCTCGTCATGCCGCCGGGGCAGCAGGAAGTCGTGATGACGGAGTTCTGGGCGAAGCGGGACCCGACCCCCGAGACCGCGCTCAACGAGGCGCAGCTCGAGTTCCATCGCCGGGTCGAGTACGCGAACGCGAACTTCACGAAGCTCGGTGTCGAGAAGGGCATGTACACCGACATGGGCCGCGTCTACATCCGCTACGGAGAGCCGAGCGAGATCACGCACCAGGTGATTCCCGCCGGCTCCGAGACGCTGACGCAGCAGCTCGAGGAGATCGTCGCGACCGAGGACCGTGCGCTCGGCGGGGACGTGCGCATGAAGGGGCTCGGTGGCGACATGCGGCCGTTCGAGGTCTGGGTGTACGAGGGCGACATCCCCATGCCACTCGACTCCGACCCGTCCGACACGCGGCGCGGACACGTGCCGCGGCGGCTGATGTTCCTCTTCGTGGACGATCAGGGGCTCGGGCTCTACCGGCTGCGCTTCTCGACCGAATGACCGACGGGGTCCCCGGTGCGCACCGCACCGGGGGCACGTCGGACTCCCGTCTGGCCCGGCGGCTTGACCGCGCCCGCCGCACGTCGCATATTGCCTCCGAGTGTTTCTGTAACTCTTTGACGTTCCCTGACTTCGCGGTTTCCGTCGGGACGTCTCGGGAGGCGAACGTGATGCGGCGGAGTATGCGAATGGGCGAAGCGGATCGACCCGGCCCGGGCGCAGCTTTCGGCATCCCTGCCGGCCCCGCGAGAAACCTGCGCGCCCGGAGTCTGATCGCGCCCGTTCCGGCCGATGCCTCGCTCGTGTGCTCGTCCGTGGAGAAGCCGGACTGGAGCGCGCGCGCGGCATGCACCTCACGGGGCGTCCTCGTGCGCCCGCACACCATTTTCTTCACGCGGGTGGGAGTGCGTCCTCCGGACGTGCGCCCGCTGCAGTCCCGCCACCGGATGGGTTCGAAGTAGGAAACGCCGGCGCTCACGCTCCGGCTGAACAGGGAAGGAGACTCGGATGGCTCTCAAGGTTGCAATCAACGGCTTCGGCCGCATCGGCCGCCTCGTCGTTCGCGCCGCCAAGCAGCGCAAGGCCAACATCGATTTCGTCGCCGTGAACGACCTCACGGACGCCAACACCCTGGCGCACCTGCTCAAGTACGACACCGTGCACCGCATCTGGCACGAGGCGTCGAGCAAGGCCGTCGACGGCAAGCTCGTGGTCGCCGGAGACTCGATCACGGTGAGCGCGGAGAAGGATCCCTCGAAGCTGCCGTGGAAGGCGCTCGGCGTCGACGTCGTCCTCGAAGCGACCGGCAAGTTTTCGGATCGCGACAAGGCCGCGGTGCACCTCGAGGCCGGCGCGAAGAGCGTGCTCGTCTCGGCTCCGTCGAAGGGCGCGGACCTCACGTTCGTCATGGGCGTGAACGACCACCTGTTCGACCGTGAGAAGCACAAGGTGTTCAGCATCGGCTCGTGCACGACGAACTGCCTCGCGCCCGTCGCCAAGGTGCTCGAGGACTCGTTCGGCATCGAGCACGGCTTCATGACCACCATTCACGCCTACACGAACGACCAGAACATCCTCGACTTGCCGCACAAGGATCTCCGTCGCGCGCGTGCCGCGGCGATGAGCATGATCCCGACGTCGACCGGCGCGGCGAAGGCGATCGCCGAAGTGCTGCCGAGCCTCAAGGGCAAGCTCGACGGTCTCGCCGTGCGCGTGCCGGTGCAGGACGGTTCGCTCGTCGACCTCGTCGTGAAGCTGAAGAAGAAGACGACGAAGGACGAGATCAACGCGGCCATGAAGACGGCCGCGAACGGTCCGCTCAAGGGCTACCTCGAGTACTGCGAGGATCCGATCGTCTCGAACGACGTCATCGGCAACCCGGCGAGCAGCGTGTTCGATTCGCTCTCCACGCTGGTCATGGACGGCGACATGGTGAAGGTGATGTCGTGGTACGACAACGAGTGGGGCTTCTCGAACCGTGTGGTCGACGCCCTTCTCAAGATGTCGTAGGGGAGGCCGACGTGAGCTTCGCGAAGAAGACCGTCCAGCATCTCGACTGCGCCGGCAGGCGCGTGTTCGTCCGTGTGGACTTCAACGTTCCCACGGCGAACGGCGAGGTGACGGACGACACCCGTATCGTCGCGGCGATCCCGACCATTCGCTACCTGCTCCAGAAGGGCGCGCGCGTGGTCCTGGCGTCGCACCTCGGGCGGCCCAAGGGCGGCCCCGAGCCGAAGTACTCGATGAAGCCGGTGAAGGCGCGCCTCGAACGCCTGCTCCGGATGGACGTGGCGTGGGCGGACGACTGCGTGGGTGAGGCGGCGGAAGCCGCCTCGCGCGCGCTGAAGGACGGCGAGGTGCTGCTGCTCGAGAACCTCCGCTTCCACCCCGAGGAAGAGAAGAACGTCCCCGCCTTCGCGGAAGCGCTCGCGAAGCTGGGCGACTGCTACGTGAACGACGCGTTCGGCACGGCACATCGCGCGCACGCGTCCACGGAAGGGGTCACGAAGTTCCTGCGCCCGTCGGTGGCCGGGTTCCTGATGCAGAAGGAACTCGACTATCTCGGCAAGGCGCTCGACCAGCCGAAGCGGCCGTTCGTCGCCGTGCTCGGCGGCTCCAAGATCTCGGGCAAGATCGACGTGATCACGGCGCTGCTCGGCAAGGTGGACCGTCTGCTCATCGGCGGCGCCATGATGTTCACGTTCAACAAGGCGAAGGGGCTCGCGACCGGCAAGTCGCTCGTCGAGGACGACCGCATCGAGATGGCGAAGGCCGTGCTCGAGCAGGCGGCCGCGGAGGGGGTCGAGCTCGTGCTGCCGGTGGACTGCATCGCGTCCACCGCGCCGGACGGCACGGCGCCGGGCGTGGCCGTGAAGGTGGACGCGCTCGCGGCGGACCAGATGGGCGTGGACATCGGACCGGAGTCGCTGAAGTTGTTCGCGTCGAAGCTCGCCGACGCCGGCACGGTCGTGTGGAACGGCCCGATGGGCATCTTCGAGGTCGAGGCGTTCGCCGCGGGCACCATGGGCGTGGCGAAGGCGTTGTCGGTCCTGAAGGACAAGGGCGCGGTCACGGTCGTGGGCGGTGGTGATTCGGTCGCGGCCGTGCAGCAGAGCGGCATGGCCGAGAAGTTCAGCCACCTGTCCACGGGCGGCGGTGCGTCGCTCGAGTTCCTCGAGGGCAAGGTCCTGCCGGGCGTGGATGCGCTCGAGAACGAGGGGGCGGCGTGACGCACGTCTGGCCTCGCCGGCCGCGTCTCGTGGCCGGCAACTGGAAGATGCACAAGACGCCCGCCGAGGGCGCGGCGCTCGCGCGCGAGTTCGTCGCGCTCCGCGCCGCCGATCCGGCGGCGACGAAGTGCGAAGTCGCGATGTGCCCGCCGTTCCCCGCGCTCGGCCTGGTGGCCGAAGCGCTGAAGGGCAGCGGTGTGCACCTCGGTGCGCAGAACATGCACGCGGAGACGCACGGCGCGTTCACGGGCGAAGTCGCGGGGGCCATGCTGGCCGCCGCCGGCTGCCGCTTCGTGATCCTCGGTCACAGCGAGCGCCGTCACGTGATGGGGGAGACCGACGAAGTGGTGGCGAAGAAGCTGCGCGCCGCCCTTCGCGACGGGCTCACGCCGATCGTGTGCGTGGGTGAACTGCTGGCCGAGCGCGAGGCGGACAAGACCGCCGAAGTGATCGTGCGGCAGATCACGGCCGCCTATGCGGGACTCGATGCCGACACGGCGAAGTCCACCGTGGTCGCCTACGAACCCGTGTGGGCCATCGGCACCGGCAAGGTCGCCACCCCCGAGCAGGCCCGCGACGCGCACCGCGTCGTGCGCGCCACGCTCGACCAGGTGGTGGGCGCCGGTGTGGGTGCCGCGGTGCAGGTCCTCTACGGTGGCAGCGTGAATGCGGGCAACGCCGCGACGCTGTTCGCCGAGGACGACATCGACGGCGGACTGGTGGGTGGTGCGGCGCTGGAAGCCGCGGGGTTCTGGAAGATCGTCGCGGCAGCCGCTTCGCGGCCCTGAGCCGACTTTCCGAGGGCGGGAGCGGGGCCTGAAGCCCCGCTCCGGTCCGCTTTACCGCAAGGGGCGTTGACGAGCCCGCCACCGGACTGTTAGATTGCACGCCCGTTTGCTGCACCACATCGGTGCAGCGCATTCTTTCGCTTCACGAGGTCGGCATGTACGGAGTGGTGCTCGCGTTTCATCTTCTGGTGTGTCTCGCCCTGATCGGCGTGATCCTGATCCAGTCCGGCAAGGGCGGTGGACTCGCCGGTGGCGCGTTCGGTGGCGCGACGCAGACCGTCTTCGGCGGTCGCGGCGCGACGGACTTCATCACGAAGGCGACGATCTATCTCGGTGTCATCTTCTTCGTGACCTCGCTGGGCCTCGCCATCCTGACGTCCAAGGGTGGTCCGGGCGGGAGCAGCAAGAGCATCATGCAGGAAGAGGCGCGCAGGAACGCGGCGAAGCAGACGCAGAGCCAGGCTCCCGGACGCACGCCCGCGCCCGCCGGTGCTCCGGCTCCGACCGGCGCCTCCGGCGCCGCCGGCGCTCCGTCGAACGGCGCGAAGTAGTCTCGGTACCGATCAAGGAAGTCAGTGCCCGGGTGGTGGAACTGGTAGACACGCACGTTTGAGGGGCGTGTGGGGAAACCCGTGCGAGTTCAAATCTCGCCCCGGGCACCAAATCAATGAGAAGGCCCCGCCGGAGACGGCGGGGCCTTTTTTCATGGGTTCGAGCCCGAGCCTCCGCGCACGCAGGCGTGCCTCTCGATCCGTGCCGGCCTGCCCGGTCGCCGGCCGACCACACGCGAACACGCAGGGCCCGCGGCATTCCGGCCGCGGGCCCTGCGTGGTGAGCGTTGTGGCGTCGTCTCAAGCGGTCACTCGAGGATCTCCTGGACGTAGGCGTTCATCGTCTCGGTGTCGATGCGGCCGATCACGCGCCGGACGATCTCGCCCTTGCGATTGATGAAGAACGTCGTCGGGATCGAGCGGATCGGGCCGTAGGCGTCGAGCACTTCGTCGTTCGCCATGGCGATCGTGAACTTCACGCCGAGCTGTCCGGCGAAGCGCTTCACCGGCGCGGGGCCGGTCTCGTCCACGGACATGCCGATGACCGTGAGCCCCTTCGTGCCGTAGCGCGCCTGCATGTCGTTCAGGTCCGGCATGCTCGCGCGGCACGGCCCGCACCACGTGGCCCAGAAATCCAGGATCACGGGCTTGTTGCGGAGGTCGGCGAGCTTGAGCGTCTTGCCGTCCACGGTCTTCACGGCGAACGCGGGCGCCATCATGTCGCCGGCTTCCGCCGTGGCGACCGCGGCGCCGAGCATCAACGCCGTGGTGGTGAAGGCGATCCATCGGGGGAGGGAGCCGCTGGACACGGGAGTTCCTTTCACACGCTGCGAGGGTGTCGAGGGGCACCAGCAGGAAACGATCTCGTGAAGGAGGACTCTAACCGCATCCGTGGCGCGCACGCGTCATGACCTCGTTCATTTGTCACGCACTTGACCGCCCACGCGCTTCCTTCGAGACCGGGAACAAATCGCCTCGTTCGTGGTAGGACGTGCATGGAAGGCACACCTCTGACGCGGGAAATCGGTGGGAGGCCGCAGGGCGCTGTGTTAGCGTCCGGGTGCTCTCCCTGCACACCCGCACCGCCTCGTTCACGGGGCTTGCCGACTTCACAAGGAAGGTGAAGCCGATGGTCTTCGCTCACGTTCTGCTGCAACTGGGAGCCGGCGGCCGATCCACGATCCCCGCCCTCGTCCAGCACGCCAGCCCGTTCTCGAAGCTCGTCCTGCTCGTGCTGCTGGCGCTGAGCGTGTACTCGTGGGCGGTCATCTGGAACCGCCTGCGCCTGTACCGCACGGTCGCCACCCAGGACGCCGCATTCCTCGCCGCGTTCCGCCAGCTGCCCGCCGACGCCGACCTCAAGCTCACGGCCGCGCAGCATCCCGCGAGCGTGCTCGCGCGCACGGCGCTCGCGGGCCAGAAGACGCTCGAGACGCTGCCGCCGGAGCAGGCCGGCGCCGCCGCGCGTTACGAGCTCGCGATGCACGCGATGGACCGCGCCGCGAACGACGAACTCGGCAAGCTCGAGACGAACGTCGGCTTCCTCGCGACCACGGGCAGTGTCGCGCCGTTCATCGGCCTGCTCGGACCGGTGTGGGGCGTGATGGTCTCGTTCGTGAACATCGGCGCGCAGGGCTCGGCCACGCTCGTCGTCGTGGCGCCCGGCATCGCCGAGGCGCTCATCGCGACGATCGCCGGACTGGCCGCGGCCATTCCCTCGGTGATCGGCTACAACCACTGCCTGCAGCAGCTGCGCGACTCCGGCAACGGCGCGACGCAGTTCGCGGGCGAGTTCCTCGACCGCCGCATCGGGGCGCACCTGAAATGATGCTCGCGCCGGGCGGCCGCCGGCCGATGGCCGAGATCAACGTCACGCCCTTCGTGGACGTGGTGCTCGTGCTGCTCATCATCTTCATGGTCACGGCGCCGTTCCTGCAGGGTGGGCTCGAAATCGACCTGCCCAAGGTGTCGAGTTCCGGTCTCGACGTACACGAAGGCCTCATCGTGAGCATCCGCGGGGACCTCACGCTCGCGGTGGGCGAGACCACCGTGAGCCCGGAGAAGTTCGAAGAGGCGCTCGCCTCCGCGGGCGCCGCCAAGCGTGCCGTGTTCCTCAAGGCCGACCAGTCCGTGCCCTACGGCACGATCGTCCAGTACATCTCGCGCATGCGCCGCGCCGGTGTCGTGCAGCTCGGGCTCGTCACCGAGCCTCCCGTGAAGGGGCCCCGGTGAAGCAGGCCCTGATCGGCTCGGCCGCCGTCCACGTCGTGCTGACCGCGGCGCTGTTCGTCGTGCGCGCCGGCCAGACCGTGCTCGTGCCCGGTCCCGACGTGGTCGAGGTGGCGCTCGTCGATCCTTCGCTCGAGGCGATCGCGGCGCCCGCCGCGCCTGCGCCCACGCCGCCCGCCGAGACCCCCGCGCCCGTCGAAGAGGACGGCGTCAAGATCGAGAAGGCGAAGAAGAAGAAGCCCGAGCCCGAGACGCCTTCGCCCGTGCGCCCGGCCGAGCCCGAGAAGCCCGCGCCGAAGCCGCCCACCGAGGCCTCGCACGTGGTGCTGCCGTACGCGAACGTCGGCGGCGGCATGCGCGGACAGGTCGCGGTGGACGAGAGCAACTTCGAGTTCGCGTACTACCTGCAGCGCGTGCGCAGCATGATCGCGGGCAACTGGACCGCGCCGTCCGGCGTGCCGGGTGGGATGCGCGTCGAGGTGTATTTCCGCATCGCGCGCGACGGATCGCTCACGTCGCCGCGCGTCGAGACGTCGAGCGGCAACGCCTACTTCGACCAGTCCGCGGTGCGCGCCGTGCTCGTCACGGGCCACTTGCCGCCGCTGCCGATGGGATGGAACGGCAGCGACCTCGGCGTGCATTTCGGCTTTGAATACACCGGACCATGAGGAACCTGATGCGCAATCGCGCGCCCTTCGTCACGCTGCCCGCCACGCTGCTCGTGCTGTCCGCCCTGCTCGCCGCGGCGCTTCCCGCGCGAGCCGACGACGTGCGCCTCGAGACCCGCTCCGGCGCCTCGAGCCGCATGCCGCTGCGTGTGACGTCGCTCGCGCCCGCCGGCGATCGTGACGCTGGCACGACGGCCGTGCAGGCCGACGAGGTGCTCGCCGCGGACCTCCAGTACTCCGCCGCCTTCGACGTGGCGCGCGCATGGGTGGCCTCGCCGCAATCCGCCACGCCGATCGCGGAAGTGGGCGGCAAGTGGACCGTACGCGGATCGACCGTGCGGCTCATGGGTGAGGTGCGCGAGTACCCGGGCAAGCAGGTGATCCTCGCCAGGGAGTACGTGGGTCCGGCCGCGAAGTGGCGCGACGTCGTGCACCGCTTCGCGGACGACGTCGTCCTGCAGTTCACCGGCGAGCCCGGCGTCTCCGCGACGCGCATCGCGTTCATCGTGCAGGAAGGCCGCACGAAGGAGCTCTGGGTCATGGACTCGGACGGCCACGACCCGCGCCCGCTGACCGCGGACCGCTCGGTCGCGCAGTCCCCGTCGTGGTCACCCGACGGCTCGCTGCTCCTCTTCACGTCCTATCGGGGCGGGGGCGCCCCGCAGCTCTGGGTGCTCTCTCCGGAGACGCGCAAGCCGTTCCTGCTCTCCGGACGTCAGGGATTCAACACGGGCGGCATGTACGCGCCGGACGGATCGGGCCTGGTGTGCACGCTCGGCATGGACGGAAACGCCGAGATCTACCGACTCGACGCGCGTGGCGGCTCGCCGCAGCGCCTCACCAGCCACCGCAGCATCGACACCTCGCCGTGCTGGGCGCCGACCGGACGCGAAATCGCATTCACCTCGGACCGTTCCGGCGTGCCCCAGGTGCACGTGATGGATGCCGACGGTGGTAATGTGCGCCGGCTGACTTACGACGTGAGCTACACCGATTCGCCGGCCTGGTCACCGCGTGGCGACCGCATCGCGTTCGTCGTGCGCACGGACTCGGGCTTCGATCTCTGGACCTGCCGCAGCGACGGATCGAACACGACGCGCGTCGTGGCGGGAGGGAGCAACGAAAATCCGCGCTGGTCGCCCGACGGACGGCATCTGATCTTCTCGTCCGACCGTGACGGCACGCGCTCGCTGTGGATCACCGATCTCGACGGCGCCGCTCCGCGCAAGCTGGACACCGGCGGCCGCAAAGCCATGTCACCCGCGTGGTCGCCCCGCATGGGCGCCACATCCGCCCGATAAGAAGGAGGAACGCATGCACCCCACGCTGCTTCGTACCACCGTTCTCGTCACCGCCGTGCTCGCGATGTTCGCGGTCGGCTGCGCCAAGAAGGGCGCGACGCCCCCGACGCCGCCGCCGGCCGGCAACACCACGACGGCGCCCACCAACCCGAACCCGGGCAACACGGGCGGCACGACGACGAATCCGACGACGCCCGGCTCGCAGCAGGGCACGGCGACGGTCACCGATCTGAGGACCATCTACTTCGCGGTCGATTCGTATTCGATCGACGGGACGGCCCAGGCCGACCTCGACGCGAATGCGAAGCTGCTGCGCGCGAACTCGAACCTGCGCGTGACGGTCGAAGGCCACTGCGACGAGCGCGGCACGGTCGAGTACAACCTCGCCCTCGGCCAGAAGCGCGCGGACGCCGTGCGTGACTACCTGCTCGGCGCCGGCGTTTCGGCCGCCCAGATCGCGACGCTCACCCGCGGCAAGGAGTTCCCCGCGGTGGATGGCCACGACGAGTCGGCGTGGGCGAAGAACCGTCGCGCGGAGTTCAAGTGAGCGGTCGCGTCCTCGTGGCGCGGCCCGGACGCGCCGCGAGCCTCGCGCTCGCGGCGCTCCTCGTCGTTCTCGCCTCGCTGACGACCGGTTGCTACAGCACCCAGCTCACGCTGCTGCGCAGCGGCCTCGACAGCCTGCGCGTGCAGGTGGACACGCTCACGGTCCGCGACTCGATCGCGTACCGCGTGCTCGCCGACACGCGCACCGAACTGCAGAGCCAGCGCGACCTCATCCTCAGCACGCGGGCCTCCTCGGGCAGCACGCTGAGCGAACTGTTCGACCAGATCTCGGCGCTGCAGGGCAAGCTCGACGAGGTGCTGCACCGTTTCACCACCGTGGTCGAGCGCTCGGGCGCGGGCGGCGCGGTCTCCGCTCCGGCCGCGGGAGGGACCGCGCCGGCTTCCGGTGGCGCGATCGTGCCCCCGGCGGCGTCGCCCGTCGGCGACCCGGCGCAGGCGTACGACCTCGCCACGCGCGACCTCACCGAGGGGCGCTACGGCATGGCGCTCGGCGGATATCGCGAGTTCCTGCGCCGCTTCCCGGCGTCGGACCTCGCCGACAACGCCCAGTACGGCGTGGGCGAGTGCTTCTTCGCGCAGGCGGTCTTCGACAGCGCGGCCGTCGAGTACGGCCACGTCGGCACGCAGTGGCCCAAGGGCGACCGCGCGGCGGCGGCGCTCTACAAGCTGGCGCTCTGCCAGGAACGGCTCGGCCGCACGGTCGAGTCGCGCAAGAGCTTCGAGGAACTCGTGAAGCGGTTCCCGGGTTCGAGCGAAGCGGGGCTGGCGAAGGAACGCCTCGGGTCGTCGCGCCAGTGACGTTCGCATGAAGCGCGTGCATCGCTGGGCCGCGGCTCTTTCGGGAGCCGTGGCCCTCGCCGTCTCGGTCGCATCCCCGGCATCTGCGCAGGCGGCCGCCGAAGCCGTGCCCGACAGCGCCGTGCTCGAGGGCCGGATCGTGCGCTCGATCACCGTGCATTCGGGCGACATCTTCGATCCGCTGCCCGAAGGCCGGCTGCGCGGCGCGTACGCGCTCGCCAACCGGCTGCACGTCCATACGCGTCCCTCGACGGTGAGGGCCGCGCTCGTCGTGCGCGTGGGCGACCGCTGGAGCGACGCGCTCCGGCACGAATCGGAGCGGCGGCTGCGCTCGCTCGAGTTCCTCGAGCCGGACTCGATCGCGGCGGTGGCGGACGGCGACTCCGTGGACCTGTTCGTCGTGACGCACGATCACTGGACGACGAGCCCCGAGTTCAGTCTCGAGAGCGGCGGCGGCCAGCAGTTCGGATCGTTTTCGTTCACCGAGCGCAACTTCCTCGGACTCGGCACTTCGCTCAGCGTGGCGCGCCGTCACGATCCGATCGGTATCTCGAGCTTCGGCTCGATCGAGGACCGCAGCGTGTTCGGCACGCGCATGCGCACGAGGCTGATCGCCGGCACCGGCGCCGGCGGACAGACGCGCGAGGGACTGCTCGAGCTGCCGTTCTGGGCCGACGCCGCGCCGCGCGCCTGGAGCGTGAAGGCGGTGCGCAACGTTTCGGAAAGCGTCCTGTTCGACGATCTGGTCGAGGTGGCGACCGTGCCGCGCCGCCAGGAGACGGTGGACCTTTCGTGGGGCCTCGGCCGCCGCACGAGCGACGGCTTCATCCAGCGCCTCGTCGTGTCGTTCTACGCGCTCGACCTGCACCTGGGGCCGACGCGCATGGAGGCCGGTGCGCCGCTCGCGTTCGCGGGTGGGGACGAGTTCCTGCGCGTGCGGCGTTTCGCCGCCGAGGTGAAGCGCTGGCGGCCGCAATACATCGAGCGCCGGGGTGTCGAGCAGATCGACCGCATCGAGGACTTCGACGTCGGACACTCGTGGGCGGTCACGATCGGCTTTTCGCCGCACGTGCTCGGGAGCACGCAGGACGAAGGCTACGCGCGGCTCCGCGTGCACGCGGGCGCGGACGCCGGCCGCGCCGGCTTCGGGCTGTTCGACCTCGCGACCGACACGCGCCTGCACGACGGCCCGCTCGGTTCGTTCGGCCAGCTCGACACGCGCTGGGTCGTCACGCGCGGCACGCGCTCGGCGCTCGTCGGCGCGGTCGAGGGAGTGGCGGGTACGCGCATGGACCGAGACTTCCAGCTCACGGTCGGCGGCCTGAACGGCCTGCGCGCGTTTCCCGTGCGCGAGCTTTCGGGCACGCAGTACTGGCGCGGCAACCTCGAGTGGCGCGGCGTCGCGAAGCGCGAGGTGCTGGAACTGGTCTCGCTCGGCGGAGCGGTGTTCTGGGACACCGCTCGCGCGTGGGGACCGGGCTCGAGCGACGAGGGCTGGCACCACGACGCGGGGCTGGGCTTGCGGCTGAGCCTGCCGCACTCGTCCCTCAACGCGGTCGCGCGCTTCGACGTGTCGTGGCCGATCGTGCCCGACGTGGACGGGCGGCGCGGGCCGGCCTTCAGTTTCGGGTCGGGCCAGGCGTTTTAGGAAGGGCGGGTGCCCGCGCTTCCGGCGCGGTGGTGATCTTCCCGCGTCGCCGCGCCTCCGGCGCGGTGCCGGTTCTTCGCCCGGGCCGTTGACGCTTTTCGCGGCCCCTCGTAGCGTGCGGGCAAAGGGAGGAGTGCCATGAACATCTCCGCCGTGCCGCTCGTGTTCCCGGCCGACTGCAACGTCGTCGTCGGCCAGTCGCACTTCATCAAGACCGTCGAGGACATCGCCGAGATCGTGGTCACCACCGTGCCCGGCGCGAAGTTCGGGCTCGCGTTCTGCGAGGCCTCCGGGCCCTGCCTCGTGCGCACCGAAGGGAACGATCCCGAACTGGTCGAGGTCGCCACCCGGAACGCACTCGCCGTCGGCGCCGGCCACGTCTTCCACCTCGTGCTGCGCGGCGCCTACCCGATCAACGTGCTCCCGGCGATCAAGCAGTGCCAGGAGGTCTGCCACGTGTTCTGCGCGACGGCGAACCCGCTGCAGCTGCTGGTCGCCGAGGTCGAGCAGGGGCGCGGCGTCGTCGGCGTGATCGACGGCAGCGCGCCGAAGGGCGTCGAGGACGAGGCCGCCCGTGGCGCCCGTTCCGACTTCCTCCGCAAGATCGGCTACAAGCGTTGAGCCGCGCCGTTCGCGGTCCCCGGCGCCCTCGATTCGGCCCGGCGGCGCGGGTAGACTGCGCCCGGGTTTCGCCCGCGCATCCCACGCGGCGGGTCGGCTAGATGCTCCGCTTCGGCACCTCGGGCATTCCGCGCAGCAGCGCGCGTCCGGGCACCGTGCACGGCATCCGCCGCGCCCGCGAACTCGGCCTCGACCATCTCGAGATGGCCTGGGTCAACGGCGTGAAGATGTCGGACGAGTCCGCCGACGCGATCCGCGAAGCCGCTCGCGAGCACGACCTCACGCTCACCGCCCACGCGCCGTACTACGTGAACTTGTGCGGGGCCGAGGACGTGGTGGAGCGCAGTCTCGCCCGCCTGGTCGAAACGGGACGCCTCGGAGCGCGCTGTGGCGCGCAGTCGTTCTGCTTTCACGCCGGGTTCTATGGGCAGCAGTCGCACGAAGAGGCCGGTGACAAGATTCTCGAAGGACTCCGCGCGGTCACGAAGGGCCTCAAGAAACTGAAGGCCGGGATCGACGTGCGGACGGAGCTCACGGGCAAACCCACGCAGGCGGGCTCGCTCGAGGAAGTGATCGCGTGGGCCGCGGCGGTGCCCGGAGTGCATCCGTGCATCGACTTCTCTCACCGCTACGCGCGCGACGCGGGGCAGCACAACGATTACGAGGACTTCGCGGCGACGCTGACCGCGATCGAACATACGCTGGGGCGCGCGGCGCTGGACCGGCTGCACGTGCACATCTCCGGCATCCAGTACGGGCCCAAGGGCGAGAAGCGGCACGAGCCGCTCGTGGAGACGGCGTTCCGATGGAAGGAACTGCTCCGCGCGCTCAAGGACCTGAACGTGTCGGGATGGGTCGTGAGCGAATCGCCGGCCATGGAAGACGACGCGCTGCTGCTCCAGAAGACTTATCGGAGGCTCAAGTGAACGCGGGACGCGAGACGGCTCCGGTCGTCGTGGTGGGAGCGGGCTGCATCGGCGCATCGATCGCCTATCACCTCGGCAAGCGCGGCGTGAAGGGCGTGGTGGTGCTCGAGAAGGAGAAGTTCGCGGGCACCGGCAGCACGAGCAAGGCGGCGGGCGGCATCCGCCAGCAGTTCTCCTCCAAGGTCAACGTGCAGCTGAGCAAGCTCTCGGTCGAGCACTTCCTGCGCTTCCCCGAGGAGATGGGCACCGGGCAGGTGTTCTGGCCCGTCGGCTACCTGTTCCTGCTCTCCGACCCGGCGCAGTGGGCGGCGTTCCAGGCGCAGGCCGACATGCAGCGCGCCCTCGGGCTTCCGGTCACCACGCTGAGCCCCGCGGACGCCTCGGCGATCGTGCCCGAGGTGAACATGGAGGGCGTGCTGGGGGGCACGTTCTGCTCCACCGACGGCCTCGGTGACCCGCACATGGTCACGCAGGGCTACGAATCGAAGGCGCGCGAACTCGGAGCGAGGTTCCTCTTCGAGCGCCCCGCGACCGGGCTGCTCATGGACGGCGACACGATCACCGGCGTGCGCACCGCGCAGGGCGACATCCACTCGCCGCTCGTGATCAACGCCGCCGGACCGTACGCGGCCGAGATCGCGCGCTGGGCGGGCGTGGACCTGCCCGTGCTGCCGTACCGCCGCCACTGCTTCATCACGCAGCCGCTCGACTGGGTGCACGAGCGGCTGCCCATGATCGTGGACATGAACTCGGGCGTGTACATGCACCGCGAGAGCGGCGGCATGCTGCTCGGCCTGGCCGACAAGGACGAGCCGACGAGCTTCGACACGAGCGTGAACTGGGACTTCCTCGAGCAGGTCGTCGGACCGGCCATGGAGCGCGTACCCGGGCTCGAGGTCGCCGAGATCAAGACCGGCTGGGCGGGCCTCTACGAGACGACGCCCGACCACAACGCGGTGCTCGGCCCCGTGCAGGGCGTGAAGGGCCTCATGCTCGCGAACGGCTTCAGCGGTCACGGCTTCATGCAGGCGCCGGGAGTCGGGCAGCTGCTCGCCGAGTGGATCGTGGACGGGAAACCCAGCCTCGACCTGTCGGGCCTCGCGATCGAACGCTTCCGCGACGGCCGCGTCGCCCTCGAAGCCAACGTCATCTGATGCCGATCGAGAACCGCACGCTGCAGCTGGGCCCGCTCGGCAACAACACGTACGTGCTGACCTGCCCGGTCACGCGCGAGAGCGCGGTCGTGGACGTGGGCTTCGAGCCCGAGGCCGTCATCGCGCTCGTGCAGCGCGAGAAGCTGCCGGTGAAGTGGCTGCTCGGCACGCACGCGCACTACGACCACGTCGCCGGCATGCTCGCGGTGCAGAAGGCCGTCGGCGGCGTGTACGCGCTGCACCCGGCCGACCGCCCGCTGCTCGCCACCGTGAAGCAGCAGGGCTCGATGTTCGGCTTCCCGCCGGTGGACGTGCCCGAGATCGGGCACGAACTTTCCGATCGCGAGATCGTGAAGCTGGGCGAGCAGGAGCTCGAGGTGATCTTCACGCCCGGGCACGCGCCCGGGCACGTCGCGTTCAAGCACGGCGACACGATCTGGGTGGGCGACGTGCTGTTCCGCGAATCGGTCGGGCGCACCGACCTGCCGCTGTGCTCGTGGGAGGACCTCGTGCACAGCGTGCGCGAGCGGCTGTTCTGCTTCGAGGACGGCGTGCGCTGCCTGCCGGGCCACGGCCCGTCCACGACGATCGGGCACGAGCGCGAGTGGAACCCGTTCGTGGGCGACGGAGCGATGCGGCGATGAACGACCGTCACCGCGACTTCCCGAACGCGCTCGACCTCCACCCGACCGCCTTCGTCGCGCCCGGCGCGATCGTGGTGGGCGAGGTGAAGCTCGGCGCGCGCTCGTCCGTCTGGTTCAACACGGTCGCGCGCGGCGACTCCGAGCGCATCGAGATCGGCGACGACACGAACATCCAGGACAACTCGGTCGTGCACGTGGACGAAGGAATGCCCGCGATCGTCGGCAACCGCGTCACGGTCGGGCACCGCGCGATCGTGCACGGCTGCGTGGTCGAGGACGACGTGCTGATCGGCATGGGCGCCGTCGTGCTCTCGGGCGCCCGCATCGGCACGGGTTCGTTGATCGGCGCGGGCGCATTGGTGAAGGAAGGCCAGGTGATCCCGCCGGGTTCGCTCGCGCTCGGCGCCCCGGCGCGCGTGATCGGCCCGGTGTCGGAAGCGCACACCCAGGCGATCGCGGTGGGCGCGAAGCACTACGCGGAGCTGTCGCGGGCGTACCTGAAGCGCGGCGTGGAAGCCGTGCGCACGTCCAGCACGCACCTGCTGCCGGTCGCGGCGCAGGGCATGACGTGGCTCGAGTGGGAGCAGCGGCTCGACGTGCTGCGCGGCAGCCCCGCGTGGGCCGCGGCGCAACTCGCCGCGGCGGGCGAAGCGCGCTTCGCGGCGCGGCCCGCGCCGGGCAGGTGGGGCGGCACGGACGTGCTCTGCCACCTGCGCGACTGCGACCGCGACCTCATGCACGTGCGGCTCGTGCGCATGGTCGCCGAGGACTTTCCGGCGCTGCCGCCCTCGGCGCTCGAGACCGGGATGTACGCGGCCACGTCCGCCGCCGAGGCGCTCGCCGCGTGGACGGCCGAGCGCGCCGCCGCGATGCGCGTGCTGGAACGCCTGCGCGCCGACGCGTGGCGCCGGCCGTGGGTGCACGCGAAGTTCGGGCCGCTCACCCTCGCCGATCACGTGCGCATGTGGAGCGATCACGACCTCTCGCACCGCCGCCAGATCCGCGCGGCGCTGGAAGGCGCGGCGTGATCGTCACGCCCGGACCGCTGGCGGCGCCCGCCGCGCGATTGCTCGCCGCGCTCGCGGCGAAGGGACACGACGTGCGCGACGCGTCCGCGGGACCGCCCGCGGGCGACGGGCCGGTGACGCTCGCGATCTCCGACGGACCGTTCGTGTTCGACTTCGCGGGGCTGGTGCGCGCGATCGCGCCGCGGCCGTTCCGCGTGCTGGTGCTCTCACGCCTGGGCGCGCACCCGGACGCGAAGGCCGCTTCGCTGCAGCGGCTCTGGCGGATGGAAGAGCACGTGCGCGGCGGGGGAGCGCCCACGCTCACGCTGCGATTCGCGCCGCTGCTCGGGCCGGACACGCCGCTCTGGAACAGGCTCCGCACCCAGCCGTCGCTGCCGCGCGGCGGCCGCACGCAGCTCAACCCCGTCGCCGAACGCGACGCGGTCGAGACGCTCGTGCGCGCGCTGGGCGGCGACGCGCCGTGGGGCGACTGGTTCGAGGTCGCGGGACCGCGCGTGTGGACGCTCGGCGAGTTGCGCGATCTCGCGCGCGACGCCGGTCGCGGCCGCGACGCGGGCGAGTGGGAACCGGCGCTCGACGAGATGGCCGAGCACCGGCTCGCCGAGAGCGCGCCGTGGTGCGCGCGTTTCCCGATCGCGCCGACGCCGATCGAGCAGGCCGTGCGCGGCGAGGTGACGGCGTGAGCGCGCGGCGACCCGCACCGGCGGCGCTGCCCGCGCGCAAGGGCGGCGGTGGCTCGGGCGGCGCCGGCCCGCGTGAGCCGCGCGAACCGCGCGGCGCCGGAGGTGCTCGTTCCCGCCCGTCGCTCAGGGTCGTCCGCAGCGGCGAGCATCGTCCGCACGGCGCGCCGCGTCCCGTCGGCGTGGCGATCGTGACCGTGTCCGACACGCGCGGCCCGCACGACGACGGCAGCGGCGCTCGCGCGCACGAGATGTTCGAGCACGCGGGCCACGAGGTCGTGCAGCGCGCGTGGGTGCGCGACGAGATCCCCGCCATCCGTAAGGCCGTGCGCGCGCTGCTCAAGCGCGCCGACGTGGACGTCGTGCTCGTCACCGGCGGCACCGGCGTCGCGCCGCGCGACGTCACGCCCGAGGCGCTCGCGCCGCTCTTCACGCGCGAACTGCCGGGCTTCGGCGAACTGTTCCGCGCGAAATCGGTCGCGCAGATCGGCGCCGCCGCGTGGCTCAGCCGCGCGACCGCGGGCGTCGCCGCGGGCCGTCTTCTCGTCCTGCTTCCGGGCTCGACCCCCGCGGTCGAACTCGCGCTCGAATCACTGCTGCTGCCCGAACTCGCGCACGCCGTGCGCCTGCTCGGGCGTTTCCAACCCTGAGGGCCGACATGTCCATCAAGTCCGACAAGTGGATCCGCCGGATGTGCCAGGAACACGCGATGATCACGCCGTTCGAGGAGAAGCTCGTGCGCTCGGGCGTCATTTCGTACGGCCTGTCGTCGTACGGCTACGACGTGCGCGTCGCGAACGAGTTCAAGATCTTCACGAACGTGAACTCGACCGTGCTCGATCCGAAGCACATCGATCCTCGCAACATGATCGACTACACCGGCGACGTCTGCATCGTGCCCCCGAACTCGTTCGCGCTCGCGCGCACGGTCGAGTACTTCAAGGTGCCGCGCAACGTGCTGTGCGTGTGCGTGGGAAAGAGCACGTACGCGCGCTGCGGCATCATCACGAACGTGACGCCGTTCGAGCCCGAATGGGAGGGGCACGTCACGCTCGAGATCTCGAACACGACGCCGCTGCCCGCGAAGATCTACGCGAACGAAGGGCTCGCGCAGGTGCTGTTCTTCGAGTCGGACGAGCCGTGCGAAACGTCGTACGGTGACCGCGCGGGCAAGTACCAGAAGCAGACCGGAATCACGCTGCCTCGTCTGTAGACCTTCCGTCCCGCCATCCCCCGGCGGTCCACGGACCTTTCCCGAAAGGCCCCGTATGGACTTCGTTCGTCGTGGGACCGTGCTCATCGGCGCGGTGTGGTGTGGGCTGTTGCTGTGCGCGGCGCCGTCGTTCGCAGAAGGCGGCGCCGGAGGCGCCGGAGGCTCCAACGCCGCCGAGGCTTCGAGCTGGCAATCCGAATGGCGCGCCGCCACGGCCGCCCGCGCCGCGGGCGACTGGAGCGGCGCACGCGCGCACCTGCTGCGCGTGCGCGACCGGATCGGCGAGGCGCCGGGCGTGTCGTACGCGCTGGCGCGCGCCGCCGCCCGGCTGGGCGAGCGCGACGAGGCGCTCGCCCGGCTGGCCGACTACGCGAAGAGCGGCCTCACGCGCGACGCGATCACCGATCCGGACTTCGCCGCGCTGCTCGGCGATTCGGCGTTCGTCTCGCTCGTCACGCGCATCCTCGAGAACTCGCGCCCCGTGGGCGAGGGCGTGGTCGTGCACACCTTCGCGGACACGAACGCGCTGGTCGAGGACGTGGCGCACGACGCGCGGCGCGGGCGGTTCCTCGCCACGAGCATCGTGCGGGGTGTCGTCTACGAAGTGAGCGGGCGTGGCGAGGAGCGCGTGTTCGCGAAGTCACCGCACGGCACGGGCCGCGGTTTCTACGCGGCGGCGGTGGACGCGCGGCGGGACCTGCTCTGGGTGAGCGAGGCCGCGACCCCGGCCTGCGAGGGCTGGGCCGAGGCCGACAGCCACCGCACCGGGCTCGTCGCGTTCGCGCTCGCGGACGGCCGCGTGGTGCGCCACGTGGAGCTCGCGCCGGACGGCGGGCCGCACCTGCTCGGCGACCTTTGCGTCGGGCCCGACGGCACGGTGTACGTGAGCGACGCGCTCGGCAGTGGATTGTGGCGCTTGCGCCCGGGAGCGGCCGCGCTCGAGGCGCTGGTGCCCCCGGGCGTCTTCGGCGGGCCGCAGGCGCCGGCGCTCTCGCCCGACGGCCGCCGGCTCTACGTGTCGGACTACGGCCGTGGCATCGCGATCGTGGACCTGAAGACGCGCGTGGTGAGCTGGCTCGCGTATCCGCCGGGCATCGGGCTGCAGGGTACGGACGGACTCACGGCGATCCCCGGTGCTCTCGTCGCCGTGCAGAACGGCGTGCGGCCGCTGCGGGTGATGCGCTTCGAACTCGACGCGGCGGGCACGCGCGTCACGGCCCAGCGCACGATCGAGAGCGGTACCGAGCGGCTCGGCGAGCCGACGCATGGCGTGGTGGTGGGAAACGACTACGTGTTCCTCGCGAACACGGGATGGGACCGCGTGGGGGCGGACCAGAAAATGACCGCGAAGCCGGACGCGAAGCCCGCGCTGCTCGTGCGCGTGCCGCTGAACGGATCGCGACCTCGCGGAAAGGAGTGAAAGCATGAAGAGCCTTCGGAGCATGTGTGCGATCGCGTGCGTGTGCGCCATCGCTGCGACGGGTACGAAAGCCCACGCGCAGGGGACCGCGCGTTCGATGGATTTCGAGCAGTCCATCCGCACCGCCGGCATGGGCGGCGCGGGGGTGGCCGTGCCCTGGGGCGTGACGAGCACGTGGGGGAATCCCGCCACGCTCGGCTTCGCGCAGGGCTGGGGCTGGGACGAGACGCGCACTCAGTTGGTGCCCGGGCTCGCGTCCGACGTGTTCCTGCGCACGAAACGCATGACCGCCGGCTTCGGCGGTGTGGGCGTGTCGTGGAGCGGGCAGCCGGGGGGCGTCGGCGGGCTGGAGCTCGACTACGGCCAAAGCGAGCGCACGAACGAATCCGGTGGCGTGCTCGGTTCGTTCGGCTCGTACGAGCGCGTGCGGTCGTGGGGCTTCGGGGTTTCCGCCGCGACGCTCGCCGACCGATTCGGCAAGCGTACCGGCGAGCGCTCCATCGCCCGGTACGGCGACGTGGCGTTCGGCGAGAACTTCAAGGACGCCATCGTCGCACTGGCGCCCGCCGATCTCGGCGGGGCTGCCCGCGCGAAGAACCACGACTGGGGCGTGCTCGCCCGTGTGAGCCCGAGCGCGTTCCTGCGCCACGGGCGCGACGGCGTGTGGGACGCGGACGTGGCATTCGGTCATTCCGTGCTCAACGCGGGGGACGAACTGTTCGTGTTCCTCAACGAGGACCAGGCGTCACCGCCCTCGCGTATCCGTCGCACCGGGTTCGCCGCGACCGCGTCGCTCGCACAGCCGACCGCGATGCACGCGGCGTTCGAGCACTTGCCGATCCTCTCCGCGCTCGGCCCGTTCGTGCGCCTCACCGTGTCGTTCGACCATGAGGCGATCGTCACGGGGCAGGGCTACGACGTGGACCGCTCGGGACAGGAACTGTCCATTCTCGGCGTGGTGGACCTGCGCCACGGCCACGTGAAGGACATCGCAGGCGAGATCGTGGACGACACGCGCGGCATCGGCCTCTGCCTGCCGCTCGGGAAGATCGCCGCGTTCCGCTGGGACTACGCCGAGGTCCCGCAGGCGCGCGACTCGGGGCTGCCGAACGTCACCCGCCGCAGTTGGTCCATGTGGGTGAACCCGGCCGAGATCGTCCGCAGGGGAGGGCGCTGACCATGCGAGGAGTTCTCCATTCCATCGTGGCGCTCGCCTGCCTCGCCTCGTTCACGGGTACGGCCGGCGCGAGCGGGCTGTCGCTCCGCAGCGGCATCGAGCTGGGGGCCGGCATGAGCCGCTACGACTGGGAGACCACCGTCCCGAACATCGACACGCGGTGGGGCCCCGCTCTCGGCGCAGGCTTGTTCGTCGAGGGCGAGCTGCCCTCGGGCTTCCGGCTCGGCACCGGACTCGGCTATCGCTACACCGGCGAGGAGGCTCGCTCGACGGCGAGCCTCGGCGGACAGCGCTACGAGATCCGGTCGAAGCTGCGCATGCACGGGCTCGCGCTTCCGCTCCGTCTCGATCACGCGATCCCGCGAATCCCCGCGCTCGCGCTCGAACTCGGCGTGCAGGCCGAATATGTGCTCAAGGCCGAGGAGAAGTACGAGGACAACACCTACCCGGCGTTGCGTTCCACCCGCCCGTCGGCGGTGATCTTCGAAGACCTCACGAAGTGGTACGAGGTCACCTACGCTTCTCACCGGCTGGGTGCGGCCGCCACGGCGGGCCTCACGTGGCGCACGAAGCTCTTCTCCCGTGACGCCGCGCTGGCCGCGCGCTACGAGCACGGCCTCACGAGTCTCTGGAACGATCCGCCGCAGGACTACGACCGCCACGCGAGGCGGCTGAGCGCGGCGCTGCGGGTGGCATGGTGACCGCCGGGCTCGGCGGGGGCGAACGCCGGCGCGGCCCGATGGAACGACGGCTCGCCGTGGTGGCGATCCTCATGGCGATCGCATCCCCGGTGCACGCCACGCGCTGGAATCCGGCCATCGAGCTCGAGGCGGGCGCGGGGCAGCGGACCCTCGACGAGCGGCAGTCGCCGGGCGAGACGGCGCTGCGGCGGCCGAGCATGGGATTCGGTGTCACGGCAGGTTCGTCACCCGACGCCCGGACCGCGCTGCGCGCCGGAGTGTGCTTCCGCCGCACCATCACGGCGAGCCGGCTCGACTGGGCTTCGACGCCGGGGTTCGAGTACCGCGAGGTCGTGCGCGCGAACGAACTGCGGCTTCCCGTGCGGCTCGCCTGGGCGCCCCGCGGAGGGCGGTTCGCGATCGAGGGCGGCGCGACCGGCGTGTACGTGCTGGGTGCGACGAGCGAGATCGAGGTGGACGGCACGCTGTTCGACGGGGCGCGGCCCGCGTCCCCGGAGGCGATCATCTTCATGCCCTTCGCGGGCGAGCAGGACGTCACGGACCTCATGCGCCGCGGCAATGTGGCGGCGACGCTCGGTGTGCGCTGGGGCGCGCACTTCGGCGGGCGGGCGACGGCCCTGAGCGCGCGCTACGAACACGGACTGCTGAACGTGACGACCGCGACGGGGCACGACGAGCGCTCGCGCGCGGTCCTGGTGGGCGCTTCGATGTACTGGTGAGCGGGGAGATCGCCGCGCCGCGACGGTCCCGAAGGCCCGCTCCGGTCGGCTTGCGCGATTCCCGGGCCTCCGGCTAGTGTTCGGCCCGTTCGATTCACGCGGAAGCAGTACATCCATGGAGTGAGATCGATGCTGAAGGAACTGGCTACGGGTCTCGGCGTCACGTTCGAGAACCTGTTTCGCAAGCCCTACACGGTCCAGTACCCCGACGAGAAGCTCGAGATGTTCCCGCGCTTCCGCGGTCTTCATATTCTCGCGCGCCACGAGGACGGTCTCGAGCGTTGCGTCGGCTGCGAACTGTGCGCCGTGGCCTGCCCGGCCGACGCCATCTTCGTGAAGGCCGCCGAGAACGATCCGGCCAACCCGGTCTCGCACGGCGAGCGTTACGCCGAGCGCTACGAGATCAACATGCTGCGCTGCATCTTCTGCGGCATGTGCGAAGAGGCCTGCCCCGAGGACGCCATCTGGCTCGAGAAGAACTACGAGCTTTCGGACTACGACCGCGACGCGTTCATCTACACGAAGGACGAACTGGTCGTGCCGATGGAGAAGTCGGGCTACCTGCCCAAGCGCTGATCCGTCGCGTCCCCGAAGTCTTCACGCACACCGCCGTCCGGTCCGCCGGGCGGCGGTTCGTGTTTCCGGGCCGGCGCGCCGCGGCCGGTCAGAACTGGCGCAACAGCTTCTCGGCCAGCACCGGCCAGCCCCAGGGCTCGGCGCTCGCCGGGCCCGCCGCGGCGAGGCGCTCGCGCAGCGCGCCGTCGGTGAGCACGCGCCGGATCGCTCGGCGCAGGAAGAACGGATGGCGCCACGCCACGAGGGCGTTGTGCTCGTGCACGGCGAAGTCGCGCGTGCCGCTGCGCGTGCACACCACGGCGCAGCCGGAGGCGAGGGCTTCGAGCGCGGTGTTGCACCAGCCGGCCTTGCGCTCGGCCGCCACGAAGACGTGCGAGGACTGGTAGAGCGCGACCAGTTCCTCCTGCGTCGGGCCGATGACGAACCGCGCGTTCGGCGGCAGCGGCGCGCCGTCGCGCGGGTCCTGGCGGTTGTGAACGTCCACGCTGTCGAACAGCACGACCTCGAACTCGGGCACCTTGCCCACGAGCCCGGCGAGCACGCGCAGCACGAGGTCCGTGCCCTTCTTGGGGCGCGAGCGGCGGCCGTTCACGAGCACGCGCAGCGGTGTCCCGGCCCTGAGCGCGGGGAGCGGCCGGAAGACGCTCGTGCGGATGCCGCCGACGCCGTCGAGCACCGGCCGGCCGGCGCGCCGGGCCAGCTTCGCGCGGAGCGCGCCGGAGTTCGCGGCCAGCGTCACGCCGTGGTCGGGGAGCGCCCGGTCGAGCCCGGCGTCGCCTTCGATCACGCAGTAGTACACGTGCCGCCCGGAGCGGTGGGCGCGGAACGTGCCGTAGGTGTGCGGATCGGCGCACACGGCGACGTCGGACTCGGCATCGGCGGCCGCCGTCAGCGGAACCACGCGGCCCCGGTAGGGCAGCCAGGCGGGGGCGTTGCCCTCGGGGTGGTAGAGCGTGACGTCGTGGCCGCGCGCGACCCACTCGTTGCCGAGTTCGAGGAATCGCCGGACGCCACCGAAGACGCCGACGTGGGGGAGGAATGTCGCGATGCGCATGAGGGCGCGGACGCTACCAGAGCGGCACGGCGCCCGGAAGCGGACGCCCGGGCCCGGCCCCTCGTTTCCATGTGTGACGCCGTCCTGTTTCGCATGGAGACACGGGCCCGTCACGGGCTGGAGCGCTTCGCGCCGTCGTCCGGGCCGGTATCCGGACGCGCCATCGCACTGCCAAGCACTTGGGCCGGTCGCGCCGCCGTGGCACGCGCACTGCTCTACACGGAGGCAACTCATTCACGGCGAGGTTCGTCCATCCGGGCCCGCCATCACCGCCAGGAACCACCAGAAGGAGATTCGACATGACGCTGATCCGTTGGACTCCCGCCGCTCCCCGCACCCTCTCGGACGTTCGCAACGAGATGGACCGGCTGTTCGACAGCTTCCTCTCGACGCGTTCGCTGCCCTCCACGTTCGGCACGATCGCGCCGCCCGTGGACATCGAGGAGACGCCGGAGGCCTTCGTGCTGACGGCCGACCTGCCCGGCGCGGACCCCAAGCAGATCAAGGTCACGCTCACCAACGGCGTGCTGACGCTGCGCGGCGAGCGCCGCGTGGCCAAGAGCGCCACGGAGGGCGCTCTGCACCGTACGGAGCGCGCCAGCGGCTCGTTCGAGCGCAGCTTCACCCTCGGGACGCCCGTCCGGGCCGACCAGATCAAGGCCACGTACCGTGACGGCGTGCTCGAGGTGCGCATCCCCAAGGCCGACGAGGCCCGGGAGCGTGAAATCGAGGTGCAGGTCGGGTAACCTGCCGCGCCCGCTGGACCACAGCAGATGCCGCGGAAGGGCGCGGGGCGAGTTCCGCCCCGCGCCACCGCGCGAGACGACAGCAAACGAGGAGAGTCATGGGTAAGGTCATCGGTATCGATCTGGGCACCACGAACTCGTGCGTGGCCGTCATGGAGGGCGGCGAGCCCAAGGTCATCGCGAACGCGGAAGGCTTCCGCACGACGCCCTCCGTCGTGGCCTTCGCCAAGAACGGCGAACGCCTCGTGGGCCTGGTGGCGCGCCGTCAGGCCGTGACCAACCCCACGAACACGCTCTACTCGATCAAGCGCTTCATGGGACGCCGCTTCGACGAAGTGAGCTCCGAGATGAAGCTCGTGCCCTACCAGGTCGTGCGGGGCGCCAACAACGACGCGCGCGTGAAGGCGGGTGACGGCGAGTTCTCGCCGCCCGAGATCGCCGCGATGATCCTGCAGAAGATGAAGGCCACGGCGGAGGAGTACCTCGGCGAGAAGGTGACCGAAGCGGTCGTCACCGTGCCGGCCTACTTCAACGACTCGCAGCGCCAGGCCACCAAGGACGCCGGCCGCATCGCCGGGCTCGACGTGAAGCGCATCGTCAACGAGCCCACGGCCGCCGCGCTCGCGTACGGCCTCGACAAGAAGAAGGACGAGAAGGTCGCGGTGTTCGACCTCGGCGGCGGTACGTTCGACATCTCGATCCTCGAGATCGGCGACGGCGTCTTCGAGGTGCGTTCCACGAACGGCGACACGCATCTGGGCGGCGACGACTTCGACCAGAAGATCATCGACTGGCTCGCGGAGGAGTTCCGCGCCCAGGAAGGCATCGACCTGCGCAAGGACCCGATGGCGCTCCAGCGGCTCAAGGAAGCCGCCGAGAAGGCCAAGTGTGAGCTTTCGGGCACCATGCAGACCGAAGTGAACCTGCCGTTCGTGACCGCGGTGGACGGCGTGCCGAAGCACCTCGTCGTCTCGCTCACGCGCGCGAAGCTCGAGCAGATCGTGGCCGACCTGATCGAGCGCTGCCGCGGGCCCGTCCTGCAGGCGCTCAAGGACGCCGGCCTGAGCCCCTCGCAGATCGACGAGGTCGTTCTGGTCGGTGGCTCGACGCGCATGCCGCGCGTGAAGGAACTGGTCAAGGAGATCTTCGGCAAGGAGCCGCACCAGGGCGTGAACCCGGACGAGGTCGTCGCCGTCGGCGCGGCCATCCAGGGCGCCGTGCTCGCCGGTGACGTGCGTGACGTCGTGCTGCTCGACGTCACCCCGCTGTCGCTCGGCATCGAGACGATGGGCGGCGTCATGACGGTGATGATCCCGCGCAACACGACCATCCCGACCAAGAAGAGCGAAACGTATTCGACCGCGTCCGACAGCCAGCCGTCCGTGGAGATCCACGTGCTGCAGGGCGAACGGCCGATGGTCGCGGGCAACAAGAGCCTCGGCAAGTTCCACCTCGACGGCATCCCGCCGGCGCCGCGCGGTGTGCCGCAGATCGAGGTGACGTTCGACATCGACGCGAACGGCATCCTGCACGTGTCCGCGAAGGACCGTGCGACCAACAAGGAGCAGAGCATCCGCATCGAGGCGTCCAGCGGTCTCAAGGAAGACGAGATCAAGGAGATGATGCGCGACGCCGAGACGCACGCCGACGAGGATCGCAAGCGCAAGGAGCAGGTCGAAGCCCGCAACCGCGCGGACACGCTCGTGTACGAGGCCGAAAAGAACCTCAAGGAGCACGGCGACAAGTACGGCGAACTGAAGGCGAAGATCGAGACCAAGGTCACGGCGGTGAAGGACGCGCTCAAGGGCGAGGACTCCGCGGCGCTGACCACGGCGAGTGAGGAGCTCCAGCAGGTGCTGCACGAGGCCAGCGCGCTCCTGTACCAGCAGGCCGGTGCGGCGCAGGGCGCACCGGGTGCGGCTCCCGGCGGTTCGGGTCCGATGGGCGGGCCGGAGTTCGCGTCGGAGCCCAAGAAGAAGAAGGAAGGCGGCGACGGCGCGGTCGACGCCGACTTCGAGGTCGTGAACTAGTTCTCGCGCTCGCGAGCATCGCGGCGGCCGGTGGGGAAACCCTCCGGCCGTTCGCGTTTGCGCGAGGGACGATCGGCTTCCTACAGTGCCCGCCGTGACGACTTCCTTCGCCGACACCGCGCTCGCCGTGCTGCAGGCCATCGCCGGTCCGATCTACGTGCTCGCTCAGGGCGCGCTCGTGGTGTACACGGCGCACCGCTGGACCCAGCTGCGGCCCGCCGTGCCCGTGCCGCACCCGGCGTCGCCGTCGGGGGGCGATCTTCCGGTGGTGACCGTGCAGCTTCCCGTCTACGACGAGCCGCTCGTGGTCGAGCGCCTGATCGAGGCCGCGGCGTCGCTCGACTGGCCCGCGGAGCGGCTCGAGATCCAGGTGCTCGACGATTCGGACGACGAGACCGTGGCGATCGCGGCGGCGGCCGTGGCGCGCCTGCGCGCGTGCGGCGTGGACGTGACGCACGTGCGCAGGGGGTCGCGCGAGGGCTTCAAGGCGGGAGCACTCGCGCACGGGCTCGTCCTCGCGCGCGGCTCGCTCGTGGCGGTCTTCGACGCCGATTTCGTGCCGCCGCGCGAGTTCCTGCGCGCGCTCGTGCCGCACTTCGCCGATCCGCGCGTGGGCCTGGCGCAGGCGCGCTGGGGCCACCTGAACCGCGGCGCCTCGGCGCTCACCGAGGCGCAGGCGGTGATGCTCGACGCGCACTTCCGGCTCGAACACGCCGCGCGCGCACGCGCCGGGCTGTTCCTCAACTTCAACGGCACCGCCGGGCTGTGGCGGCGCGCGTGCATCGAGTCCGCGGGCGGCTGGTCGCACGACACGCTGACCGAGGACCTCGACCTGTCGTACCGCGCGCAGCTGGCCGGCTGGCGCTTCGTGTACGACGACGCGCTCGTCGTGCCGGCCGAGCTGCCCTCGAGCATGACCGCGTTCCTCTCTCAGCAGCGCCGCTGGGCGAAGGGCTCGATCCAGACCGCGCGCAAGATCCTGCCCGCGCTGTTCGCCGCGCCGCTGCCCGCGCGGCTCAAGTGGGAGGGCGCGCTGCACCTGACGGCGAACGCCGCCTACCCGCTCCTGCTCGTGCTGTCGCTCGCGTTGCCCGTGGTGCTCGGCGCGCCGCCGATCGCCGGCCCGGTGCCCGTCTGGGCGCTGCAGGTCGCGCTGCTGCTGGCCGGGCTGGTGCCCGTCGCGGCATTCCTCGCCCGATCGCAGTCGGGGGAGCGCGTGGGCGTGCACACCATCGCGCACCGCGTGGCCTCCGCCATGGTGCTGTGTACCGGGCTCTGCCTGAACAACTCGCGCGCCGTGCTCGAAGGACTGGCCGGGCCGGTCGGGAACTGGGAACGCACGCCGAAGACCGGGGAGCGCGGCGCGAGCGGCGCCGTCCCGACGCGTCGGTCCGTTCCGGCGACCGTCCGGCCCGCGGGACGCTCCGAACTCGCGCTCGCCGCGCTCTTCGCGGCCGCGTTCGCCACCGCGGCCACGGCCGGCGAGCTGCGCGCGCTGCCGTTTCTCGCCGTGCTCGTCGCGGGCTTCGCGTGGGTGGGCGCCGCCGCGCTCGCGCCGGCGCTGCGCCGTCCCGTAGCGCGCTGACCGCCCGCCGCGCGCGCCCGAAACGACTCGGCCCGCCGCTCGTGCTCCGAGTGGCGGGCCGTTCGAGTGAATCGGTGCGCGCGGGTTACAGGCGCACGATCTTGTTCGACTTCTTGCCCTTGAGCGCGTTGCGCGTGTCCACGACCGCCTTCGACCAGCGCAGGACGTCCGAGTACTTGAACGCCTTGTGCGCGGTGGCGATGACCGCGCAGTCGAAGCGCTTGATGCTCGTCGCCGTGAACGGCACGCTCTTCAGCTTGGCGCCCGCGAAGCGGATGCTCTCGACGTGCGGATCGCAGTACTCGATCTTCGCGCCGCGCTCGCGGAGCTTCTCCATGATGTCGAGCGAGGGGCTCTCGCGCACGTCGTCGATGTCGGCCTTGTACGCCACGCCGAGCACGAGCACCTTGGAGCCGCGGATCGCCTTGCCGTTGCGGTTGAGCGCCTCGGAGACCAGCTCGACGACGTGGTCGGGCATGTGGCCGTTGACGTGGCCGGCGAGCTCGATGAAGCGCGCCTCGAAGCCGCTCGCGCGCGCCTTCCACGACAGGTAGAACGGGTCGATCGGGATGCAGTGACCGCCGAGGCCCGGACCGGGGTAGAAGGGCATGAAGCCGAACGGCTTGGTCGCCGCGGCCGAGATGACCTCCCACACGTCGATGTGCATGCGCGCGCACATGAGCGCGAGCTCGTTCACGAGGCCGATGTTCACGCTGCGGAACGTGTTCTCGAGCAGCTTGACCATCTCGGCGACCTGCGTGGACGACACCGGGATCACCTTGTCGAGACGCTGCTCGTAGAGCTTCACCGCGACTTCGGTGCACGGCGCGGTCACGCCGCCGACGACCTTCGGGATGTTGCGCGTCTGGAACTGCGGGTTGCCCGGGTCCACGCGCTCGGGGCTGAAGGCGAGGAAGAAGTCCTTGCCGACCTCGAGTCCGGTGGAGCGGAGCATCGGCAGCACCAGTTCGTCCGTCGTGCCGGGGTAGGTCGTGCTCTCGAGGATCACGAGCATGCCCTTGTGCAGGTACTTCTGGACCTGCTCGGTCGCGGCCACGATGAACGACACGTCGGGGTCGCGCTGCTTGCTGAGCGGCGTGGGCACGCAGATGTTCACGGTGTCGCACTTCTTGAGCACCGAGAAATCGGTCGAGGCGTGCAGGCGGCCCTCGCGGACGAGCTTCTTCACGTCCGCGGTCGGCACGTCCTGGATGTAGGAGACGCCCTTCTGGAGCTGCTTCACGCGGGCTTCGTCGATGTCCACGCCGTACACCTCGAAACCGGCCAGGGCCAGTTCGACGGCGAGGGGCAGGCCCACATAGCCCAGACCGATCACGCCGAGCTTGGCGGTCTTGCGGTCGAGGCGGGATTTCAGCAGGGCGGCGGCATCAGAGGTTCGGGTGCTTTTCGGAGTCTTTTTCATAGGGCGGCACGCTAACAAGGGCGGGGAACGAGCGTCAATCCGGGCGGGCACCGGCCGGGTGGCCGGAAGGCCGCAAAGTTGACAGGAAAGTGGACTTCCTTCTTGACCGGCGCCGAGGAGACGGCCGAAACTTCCGGGTCGAGAGGCGTTCTGTCTTCGCCGTGCACCTGTGCCCCCGACACCCTTGTGAAGCGAAGTGGACGTGCCGTCGCTCCAGGAGTGCCCCCGGTGGTTGCATCACGCGAACGACGGGTGCCTCCCTTTTTTTTGGGAGGAGCGTCCGTGGGCTATGCTGCCGCCCGTGAATCCCACCCATCCGCACGCGCTCATCGCCCGTTATCGTCTCGACGGCGCGATTTCTTACGGAGAAGTCTCGGGCCGCGACCTCCTGCGCCTCACGGCCGCGCCGTGGCTCGGGGGCGTCCCCACCGGGGAACGTGACGCGCTCGAGCGTGTCGAACTGCTCGCGCCGAGCGAGCCCACGAAGATCGTCTGCATCGGGCTCAACTATGTCGAGCATGCGCGCGAAAGCCTGACCAACGCGCCGGGTGCGGGCGTTCCCGCCGAACCACTCATGTTCCTCAAGCCCCCGAGCAGCGTGCTCGCGCCGGAGGGAGTGGTGCGATATCCCGCGGGAGTCGAACGGCTCGATCCGGAGGGTGAGGTCGCGCTCGTGATCGGGCGCCGGGCCACCGCGGTCCGCCCCGAGGAGGCGCTCTCGTACGTCGCGGGCGTCACGGCGTTCGACGACGTCTCCGCGCGCAACTGGCAGAAGAGCGACGGGCAGTGGGCGCGCGCCAAAGGACACGACACGTTCGCGCCGTTCGGCCCGTACGTCGCCTGGGGACTTTCGCCGCTCGACCTCGCGCTCGAACTGCGCGTGAACGGCGAGGTGCGCCAGCGTGCGCGCTCGTCGCAGATGCACTTCGGCCCGGCGTTCCTCGTGAGCCACGTCTCGCGCCACATGACGCTCGAGCCGGGCGACCTGATCGCCACGGGCACGCCGGCGGGCATCGCGCCGCTCGAACCCGGCGACGTGGTCGAGGTCGAAGTCGAGGGCGTCGGCGTGCTGCGGCACTCCATCGGGACCCGCGAGTCGTGAGCGCCGCCCGGAACGATTCGCCCCTGCTCTTCACGCGCGCCCGGCTCTGGCCGGAGCCCGAGGTGCGTGCCGACGCCGTGCTGGTCGAGGACGGCCGCATCGCCGCGGTCGGCGCCTCGGACGAACTCCGCCTGCTGAACCCGCACGCGCGCGTGATCAACGCCGCCGGTGCGACGCTCACGAGCGGACTGTGCGACGCGCACCTGCACTTCGTCCCGTGGGCGCGCGCCCGCCGCCAGGCCGACCTGCGCGGCTCCGCCACGATTGCCGAGGCGCTCTAACGCGTGCGCGCGGCGCTCGACGCCACGCCCGGCGACGCGCCGGTGCTCGGGCGCGGCTGGGACGCCGACCGCTGGGAGAGCGCACCCGACCGTGCGTCGCTCGACGCCGTCACGGGCGAGCGCCCGGTGCTGCTCTGGCGGCACGATTTCCACACGTACTGGGTGAACTCCGCGGCGCTGCGCGCGGCCGGTGTGACGCGTGCCACGAGCGATCCCGAGGGCGGGCGCTTCGAGCGCGACGCCGCGGGAGAGCCCACCGGCATCGTCCGTGAGCACGCGGTGCGCGCGTTCGCCGCGCTCGAGAGCCGGGCCGCCCCTGCGCTCGACGCCGCGCTGCTCGACGACGCGGCCGCGGCGCTGCACGCGCTCGGCATCACGTGCGTGCACGACTTCCAGCGCGACGCCGCCGACTTCGCGCGCATGCGCACGCTCGCGTCGCGCCGCCGCCTGCGCGTGCTGCAGATGGTGGACGAATCGCAGCTCGAGTGGCTCTCGCTCGATGGGCGCGCGAGCGGCGACGGCGACGCGTGGTTCCGGATCGGTGCGCTCAAGCTGTTCGCCGACGGCACTCTCGGTTCGCGGACCGCCGCACTGCTCGCGCCGTGGGCCGACACGCCCGGCACGGGCATGACGCTCATTGCGCCCGACGCGCTCGCGCGCATCGTGGCGCGCGCCGCGAACAAGGGCTTCGCCTGCGCGATCCACGCGATCGGCGACGCCGCCGTGCGCCACGCGCTCGACGCGTTCGCCGCCTGCGACGCCTCGCGCACGTGCGCGATCCCGCCTCGCATCGAGCACGTGCAGCTGCTCGATCCGGCGGACGTGCCGCGCTTCGCGGCGCTCGGCGTGACGGCGAGCATGCAGCCGCAGCACTGCGTGAGCGACATTCACGCCGCACGCACGGCCTGGGGCGCGCGCATCGCGAACAGCTATCCGTGGCGCGCGCTGCGCGACGCGGGGGCGAGGCTCGCGTTCGGGTCGGACGCGCCCGTCGAGCCGCCCTTCGCCGCCCTCGGGCTGCACGCGGCCACCGAACGCCGCGCACCGGGCGCGAGCGAGGCCTTCGTGCCGGAGCAGGCGCTGGCGCTCCAGGATGCGCTCGCCGCGTACACGAGCGGCGCCGCGGCCGCGGCGGGTGGCTTCGGCGTGTGCACGCTCACGCCCGGCGACGAGGCCGATCTCGTGCTCTGGGAGCGTGACCTGTTCCTGACGGATCCCGAACGGTTGCCGGATTCCCGCCCAGCCGTCACAGTGCTCGGCGGGGAAATCGTGTATGTATCTCCCCGGGCCGCCGCCGTGACGGACGTCACGACCGGTGTGGCCGGGCACCGGGAACGATCATGAGCGTGGTGAACTGGACGGCGGAGCCGGATGCGGACCTCGTGAAGCTCGCGCAGGCGGGTGAGACGCGCGCGTTCGACGAGCTCGTGCGCCGTTACCAGGACAAGGTCTTCCGGCTCACCTTCAAGATCCTGCGCCACGACGACGACGCCGCCGAGGCGACGCAGGACGCGTTCCTGTCGGCGTTCCGCGGGCTCAAGAACTTCAAGGCGGAGTCCACGTTCTCGACGTGGATGTACCGCATCGGCACGAACGCCGCGCTCATGAAGTACCGGCGCCGCCGCGACGGCCACGTGTCCTACGAGCAGTCGCAGAGCACGAACGAGGACGCCGAGCCGATGGCGATCGCCGACTGGTCGGCGCAGCCGCTCGACGACCTGCTCGACGCCGAGACGCGCGAGATCCTCGCCGCCGAAGTCGAGAAGCTGCCGGCCAACGAGCGCGAGGTGTTCATGCTCCGCGACATCATGGAGCAGAGCAACGAGCAGGTGGCCCGCGAACTCGGGCTCACCGTGGCGGCGGTCAAGTCGCGGCTCCATCGCGCGCGCGTGCACCTGCGCGACCGCGTGAACCGCTACTTCCGCGAAAAGCTGTCGCGCAAGCCGCGGGCGTGACCGCTCAGCGGTGCGTCCACCAGAAGGCGACGATGACCGCCGAGAGCGCCGCCCGGTACGCGAAGAACACGCCGAAGCCCGTGCGCCGCACCATGCCGAGCAGCAGCTTGATCGCGAGCGTTCCGAAGGCCGCCGAAGTCACGACCGCGATCGCGAGCGTCGGGCCGGGCACGTCCTGGGGCACGTCCTTGAGCTTGAGCACGATCGCGCCGAACGTGATGGGCGTCGCGAGCAGGAACGAGAAGCGCGCGGCGGCGGGACGCGAGAGGCCGAGGAAGCGGCCGGCCGTCATCGTGACGCCGGAGCGCGACACGCCCGGCACGAGCGCGAGGCACTGCGCGAGCCCCATGGCGACGCCGGTGAACCAGCCCGGCGAGCGCTCGTCGGCGCCCTTCGTGGGCGTGCGGTCGGCGAGCCACAGCAGCAGGCCGAACACGCTGAGCGTGGCCGCCTGCAGCAGCAGGCTGCGCAGCTGCTGCTCCGCGACGTCGTCGAGCAGCTTGCCCACGATCGCGGCGGGAATGGTCGCGACGATCAGGAGCGCCCACAGCGTGCGCGCCTCGCGCGCCTTCGCGGCGTCCTTCGCGAACAGGTCCGTCGCCATCGTCCACCAGTCGTTCCAGAACGCGATCACGAGCGCGACCAGCGTGCCGGCGTGCAGCGCGACGTCGAACGCGAGCCCTTCGTACTTCCAGCCCAGCAGCGTCGGGACGAGATACAGGTGGGCGCTGCTCGAGACCGGCAGCAGTTCGGTGAGGCCCTGCACGGCGCCGAGGACGGCGGCCTGCAGCGGCGTGATCGTGGAAGCGGGCAGGAGTGTGAGCATGGGGCGGCACGCTAACACGGGGACGCGCCCGTGAGCACGCCCCCGAAAGCGCGTCCCGACGCGCAGGCGCCCGACGCCGCGGGCCGGGCGGTCGCTCGCGACGCGGGCAAGGTCGGCGCCGCGACGCTGCTCTCGCGCGTGCTCGGGCTCGCGCGCGACCAGGTGATGGCGGCGATGTTCGGCGCCGGCTTCGCGAGCGACGCATTCAACACCGCGTTCCGCGTGCCGAACCTCCTGCGCGACCTGTTCGCCGAAGGCGCGATGTCGGCGTCGTTCATCCCGACGTTCACCGAGTACGAGCAGAAGCGCGGCGCGGCGGAGGCCTGGGCGCTCGGCCGGCAGCTCATGGCGACGCTGCTCGTGACGCTCACGTCACTGTGCGTGCTCGGGGCGCTGTTCGCGCCGCAGCTCATGCACCTGCTCGCGGCGGGCTTCGCGGAGCAGCCCGGCAAGCTCGAACTCACGGAGACGCTGTTCCGGATCATGCTGCCGTTCCTGCCGCTCGTCGCGCTCGCGGCCGCGGCGATGGGCATGCTCAACGCGCGCGGAGTGTTCGGCGTGCCCGCGCTCGCGCCGGCGCTGCTCAACGTCGGCATGATCGTGTTCGGGCTCGCGCTCGTGCCCGTGTGTGCGCGCTTCGGCGTGCCGCCGGTCGTCGCGATGGCGGTCGGCGTCGTGCTCGGCGCGGCGCTGCAGCTCGCCGTGCAGCTGCCGTCGCTGCGCGCGCAGGGCTTCGAGTTCCGCTTCGAGTGGCCGACGTGGCACCCGGGCGTGCGGCGGGTGGCGCTGCTCATGATCCCGGCGACGATCGGGCTCGCGGCGACGAACGTGAACATCTTCGTGAGCAACAACCTCGCGAGCCGCATGCAGGAGGGAGCGGTCACGTGGCTCTACTGCGCGTTCCGCCTCATGCAGCTGCCGATCGGCGTCTTCGGCATCGCGCTCGCCACCGTGTCGATGCCGGCGCTTTCGCGCGCCGCGGTGAACGCGGACATGCCCGCGCTCAAGCGCACGCTCTCGGCCGCGGTGCGCCTCGTGCTGCTGCTCACGATTCCCGCCGCGGTCTACCTCGCGGTCATGGCGCGCCCGGTGATCGCGCTGCTGTTCCAGCACGGACGCTTCACCGCCGCGGCCACGGACCAGACCGCCGCCGCGCTCGTCATGTACTGCGTCGGCCTGCCGTGCTTCGCCGCGGTGGGCATCTTCTCGCGCACGTTCTACGCGCTCGGCGACACGAAGACACCCATGCGTTCCAGTCTCACGTCGGTGGCGATCAACGTGGTGCTCAACCTCGCGCTCGTGGGGCCGCTCGCTCCGCTCGGGCTGGGCCATCGCGGGCTCGCGCTCGCCTCGTCGGCCGCGGCGCTCGCCAACGTCACGCAGCTCGCGTTCCTGCTGCGCGGCCGCATCGGCGGATTCGAAGGCCGCCGGATCGCCGCGACGCTCGCGCGCGTGGCCGTGGCCTCCGCACTCGTGGGCGGCGCCCTCGCGGGCATTCTCGCGCTCGCGGGACCGGGCGTCACGCGCGGGCACCTCGCGCTGACGGGCACCGTGGTCGTTTCGGCGGCGGTGGCGCTCACGCTCTTCTGGGGCACGCTGCGCCTGGCGCGTGTCGAGGAGCTGTCGCTGTTCGAGGACGCCGCGGGATCCGTGCTGAGGCGCTTCCGGCGCTGAGCGGGGGCAGGCGCTACTTCGCCGTCCTGTGGCGAGAGCCTTCGACCCAGAGCTGCGGCAGCACGGCGAACGCCTGCAGCCGTCCGGGGCGCCAGAACGTCGAAAGCAGCTCGAAGCCGAGCCACGCGCCGTAGAACCAGCAGATCTCCTCGCGCCAGTGCGGCACGAGGAACTGCGCGAGCCACAGGCCGAACAGCCCCAGCGCCTCGTGCGCGTGGAAGCGGAAGTTCGCGAGCAGCACCACGCCGAGCGCGCTCTGCAGCAGCGTCAGGACCAGTTCGACGCGATGCTCGTCCACAGGCACGGCCGAGGGCTCGCCGCGCGCGATCGAGTACACGATCGGGATCATCGCCGCGAGCACGGTCCACTGGTTCACGTTCGAGGACGCCATGTTCATGAGCGCCATGCCGGCCTTGCCGCGGCTCTTCGCCCACACGAACGCGCTCGTCTTTTCGGGCATCTCGGACAGGAACGGCGCGACCCACTGCACGAACACGAACTGTGAGACGCCCATCGTGATCGCCACGCCCTTCATGCTGTCGAGGAACGGCGTCGCGATGAAGAACAGCGCGACGCCGCCGGACAGGAAGAGCGCGACGACGCCCATGAGGCGCTTCGGTTCGGGCCACGCGAGCACGATGCGCACGACGCGCGGCGCGTCGGCCTCGACCTCGTGCTCGGAGGGTGGGATGCGCTGGAGCAGCGCGAGGTAGGCGACGTACATCGCGAGCAGCACGCCGGCATCCACCAGATCGAGCGAACCCTTCACGATGATCCACACGAAGTACAGCAGCGGCGGCGCGAGCCCGGCGACGGTCGCGGCGTGCTCGCGGCTCAGGTGGATGGGCGGCATCGCCCGCGTCTCGCCGCGGCGGTGCTCGAAGATCGCGAACACGATCCAGATCATCGGCCAGCCCACGCCGGTGAGCAGACGCAGCGCGCCCGTGAAGTTGGCGGTCATGAGCGGCACGTCGCCGTGCCACGCGATCACCGCCTCGACCGCGAACTCGGGCAGCGTCTGCAGCCACGCGAGCAGCGCCAGCGCCAGTCCCTGCGAGATGTAGAACTGCGCGCCCTCGGCCGCCCACGCCATGAGGAACGCGCTGAAGAGGATCGAAGGGAACGTCCAGATGGCGTGCAGGGCCGCGCGCGCGGCCTCCTGCGGCGACATGGGCTGCTGGTCGAGCATCGGGCTCCTCGTGTGGGGCGGGAAGCGGCTCCGGTGCTGCGCGATCGGCGCCGAGGTCTTGCGCGGCGCGAAAGCGGGGCGATAGTGTGCGACCACCATGGGAGCGTCAAGCACCGCCACCGCACTGCGCCGCCGTCGCGGCGTGTTCCAGTTGTGCCGCTTCGCCGCGCTGGTCGCGCGCCGCGAGTTCGCCGCCGCGGCGCAGGCGCTCGCATCCGCGCGCGCGCACGCCGTCACGCGCGCCGCCGCCGAGGAGAGCGCGCTGATGCTCATGCTGTACGCCGGCTATCCGGCGGCGCTCGAGGGGCTGCGCGTGCTGAACGGCGCCTGGCCCGGCCGCGCGCGCCGCAGCCGGGAGGGAGGCGTGGGCGCCTGGGTGAAGCGCGGCGAGGCGCTGTGCTCACGCGTGTACGGCCCCTCGTTCGTGAAGCTCGTGCCCGCGGTGCAGGCGCTGCACCCCGACCTCGCGCGCTGGATGATCGAGCACGGCTACGGCCGCGTGCTGTCGCGGCCCGGCATGGGCGCGCGCGACCGCGAGCTCGTCACGGTCGCGGCGCTCGCCGCGCTCGGCTGGGAGCGCCAGCTCGTGAGCCACCTGCTCGGCGCCCGCCGCGTGGGCGCGACGCTCGACGAGGTGCAGGGCGCGCTCGCGGCCGGCCTCGCGCGCACGGACGCCGCGGCCGAACGCACCGCGCTCTCGGCGTGGCGGCGGCTCACCGAGGCCGAGGCGGCGGGAGCGGCGCCACTGGTCCCGCGGCGCCGCGACCGAGCGGCGGCGCGACGGCGCCCGGCCGCGAAGCCCGCCCGCTGAGCAATCCGGGCGCAACCCGGAGCCCCGGCGCGCATCTGCAAGCAGGCCCACCCGAAGGACTTTGCCCGATTCCCGCCCCGAGCCTAGGATGCCGCGCGTGCACCCCATCCTGATCGCGTTCCCGACCCCGAGCCGCTCCCGTCCCGTCCGATGTTCCCGATGGGAGCGTGCGCATTGAAGGCGGGAACCCTCGCCGTCCGTGCCCGCGTCGCCGGGCGCGACGAAGCGCCCTGGGACCGCCTGAACGACGCGATCACGCGTGACCTCGTGACCCACGGTCCGCTCGCGCGCGAGCGGTTCGCGCGCACGTGGACCTCCGACGACGACCTTCGCGCCCTGGCCGCGGTCAAGCGCGCCCCGCTCGACCCGGCGCTCGCCCGGGCGATGACCGAGATGCACGTCCGGCGCGGCGCCGGCGCCGCATCGCTCGCCAACCTCGAGCGCCTCGCGCGCGGCGAGGCGGTCGCGACCGTGGCGGGCCAGCAGCCCGCGCCGCTCGGCGGGCCGCTCTACTCGCTGCACAAGATCGCCGCCGCCGCGGGCCTCGCGCGCACCGTCACCGCACGCGTGGGCGAGCCCTGCGTGCCGCTCTTCTGGATGCACGGCGAGGACTCCGACTTCGCCGAGATCCGCGGCGCGAGCGTGCTCGACGGCGCGTTCGAACTGCACGACTTCGCGCTGCCCCACGGCGCGCACACGGCGGGCGGGCTGGTCGGGAACATCCCGGCCGCGCACCTCGCGCCGCTGCACGCCGACGCGCTCGCGAAGTGGTCGGGCCTCGCGGGGCAGGCCGACGCCGCGCGCGTGCTGGAGCATGCGATGCGCGTGGGGCGCGACCTCGGCGAGGTCACCTCCGCGCTGCTGCTGCAGCTCTTCGCCGGCGCCGGGCTCGTGGTCGTGGATCCGCGGCTGCCGGAATTCCGCGCCGCGGCGCGCACGGTGATCGGCCGCTACCTCGCGAACGCGCCCGCGCTCGAGCAGGCCGCGCGCGCCGCGGGAGCCCGCCTGCAGGAACGGGCGGGACGCACGCCGCTGACCGACGCCTCGCTCGAGTCGTTCGTGTTCGAGATCGCGGACGGCGCGCGGCACAAGATCTCCGCCGCCGCCGCCCTCGCGCGCGGAGCGGACGTCACGCTCAGCCCGAGCGTCGCGCTGCGCCCGGCGGTGCAGGACGGCGTGTTCCCGACGGTCGCGATGGCCGTGGGGCCCGGTGAGATCGCGTACCTCGCGCAGCTGCGCGAGGTGTTCGAGGGCGTGGGTGTCGAGCCCGCGATGCTCGTGCCGCGCTTCGGCGCGACCTGGCTGCCGCCCGAGGCGCTCGCGCTCGTCGAGGCGAGCGGCGCCGATCCGTGGCGCGTCGTGGCCGACACCGACGCCGTGCTCGCCGAACTGGCCGCGAAGCGCGTGCCGTCGGAACTCGAGGGCGAGCTGCTGAACGCGAAGGCCGCCGCGCTCGACGGGCTCGCGCGTTTCGCCGAGGCCTCGCGTGCGCTCGACGCGAGCCTGCCGCAGATGGTCGAATCCGCCCGTGGCAAGGTGGATTACCAGTTCGCGCGCCTGCACGAAGGACTCATCGGGAAAGTGCGCGCGCGCTTCGACAAGGAAAACCCGGTCTGGCGCCGTCTGCGCTACTCGCTCAGCCCCGGCGGCAAGCTGCAGGAGCGGCGCGTCGCCTCGCTCGAGCCGGTCGCGCGGCTGGGAATCGGCGTCGTCGCCGAGCTCTGCGACGCGGCGGCCGAGCACGCGGCGCTCGCCGCACGTGGAGTACACGAACACTGGCTGCTGGAGGGCTGACGCATGAGCGCGGCCGCACTGTTCTTCGGGGCGCATCCGGACGACGTCGAACTCACGAGCGCCGGGCTCGCGGCGCTGCTGGCCGCGAGCGGTGAGCGCGTCGCCATCGCGGACCTGACGCGCGGCGAGCTCGGCACGCGCGGCGACGTCGAGACGCGCGCGCGCGAGGCCGGCGCGGCGGCGCAGGCGCTCGGCGCCGCGGTGCGCGAGAACCTCGCGTTGCCGGACGGCGCGCTGGACCGTCACGATCGCGCCCAGTTGAAGGCCGTGGTCGAGTGCCTCCGGCGGCACGCGCCCTCGCTCGTCGTCGCGCCGCACTTCGACGACGCGCATCCCGACCACGTCGAGGCCTCGCACCTCGTGACGCGCGCGTGCTATCTCGCGGGCCTCGCGCGTTACGACGCCGCGGGCGAGCGTCACCGCCCGGCGCGGCTGCTGTACGCGCTGTATCGCGGCGACGCCCGCGCGCAGCTCGTCGTGGACGTGACCGCGGTGTGGGAGAAGCGCACGGCGGCGCTGCGCTGCCACGCGAGCCAGCTCGTTCCGGCCGCCGGCGCGGCCACGTACCTCACGGCCCCGGGCTTCCTCGCCGAGGTCGAAGCGCGCGCCCGCACGTGGGGCGCACTCGCGGGAACCACTTTCGGCGAGGGCTACCGCGCCCGCGGGCCACTCGTCCTGTCGGACGCGCGAGCGCTGCTCGCCGGAAAGGAGTGACCGCGGTGGCGGCTTCCCCGCCCAGGAAGAAGACGAAGCGCCCGAGCGCCCGCGCCGAGGCGCGCGCCTCGGTGCGCGCGGCGGCGTTCGCGAAGCTGGCCGGCAAACCGGTGACGCCGAAGAAACGCCCGCGCCGCAAGCTCAAGATCGGCATCTCGTGCTATGCGCACTTCGGCGGCAGCGGCGTCGTGGCGAGCGAACTGGGACTCGAGCTCGCGCACCGCGGCCACGAGGTGCACCTCGTCGCGTCGCACCTGCCGTTCCGGCTGCGCAGCTTCGAGTCGAACATCTTCTTCCACGAGTCGAGCCCGGCGTACTACCCGGTGTTCGAGGACGCGCCGAGCAACCTCGCGCTCGCCGCGAAGATGGTCGAGGTCGCCGAGAACTACCACCTCGACCTCATGCACGTGCACTACGCGATGCCGTTCGCGACGAGCGCCTACCTCGCGCGGCAGATCCTGATGCCGAAGCAGCTCGGCGTGGTCACCACGCTGCACGGCACCGACATCACGGTGGTGGGAGCGGAGCCCGCGTTCTTCCGGGTGACCCAGTTCTCGATCCAGTCGAGCGACCGCGTCACCGCGGTGAGCCGGTTCCTCAAGGAGCGCGCCGAGGAGACCTTCGGCATCACCCGCCCGATCGAGGTGATCTACAACTTCGTGGACCCGCACATCTTCGCGCCCAAGAGCGAGGGCCGGCTGCGCCTCGCCGGGCCGGACACGAAGGTGCTCATGCATGCGTCCAACTTCCGCGCGGTCAAGAACATACCCGTGGTCATTCAGACTTTCGCCGAGGTCCGCAAGCGGGTGAAGGCCAAGCTGGTCATGGTCGGGGACGGTCCCGAAAAGGCCGGCGCCGAGCAGCTCGCCCGCGAGCTCGGGGTGCACCGGGACGTGCTGTTCCTGGGCAATCAGGACTGTATGGAGGAGCTGTTTCCGCTGGCCGATATCTTCCTCCTACCGAGCTCCTCCGAGAGTTTCGGGCTGGTGGCGCTCGAATCCATGAGTGCCGAAGTGCCGGTCGTGACGTCGAATGCCGGCGGCCTGCCCGAGGTGGTGGAGCACGGCTACACGGGTTTCCTGCACGATCCGTCCGACGTGGACGGGTACGTCGAGTCGTCGTTGAAACTGCTCACGAACGAGCCGCTCCGGCGCACCATGGGCCGGCGCGGGCGCAAGGTCGCACGCGAGCGTTTCACGGCCGAGGAGATGGTCCAGAGCTACGTGCGGGTGTACGAGTCGCTGCGCTGACCCACGAGGACGGATGCTCGGAAAGACGAGGCGGTTGGCCCTGCTCGCCGAAGGTTGCTTCAACGCCACCGACGCCAAGAGCGCCGTGGGCGTGCTGCGCTACCGAGGCTCCGAAGTCGTCGCCGTCATCGATTCCACGCGCGCCGGCCGCACCGCGCAGGCGTGCGCGGGCGTGGGGGGCGACGTGCCGGTGGTCGCGAACCTCGAGGCCGCGGCCGCGTTCGAGCCCGACACGCTGCTCATCGGCATCGCCCCGCAGGGCGGAGCGCTGCCCGCGTCCTGGCGCGCGGTCGTCGCCGAGGCACTCCTGCGTGGGATGGACGTGATCGCGGGCCTGCACACGTTCCTCGCGGACGATCCCGAACTCGCGACGCTCGCGGCCGCCAAGGGCTGCGCGCTGATCGACGTGCGGCGGCCCCCGGCCGCCCGGAGCGTCGCCACGCGCCGGGCCGCGAGCGTGGACGCGCTCGTCGTGCTCACGGTCGGGAGCGACTGCAACGTGGGCAAGATGACCACCGCGCTCGAACTGCGCGCCGCGCTGCAGGAGATGGGCGTGAAGGCGGCGTTCGTCGCCACGGGCCAGACCGGCATCTTCGTCGCCGATCGCGGGGTCGCGATCGACGCGGTCGTCTCCGACTTCGTCGCGGGCGCGGTCGAGGACCTGGTCGTGGAGGCGGCGCGCGACGCCGAGGTCGTGCTCGTCGAAGGCCAGGGCTCGATCCACCACCCGGGCTACTCGGGCGTGTCGCTGGCGCTGCTGCACGGCGCCTGTCCCGACGCGATGATCCTGTGCCACCAGTCCGGCCGCACGCACCTCAAGACGGGCGATGCCGGCCCGGCGCCGCGCATCCGCTCGCTCATCGAGATCGTGCGTGACCACGAGCGCGCCGCGTCGTGGATGGCGCCCGCCCGCGTGCTCGGGCTGTCGCTGAACACGTGCTCGCTCGACGACGCGGAAGCGAAGCGCGCGGTCGAGCACGAGGCGCACCGCACCGGACTGCCCGTCACGGACCCGGTGCGTTACGGTGCGCAGCCTCTGGCCGCGGCGATCGTCCGCCGGCTCGAGGAAAGGAGACGACGTGCAGCTTCGGCTTGAGACGCTCGAGGTGAACGCGCGCCATCCGTTCCGGATCGCGCACGGCACGAAGCAGACCTATCGCAACACGCTCGTGCGCATCGAGCACGACGGGATCGAAGGCCTCGGCGAGGCGTCGCCGTCGCACTACTACGGCGAGACGCCCGAGATGGTGGTGGAGGCGCTGAAGACCTGGGCGCCGCACCTCGGCGACGATCCGTTCGCGTTCGACGCGATCGACGCGCGACTCGACGCGGTGCTGCAGGGCCACGGCGCCGCGCGTGCGGCGATCGAGATGGCGCTGCACGACTGGGTGGGCAAGAAGCTCGGCCTGCCGGTCTGGAAGCTGTTCGGGCTCGACCCGAAGGCCGTGCCGCTCTCGTGCATGACGCTCGGCATGGCCGAGCCCGAGGAGATGGAGCGCAAGCTCGACGAGATCCTCGACTTCCCGATGATCAAGGTGAAGCTCGGCGGCCCCGGCGACGTGGACAACCTGAAGCGCATCCGCGCGCGCTACCGCGGCAAGCTGCAGGTGGACGCGAACACGGCGTGGACGGCGTCCGACGCCGTGCGCGTGCTGCACGAGATCGAGCCGCTCGGCATCCAGCTCGTCGAGCAGCCCGTGCCGCGCGGCGACCTCGACGGCCTGAAGTACGTGCACGAGCGCAGCCCGATCCCGGTGTTCGCGGACGAGAGCGCGCACCACCTGTCCGACATCGGACTGCTCGCGGGCCGCGTCTCGGGCGTGAACCTGAAGATCGCCAAGACCGGCGGGCTCCGCGAGATGCGCCGCATGATCCACGCCGCGCGCGCGCACGGGCTCCAGGTCATGATCGGCTCGATGATCGAGACGAGCCTCGCGCTGTCCGCCGCCGCGCAGCTCGCGCCGCTCGTGGACTTCCTCGACCTCGACGGTCACTGGCTGCTCGAGGACGATCCGTTCGACGGCGCGCCGCGCGAGCGCGGCGTGCTCGAACTGGGCGATCGTCCCGGGCTCGGCGTCGTCCGGCGCGACGGAGCGCCTGCCGCGTGAGCCGCCGACTCCTCGCGTACGTCATCGCCACGATCGCCGCCGGCGCCTTCGCGCTGGTGACGCATCCGCCGGCGATGCTCGCGCAGGAGTGGGGGCACTACGTCGCCTGGTTCGTCATCTGCCTCGTGTCCGAGACGATGTGGGAAGCGACCATGTCGGGCACGGGCACGTGGAGCCTTTCGTCCACCGCCGGACTGTCGGCGATCGTGCTGTGGGGCCCCGAAGTGGGCATGTGGATCACGGCGCTCGCGACGCTGCTCGCCGACCTCTTCGTGCTGCGCAAGCCCGCCGTGCGCGCGTTCTTCAACGGCGGACAGATGGCGATCACCGCGCTCGTGAGCGGGCTCGCGTTCGACCTGCTCGGCGGCCGCTCGGCGCTGCCGGTCACCGACGCCGCGGCGACGCTGCAGCGCTCCGCCGCGACGCAGCTCGTCATGCCGTTCCTCGGGCTCGTGCTGACGTACTTCGTGCTCAACCGCTCCATGGTCACGCTCGCGGTCGCGTGGTCCTCCGGCCGGCAGTGGTTCCGCGCGCTGCGCGAGGACTGGCTGTACATGGGACGCCTCGAGGTGGACGCGGCCTCGTTCCTGCTCGTGCCCCTCATGGTGATCTCGTACACCGCGATCGGCTATCCCGGCGTGCTGCTCTTCTACGCGCCGCTCTTCATGGTGTTCCAGTCGAGCGTGCGCCTCACCGAACTCAAGCGCGCCGAGGAGCAGAACCTGCGCAACGCGCGGTTCGCCGCGAAGGGCGAACTCGCGGCCGGCATCGGGCACGAGCTCAACAACCAGCTCGTCGCGATCACGGCGCGCGCGCAGATGCTGCTGAAGGACGCCGAGCGCCAGAAGTTCGACAACGCCCCGCGCCACGCCCAGATCATCCTCGAGCAGTCGAAGCGCATGGGCGTGCTCGCCAAGGGGCTCATGGACTACACGCGCAACCAGGTGAACCTCGAGCCGCTCGACCTGAACGCGCTGCTCGTGAACACGATCGAGTTCGTGAAGGGCGACAAGCGCTTCCGCAGCGTGGACTGGGAGGTCGAGCTCGATCCCGAACTGCCCGAACTGCGCGGCGACGTCGGCCAGATCCAGGGCGTGTTCATCAACCTGTTCGTGAACGCCGCCGACGCGATGGGCTCGCAGGAGACGCGCCGCGCCATCCGCGTCATCACGCGGCACGACGCCGCCAAGCGCAGCGCGCACGTCGAGGTGTCCGACACGGGGCCCGGCATCAAGCCCGAGCACCTGCCGCGCATGTTCGAGTTCATGTTCACGACCAAGCCCGACGGGCACGGCTTCGGCCTGTCCACGGCGCACCGCACGATCGAGAATCACGGCGGCCGCATCGGCGTGGACAGCCCCGAGGACGGCGGTGCGCGCTTCCAGATCACGCTGCCGCTGCGCGGGCCGGGAGGGTGGAACTGAACGCCCCGGCGACCACGCCCGCGCGCGCGATCGTGCGCCGCGTGGACTTCGGCACCGTGCAGCTCACGGCCGAGGGGCACGAGCCGTTCACCGCGATCGCGCGCGGCGCCTTCATGGGCGCGCGCAAGTCGCTCGGCAACGCGGTCGTGGTCGGCGACGAGGTGCACCTCGCGTGGGACGCCGAGCGCGCGATGATCGAGCGCATCGAGCCGCGCCGGAACTCGTTCTCGCGCCGCGCCGCGGGCGAGCGCGTCGAGGAACAGGTCGTCGCCGCCAACCTCGACCAGGTCGTGCTCGTCACGAGCCTGCGCCAGCCGGAGTTCAAGCACGGCCTCGTGGACCGCGTGCTCGCGCAGGCGGCGGTGTCCGGGATTCCGGCGGTGCTCGTGATCAACAAGACCGACCTCGGGGACGAGCGCGAGGCGCTCGAATTCATCGCCGAGTACGCGCCCGCGCACGTGACCGGCTTCGCGCTCTGCGCGAAGAGCGGCCGGGGAGTGGACGCGCTGCTCGAAGGCTGCCGCGGCAGGCGCAGCCTGTTCGTCGGGCATTCGGGCGTGGGCAAGAGCACACTGCTCGGTGTGCTCGCGCCGGGCCTCGAACTGCTCGCGGGCGAGGTGAACCGCCGCACGGGCAAGGGCCGCCACACGACGACGGCCGCGGTGCTGCTCGAGCCCGAGCCGGGGCTGCAGCTCATCGACACGCCCGGCGTGCGCTCGTTCGGGCTCTGGGGTGTGGACGAGCATGCGCTGGAGGCGTTCTTCCCGGAGATCGCGCCGCACCTGGGCGACTGCCGCTTCGGCGACTGCCGCCACGTGACCGAGCCCGGCTGCGCCGTGCGCGCGGCCATGGAGCGCGGCGAGATCTCCGAGCGGCGCTGGGAGTCGTTCCGGCACCTCCGCGAGGAGCTGGGCGAGACGCGCTAGAAGTGGTGGACGGGGCGCCCTTCGGGCGCCCGCGCAGCGTCCCGTGGGTGCCCCTCCCGCGGGTGGCGGACGCCGTCGGCACGGCGCGCCCGGGTGGGCTATCCTGCCGCCGCGATGGCCAACTTCCCGGTCTTCAATCGCGCGCTCCTCGCGCTCGACTGCCCCGCCTGCGGCGGCAGCTGCGATCTCTCGCAGCCGCGCAGCGTGTGCCCCTCGTGCGGACGTCCGCTGGTCGCGCGCTACGACCTCGCGGCGATCGCCGCCCAGACGCCGCGCGAGGCGCTCGGGCGCTTCGGCACCGACCTGTGGCGCTACCGCGCCGTGCTGCCGTTCGCGCCCGAGTTCGCGGTCGTGCGCCTGGGCGAGGGCGGCACGCCGCTGCTGCCGCTCGCGCGGCTCGCCGAGCGGCTCGAAGTCGCCGAGTTGTGGATGAAGGAGGAGAGCCCGAACCCGACCCAGTCCTTCAAGGCGCGCGGGCTCGTGATGGCGGTGAACGGCGCGCTCGCGTGGGGCCGCAAGGGCATCGCGCTGCCGAGCGCGGGCAACGCGGGTTCGGCGGCCGCCGCGTACGCGGCCGCGGCGGGCATTCCGTGCCGCATCGCCGTGCCGGACGACACGCCCGAGGCGTTCCTGCTCGAGCAACGCGCGTTCGGTGCCGAGGTGCGCACGGTGCGCGGCACGATCTCGGACGCGGGCAAGCTGATCGCGGAATGGGCGCCCTCGCCCGAGTGGTGGAACGTCGCGACGTTCAAGGAGCCGTTCCGGCTCGAGGGCAAGAAGACGCTCGGCTACGAGATCGCCGAGCAGATGGGCTGGTCGCTCCCCGACGTGATCCTGTACCCGACGGGCGGCGGCACCGGGCTCGTCGGCATGTGGCGCGCGTTCCGCGAAATGTTCGAGCTGGGCTGGCTCGATGCGGCCACGACACGCATGCCGCGGCTCGTGGCGGTGCAGGTCGCCGGCTGCGCGCCGATCGTGCGCGCGTTCGAATCGGGCGAGGAGCGGGCGACGATGTGGGAGGGCGCGGTGACGCTCGCGAGCGGGCTGCGCGTGCCGGGACCGTTCGCCGACTCGCTGATCCTCGAGGCCGTACGCGGCAGCGGCGGCACCGCGGTCGCGGTGAGCGAGCACGACATGCTCGACGCCATGCTCGAGATCTCCGCCGAGGAAGGCGTGTTCGCGTGTCCCGAAGGCGCGGCCACGCTCGCGGCCCTGCGGCAGCTGCGCACGAGTGGCGAGGTGAAGCCGGGCGAGCGTGCGGTGATCTACGACACGGGCAGCGGGCTCAAGTACCCGGAAGCCTGGCGCGCGGCGCTCGCGCGGCGCGCCGGCGTGGAGAGTGCAACGTGAAGTCCACGCTGCGGTGGTTCGCACGGACGTGTGCCGCGCTCGCGGCGCTGTCGCTGCTGCGCACGAGCGCGCCCGGCCCGGCCGCCGCGGCGGACGCGGCCGCGACGGGGCCGGTACTGGTCACGAAGCTCGACGGCGCCGTCTCGCCCGCGATGCAGGACCACCTCGTGCAGGCGCTCGAGCGCGCCGCGCGCGAGCGTGCGGCCGCGCTCGTGCTCGAGATCGACACCCCCGGCGGGCTCGAATCGAGCATGCGCGTGATGGCGGGTCGTATCCTCGACTCCGAACGCCCGGTGATCGCGTGGGTGACGCCCTCCGGCGCGCACGCGGCCTCGGCCGGTGTCTTCCTCGTGATGGCGTCCGACGTCGCGGCGATGTCGCCCGCGACGAACATCGGCGCCGCGACCCCGATCAGCATGCAGGGCCCGATGGACTCGACGCTCTCGCGCAAGGCGACGAACGACGCGGCGGCGTTCGCGCGCACGCTCGCGGCGCAGCGGCGCCGCAACGCCGCGTGGGCCGAGGACGCCGTGCGGCGCGCGGTCGCGATCTCCGAGACCGAGGCGGTGCGCGAGAGCGTCGTGGACTTCGTGGCGGGCGACCTCGCCGACCTGCTCGCCAAGGCCGACGGCCGCGCGTGGCATCGCTCGTCCGCGTACGGCCCGATCGCCGTGAAGGGCGTTCCGGTCGTGCGCATCGAGCCGGGCTTCCGCATCCGGCTCATCGGCCATCTCGCCGACCCGAACATCGCCTACCTGCTCATGATGCTCGGCATCTACGGGCTCATCTTCGAACTGCAGAACCCGGGCTCGATCCTGCCGGGCATCGTCGGCGGGATCTCGCTCGTGCTCGCGCTGTTCGCGCTCTCGGCGCTTCCGGTCGCGACCGCGGGCGTGGCGCTGCTCGTGCTCGGCGCGGTGTTCCTCGTGGCCGAGACGCAGGTCACGAGCCACGGCCTGCTCGGCGCGGGAGGGGCGCTCGCGCTCCTGCTCGGCGGGCTGCTGCTCTTCCAGCCCGGCACGGTGAAGGTCGCGCTGCCCGTGCTGCTCGGCGCCACGGGAGTGACGTTCGCGTGCTTCCTCGCGCTCGGCGCGGCGGCGCTGCGTGCGCGCCGCCTGCCGCAGGCGACGGGGGCCGCGGCGCTCGTGGGCAAGCGCGTGCGCGCGCTCGACCGGCTCGCGCCCTCGGGCCGCGTGAAGCTCGGCGACGAGACCTGGAACGCGACTTCCGAAGCGCCGGCCGAGCCCGGCGAGACGCTGGTGGTGATCGAAGTGAAGGGACTCACGCTGTCCGTACGCCCCTCGAAGGAGTGAACCATGCCGATCCTGACCGCATTGCTCATGTTCCTGCTGCTCGCCGCATTCGTGGTGATCGCGAACTCGGTGCGCATCGTCCGCGAATACGAACGCCTCGTCGTCTTCCGCCTCGGCCGGCTCGTCGGTGAGCGCGGTCCCGGCCTCGTGCTGCTCATTCCGGTGATCGAGACGGCGGTGAAGGTCGGCCTGCGCACGGTGACGATGGACGTGCCGCCGCAGGACGTCATCACGCGCGACAACGTGACGGTGAAGGTGAACGCGGTCGTCTACTTCCGCGTCGTGGATTCGCGCAGCGCGATCGTGCAGGTCGAGAACTACCTCTACGCGACGAGCCAGATCGCGCAGACGACGCTGCGCTCGATCCTCGGCCAGCAGGAGCTCGACGAACTGCTGTCCGAGCGCGAGAAGCTCAACCAGGCGCTGCAGCAGGTGATCGACCGCCAGACCGAGCCGTGGGGCGTGAAGGTCACGAACGTCGAAGTGAAGAACGTGGACCTGCCGCAGGAGATGCAGCGTGCGATCGCGCGCCAGGCCGATGCCGAGCGCGAGCGCCGCGCCAAGGTCATCAACGCCGAAGGCGAGTTCCAGGCCGCGGCGCGGCTGGCCGAGGCGGCCGCCGTCATCGGCAAGGAGCCCGCGGCGCTGCAGCTGCGCTACCTGCAGACGCTGGCCGAGATCGCGACCGAGAACAACTCGACGACGATCTTCCCGATCCCGATCGACCTGATGGGCGCGCTCACGCAGGCCCTCCAGAAGAAGGCCTGACCGACTCCGGACGCAACGCGGCGGCCCTCGCGTGCATCAGACGCGAGGGCCGTCGCGTCCCCGTTCGGCTCTTCTCCAAAACCGACCCATTTCCGATCGGTCCCAGGCCGCCATGCCCGCTCCCGTGACGCTCCGTACGACGCTTCCCGTTCCCGCCGACGCCGCCCGCGCCTACCTGGCGCATCCGCGCGCGGCGTCGCGCCTGTCGCCGCCCTGGGGCGGCCCCGTGCTCGCGCCGGGAGGCGCCGTGCACGCGGAAGGGGCCGCCTGCGTGCTCGAGGAGAGTGCCGCTCCGGAGAGCGGCGCCGTCGAGGCGCTCGCGTGGCGGCACCGCACGGCGGCGCTCGATCTCGCCCGGCCCGTCGCGCCCCTGCGCGTGGGCGTGACGGGAGCCAGCGGCATGATCGGCCGCGCGCTGATCGAGTACCTCGAACTGCGCGGCTGCACGGTCACGCGCTTCGTGCGCGGCTCGGTCGCCGGGCACGGCACGGTCGCGTGGGACCCGGCGCGAGGGACGCTCGATCCGCGCGCGCTCGAATCGCTCGACGCGGTCGTCCATCTCGCGGGGGCGGGGATCGCCGACGAGCGCTGGACGGACGCGCGCAAGCGCGAACTGGTGGAGAGCCGCGTGCAGTCCACGGGCACGCTGGCGCGCGCGATGGCGTCCGCCGCGGGCTCGGGCGGCGCACGCGTGCTGCTTTCGACGAGCGCGATCGGCGCGTACGGCGATCGCGGTGACGAGAAGCTCGACGAAGCGGGCGGCTACGGTCGCGGCTTCCTCGCGGACCTCGCGCGGCAATGGGAGGGCGCGGCCGCTCCCGCCGCGGCGGCGGGCGTGCGCGTCGCGCACCCGCGCATCGGCGTGGTGTTGTGGCCGGCGGGCGGCGCGCTGCCGAAGCTGGTGACGCCGGCGCTGCTCGGCGCGGGCGGTCCGCTCGGCTCCGGCAGGCAATGGTGGAGCTGGGTGAGCCTGCACGACGTGCTCGACGCGCTCGTGTTCGCGCTCGACCGGCCACTGGCCGGTCCGTACAACGTCGTCGCGCCGGAGAGCGCGCGCCAGCGCGACTTCGCCGCGGCGCTCGGCCGCGCGCTGTCGCGTCCGGCGTTCCTGCCCGCGCCGGCGTTCGCGCTCCGGCTGCTGCTCGGCGAAATGGCGGACGAGGCGCTGCTCGCGGGCCAGCGGCTCGTGCCGCGCGCGCTGCGGGAGGCGGGCTTCGTCCATCGCGACACGGACCTGGAAGCCACGCTGCGGCTCCTGCTCGGGCGCGCGGCGCGCAAGGCGGCGGCATGAACCGCCCGGCCGCGCTCGAGTTCGACCGGGTCGGCAAGCGCTTCGCGTTCGGCGAGACCGACGTGCGGGCGCTCGACGACGTCTCGCTGGCGATCGCCCCGGGCGAGTTCACCGCGATCGTCGGACGCAGCGGCTCGGGCAAGAGCACGCTGCTCAACCTCGCCGCCGGCATCGACACGCCGACCTCGGGCGAGGTGCGCGTGGACGGCCGCGCGCTCTCGTCGCTGGACGACGACGCGCTCACGACACTGCGCCGCGACCGCGTGGGCGTCGTCTACCAGTTCTTCCACCTGCTGCCCGGGCTCGACGTGCGCGAGAACGTGGCGCTGCCGCTGCTGCTCGGCCGTGCGCGGCGCGCGGACGCGCTCGCGCGCGCCGACGCGCTGCTCGCCGAAGTGGGGCTGGGCCCGAGGGCCCGGGCGCTGCCGCACACGCTCTCGGGCGGCGAGATGCAGCGCGCGGCGGTGGCGCGCGCGCTCGTGCACGAGCCGGCGCTGCTGCTCGCGGACGAGCCGACGGGCAACCTCGACACGCGCGCCGCGGCGCAGGTGATCGAACTGCTGCGCGACCTCGGCTCGCGCCACGGCGCGACGGTCGTGATGGTGACGCACTCGCTCGAGGCGGCCGGTGCGGCCGCGCGCGTGATGGAGATGCGCGACGGCCGGGTCGTGTCCGACCGCGCGAACGCCGGCGCTCGGCCGCGCGCGTGACGATCACGCGCTGGCTCGCGCTGCGGCCGCTGCTGCGCTCGCCGGGGCGCACGCTCGCGAGCGTGCTCGGCGTGGCGCTGGGCGTCGCGGTGTTCGTCGCCATCCGGCTCGCGAGCGGCTCGGCGCTCGCGGCGTTCTCGGACACGGTGGACGCGGTCACGGGCCGCGCGAACCTGCAGGTGGTCGCGCGCGGGGACGGCTTCGACGAGACGCTCTACACGCGCGTGCGCGCGGTGCCGGGCGTGCAGGCGGCGGCGCCGGTGGTGCAGGTGACGGCGCTTGCGCGGCCGGGCGGCTTCCGGCCCGCGGCGCGTCCGGACGCCGCCCCGGACGCCGGCGGCGACACCGGCCCGCGCTACGACGAGACGCTGCTCGTGCTCGGTCTCGATGCGTTCGTCGAGGCGCCGTTTTTCCGCATGGAGCTCGCCTCCGGCGAGCGCGGGGAGCGCGGCGCGGGTTCGCTCAGCGCAACCGGAGGGGAGGCCGCTGCCGCGGGGCTGCGGCTGCTCGCCGAGCCGCGCACGATCGCGATCACGCGCACGCTCGCGTCGCGTCACGGCCTGCGCGTGGACGACTCGCTCACGGTGCTCGCCTCGGGCGTGCCGACGCCGATGACGATCGCGGCGGTGATCGAGTCCGAAGCGCTGCAGCAGGCGATGGGCGGCAACGTGGTGATCACGGACATCGCGACGGCGCAGGAGGTCTTCGGTCGCGAAGGCCGCCTCGACCGCGTGGACCTGCTGGTCGCGCCGGAGCGGCGCGACTCGGTGCGCGCGGAGCTCGCGCGGCTGTTGCCGCCCACGGCCGCGGCCGAACTGCCGCAGGGGCGCACGAAGCAGGTCGAGAACATGGTGCGCGCGTTCGCGCTCAACCTGACGGCGCTCTCGTTCATCGCGGTCTTCGTGAGCACGTTCCTCATCTTCAACACGATGGCGATGTCGGTCGTGCGCCGTCGCCGCGACATCGGCGTGCTGCGCGCGCTCGGCATGACGCGCGGCGCGGTCGCGCGGCTGTGGCTGTCCGAGGCCGCGGCGATCGGCGTGCTCGGCTCGGCGCTCGGGCTCGTGCTCGGCACGCTGCTCGCGCGCGGGGCGCTGCGCGTGGTCGGGCGCACGCTCACGGATCTATACCTCGTGCAGCAGACGGACTCGCTGCGGCTCGACCCGTTCACGCTCGCGGTGGGGGCGTCGCTCGGGCTCTTCGCGACGCTCGGCTCGGCGCTGCTGCCCGCGCTCGAGGCGGGCGCGACGGCGCCGGGCGCGACGCTGCGCCAGGGGCAGCGCATCGAGTCGCAGCCGCTGCCGCTCACGGCGCTCGGGGTCGCGGCGGCGGTGTCGCTCGCGCTCATGGTGGCGAGCGCGCTCTGGAGCATGCAGTCCCACGTCGCCTGGGGAGGTTTCGCGGCGGCCTTCTTCGCGATCGTCGGCTTCTCGCTGCTCGCGCCCGGCGCGACGCTCGCCATGTCGTCGCTCGCGGCGCCGCGCGCGGGCCGCCTCGGCGGGATCGAAGCGGCGCTCGGCGCGCGGGCGCTGCGCGAGGCGGTCGCGCGCGCGAGCACGGTGGTCGCGGCGCTCACGGTCGCGGTCGGCATGCTCGTCGCGCTGCACGTGATGGTCGGCAGCTTCCGCCGCACGGTGGACACGTGGATCACGCAGACCATCAAGGGCGACCTCTACGTGGAGCCGGTCGGGCACCGCACCTCGGGCTCGGCCACGGTGCTGCCGCCGGACCTCGTGCAGGGCGCGCGCGAGATTCCGGGCGTGGCGGCGGTGGACACCTATCGCGCGACCCCGATCACGATGAACGGCCTGCTCGCGTTCGCGATCGGCATCGACCTGCGCGTGCAGCGCGACTTCGGGCGGCTGTCGTTCACGAGCGGCGAGGACGCGCGCACGGTGCTCGGGCGTGCGCTCGAGGGCGGCGGCGTGATCGTGAGCGAGAGCTTCGCGCACCGGCACCGCGTGAAGCAGGGCGACGTGATCGCGCTGCCCGCCGCCGGTGGGGCGGCGCAAGTGCGTGTGGAAGGCGTGCTGTTCGATTACAGCACCGACGCGGGCGCCGTGCTCATGGACGCGGCGACTTACGCGCGGCTGTGGAACGACGACCGCACGGAGAGCCTCGCGCTCTACGTGAAGCCGGGCGCGAGCGCCGATTCGGTGCGCGCGGCGTTCGTGGCGCTGTGCGGGCCCGAACGGCTCATGCACGTGACGCCGAACGCCGGCCTGCGCCGCCGCGTGCTCGCGGTGTTCGACCAGACGTTCCAGGTGACGTGGGCGCTGCAGGGGATCGCGGTGCTCGTGGCGGTGCTCGGCGTGGTGAGCACGCTCACCGCGCTCGTGCTGCAGCGCGGCCGCGAGATCGGCATGCTGCGCGCGAACGGCGCGACGCGCGCGCAGGTGCGGCGCATGGTGCTCGTCGAGTCGGGACTGCTCGGTCTCACGGGGGCGCTGCTCGGCTGCGTGGCGGGAGTGGCGCTGGCCGTGCTGCTCGTGCAGGTGATCAACAAGCAGTTCTTCGGTTGGACGGTGCGCTTCCAGCTCGAGCCGGGCATCATGCTGCAGGCGGTCGCGCTCATGGTCGTGGTCTCGGCGCTCGCCGGGCTGTTCCCGGCTCAACTCGCCGCCGGCCGCGCCGCGGCCGAAGCGATGCGGGAGGAATGAGGCGCGCAGTGTCCGCGGCGGCGATGGCGGTGGCGTGTGCCCTCGTGCTCGAGACCGGCTCGGCGCTCGCATCGGCACCGGTTCCGGTGACCGCAGAGGGCTTCCGCCTCGC
>JACRIW010000123.1 GCA_016215625.1 Candidatus Eiseniibacteriota bacterium | reverse complement strand
GCCGCGATGCGGCGATGGAATTCCACCAGCCCTTGCGCGCCCCGAACTACCGCACGCTCACCGGTCCCGAAAACACGGCAATCATCGGCTCGTCACTCGGCGGGCTCGTCTCGCTCGACGGCGCCATGGCGCACCCGGACCGATTCGGGCTCGTCGGCTGCGTGTCTCCCGCGGTGTGGTGGGCCGATACCGCGATCGTCGCCCGCGCGCGCTCGATGCCGAAGAAGCCACTGCGCGTGTGGGTGGACATCGGCACGGCCGAGTCCACCGCGCCCTCGACCGGCGTGCGCGTGTGGCTCGAGAACGCACGGCAGTTGCGCGATGCGCTCATCGCGCGCGGACTGCGCGAAGGGCAGGACCTCCACTACGAGGAAGTCGAAGGCGCCGCGCACAACGAGGCCGCGTGGGCGGCCCGTGTCGGGCGCATTCTCGAGTACCTGCTCGCTCCTTGAGGGAGCGGCGGGCGCCGTTCACTCGGTGTGCGGGCCGAGCGACCCCGATGATGTCCCCGCCGGTCTTCGCGTGAACCCGGGCATGCCCGTGACGCGCGAAGCGAGCGGACTCGTTCGGGCATGCGCCGGCGCGTGCTTCAACGATCCTGCAGCACCACCGGGCGATCGTCGTGGGAGACCGCGGGGCGGACGCCGCCGGTCACGGCGCGGAGCGTCGTCGCCACGTACAGGAGTGCGATCGCGAGAAGCGTGGCGCGCAGGACGACGCGCGGCTGGAGCAGGGCGGCGAATCCGGTGGCCGGCGCCTGGGTCAGGCTGGGAAGAGTGCTGCTCATGGGGAAGTCCCTTCCTCGTGTGCGCGAGGAGCACGGTGCCCCCCGACGCTGTGCAAGCTAGCCCGCGCGTGTAACGACCGTGTGAACGCGGGATGACCTGCCGGAAACTTCGCGGGCCGGCCGCCGCGCCACGAGGAGGCGAGGATCTTCCGGATGGGATACGTTGCGCGGCCCATGACCGCACCCGACGATCCCCGGCCCGAGCATCGCCGCCGTCCGCGCTATCGCGGGACGCATCCGCGCCGATTCGAGGAGAAGTACAAGGAACTCTCGCCGGAGCAGTACCCGGAGATCGTTCCGCACGTGCTCGGCAAGGGCCGTACGCCCGCCGGTCAGCACGTGCCGATCCTCGTGGACGAGGTGCTCCATCATCTCGCGCCGGCGCGGGGCGAGCGCGCCGTGGATGCCACGCTCGGATGGGGAGGACACGCGAGACGGCTGCTCGAGTGCATCGTCCCCGGAGGAACGTTGCTCGCGCTCGACGCCGACCCGATCGAGCTGCCGCGCACGGAGGAGCGCCTGCGCAAGGCGGGCTTCGGCGAGGATGCGCTGGTCGTGCGTCGCAGCAACTTCGCCGGGCTGCGCGCCGCGCTCGCGGCGCAGGGCTGGAGCGACGGGGCGGACCTCGTGCTCGCGGACCTGGGCGTGTCGTCCATGCAGATCGACAATCCCGCGCGAGGGTTCACCTTCGGTGCCGACGGCCCGCTCGACATGCGCATGAACCCCAACCGTGGACTGTCCGCGGCGGACTGGCTCGCGCGCACCAGCCTCGCGTCGCTCGAAGGCGTACTGCGCGACAACGCCGACGAGCCGCACGCCGCAGCCATCGCCGAGGCGCTCCATGGCGCGCGCGCGGAGTTTCGTACGACCGCGGCGCTCGCCGAGCGCGTGCGTGCCGCGGTCACGGGGCTCGCGAAGGAGGACGACGTGGATTCGAGCGTGCGCCGCGTCTTCCAGGCGCTGCGCATCGAGGTGAACGACGAGTTCGGCGCGCTCGATGCGCTCCTGCGCGACCTGCCCGCGTGCGTTCGCCCGGGTGGTCGCGTTGCGATCCTCACGTTCCACTCGGGCGAGGACCGGCGCGTGAAGAAGGCCTTCGCCGCGGGAGAACGCGAGGGGCTGTGGGCCCGCGTCGCCCCGGAAGTCGTGCGTCCTTCCGCCAGGGAGCGGCACGACAATCCGCGTTCGAAGCCGGCCAAGCTGCGGTGGGCCGTGCGGGGCTGAAAGGCCGCCGTGCGCGGCTCACGCCCCGCTTTCGAAGTGCAGCGTGAAGGCCGCACTTCCGGCTGCGGCCACCGCGGCCACGTAGCCACTCGGGGCGAGGCAGGGAATGCACGCGGCTTCCTGGGCATCGCCCTCGAGCACGATGCCCACGCCCGTCGCTTTCGCGCGCGCCTCGAACTCGACCCTGGCGCGGAAGAACGCGTCCCTCGCGCCGCCGGCGCGAAGCTGGTCGAACTGTTCCCGGGCACGATCGTCGAAGTACGCCCGCGCGAGGTCGCGCTCGTCGAGGCCCGCGCGCACGCGCTCGACGTCCACGCCGACCGCTCGGCGGCGGGCGAGTGCGATCATCGCGACGGCGCCGGAACGCGCGTACGAAAACTCGAGTTCCGGCCCAATCCCGTGCGCGAGGCAAGGCTTGCCCCGGTCGCCGCGCTCGAACCGCACGTCCTCCGGCGCGCAGCCGCACTCGCGCGCGAGCACCGTGCGCAAGGCCGCGCGCCCGTGCGCCCACTCCGACGTGCCGGAGCGTGCGCGGGAACGTTCGGCGCGCTCGAACTCTTCGGACGTGAGGATGGCCTGCACCTCGGGCGTGAGGCGTGCCGGCAGCGCGAGCGTCCACAGCCGCACGGTCACCGTGGAGGTGGGAGCGGCGCTCACCGCACCGCCCGAGTCGGGCAGCCCTCGTAGCGCCGCCCGGGCAGCAGCAGTTCCTGCTTCATCACGACGCTGTTGGCCGCGACTTCGGCGCGCTCACCGATGTCCGCGCCGTACAGAAGCACTGCGCCACGCGCGACGTCCGAGCCGGCCGCGATGCGCACGCGCGCGAGCTTGAGCACGCGATCCTCGAAACTGTGGGACTGCAGGTGGCAGGAAACGGTGGCCCCGTCACCGATCTCGAGCATGTCGGGATCCACCACCTGCAGGAACGAACTGCCGAACACGACGCCGTGCCCGATGCGGCATCCCATCGCGCGCAGCCACCACGAGACGAACGGCGTTCCTTCGAACGACAGCAGCACCGGCACGGCGTACGCCGCCCACACTTCGAAGAGCACGTCCCAGCGGCAGCACCAGCACGACCAGAGCGCGTGCCGCCCCTCGCGAATCGGTCCCATGACGCACCACTTCACGAACACGGCCGCGGCGAGGAGCACGGCTCCGATCGCGGCGAACGACGCCGGGAGCGCGAGCAGGAAGAACGCCGCGGGCGCGACCTGCTCGTGCCACTGAGGCATCACCCGGAACCAGCCCCACGCGAGCGCCAGCGGGCCGAGCGGCAGCACCAGGCGCACGGACTCGAAGACGACGCGCGTGGCGAAGCGCGCGAAGCCGGGGTCGTGCGTCAGTTCGCGCTCGCTCTCGGCGATCTCGCGGCGCGGCAGTTCGAGCGGGGGATTGCCGAACCAGGACGACCCTTCGCGCACGAGCGCGGGATCGGCCACGGTGCAGATGCCGAGCAGGATGCCCGGCGGCAGCGACACGCCCGCCGGGATCACGGCGTGATTGCCGAAGAACGTGTTCTTCGACAGCCGCGTGCGCGCGCAGTGCGAGTGGCCACGGTGGAGCAGCGGCCGCCCCAGGTAGATGCCGTCGGCGAAGAAGCACTCGTCGCCGATGTCGGTGAGTTCCGGCACGACCTCCATGACCGTCGAGATCTCGCACTTGCGCCCGACGCGCGTGCCCGCCATGCGCAGCCACATGGGCCAGAGAAGCGTGCCGCTGATGGCGGCGTTCGCGGTTTCGACCGCATGTTCCTTCATGGCGATCGCGATGCCGGTGGCACCGCGCAGCGGATGCGCGCCCTCGGGAACGCGGCCGAAGAGCCGTGCGACGAACGCTTCCATCGGCAGGCACGCCGCATATCCCGCCATGAGCACGAACGGCGCCCAGCCGAGCGGCAGCTGCGAAAAAGGCGCGGGCAGGAGCCCGGTTCCGGCTGCGCCGGGCCGGAGCAGCACGAGCGCGAGCAGGAGGCCGGGCAGCATCGGGAGCCAGGACGAGAACGCGCGCGCCGCGAGCAGCGCCACGGTGTGCGCGAACGGCCCCCAGGGCCGCGCGCCTGCGTGTGGTTCGGGCGCGGGAGGCACGGCCTCGTCCACACGGGCCGCGGGCACGCCGCGCCAGAGTTCGCCGGCCGGCAGTGTCACGCCGTCGGCGAGGCTCGAGAGCGCGCCGAGGAATCCGTCGCGCTCGACGGTCGCGCCGCCGCCCACGTGTGCGCGCGTGTCGAGCGTCGCACCGGCGCCGACGCGCACGGGCGCGAAGACGACGTGCCGATCGTGCCACTCGACGATGCCGAGCGAAGCGTCGCGCCCCAGTGTCGCGCCGTCCTCGATCGTCAACAGGTCCCAGCCACCGTCGGCGAGATCCACTCCGCGGTGCAGGTGCACGTCGCGCCCGATCTTCGCGCCGAGCGCGCGCAGGCAGGCGTTGCCCAGTTCGCTGCCCTGCACGAGCGCCCACGGAATCGTGTGCGCGAGGTGGACGACGATCCAGTGCCGCACGTGGAAGGAGCCGAGGTAGGGGTGGCGCCCGGCGCGGTAGCGGCCGACGAGCGCGGCCTTCGCCGCGACGGTGAGCGCGAGCCCGAGGGGCAGCCACAGCAGTTCGGCGGCGAAGGCGAGCAGTGGCAGCGCGAGCAGCAGCGCGGCCGTGCCCATCGCGCGCTCGAGGGCGGGCAGCACGACGAACACGACGGCCCAGACGAGCGCCGCCGCGGGGACGAGCGAAACGGCGACGAACGCGAGCTGAGCGAGCGCCCCGGGCGAGGCCGCCCCGGCCAGCGCCTCGCGCGGCGCAGGGCCGTCGGTGCGCTTCGCCTCGGCCGGCGCCCCGATGCGCGCCGCGAGCGCGCGCACGGTGCGCGCCTCGTACAGGTCACGCATCGTGAGCGACGCCGTGGAGGCGTCGGTGCGCAGGCATGAGATGACCTGAGCCGCGATCAGCGAGTTGCCTCCGAGGTCGAGAAAGAAGTCGTCGTCGGGCCCGACTTCTCCTCCGAACGGCACGAACGCGGCGAACGCGGCAGCGACGACGCGCTCGCCCTCGGTCCAGTCGAACGAACCGACACGCGCCCTGCCGGCCTGCGCCGCCGGCCGGATGTCCGGTAGCGCCGAACGGTCGAGCTTGCCGCTCGCGTCCCGGGTGGGCAGGGAATCCACCAGCGCGTAGTGCGCTGGCTGCATGTGGTTCGGCACGCGAACGCGCATCTGCTCGCGCACGGTCTCGATGCGCGCCGGCCGCGCGCCGTCCGTGACGAGGAAGGCCGACAGCTCCTGCAGCGGCGCTTCGCCCTGCAGCACGCACGCCGCGGCGACCACGCCGTCGCAGGCGCACAGCGAGGCCTCGATCGCACTCAGCTCGACACGGTGCCCGCGGATCTTGACCTGCGAGTCGGAACGGCCGAGATACACCAACGCGCCGTCGTGCTCGCGCCGCGCGAGGTCGCCCGTGCGGTAGAGGCGCCCGAACTCCGGATGCGTGACGAAGCGCTCCGCCGTGAGCGCGGGCTGGTTGAGGTAACCGCGCGCGAGGCCGGCGCCGCCCATCCAGAGTTCGCCGACCACGCCTTCGTGCACCTCACGGCCGTGCTCGTCGAGCACGTGCGCGCGATTTCCCACGACGGGCCACCCGATGCGCACGGGCTCGCCCGCGTGCACCGGCGTTCGCACGCACGTGACCGCGCATTCGGTGGGGCCGTAGCCGTTCTCGAGCCGCCGTCCCGGCGCCCAGCGCGCGGCGACGTCGAGCGGCAGCTCTTCGCCGCCCACGTAGATGAGCCTGAGGTCCGGCAGTTCGGTCCGCGGATCGGCGCAGGTCGCCATGCGCAGCAACGTCGGCGGAGGGCAGAACACCGTGATGCGCTCGCGCTGCAGCCACGGCACGAGGTCGGGGCCGAGGCGCACGGTCTCGTCGTCCATCAGCACGAGCGTCGCGCCCGTGCCGAACGCGAGCCAGATCTCCTCGACGGAGGAATCGTACGAGCACATCGAGCTCTGCGCGCAGCGGTCCCCGGGTCCCAGTCCGAAGTAGCCGCGATCGGACTCCACGAGATTGACGATGTTGCGGTGCTCGATGAGCACGCCCTTGGGCCGGCCGGTCGTGCCCGACGTGTAGATGACGTAGGCGAGCGAGGCCGGCCCGATCACGGCGTGGTGACCGTTCGCGTGCGCGGATGCGCCGTGCTCATCCGGCGTGACCAGCCGCTCCGGCGGCACACCGAGCGCCTCGAAGTGCGCGCGGTCCTCGGCGCGGACGATCACCGCCACCGCGCCGGAGTCCTCCAGAAGGTGCCGTGCTCGATCCGCCGCGAGCGACGGCTCGAAGCAGGTGTAGGCCGCGCCGGCGCGCATGACGCCGAGCATGGCGACGTAGATCGCGGCCGAAGTGCGGGGCAGCGCGATCGCCACGACGCATTCTCCGCGCACCCACGGGGCGAGCTGTGCGGCCAGCAGAAACGAACGGCGGCTCGCCTCCGCGTAGGTCAGCGTCTCTCTCTCTCGCCCGGGAGCCGGAGGGACGTCGATCGCCACGACACCGGGATGCGCCGCGGCGGTGCGGTCGAAGACCGCATGCAGGAGCGTCGCGACGTCGTGCGTGGCGGGATGCGCTCGCGGCGCACTCGCGGTGAAGGACTGGGGGGTTTGGGAAGCCACGGTCACATACTGGGAGAAGACGGGGTGGGACCGCAACGGTGGAGCATCGGTTCGCGAGCGGAAGTTCCCCGGCGCGAGTCGCTCGAACCCCGGAGTCGGCGTCGGTCGCGGGCGATTTCGTCACCCGGCACGTCGCCCACCGCGAATGCACGCGGCACACGGGACGGCGCGGGAGCGCCCGCCGGTCCACTCGATCCACCAGCGGTCGAAGAACGCTCGAGTGGAGCGAACCGCCGAGCAGCTCCTCTCAGCCCTTCTCCGCGGGCCTGACGCTGCTGGCCTCACCCGAACCGAGCGAGACCGCCGGCAGATCGATCCTGAACTCCGCCCCTCGGCCGGGCGCGCTGTCCACGTCGATGTACCCACCGAACTGCTTCACGATGCCCCAGACCGTCGCCAGCCCGAGTCCTGTTCCCTGGCCGGGCGGCTTGGTCGTGAAGAAGGGTTCGAACAAGCGCCGGCGCGTCTCCTCCGTCATGCCGGCGCCTTCGTCCGCGACGACGAGCCGCACGAATGCGCCCGGCTGTGCACCCGGGTGGGTACGCACGAACTCCTCGTCGATCGTGACCGCGTGGGTGACGACCCGAAGGGAGCCACCCGCGCGCATGGCGTCGCGGGCGTTGAGGGCGAGGTTGAAGATCGCGCGCTCGAGCTGGATGGGGTCCGCCCGGACCACGGTCGCGGACGGATCGAGGTCGAGGGAAAGGCGGATGCGCGGGCCGAGCAGCCGCGCGAGCATCGGCTGCATCTCCTGCAGCGTTCGGGAGACGTCGGCCTCATTCGCGGAATGGCGCTGGCGGCGCGCGAAGTCCACGAGTTCGCCGGTCAAGCGTGCGGCACCCGTCGCCGCCGCACGGATGTGCTCGGCCTGCTCGCGCACCGGATCGGTGGGCGGCAGCGACACCGCGATGAGGTCGGAATACCCGACGATCACGGTGAGGAAGTGGCTGAAGTCGTGCGCGATGCTGCCCGCGAGTTCGGAGAACGAGTCCGCGGGCAACTGACCGCGCACGCGCTCCTCGACGAGCATGTGCTCGGTCATGTCGCGCAGCACCGTGAGCGCGCCGCCGAGCGCCCCCGAACGCACCCCGCCCTCGCGGCGCGCCCTGCGCAGGGGCACGGACTTCACGAGCAGCCAGGCCGTTTCGCCGTCGGCGCGGCGCACGCGCACCCGCGCCTCATGCGCGACGCCGGTCGCCAGCACGCGCCGGGTCGGTTCGTCCTCGCGAGTCAGGGGTTCGCCGCTCTCGAGCGTCGCCTCGATCTCGGCGAAGAGCGAGTGCGCGCCCTGATCGCCGAACGCGGGCCAGGCGAGCATGCGCGCCGCGGCGGCATTGCAGGCACGCACGCGACCGTTCGAATCGTGGAGGACGACACCTTCCTCCAGCAGTTCGAACAGTTCGGCCACGAACTCGGGATCGTCGTCACACGCGTGGCCGTTCATGCGACCCCCCGCCGACCCGGCGCGTTCAGCTCGATCCGGATCTTGTCGAAATGGTCCACGAGCGCCGCACAGGTCACGTGCGCCTTCGCACCTCGGGCGAGGGGGAAGCGATCGCCCGCCATGATCCGGCGCGGACCGGCCGGTGGAGCGGCGCCGTCGAGGCGCTGGAGCCGGTGCGCGAGCATGAGCAGCAACCTCTGCGTTCCCGGACCCAGTGCGCTCAACGGGTCGAGGAAGAGCGTGACCGCGGAAAGACCGGCTTCACCGTGAGGCACGAGGCCCGGCTCCAGCAGCCAGCACTCGAGCGCTCGCTCGAGTGACTGTTCCTCGCGCGCGCAATCGAGCGCGAGGAAAGGTTCGCGCGCGATCGGGCTCGCCCGATGGAACCGGAGAGCGATTGCGACGCGTTCGTCGTGGGTGCCTCCCGTCACGAGGAGGGGTGAGAGCCCATGACGGTGCAGTCGAAGGAGCGAGGCGGGGAGCTCGACGGCGGCTCCCCGCGCGGCAGCGTGTTTCACCGGCCGACCGGTCGAACCAGCGAGCGGTTCGAAAGGCCCGACATCGGCCCCTGTTCCCCCGAACTACCGGCCGGCCGGACAGCGGAACGCTTGGAGCGCGAAGCGGAGAAGCCTGCGACGCCGCCGCGCCCGTCGGCGGGCGCGAACCCACGACTGACCCACCACGCCAGGCGTTGCGTCGGTGACAACGTGGCGAGTCCATTGGTCGCGGGAGCCGAAGTCACCGACTGGGTGTACCCGTAGCCGGTGGGGTATTCGGAACTCGGCCCCTGCGCGTTCGCGCGCGGCGCGAAGACGGTGGCGGCGAAGAGGACAGCGAGAGCGAGGAGGGAGCGGGCAGCGGGCTTCATCGGGGGATCTCCTTGGGGTCGAAGGGTGCTCCCGCGACGGGAGTGAACCCTTCTCATCGCCAGTCCCGTGCCATGAAAATCCTGCCGCGCTGTGCCCACTGAAGGCGTTGCGCCTCAACGTCATGCGTCGTTCTTCGAAGCTCGCCTGCGAGCCCCGGAAACGAGCGCGGGTTCGCCGAAAGTGGCGAACCCGGTCGGTACTTCGAGTTCAAGCGCTTGTGTGGGTGGACGATGACCGCGCTTCGCCGTTACTTGCGAGGTCGTGAAACTTTGCGACCCTCCGGGAAGAGCTTCTTGAGCCGGTACCGCAGGGTCTGCTCGGTCATACCCAGCTCTCGAGCGGCCTTGCTCTTGTTGCCGTCCGAGCGCAGCAGCGGCTCGTGGATGATTTCTCGTTCCAGCTCGACGAAATGGTCGCGAAGCTTTCGGCCGCGCGTGGGCTTGGGCCGCACCGCACGGTTCTCGAGATCGCGCGGCATCGGATGGGGATGGAGCACGCGGCCGGGCGTCATGGCCATGACGCGCTCGACATAGTTCTGGAGTTCGCGCACGTTGCCGGGCCAGTCGCTCTGCATGAGCGCGGCGAGGAAGTCCGGCGCGAGCTCCGGCACCTCGCGTTCCTGCTGGCGCGCGAAGTGCGACGCGAACCCATGCGCGAGGGCGGGGATGTCCGCCTTGCGCTCGCGCAGCGGCGGCACCTCGATGGGCAGCACGTTCAACCGGTAGAACAGGTCCTCGCGGAACGTGCCGCTCTCGATCTTGCGCCGGAGGTCCTGGTTCGTCGCCGCGATGATGCGGACGTCCACGGCGACGGGTTCGCCACCGCCGACCGGCGTGATCTCGCGCGTCGAGAGCGCCGTCAGCAACGCCACCTGCTGGGGCAGGGGCATGTCACCGATCTCGTCGAGGAACAGCGTGCCGCCGTCCGCCTGCACGAAGCGGCCTTCACGGCCGCGTACGCCGGTGGCGACGTTCGGGAGGATGCCGAACAGCTCGCTCTCGAGCAGCGTCTGCGGAATGGCGCCGCAGTTTACCGACACGAAGGGCCCGGAGGCGCGCCGGCCGGTGTGATGGATGATGCGGGCGATGCGCTCCTTGCCCGTGCCGTTCTCGCCGGTGATCAGCACGGTCGTGCCGGTCTGCGACGCTCGCTCCGCCAACGCCAGCACCCGCTGCATGGCGGCGCTCAGCCCGACGAAGTTCTGCGGCTGGAAACGCACACCCGCCTCGGCGCGCAGCGCCACGTTTTCGCCGGCGAGCCGTTCGTGGCGGCGGCGTTCCTCTTCCTGGCCGCGGCTCTTCTCGAGTGCGATCGCCACGAGGTGGGCGAAGCCCTCGAGCAGCGCGCGGTCGGCGTCCGAGAACGCGAGGCTGCGTCGCGAATCGTCGAGATACACCGCGCCGACGACACGCCCCGCGCGATAGAACGGCACGCACACGATGGAACGGAGCCGCAGGTCCACCATGCTGGCGGAGAGTCCTCCCGGATCGGTCTTCGCATCGGGAATGAGCAGGCTGTCGCCGCTCGCGGCCACGCGCGCGACCGCCTGGCGGCTGTAGGTCACGGCCTGGTCGCGCGTCGCGGCGTCCACGGCGCCGCGCTCGACCACCGGCACGAGCGCACCGGACTTCTCGTCCACGAGCAGCAGGACGCCGCGCTCCGCGTCGAGCTGCTCGACCGCGAGCTGCATGGCGCGGCGCGTGAGTTCACCGGGATCGGAGAGCGAATCGAGCAATCGGCTGACGGAATCGAGCAGCCCGCGTCCCTCGTGGCGCACGGGCGCACCGCGCCCGGCACGCAGCCACTCGACGGCGAGCGCGAGCGCACGCTCGCGTCCTCGATGGTCGCCGAGCCGTTCGAACGCTCCGGCCGCCAGATCCAGCCACTCGTCCACCGGAGCGACGACGGCCGCCGCCGCGGCCAGTCGCGAACACTCGAGTGCCGCGTGCGCGCGCTCCGCCGGAGTGGCGAGCGTGGCGAACGCGGCGAGCGCCTCGCGCGCGGCCGCGACGCCCGCTTCCGCGCGGCCCTGGGCCAGCTCGAGTTCGGCGCCGAGCAGCCGCGCATGCGCCGCCACGTAGGGCGTCGCGCGCCCCGCGAGCCAGTCCTCGGCACGGGCGAGAGACGCCGAAGCCGCGCCGAAATCACCGCGGCGCACCTGCGCACGGCCGCGCGCCACCACGAGCATGGCGACGCTCGCGCCCTCACGCGTGCCGGCTGATTCGAGGGCGCGCGCCCACACCGCCTCGGCTTCCGGCCACGCTCCGGCGGCCGCGCGCACACGCCCGTACTCGAGCCGTGCCCAGTCGAGCTCCACGCCCAATCCGAGCCGGAGCGCGCCGCTGATCGCGGTGCGCGCCGCGCGATCGGCCGGTCCCAGCCGCCCCATGATGCGGCACGCGTGCGCGAGCACTCGCCAGGCGAAGGGTTCCAGCCGCGGCAGGTAGGCACGCGTCAGGCGGAGCGCGATGCGTGCGCGATGACGAGCACGCCCCGCGCGGCCCGTCACCGCGTCCACGAGCGCGAGATTCGCGTACGCGACCGCCGCGCCGCGCGGTCGTCCGTCCTGCAAGGCGAGGCGCAGCGCCTGCGAGAGCGCCTCCTCGGCATCCTTCCAGCGCCCGGCTTCCACGTGCCGCCCGGCGAGCACTCCGAGGATCTCCTCGGTCGCGAGCCGCAACCCGAGCGAAGCCGCGCGCGCCCGTGCGGCGGTGAGCTGGCCCTCGAACGCGGCCTCGTCTCCGCGCGCGTTCGCGACCATCGCGCGCAGCACGAGCGCACGCACCGCGCCGGCTTCGTGCTCGGCACGCTCGAAACCCGCCAGCGATCCCACGACGCAGGCGTCCGCTTCCTCGAGACGCCCCAGCGCCAGGACGACGGAGCCGAGCGTGAGCGAGGCATACCCGATCGCCTTCGCGTCGTCGGCCGCATCGGCCTCCGCGAGGGCCTCGCGCGCATGGCGCTCCGCCTCCGGCAGCTGGCCGCGCGAGAAGAACTGGGACGCATGATTGACGAGCAGTGCGGCCCGCTCCGCAGCCGGCGGCTGCTCGGACAAGGCGCGCTCGACCACGGCGCCCACGTCCGCGGGGCGGTCCGCGCGCAGCAGCGCGGTGGAGAGCAGCGTCCAGCGCGGACCGCGCACGGCCGTGTCACCGCCGTCGCGCAGCGCACGCTCGAGATGTGCGATCGCCTCACGGTGCTTCCCGCGCTCGAGCAGGAGCCGGCCCGCCGTCTCGTGCCACTCCGCGGCGAGCGCGGGGGCATGCTTCTCGGCGAGCGCCGCCGCCCGGCGTGCGATGCGGTCGTCTGCGCTCTCGAGAACCGCGGCGCGGGCGGCGGACAGGGCCTGCTCGGTGTCCCCGGCGCCTTCGAAGTGGCGGAACCGTTCCGCCGCCGTGGCGCCTGCCAATCCGAGCGCGGCTCGGTGCAGCTCGCATCGCCGCTCCGGCGCAAGCGCGGCGAGCAGCCGCCGGCTCAGTTCCGGCGGGTGCAGGCTGACGCGCGCATCCGCGCCCCGCACGGCGAGCCGGGCGTGCACGAGCGCGTCGCACGCCGTGCCGTCCGCCGCCGCGGCCAGGCTCCGGGCGGTCTCGAGCGTCACCGGACGGTCGAGCGTGGCGAGCGCCTCCGCGAGCGCGCGGGCTCCCTCGGACAGCGCGCCGAGACGGCGGAGCAGCGAAGCTTCGAAACCCTCGGGCAGCGGCAAGGAGGCCAGTGCGCCGGCGTCCACCTCGATGCCCGCGTCATGCTCGCGGAGCACCCCCGCATCCGCGGCCGCGAGCAGCGCTTCGACGAGCAGTCCGGGATGTCCTCCGGAACGAGTCCAGAGGAACTCGCGCAGCGCTTCGGGAGCCTCTTCGTGAAGCCGCGCCGCCGCGAGGCGATCGGCGTTCGCGCGATCGAGCGCACCCAGCGCCAGTTCGACGGCCTGGCCCGCGCGCACGAGCATGCGGTCCTCCGGCTGCGCCGGCGCACCATCGGTACGCCGCGCCCACACCCATCGCGCGGTCGCGGCTTCCTCCTGCAACGCGGTCGCGCGCAGCAGGGCGTGAGAGAGCGAGTCCATGCGCTCGCAGTCGTCGAGGAGCACGACCGGAGCGCGGCCTCGTTCGGCGAGCGCGGCGCACCATCGCGACGCGGCATGCGCGATCGCCGGGATCGCGGCGCCGATCGCCGCGGCGTCGCCCCTCTCCAGGAGTTCGAGCGCGGGTCGCCATTCGTGGACCTGTTCGTCCGTGCCCCCGGCCTCGGCGGCGAGCCGCCGCAGCACCGCGATCGCGACGGCACCCGGCGCGTCCGCCTGCGCGCAATGCAGACCGATCGCCGACCGGCCGGCGAGCGTGGAGCGCACGCCGAGTTCGGTGAGGAGCGCCGACTTGCCGATGCCGGGTTCGCCGCCGACGAGCACGAGGGGAGGGCCCTCGGGGGCCGCGACCAGCCAGCGCTCGATGCGCGCCAGTTCGCGCTCGCGCCCCGTGAGTGACTCCGACTGGAGCCGTTCGGTCAGGGAGCGGCGCGCGATCGGATGGATGCGCTCGAGCTCTCGCCTCACTTCACGGGCGTCGTTCGGCCGTTCGCTCGCGACCGGCGCCATGAGACGAAGCACGAGGCGGACGAGCGCGCCGGAGAGGCCGGCCTCCTCGAGCGCCGCGGCCGGAGGCGCCGCGCTCTGCTGGCGCCGGAGCGCCTGCACGGCGTCGGCGCCTTCGGGGGTGACGCGCCTGGCCGCGAGTGCGTAAAGCATCGCGCCCAGTCCATAGAGGTCGGATGCCACGCCCGGGGCCTCGCCGCGCACGACCTCCGGCGCCGCGAAGCCCGGCGTGCCGCGATGGCCCTCGACGTCGCGCCCGAGCAGGGAGGCGAGCCCGAAGTCGAGCATGCGCACACCCGCGGGCAGGGTCTCGCCCTCGCGCGACGGCAGCAGCAGCAGGTTCGAAGGCTTCAGGTCCCCGTGCACGACGCCCGCGGCATGCAGCGCCTCGAGGCCCTGCGCGACGCGCGCGGCGACGAAGCACAGCGACTCGGTGTCCCACGCACGCTCGGCCTTGTCGGCGGCGATGCCGGGCACGTACTCCATCGTGAGATAGGGCGCACCATCGGGCGAGAAGCCCAGTTCGTGCACCGAGACCACGGACGGATGGCGCACGCGGGCGAGCAGCTCGAACTCGCGGCGGAGCGAACCCGGCGCCACGTGGGGCGTGTCGGGTGCGAGGCGCTTGAGGACGCACTCCGTGCCGTTGGACAGGTCCCGCACGAGCCAGACCGTGCCCATGCCTCCCTGACCCAGCGACCGCACCAGTTCGTACCGCCCCGCGAAGCGTTCCATGAGCTCGCCCAACACGCGCCATCGCCCAGCGGCGCGCGTCGGCCGACGCGGCACACCAGCGAGGGACTGGTACGCACACGATAGCGACTTCTCTCGATGCCGGTAAAGAACTGCGTGCAGGCGCCATGCGCATGCGCGAGCCACGGCAGCGGCGCCATCGGCAGGCCCACTGTCGGGCGCGGCTCCGATCCGGCGGCCGCGCCCCGAACCCTCAGGCCTTCACCGCGCGCGTCATGAGATAGCTCTGCCGCATCTGGTTCATCTCGAAGTACTCCGCGGCGAGCGCGTCGTACTCGGCGCGGAACGCAGCCAGCTTCGCCGCGTCGGACCCCGAAAGCGCTTCCACGAGCTTTCGCACCGGACCCGCCGTGTGCTCGGTGAAGTGCCGCACGTGCTGTGGGCTGAGCGTGTTGATGCTCATCATGTCGCGTTCGAACGAAAGTTGCCGCACCGCCTCTCCGAGCCGCTCGCGCACGACCGACGGCTCACCCCACGCCACCGGTGACGCCGCGCCGGCCGGCGGTGGCGGGGCGTAGCGAGCGGTGAGCGCGAACATGCGCCCGGTGAAGTGGTCCGGCGGCCAGGTCGAGAAGGCGATCGTGCCGCCGGGCTTGAGCACGCGCAGCATCTCGGCCGTCGCGACGTCGGGACGCGGCGCGAACATGTGGCCGAACTGGCTGATCACGACGTCGAATTGTGCGTCGCCGAAGGGCAACGCTTCCACGTCGGCCGTGCGCCACTCCACGTCCACGTGCGAGATGCGGGAGTTCTCCGCGGCCTGCTCGAGCAGTTCCGGCGTGAGGTCGGTACCGACCACCTGCGCGCCGAGACGTGCGGCGGTGATGGCCGCGACGCCCGTGCCCGAGCCCACGTCGAGCACGCGCTGTCCGGCCGTGATGCGCGCGAAGCGCACGAGCCGTGCGGCGGCGGGAGTGGTGAAGATCGCGAGCGGCCCGAAGTGCGACCAGCCTTCGCGCTGCACGGCCTTGAATGCGATGAACGGATCGGGGGCGGAGGACAGAGAGGACATGACGACTCCGTGCTGGCGGCCGGCCGAGGGCGGATGGATGCCTGCCGGTCTGCGCGCGATCGGATGACCGGCGCAGCCGCGACGGCCGCATCGGCAGACTAGCGGCTCGTGCCCGCAGCGGGGAAGAGCCGATCACGCTCGGCGCGTTCGCTTCGGGGGCGTTCGGACGTAGAGGGGTGAGAGCCCGCGAACGCGGGACCCGACGATGAGCTCCCACTCGCGGAGGCGTCATGTCCCACCCCCGATTCCTGCTTCTCCTCGTGGCGCTGGTGCTCGCACCGGACGCGGCACGCGCAGCCGTCGACGTGCCGGTCGGCATCTTCGGGACGTTCCTGCGCGTGGACCCGATCGACACCGCTGCTCCACCGACGATGATCCGCCTGTCGACCTACGGCATCGCTCCCGGCGCGTTGCTGCGCCTGCAAGCGCGCGGTGACTACGACAACGGGCCGGGCGGCGACGAGTTCACGATCCAGTTGGCGATCTTCAGCAAGGACTCCGCACTCGCGGATCGTTCGCTCCTGGCGCGCGTTCCCGGGGCGATCGACTGCGGACGGCACGGACAGTCCGGCCTCACCTGCCCGTCGGGACTGCCCACGGACATCCCACAGGACTTCTACGTCATGCCGGACAGCACGGACGTGATCGTCCCGCCCGGCGCGCGATTCCTCTTCGTCATGCCCGCGGAGTGCTACTTCGTGGACAACACCGACCCCGACGGGGACTACGCGATCCGGATCACCACGCTCGGCATGACGGACGTCGAGGATTTCCCGGAGCGCCCGCTCGCGCTGTCCGCGCCGTGGCCCAATCCCGTGTCGAAGGCCGCACGCTTCTCGTTCCGGCTCGCGGAATCCTCGAACGCCGCCGTGCATGTGTTCGCCGTGGATGGCGCTCGAGTGCGTGCGCTGCACGACGGCCCCGCGGAAGCGGGGGAGCACGCGCTCACGTGGGACCTGCGCGACGAGACCGGGTCACGAGTGAAGCCGGGCGTGTACTTCGTGAGGCTGGAATCCCGTGACCACACGCTCCGACGGCGGCTCGTCGTCGTGCGATGATCCGGAGCTTGCTCGCCGCGCCGGGGTGGGGACGGCACGGCTCACGATCAGCGCCGCAATACCGCGAAGAGAAGCGGAGCGGACGCCGACCGTCGTCCGCTCCGCCTCCGGTCAGGCCCGCCGCTCAGCGCAGCACGACGGTCGTCCGGCCACTCAGGCCCGAGCGAGTCGTGAGGCGCGCGAAGTAGACCCCTGCGGTCGCACGGCCGGACCGGCTGGTGCCGTCCCACGCGACTTCGTGCTCCCCGGCACCACGTGCGCCATCGACGACCGTTGCGAGCGAACGCCCGGAGACGTCGAAGATCTCGAGCCGGACATCTTCGGACTGCTCGAGCGCGTAGCGCATCACGACGCCACCGTCACGCATGCGGGACGAAAGCCGCAGCGTCGCTCGCGAGGGCACCGCCTCCGTCACCGGCTGCGCCGCCATGGCGGGTGCGGCCGGCGGGTAGCGATTCTGGGAGCACTGGAGAGCCGATGTGTCGTCGTTCTCGAGCGTGCGTCCGTCGATCCCGAAATAGCTGGCGTACATCGTCGGACGGGGAGTTCCCGTGACCTCGGTGTGGTGCAGGCCGAGCGTGTGTCCCAGTTCGTGGAGCGCGACGGCCTCGATGTCGTAGTTGGAACCGTTCGTGTTCCAGCCGTAGCGCGTGCTGAACGAGATGTCGGTCTCCGTGATCACCTGGCCCGCGGAGAGCACGAGCGCGGTGATTGCGAGGCAGGAACCGGTGCAACCATTGCCGCGAGCCCAGAGGATCGTGTTCACTCCGTCGGTCGAGAATCCAGCGGTCGTCGTTCCGGCGTACGTGAGCGAATGGCTCGCGCCGCCCACGGCCGTCCAGGACTGCATGGCGTTCTGGAGCGCCGTCGAGGTGCCGGCCACCGTATTTGCGGTGTTGAGCCGCCAGCTGATCGCCGAGTTCCCCCAGTGCGCGAATCCCGTGGGATCGTTGCACGGAACGGCATACCCGGACGACGTGCGGCCGACCGCGGTGTTCTGGATGAAGCGATAGGCGCTGGCTTCGCGGGGCGCGAGAGCGAGCGTGAGGCCGAGCAGCGTGAATGCCACCCGGACCGTGAGCTTGAGGTTCTTCATGACGTCCTCCTGCGATCGGTGTGGGTGGGTCATTCCGTGATCGAGGCGCGCACTTCGGCTTCGAGGGCTTCGAGGTCGAGGCCGTTCACGCCGCCGGCCGGCTCCGTGCGGCCGTCGGCATCGGCGAGCAGCGGATGCCCGATCGCGAGGCTGCGCGCGAGAGCGCGCCCCTTCGTGCGTTCGATCTGGAAGACACCCTGCACGAGATCGCGCACGGTCGTGTGCACGCGACCACCGGGAAGCTCCTCGTCGTTGAGAAAGAACAGGTATTCCGAACCCGGCACGAGTTCCGGGCCGCCGATCACCAGCGTCGTGATGTCACCGATGGTGCCGCCGAGCAACGTGATGCGGACGTCGCGGGACGACTGGGCCCCCTTGTACACCTGCGACGGACGAAGCGTGACGTCGGTCACGATGAACGAATGATCCTCGTTCCAGTGGGTGTACAGGTCCACGACTCGCGCGGTCAGCACGACCGCGTTTTCGCGGGCGAGTTGCTTCACGCCCTGGCGAATGAGCGTGGTGGCGGTCGCCGGTGCAGCCATGAAGGCCAGGGCGAAAACGAGCAGGACCAAACACGTACAGCGGGACGGACGCATGCGTTCCTCCTGTTGGAGGGAAGCTTGGGGCAGCGAACGGCCACACTCATTCTGGGCGCGGCCGTCCAGGGGTATGGCAACCCACGCATACGCGAGCACCGCCCGAGCAGCGGCGGGGGCCAACGGATGGAGGTTGCCCGCGCGCAATATAGGAACGCGACCTGACAAGGTCACGACATTTGTTCGCGAATGGTCCATCACATGCAGGATGTCGTCGAAGGCAGGGCGCCTCAGCGGGACCAGCAAGACAAACCGGCCCCGCCTTTTCAGGCGGGGCCGGTTCGTTGCAGCGAAGCACTCGTCCGACTACCGGTACATCGACTTCACGCGGCCCCAGGTCGTGGCCTTGGCGGGCACGGGAGCTGCCGGGCCGAGGATGATCGAGCCCTTGGCGGCGACGTCCGTGAACCACACGCACGGGCCCTTCATCTGGACGCCGTACTGCACGTGGCGAGCGGGATCGTTGACCGTCGCGAGCGACAGGCTGAAGGCGCCCGAAGCCGGCACGGGGATGACGTTCTCGCTGACCGACGAGAAGTCGGGAGCGAAGTCGCGGATGAACAGCTTGGCGACGTGCGAAGCCGCGAGCGTGTTCGACACGACGTTGCCGACGAACGTGAGCGTGACGCCCGGCAGCGAGCCGGCCGGCTCCACGTACATGTTCGCTTCCATGACCTTGTTGCCCGTCGCGCCCGGGCCGCCGCTCGGCGTGTACCAGAACGGGTTCGGGTCGCCGATCGTGTTCGGCGTGAAGACCATGTTCGAGCCCGAGAACGTGGCGTTCAGGTCGGCCGTGCCCCAGCCCGAACCGAACACGTAGCCGCCGCCATTGGACGGGAGCTCGAACACGTTCATGTAGCCGTTCCACGTCTCGGACGGGTTGATCGTCACGACGACGTCGGCACGCGCGACGCTGACGCTCATGGCGCCGGCGACGAGCAGCCCCAGCACGAGGTTCTTGAGTAGCCCATTCTTCATTGCCGTGTCCTCCAGTTCTTGGGGTGTCGGGGCGCGCTGGCCCCACGAGAAGCGATGTCTGGCGGCAGAAACGGTGCTACGGCACTTCGAATCGCCCTTGGGTGCAACCTGACCTGACACAAGCCTAGACTATGTTCGCCAAGCGTACAAAGTGAAAAATGCTCGGGAGAGGGCTTCTCCTGAAGATTTTTTCGGGATGACTCTATCGGAGCAGGACGACCTTCCGGACCTCGGCGCCCCCGCCCGAGGCCAGCCGGTACCAGTAGACGCCCGCTTTCGAGGCCCGGCCACGGTCGTCGCGACCGTCCCAGCGGACGGCGTTCAGGCCGGCCCGGCCCAATCCCTCGAAGCGGTTGACACGCCGGCCGGCCGCATCGAGCACCTCGATCGCGTAGGGCCCGGGCGCCGGGAGCTCGAACCGCAGTTCGGTGCTGGTCAGGAACGGGTTCGGCGCGCTCGCGAGCAGCGTGGCGCGAGGGGCGGGGACACCGTCGTCCGCGCCCGCGATGTTGGCCGATTCCCAGTAGATGTCGTCGAGCGCGAACTGGCAGGCCGCACCGTTGGTCTCGAGGATCACGAACTCGTAGCTGAGCATGCGGAGGTCGATGGCCGTGCCCCTCAGCTCGCTGATCGGGATGGACGCCTGGCCCCACTGGCCGTTGCGCACGAGCCCGTACTTCGTGGTGTTGGCCGGAAGATCCACGTAGTTCTGGTTGCCCCACGAATCGATCACGCCCACCTTGAATGAGACGTTCGCCGGGATCTTGATCCGGAACTTCACGAAGCCGTCGCCGAGATTGAAGAGGTTGACCGGCTGGCGCGACATGACGCCTGCGCCGAACCAGCCCTTGGCGTTCGTGGCCCAGGCGATACCGTTCGCGCCCTCGAAGGGCGGGATCGAGGCGTTCACGAGCGTGCCTTCCCAGACGTAGATGTCCGAGGTCACTCCCGTCGTGAGCCCCGCACTGGTGGGCGTCGTGTCGGTGAAGAGGCCGTAGCGCCCGTTCTGCCACGCCGGCGGCCCCAGCGCGATCTCGCCCTGACCGTTCCACTGGTACACGCGCACGTAGTCCACGTACATCGTCGCGGGCAGCGGCATGCTGATCGGCAGGCCGCTGTTCGGGTCACCGAGACGCCAGCAATCGGTGTAGGCGCCGCCGATGGCCATGTTGGCGATGAAATAGAACGGCTGGCGGAACTCTTCTGCGTCGGCGCCGAAGACGAACGGCGAGGCGTACAGGTCGTGCTCCACGCCGTTGTCCACGACCGTGAAGCGCATCGAGTTCTGGTCCCAGTAGCAGCGGTAGATGAGGAACCGCCCGGTGAGACCGGGGGAGTACTGGTAATAAGGACGGTCGTACGTGTCGCCCGGATCGTTCGCGAGGCTCGCGGTGCCGGAGGTCCCCTGCCAGATCGCATTCGCCCCGACCATCTGGTTCACGGTCGCGTTGTTCAGGCCGTTGCCGCCGTTGTGCGTGTCGTGGAGGTCGCGGAACGCCTTGCCCGCGCCCATCTCCATGAGATCGACCTCGCCGCTTCCGGGCCAGCCGATGTTCGCGGTGCCGAGCATCCAGAACGCCGGCCAGCCGCCGTTGTTCAGGTTGGGGACGAGCACGCGCGTTTCGATCATGCCGTACTTCACGGTGACGAAGGACTTCGAGACCACCTTGCCGGACGTGTAGTTCAGCGGGTTGCCCCACTGGTCCACGATGCCCGGGCCGCTCTCGTTGCGCGCGACGATACGCAGCGCGTTGTTGCCCGGTTCGCCCGGCACCGGGGCGATGTCCACGTTCTCGTTGCGGTAGTACTCGAGCTCGCCGTTGCCCCAGCCCCAGCTGCCGTTGCCGGTGACCTTGAGCCAGTTCGTGAGACTGTCGAAGTTGTCCTGCCAGATCAGGCTGCCGACCTGGGCCTGTGCCGGCGCGGCGGAGAGCAGCACGGCGGCGACGACGGCTGCGAAGCGGTGGCGCATGGGGAGAGTCCTCGGAGGTTGCGGCCGTCCGGTGGGGCGTTGACCGCTTCATCATGCGCTTTGTTCGGACGGCAAACAATGTCGGACTTGGCCGTAGGCCCCAAGTAGCCGAACGGCCACCCTCCCGAGGGAAGGTGGCCGTTCCGGCATCCGAGTTCGCTCCCGCGCTATTCCACGCGCACGATCTTGCGCGTCTCTCTCAGCCCGCCGCCCTGGAAGCGGAGGTAGTAGAGCCCCGCAGGCACCCGCCGGCCTTCGTCGGTCCGGCCGTCCCAGGCGATCGTGTGCTGGCCCGCGGAGCGCTCACCACGCACCAGCGTCCGCACGCGGGCTCCCGAGACGTCGTACACCTCGAGGTCCACGTGTCCGGCCGACGGCAGCGCGAACGTCACCGACGACGGGCCCGCCGCCGGGTTCGGCCACGGGGCACCGAACGCCGCCCGCTTCGGCAGTTCGTCCGCCGCGTCCAGCGAACCGTTCGAGAGCACGATCCGATAGGTCACCGTCTGGGCGAGATCCGCGGTACGCGTCTTCCAGACCGCGATGCAGTACCAGCCGGCGGTCGTCACGACGAGGGAAGCGGACTCGTTCTCGTTCGCCAGCGCCTGCCACGAGCTGGCGACGTTGTTCGACTTGCCCTGCCAGCGCGTCGTGTCGTGCACCGAGAACCCGAGGTCGGCCGTGCCGGACACGGGCTCCAGCGTGACGCCCCACGAGCCCGGTTCCAGCCAGACTTCGTGCAGGTCGAGCAGGTCGTTCGCGCCCTGCGTGAAGGTGCCGAGCACGCCGTTGATCGGGATCGTCCGGCGCTGCGACGTCGTGGCCATGACCGTGTACGGGTCCGTGCCCGAGTAGCGGATCGCGCCGACGTCGAACGTGCGGAACGGCGTGCTGTGGAAGTTCGCGAGGACGAAGTCCGAGAGTCCCGAACCCCACACGGACGAGGTGAGCGGGTTCGCGAAGCCGGTCTTCGTGCCCTTCGCGGGCTCGTGCAGGCGCAGGTCCACGTCGCTCGAGACGGCCGGCATCACCGCCACCGCGCTCCAGTGGTTCTCCGTGCCCGAAGGGGGCAGGTTCGGCATGCGCAGGCCGTCCGAGTTGAAGTACAGCACGGCGTTGTTCGTCACTTCCGTCCACCCGGCGGTGCGATCGGGAGGAGCCTGCCGGGTCGACGCGACGTCCGCAGCCAGCTGCAACGGCGCCCACACGTACTGCTCGCCGTACTGGTTGTTGTTCGTCACCAGTTCCTCGACCAGGTCCTGTCCGTCGAGGATGTGCGACAGCGTGTGCCGCCCGCCGCGGATGTACACAGCGTAGGTGCTGACGAAGTTCATGCTCACGCCGGCGTTCCAAGTCGGGTACCCGTAGGTCGCGGCGAGCGCACCGTCCACGAGCATCCAGCTCGTCGTGGCCGGGGCCGCGATCGTGCCGATGTTCCTCGCGCCCATGTTGAAGTAGGTCGGAAGCGGCGTCGACTTGAGCGTGTCGGGCATGGGCACCGAAACCATGGTGCCGTCCGTCGCGGGGCGCGGCACGACCGGCGAGTACCAGCCGGACGGGGTGTAGACCGCGAGGTCGGCCGGAGCGCGCTCGATCTGGAGCGTGAACGGCAGGGCGGCCGTGCCGTCCTTCGGATCGCGGTAGCACACGACGCCGTAGTTCGCGGCGGCGTTCACGTTCACGATGAGGCGCGCCAGCCCGTTGGTGTCCGAAACGGCGGATGCCGTGTAGGTGCTGATCGCGCCGTTCGTGTAGGAGTCGTCCAGCCACAGCAGGTGCACGACGTCACCCGGCGTGGCCCGCAGCGTCACCACGACGTCGCCGAGGCTGCCCATCGGCACGCTGACGGAGTGCATCGTCATCATGTCGTTCGGCGCGAACGCGAAGGCGAGCGAGTCGCCGAAGTTGAACGTCGTGCTGGTGACGAGCTTGAAACGGAAGTCGCTCGTGCCGCCGTTCCAGTTCACGACCGCGTGGTCCCACGGGGTCTGCGCCGCCGTCTTGTTGAACAGCGTCGCGTCCAGGTACCCCGCGCCCTTCTGGGACACGAGCACGGCCCGCGTGAAGCTCGTGTCCGCGTTCAGCGCGTCCACGTGCAGGCGCACGTCCGAGTCGTCGTCCATGTCCGTCGCGTAGGCCCAGAACGCCGTCCACTGCGACGTGCTCGTGCGACCCGTGATGCCTTCCGAGTTGTAGTAGATCGATTCGCCCGCCGGGATCGCCGAGTGACCGGCCACGCGGTACGGCGCGGCCGCGTGCGTCTGGAGCACGTCGCTCGAGAAGTTCGTGCTCGACCACGACCACTGCCGTGCCCACTGGTTGTTCGCCTCGTTCGTCTCCGCGATGTCCTCACCGCCGTCGTAATACGCGCCGAAGGTGTGGCGGCCGCCGGTCATGAAGACGCCGCTCTGGTTGATGGACGTGAACGTGTTCCCCGGGAAGACGTTCGTCGCGGTCGACACGTCGGCCGAATCGCCGTCGACCATCAGCACGATGTCGAACGTGCCCGTCACGTCGCTGCCGGTGTTCGTTCCGGCGGCGTTCCAGTAGGTCACGCCACCCGTTCCGAAAAGCGAGGTGGGAGCGGGGACGCTCGACGTGTTGTTGCTGTTCACGCCCGAGGGCACCACCGGCCGAGCCCATCCCGCGGGCTGGATCGAGTGCAGGTCCGCCGGGTCCGGCGTGCGCAGCAGATAGGGACCGGCCGAGGTGTAGCTCGCGCTCCAGCGGCCGAAGCGATCGCGCGCGCGAACGCAGGCGTAGTAGGTGCCGGGACTGTAGAAGCCGGTCGTGAAGGACGTCGTGGTGGTTTCGACGAACGTGTCCGGCAGCGCGGGAGAGGGAAGGAAGCCGACGCTGTACGCACCTGCACCGGACCAGTCGTCCGGCGCTTCGTTCCACTTCACAGTGAACGTGGCGTCACCGGAGAGCACGTTGATCGTGTGATCCGTGCTCACGAGCCCGGTCACGACACCCGGGGCGGCCGTGTCGAGATTCACGCCGCCATTCATCGCGGTGGACCAGATGTTCTTCTTCTGGCCGGGCGTGCGGTTCGCCACTTCGTTGAAGAAGGCGGCGACCGTGGTCGGCGCCACCTGGTCCATGATCTGGTACGGCAGCTTCGGATCCAGCGAGAGGTTGTCGATCGACACGCCCGGCACGACGAGGTCGTTTTCGTTGTTGGTGTCCACGAGGTCGTACACGGCGGCTGCGAACAGGCCTTCGGTCTTGTTGCCGTCGTCCACCGCGGTCGTGCACGAGTCGATCTGTTCCACGTCGCGGTTGTCGTTCGTGAACAGCGGGTAGGTCGACGTGAACATGTTGAAGGCCATGCGCTCGCCGAACTCGGGCATGCCCTCGATCCACACGACGTTGCCCGGCTCCTGGCACCACCTGCAGTGCCCACAGTCGGCGTCCGTGTCGCACGTGCCGTTGCAGTAGTTGGGGGCGGGGTTGCTGGAGAAGTTCTCCATCCAATGATGGTGATACTCGTGCGAGATCGACGAGGTGTTGAACATGCGCTTCGCCGACATGTGGATCTCGCCGATGCTCACGTAGTACGAGACCGGGTCCGCGTCGTCGTCCCAGCACTGCACGTCCACGGATGGCACGTTCCAGCCCTGGCCGTTGAACCAGCGCCAGAGCCGCGTGACGGCCGTGTGCACGTAAAGGACGCCGTCGGATTCCTGGTCGCCGGGCATGAACGTACCGATGTTGAGGTCCGTACCCGTGTAGTCGGCGTTCACGCCGGTCTCCCAGCTGTACTCCCACTCCAGCACCGGGGACTGCGTGAAGACGTGCGAGTTCTCCGTCTCGAAGTAGACGTAGATGTCCGGCTGCGAGTCGCAGAAAAGGCACGGGTCCCAGCTGAACGTCACGTCGAAGTTGCCGTTCGCGTCGGTCGTTCCGTCCGCGAGCCATGCGTCCAGGCCGGTGTCCTCGTCGTAGATCGCGAAATAGACACCGTCCGCGCCGAAGTTCGCGAGCGGACCCTGGCCCACGATCCGGCCGCGCACGCGGATGTCGCGTGCGGTCGTGGCACGGGCGCCCGTCTCCGCCGTCGAGCGACCGCCCGCGGACTCGGCGTTGGTGATGACCGAATCCCCGACGACCCCGCGCAGGAAGCCTTCCGCGTCACGGCTCACGCGGCGGAGCGGCAGCTCGGCGCGCTTCATCGAAGCGGCGCCGGGCACGTTCGGAACGAGCGCGGCCTCGGATTCGGTGAGCCGGCGAAGCGGCCGCGTCCGCACGCGCTCACGCGCGAGTCCGCGCAGGTTCACGCGCTGCTCGATCGTCTCGCCGCCCGTCGTGTAGACCATGGTGAGCGGACGCGACGGATTCGCGCGCAGCACGTTCAGGCGAACGGTGATCGTCGTGCCGGAGGCGAGCGCCTCACGCTGCCCCTCGGTGCGCACCGGAAGGACGTCCCAACCGTCCCCGACGAACTCGATGTCCGCGACGTCGGTGCCGGGAATGGCGGTCAGTTCCACGTCTCCGGTCCACGACTGGCCCGGCACCATGAGCGTGTAGGGGGCGTCCGGAACGCGCAGCTTCATGCGCGCGTCCTTCACGTTGGCGAGCGCGGGCGTCACACAGAAAAGCACGGCCAACCCGGTGGCGGCCAGGATACGGCGAAGCATGGTCGTCTCCTCGATCGTTCGCGGGGTGGTCAGCGGGCGGTGACGGCGGGGACGGCCGGGCGCTGGGGCGAAAGCATCTTCGCGCTCTGCGCGGCACGCAGGCTGCGGACCGATTCCTCGAGCTGCGTGGCGGCGGCGACACGGCCGTTCTGGCGGTGGTTCGTCGCCTGCAGCGAGAGCAACTGGACCTCGGTGTCCGTCTTGAGCTGCTCGATCTCACGCTGGACCGCTTCGGCCGCGGCATGGTCCTTCGTGGCGGAGAGACGCGCCTTGAGCGCGGCCATCTGCGCCTGCTCCGATTCGATCACCGCGTTCATCGCGACCTGGAGCGGAGTGAGGACGCGCTTCGCGGTGCGCACGGGCACGGTTGCGGCGGGAGTCTCGGCGGTGGCCGCGACGGCGGGAGCGGTCGCGGGCGCTTCGACGACGGGGCTGGCGGCCGGGGTGGACTCGGCGGCCAGCGCGGGTACAGCGAGCGACACCAGGAGCAACAGGAACACGAACGTGCGCTTCATGATCGGGAACCTCGCAGCGGGAAAGTGCCGGAACAACTCGTGGATGGAGTGGGCGAGCCCTGACGCGCGCGTGCTCGTGGAGGTTTCGTGCACGCCACCCGTGACCCCTGCGCGGCCGTGGTGGAGCCATCGGACACCGGGTTCGTGGTCTCGTATCCTTTCCAACGCCGCAGGAGCCGTGAACCGCACGCGAAAACTTCGCCGGCCTGAAGGGGACTTCCGGATCGCAAGGAAGCCCCCGAAGATTCCCTACAATATTCCCGTCGCTCGCCCGTCTTCAGGTGCAGATGGACACGACCCATCACAGGGAGCGCATGGCGCACGAGCAAGACCAGAGGGTCACTGACGCCGTCGTCCGCGAACGATCACGGTTGCGAGACTTCATTCGCAGCCGCGTACCGGAAGCGGCCGACGCCGAGGACATCCTCCAGGAGGTCTTCCGGGAGCTCGTGGAGGCGAACCGCATGCTCGTGCCCATCGAGCACGTCACGGGCTGGCTGTTCCGTGTCGCGCGCAATCGCATCACCGACCTGTTTCGCCGGAACCGTCCCGAACGGCTCTCGGGTCCGGCGAGTCCTCGGGACGATGCGGACGCCACATCACTCGAGGACCTGCTGCCGTCCGCCGCCGCCGGACCGGAAGCGCTCTTCGCGCGGCGCGTGCTGCTCGAGGAACTCGAAGAGGCGATCGAGGAACTGCCGCCCGAGCAGCGCGACGTGTTCGTCGGGCACGAGATCGAAGGACGGAGCTTCAAGGAGATGGCCGAATCGAGCGGCGTGAGCGTCAACACGCTGCTTTCGCGCAAGCGCTACGCCGTGCTTCGGCTGCGCGAGCGGCTTCGGGACGTGTACGACGCATTCCGGGAAGAAGGAGATCGATGATGATGCGTGACCGCAGGAACCTGATCTGGATCGCACCGCTCGCCGTCGTGGGATTCACCGCCTTCGCGGTGCTCGGTGCCTGGGTGGTGATGACGCTCTGGAACTGGCTCACGCCCGGCCTCTTCGGCTGGCCCACGCTGCGGCTGCCGCAGGCGCTCGGCCTGCTCGTCCTGTGCCGGATCCTCTTCGGCGGCTTCGGCATGCATGGGGGCGGCCCGCGCGGCGCGGTGAAGCGCCGCATGTTCGAACGCTGGGAAGGCATGAGCGACGAGGAGCGCGCGAAGTTCCGGGAGGGGATGCGCGGCACCCCGGAGTGCTGAGCGCGGCAAGACCGGCGTGAGGTTGACCCTCGCGGGCCGCACGGCGCGGCGGCTATGCTTTCCGCGACGACGACGCCCCAAGGGGGTCGACCGCCCCGTTCACCTCCACCCGCAGGAGCCGCTCGAATGCCCCTTCGAGTCCTTCGTTCCGCCGTTCTCTGCCTGCTGTCGTTCGGCCTGCTCGCCGCCCCGGCGTTCGCGGGGGACGCCGGCCGCTGGCGCAAGCTCGAGCTTCCGGGCGGGCGCTGGTTCGCCGCCGCGGGCTACGACGCCGCGCAGCAGCGCGTCGTGTACTTCGGCGGCGAGGCCGCCACGGGCAACCTGCGCGACCTCTGGCAGCTGACGCTGTCCCCGGCCTACCACTGGGAGCGCCTCGAGGCGACGGGAGCGGGCCCGGCCGACCGCTTCGGCTTTTCGTACGCCTTCGACTCCTCGCGCCGCCGGCTCTTCGTCTTCGGCGGCCAGCTCACGACCGGCTACTCCTCGGAAGTCTGGGCGCTCGATCTCACGGGACCGCCCGCCTGGTCGCTCGTCAGCGCCGCCGGCGGACCGAGCGCGAGACACTTCGCCGCCATGGCGTACGACCCGGTGCGCGATCGGCTCGTTCTCCACGGCGGCCGCAACGCGGCGGGATCGCTGTCCGACACGTGGGCGCTCTCGCTCGCCGGCACGCCGGCGTGGTCCGCGCTCTCGCCCTCCGGCACCCCGCCCGCCGCACGCTACGGACACGCGGCGGCCTACGACCCCGTACGCGATCGCCTCCTGGTCTTCGGTGGCCGCGGCGCGTCCGGGCTGTACGGCGAACTCTGGGCGCTCTCGCTCGGCGGCCCGCCCGCGTGGACGCCGGTGACGGGCGCGGGGAGTGCACCGCTGCCCGCGGCGTTCGCGAGCGCGACCTACGACGCCGTGCACGACGATCTCGTCGTCGTCGCCGGTTCCGACGGTTCCGGCATCGCACACGCGCACGCCCTCGACTGCGCGACGGCCACGTGGACCGACCTCGCGCCTTTCGGAGCGCCGTTCGCCGCGCGCTCCGGGCACACCGCCACTTACGACCCGCTGCACGGCGCGCTCGTCGTGTTCTCGGGGGGCGACCTCGCACTGCTCCAGTGGTACGCCGACGCCTGGTCGCTCGCACTCGACGGCAGCGCGGTGTGGACCGAGCTGCCGTCGTTCCGTCCCGGTCCCGAGCCACGCACGAACCACACCGCGATCACCGATCCGTCGCGCGCGCGCATGCTCGTGTTCGGCGGCGACGACGGCGCGGCGTTCCGCAACGATCTCTGGGAGCTGCCGCTCGCGGGCGAGCCCCAGTGGGCGCGACTCTGGTCGCAGGGCCCCGAACCCGCGCCGCGCCGGGGACACACCGCCATCCTCGACGAGTGGAACGACCGCATGATCGTGTTCGGCGGTCTCGGGGACGGTGGCGCCCTGGGAGACGTGTGGGAGCTGCCGCTCTCCGGGCCGCCGCTCTGGTCGCTGATCGTTCCCGCGGGGACCGCGCCCGCGGCGCGGTTCGAACACGCCGCCACGTACGATCCCATCCGGCAGCGCATGCTCGTGACCGGCGGCCGGAACGCAGGCGCCTACTTCGACGACGTGTGGGAGCTGTCGCTCGGCGCCACGCCGGCCTGGACGCAGCTGTATCCGGGCACGCCCTCGTGCGTCACGTACCGGGCCTATCACACGCTCGTCCACGACCGGGCGCGGGACCAGTTCATCGAGTTCGGCGGCGACAACTACGGCCTGCCCGGCTGCACGCAGACGTGGGCGCTCCACGACGTCGGCCAGTCGTGGTGGGAGGAGATCGTCACGAACTCGCGGCCCGCGTGGCGCTACGAACACAGCGCGATCTTCGACCGCTCGTGGGACCGGATGCTCGTCTTCGGCGGCGTGCACTTCTCGTTCGGCCCCGGCGATCCCGCGCGGGAGTTCGGCGACGTGTGGGAGCTCGAGCCCGGCGCGCCCTCGTGGCAGCAGCTCAGCCCGGCGCCGTACCTGCCCTCGACGCCGGCGCCCGATTCCATGGCGGGACACTCCGCGGTCCTCGATGCTTCCCGTCATCGCATGATCGTGTTCGGGGGGCAGCGCGGACTCGGCAGCTACGACCTGCTGTCCGAATGCTGGGCGCTCGAATGGGCGCCCGGCACCACGGCCGTGGAAGCAGGTGCGACTCCCGCGCGCCTCGCCCTCTCGGCGGGGCCCAATCCGCTCCGGGGAAAGTGCACCGTGAGGCTCACGCTGCCCGCATCGTCCGTCGTGGACGTCGCGGTGTTCGACGTCTCCGGGCGACGCGTGCGGACGCTGGCGCGCGCGGAGTCACGCTCCGCGGGCGACCACGCGTGGACCTGGGACGGCGCCGGTGCGCGCGCGGGCCTGTATTTCGTGCGCGCCTCGACGGCGCAGGGGAGCGCCACCGCGAGACTCGTACTCGCCGATTGATCGCCGCGGCAGTTCCGCATTCGTCCGCGCGACGCCCGCGTCGCTGCGGCGTATGGTGCGCCTGCATGAAGGACGCAGCGCCACGTCTCGAACCCCGGAGGCCCCCGTGCTCAAGCCGATCGTGTACTTCCTCGTGATGGCCGCGGCCATGATGACGTTGTCGATGTCGGGCGTGCTGCCCGGCTTCCGCGTGGACGGGTTCACCGCCGCACTCGTCGGTGCCGTCGTACTGGCGCTGGCGAACGCGCTGCTCAAGCCCGTGCTCTTCCTGCTCACGCTGCCCATCACCATCCTGACGCTCGGGTTGTTCCTCCTCGTGCTCAACGCGCTCATGCTCTGGATCACCGCGCGTGTCGTGCCGGGAATGCACCTCGAGGGAGCGCTCACCACGCTGGTGGCGTCCCTGATCCTGTCGCTCGTCGGCATGGTCTGGAACGCGATCTCGAAGGACGACGGCCGCCGCCACGAGCGCGACCGGGATTAGTTCGCAACTCGCGGCCCTTCGGGTCATCCGACGGGGCTGTCCTTCCATCCTCCCGACGTCACGAACCCATCACGGAGATCCCGCATGTCGCAGAAGAAGATCATCGCCGTCCTCGGAGCCACCGGTGCGCAGGGGGGCGGCCTCGCGCGCGCCATCGCCGCCGACACTTCCGGCGAGTTCACCGCGCGCGCCGTCACGCGCAATCCCGAATCCGACAAGGCCAGGGCGCTCGCCGCGCTCGGCATCGAAGTCGTCGCGGGCGACACCGACGACCCCGCCGGACTCGACAAGGCCTTCGCCGGCGCCTACGGCGCCTTCTGCGTGACGAACTTCTGGGAGCACTTCTCGCCGGCCCGCGAGATCACGCAGGCGACGAACATCGCGCGCGCGACGAAGAAGGCGAACCTCCAGCACGTGATCTGGTCCACGCTCGAGGACACGCGCAAGTCCATTCCGCTCGACGATGCGCGCCTGCCCACGCTGCAGGGCGAGTACAAGGTCCCGCACTTCGACTCGAAGGGCTCCGTGGACCACGTGTTCACGAAGGAGGGCGCGCCGACGACGTTCCTGCTCGCCGCGTTCTACTGGGACAACTTCATCCACTTCGGCATGGGTCCGCGCCGCAACGAACAGGGCGGTGTGACGCTCGCCATGCCGCTCGGCGGCGTGAAGCTTCCGGGCATCTGGGCCGGCGACATCGGCCGCTGCGCGTACGGTGTCTTCCGCCGCGGCACGAGCACCGTGGGCCAGCGCATCGGCGTCTCGGGCGAGAACCTCTCGGGTGCCGAGATGGCGGCCAAGATGGGCAAGGTGCTGGGCACCGAGATCGGCTTCTTCGACGTGCCGTTCGACGTCTACCGCGGCCTCGGCTTCCCGGGCGCCGAGGACCTCGGCAACATGTTCCAGTTCCAGGCCATTCTCGGGGACGCGTTCCTCGCGTCGCGCGACCCGAAGCTCTCCCGCGAACTGAACCCGAGCCTGCTCGACTTCGACGCCTGGCTCGCGGCGAACAAGGACAAGCTCACGATCGCGTAGCCGCCGGGACACCGGAACCGCGAGAGCCCCGCTCGTCGTGCTTCGCACGAGCGGGGCTCTTCGCCTTCGCGCATGGGCTTCGCGCTCACGGCATCCGGGTCGCCTGCCAGCCGACGGCCTGCCACATGCCCTTGCGCTTGAGGAACAACCCCGTGTTGAGGTAGCGGCCGACGCTCGTGGAGTCGTGCGACACGGTGGTCGCCACGAGACGGAAGGCGACCATCGCCGTCGTGCCGTACTGCTGGATGCGCACGTCCTCGGCCGTGTAGCGCGTGACCGGGTCGTCGGGCTTCGGCGCCGGGGCCTCGCGTACGTCCTTCAGGATGTCGGCCTTGCCGACGCGGCGCCCGCCCGAGCCGGTGTAGATCAGGTCGTCCGCCCAGAAGCGTTCGTGCACGGCCGCGTCGTTGCGGCCCGCGCCGTCGAGGAACTCCGTGAGCAGCGCCGTGAGCGCCGCGGCATCCGGCGCGGGGGCCGCCGCGGTGGTCGCAGCCAGCGCCATGGTGAGAAGTACTTTCGTGAGCGAAGCGATCATCTCGGGCTCTCCATGAGCGGTCCGGTTGCCAGCGCGGGCGCAGTCAGCGGCCGCCCGGCCCCTGCGAACGATACAGTGCCTTGATCCGTCCCCACGTACCTCGCCGGGCGCCGGTCGTGGTGCTCACCACGAGCGTGCCGCGGATCTCGCCGTCCACGTAGGCCTCCGAATGGATGTTGGCGTAGAACATCCCCGCCTGCATTTCCGCGACGGTGGTGGGAGAGACGTTCGCCACACCCGACCAGCTGCCGGACGTCAGCCCGAGCGGCGGATTCAATCCGATCGTGAGCGGCACACCCGTTCCCGTGGGCACGCGGTGCAGGTGCGCGGAAATGAGCGGCGCCTCCAGACCCTGGAACGTGATCACCCAGGACAGCTGCGTGCCGGCGTCGTTCAGCGTGAACACGCCGTCGGCGGAAGCGAGCGAGCTGTTCGGCGGGACGGACTGTGCACCGGTCAGGTGGGCCTCGAACACGATGCCCGCGAACGCCGGAGCGACGGAACAGGCGAGCACGAAGAGCAGGAGAGCGATGGAGCGACGCATGTGGACCTCGGAGGCATGGGGATGGATGACCACGCTTCGGGGAACAGGGCGAGGTTCGCTCCGGGACGAACGGCCCGAACCGCCGTGACGATGTTCGCCTGCGCCGACCGGGCGGGACAAGCCCCAAGTGCCCGCCGCGGCACCGCAGAACGCTCTTGGGCCCGGCGCACCGCACGTCTATCGTGCCCGGACTCGTTCCGTCCCGAGAATCCACGGCCCGACATCGCCCCGGAGTGACACGCATGGCCCCCGACGCCCCGCAGGTGCCGCTCGGAAGCGGCAAGCACCCGGTCACGCTCGTCGTGATCGCCGCGAACCAGCTCGACGCGTCCGTCGCGTTCCACTCGAAGGTGTTCGGCTGGCAGCTACATCGCGCCGCGCCCGACCTCGCAGGCGGCATGCCTTCGCACGGTCCGGCCCTCGCGCTGCGCTCGGGCGTCCCCGAGGGCGCGGCCGCCGCGGTGCCGTACGTGCACGTCCCCGACGTGAAGGCCGCGATGAAGCGCATCGTCGAATCCGGCGGCAGCGAAGACCGCGCGCCCTGGAGCATCCCGCTCGTCGGCACGCTCGCGCGGTTCGCGGACCCGGGCGGCACCATCTGGGGCGTCACGAGCGCGGTCTCGCCCGGTGGCTCCGCGCACGTGCCCATGCCCTTCGGCGCGAACCCGCGCCCGAAGCCCGGCAGCGTCTGCAGCCTCGAGATGTACGCGCCCGACGGAGAGGCGGCCGGACGCTGGTTCGGCGAGCAGTTCGGCTGGGGCTCGGCGCCGACCATGCCCCAGTTCGTCGGCTTCGACGCCGGCGCCGGCATCGGCGGCGTGTTCCAGTCGCACACGCCGCAGGCACGCGTGATGGTGTACGTGTACGTGACCGACGTGAGCGGCACGCTTTCGGCGATCGAGTCGCACGGCGGAGCGCGCGTCGGCGAGCCGATGGCCGTTCCCGGGCTCGCGACCTTCGGCTACTTCCGCGACCCTTCGGGCACCGTCATGGGACTGATCGGCGGCTGAGGCCGCACGCTCAGAGGAACGCGAGCGCGTACATGAGCAGGATGTTCGCCGCGAGCAGCACGAATGCCGTGGGCGCCTGTGTCCGGATGACGGAGTTCACCGGCGCGTCGCGATCGGGAAGGTCGAGCAGGTTGGCCGGCACGATGTTGAAGTTCGCCGCCATCGGCGTGAGCAGCGTGCCGCAGAAACCCGACAGCATGCCGATCGCGCACACGGCCGCCGGATCGCCGCCGAGCCGCTGCACCACGACGGGCAGTCCGACCGCCGCGGTCATCACCGGGAACGCCGCGAACGCGTTCCCCATGAGCACGGTGAAGAACGCCATGCCCACGCAGTAGGCGGTCACCGCCGCGAACCGCGTGTCGAGCGCGAGGTGCTCCGAGAACAGCAGCCCGACCTGCTTGCCCACCCCGGCGGCGAGCAGCACGACCCCGAGCGAGGCGAGCATCTGCGGCAGGATCGCCGCCCAGCCGACCGTCCCGACGAGGCGCGCGCCTTCACGCAGCGGCACGAGCGGATCGGCGCGTCGCGCACCGGATGCGTCCACGCGCTCGAAGCGCGGGCGCAGCCAGAGCGCCACGACGGCGAGCGCGAAGATCACACCGAGCACGAGCGACACGAGCGTCGCCTGCGCGGGATCGACGAGCTTCGCACCCCAGTGCGTGTGCTTGGCGGCGAGCGTCCCGAGCAGTGCGGTCGTGGGAATCACGAGCGCGACGAGGAAGAGCTTGTCGCCGTGACGCAGCGCACTCGCGCGCCGCTCCTCGACCGTGGAAGTCGCCGCCCCGCCCTTGCCGAGCCCGAGCGTCGCGAGCACGGCGAGCGCGACGACGAGCACGCCGTTGCCGAGGTCGCCCAGCCGGTCACCGGCGAGGAAGCTGAGCGCGAGCAGCGCCCAGAACCCGGCCGCACGCAGGCGGTGCGGATTGGCGGCGTCGCGCCCCGAGAACCAGGCGGTCGCCGCGAAGAAGATGCCGCCGAGCACGTAGATGTGGGGGAGCGCGATCACTTCGCGTCCTCCTTCACACCGAGCGTGCGCTGCAGGCGCCGGTCGAAGAGCCACAGCCGCCCGACGTGCACCACGAGCGCCACGACCGCGGTGGGAATCGCCCAGCGGGAGAGGGCGAACGGCTCGACGATGATGCCGCTCTGCTCGAGGAAGCCCTTGATCAGCAGGATCGAGGCGATGGCGATGAAGATGTCTTCGCCGAAGAAGAGCGCGATGTTGTCTGCCGCCGCGCAGTGCGCCCGGATGCGGTGGCGCACCGCGTCGGGCAGCGGGCCGTACTTCGCCTCGGCCGCGCCCTCCGCCATGGGCGCGACGAGCGGCCGCACCATCTGCGCGTGCCCGCCGAGCGAGGTGAGGCCGACCGCCGACGTCGCCTGGCGCAGCACGAAGTACACGGCGAGCAGCCGGCCCACGGTCGCGGCGTGCACGTGCGCGATCGCCGTGCGTGCGCGCTCCTGCAGCCCGAGCCGCTCGAGCGTCCCGATCGCGGCGAGCACGAGCCAGACGACGCTCACGTAGCGGTTCGTGTGGAAGGCCTTGCCGAACGATGCGAGCGTCGCGACCGCGGCATCGGCGAGCGTGCCGGCGTCCGCACCCGGCGTCCACGCCGCCGCGAGCCCGGTGACGAGCGCGGCGGTGACCACGATGAGCAGCGGGTTGGCGCGCAGCACGAACCCGAGCACGAGCACGGCGATACCCAGCAGGGACATGGGCGGCAAGATAACCGACCGCGCCGCGTGCGGTCACCGGATCGCTCCCGGGCGCGAAGCGAATCACTCGCGGGAGCACGTTTCACCCGCATGTTTGGCGGCTGAAACTCTTCCTGTCGCTCACGGCCACATTGGCAGCAGCGAGGACAGCTTGGCAGTTCATCCCGATCGGCTCGCCAGCCTCTCGCATGTGAGGCGCGCGAACTCGCTGGGACGCAACGACGCTTCCGCACACGCACGTGACTTCGGCGGGCCTGCGATATGCACGCCCCGCTGGAGGACGCCGTGCGCCACCCGGCGTGCGGTCCCGTCGTGCCATCACACTCGCTTCAGTCACCCCGGGAAGGGGCAGCCGATATGAACGAGACCAAGAAGACGCGCGTCATCATCATGGGAGCAGCCGGCAGGGACTTTCACAACTTCAACGTCTACT
>JACRIW010000120.1 GCA_016215625.1 Candidatus Eiseniibacteriota bacterium | reverse complement strand
TCCTGGTTGGTGAGCTTGCCCTTCAGCACGGCCCGGATCAGGCCCGGCCGCGGTGCTTCCTTCTGGCTCATCGTGAGGTGTCCCATGGGAGGACACTTTCACGTTGCAGTTAACCCGGACGGAATCATGTTGCAGTCACACCGCGGGCGCGCGGCCTTGCGGCCCCGGCGAGGCGAGGGCTAGGTTCGCGCCTCGCGAGACGCGCATTCGCCGACTTCCTACCGGAGATCCATCGTCATGGACGCACTCGGCCAGTTCCACCCGCAGATCGTGCACACGCCCGTCGCGCTGCTCATCTTCAGCGCGTTCTTCGCCGTCGCCGGCCGCCTGTTCGATCGGCAGTGGGTGCGCAAGGCGTCGGTGCTGCTGCTCGTGTTCGGCTTCCTCGGTTCGTTCGCGGCGATGCGTTCGGGCTTCGCCGCGCACGAAGTGCCCGAGGACGAGCAGGGCATGTCCGAGCACGCGATCGACGAGCACGCCGAGAAGGGCCAGTGGACGTTCTACCTCGCCGGCGGCGCACTCGCGGCGGTCATCGTCGCGGGCCGGCTCTCGGGCGGCGCGGCCGCCGCGGTGTCGGGCCTGGCGCTCGTGCTGCAGGTCGCGGCGGCGGTCATGGTCGGCTTCGCGGGACATGAAGGCGGGAAGCTCGTGTTCGAGCACGGCGCCAACGTGCGCGTGGACGGACAGCTCGTGCGCTCGGCGAACGCCAACCCCGAACGCGAGATGTCCGGCGTCGCCGCACCCGACACGGTGGCCGTCGCGTCGGGCGGTGGGGCCGGTGAGGGCGCGGAACACGAGGAACGCGAACGCGGCAAGTGACGCGGAACGAAAGTCGAACGCCCCGGAACTCGGTCGCGAGTTCCGGGGCGTCGTCGTTTCGGCGAAGCGCCGGTCAGCGGCGCGGCGCGAACACGAGCTCGCGCTTCTCCCAGTCCACCGACACGCGGCGGTCGCGGAAGAACGCCGGCCCGAGCAGGCCGTCGCGCCGCACGCCGTGCCGCCAGAACTCCTGCACGTCCACCACGCCGCTCCAGCCGGGCACCTTGTCGGCCACGACCGAGCCGAGCGCGACGGTCGGCGCGGTCACACGCGACCACGGCCGGCCCTGCAGCATCGCGCCGATGCTGCGCACGGCGTTCGCGAGCTTGCCGGGCTTCATGCCGAACTCCTCGAACATCTCGGCCGCGCCGCCGATGCCCGCGTCGGGCAGGCCCGTGCCCACCTGCAGCGCGGTCTTGCGCCCGCCGTTCACCGAGCCGTAGACGACCATCTCGCCCACGCCCCACATCTCGAAGGGCACGCGCACCGCGCCGGCCGGCGCAGGCGGCGTCGACTTCCCGATCTCGAGGCGATTCTGGCGGTAGTCCATCGTGAAGCCGAGGCGGCGGAGCATCGGCAGGCCGATGACGCCCGCGATCGGCACGCCCTGCGGGTTCACGCTGAGGCTGTACTTGCGCAGGGACGTGATCGCCGCCGGCAGGTTGCGCACGGTGACGCCGCCGAGCGTCACGCTCGCGAGCACACCGTTGCGCGCGCTCAGGCGCCCGCCCATCCAGACGATGCTGCGCTCGCCCTCGGGCGAGCTGACGCGGCACAGCCGCGCGGCCGACGGATCGATCAGCATCTCCGTGGCGCCGAGGTCCACGGCCATGAGCACGGCCTGGCCGTTCAGCTTCGCCTTCACGAGCGGCACCGGCCACGCGCGCTCGAAGTTCACGATCGCGACGCCGTCGCCCGCATGCTCGATTTCGGCCGCCGGAGTCTCGGCGAGCGCCTCGAGCTGCGCGACGCGACCGGCTTCGTCCTCGAGCTTGCCCGCGAGGGCGAGCGCGCCCTTCCAGTCCTCGCGGCGCACCGCGAGATCGTAGCGGTCGCGCACCGCCCCTTCGAAGTCGCCGGCGAGCACGAGCATCGAGTCCGCCTGGGCGTCGCGCCCGCGGAACGACGCGAGTTTGCCGAGCCCGGCGAGCGCGGTCGCGTTGCCCGGCTGCAGCTCGAGCACGCGCGTGAGCGACTTCTCCGCGTCGGCGAACTTGAGCAGCCGCAGCTGCACCGCGCCGAGCGCCGCGAGCCGCGCGGGATCCGCGGCGTGCCCGGCGGTGTCACGCGCCGCGTCGCGCAGCGCCTGCTGCGCCTCGCGCCAGGTCGGGTCGGGCTGCATCCATTCGGCGCGTGCGGCGCCGGCGAGGCCGAGCGCGAGCGCTCCGGCCAGCGTGAGCGCGGCGAGCCGCATGCCGTGTCGGGTCGTCATGACGCGAGGTACCTCCGTGTGGTGCGAAGCAGCACTTCGGCGCCGATGCGGAGCACGTCCTCGTCGACGTCGAACTTGGGGTGATGATGTTCGTGGATCAGGCCCCTCGCCTCGTTGCGCGAGCCGATGGCGAGGAACGCGCCGGGCACGCGCGCGAGGAATGCGGCGAAATCCTCGCCGCCCATCGTGCGCACGTCGTCGCGCAGGCGCTCCGCGCCCACGACCTCGATCGCCGCCTCGCGCGCGAACGCGCACATCGCGGGGTCGTTCACGGTCGGGCGGTTGCCACGCTCGTAGTGCACGTGCGCCTCGCAGCCGAACGCCTGCGCGACGCCCTGCACGACACGCTCGAACATGCCGGGCACCTTCGCCCACAGCGCGTCGTCGAAGACGCGGATCGTGCCGTTCATCCACGCGGTCTCGGGAATGATGTTGAAGGCGCTGCCCGCGCGCAGCTGCGTCACGCTCACCACCAGCTCCTGGAACGGATCGGTGTTGCGCGAGACGAGCGACTGCAGCGCCGTGACCATGTGCGCGAGGCACACGACCGGATCGACGCTCGCCTGCGGCATGGCCGCGTGGGCGCCCACGCCCCGCACCGTCACGGTGAACTCGTCCACGGCCGCCATCCACGGGCCTTCCGTCACGCCGACCACGCCGAGCGGCAGGTCCTGCCACACGTGCAGGCCGAACGCCGCGTCCGGCTTCGGGTCGTCGAGCACGCCGGCCTTGATCATCGCCTCGGCGCCGCCCTTCGCGCCGCCGGTTTCCTCGGACGGCTGGAACACGAGCAGCACGTCGCCCGCCATGTCCGGCGCGCCGGCGACGAGCGCGCGCGCGACCTGCAGCAGGATGCTCACGTGGCAGTCGTGCCCGCACGCGTGCATCACGCCGTCGGTGCGCGAGCGGTACTCGGTGTCGTTCTCTTCCTGGATGGGCAGCGCGTCCATGTCGGCGCGGAGCAGCACGGTCCTGCCGGGCTTGCCGCCCTGGACGAGCGCGGTCACGCCCGTCACGCCCACTCCGGTCTTCGGCTGCAGCCCGAGCGCGCGCAGGCGGTCGGCGACGATGCCCGCGGTGCGCACTTCGCGGAAGCCCAGCTCGGGGTGCCGGTGCAGGTCGCGGCGGACCGCGACGAGTTCGTCGGCGTGCGCGCCCGTGAAGTTCGGGGTGGCGATGGACATGCGGAAGGACCTCGGGCGGATGCGCGTGGCGGGCGATGCGTTCCTGGTCGCGCGCGTGGTGCGCGCGCGGGGCCGCATCTTACGGCCCGCGCGGGGCCCCGCGAAAGCGAAAGGCCCGGCGCTCGCGGAACGAGCGCCGGGCCTCCGGATGTGGCGGTGCGGCTACTTCTGCAGCGTGCGGCGGTGCTCCACTTCCTTCTTGAGCACGTCCTTGTTCAGCACCACGAACTCGACGCGCCGGTTCTTCGCGAGGTTCGCGACACCCTTGTTCGGGGCGATCGGCCTGGACTCGCCGTAGCCCTTCGCCGTCATCTGCGCGGCCTGGATGTCCGGGAACTTCTGGAGCAGGTACGCGCGCACCGCGTTCGCGCGCGCTTCGGACAGCGTCTGGTTCGACGCCGTCGTGCCGCGGGAGTCGGTGTGGCCGCCGACTTCGATCTGCAGCTGGGGCCACTTGCGCAGGATCGCGCCCACGTCGTCGAGGATGCCGAACGACTCGGGCAGGATGTCCGACTTGCCCGTCTCGAAGTTCACGCCCTGGAGCCGGATCATGCCGGTGTCGAGCAGCTCGGTCTCGCGCTCGGTCACGACGATCGGGCAGCCGTCCGCGTCCACCTTGGCGCCGGCCGCGGTGTTCGGGCACTTGTCGAGGCCGTCGAAGACGCCGTCGGCGTCACCGTCGGTCGGGCAGCCGTTCGCGTCCACCTTCGCGCCCGTCGGGGTGTTCGGGCACTTGTCGAGACCGTCGAGCACGCCGTCGCGATCGGAGTCGTTCGGGCAGCCCTTCGCGTCCACCGTCGCGCCCTTCGGCGTGTCGGGGCACTGGTCGAGGCCGTCGAAGACGCCGTCGCCGTCCGAGTCCTTCGGGCAGCCCTTCGCGTCCACGGTCGCGCCCTTCGGGGTGCCGGGGCACTGGTCGAGCCCATCGAAGACGCCGTCGCCGTCCGCGTCGCTCGGGCAGCCCGTGGCGTCGACCGTCGCGCCCGCGGGCGTCGCCGGGCACTTGTCCTTCTTGTCCGGCACGCCGTCGGCGTCGGAGTCCACCGGCTTGCCGCCGAGCGAGATCGTCAGCCCCGCCCAGTACTGCTGGTCGGCCTTGCGCGCCTCGCCCCAGTGCGTGCGCTGCACGTTGAGCACGTTGCGCGCTTCGAGACGGAAGGACGCCTTGTCGTTGATCGGCGCCATCCAGCCGAGCGCCTGCTCGAACGTGCCGAAGTGCGAGTCGTCGTCGGAGCTGCTCGCCTTGCGGCCCGCCCAGCCGCCGCCCGCGGCAGCGTACGGCGAGCCGAGGCGCGTGGTGACCGGCGAGTACCAGAGGTTCGCCGAGGCGTTGAGATAGGTGACGTCCTCCTCGGCGCCGGCCGCTTCCTTCGTGGGCGACCACGCGCCCGCGAACTCGTAGCCCCAGCGGTCGCTCATGACGTGGCCGAGGCGCAGGCCCAGCATGGGCGCGTCGGCGAGCGAGTCCTGCGCGGGATAGAACAGCTTGTCGGAGAACTGCCCGAAGCCGACGAGGCCGGTGACGTTCCAGTACCGGTCGGCGTGAGCGGCGCCGGCGAGCAGCAGGCTCAGCGCGGCGGTGAAGAGGAGAAGGCGGGATCGGTTCGGCATGGGGCGACCTCCTGTCGGTTCGAGGGCGACAAACACAGGCTGCGCGCGGGACGCGGGGGGAGTCGAACGCGGCGGAAGCTACGCTGCGCCCACCGGTACGGCAACCGCCGCGTGCGGGCCGCGTGCGGGTCCGCCGGGCGGCGCTTCGCGACCGTTCATCGCGCGCACGCGACCGTCCGCCGCAAGTGCATGGCGGAGCGTGCTCGACGGGAGGCATCGTGCGCGCTCCGGACGCACCGTCCGGTACGCGGGACTTCTGCGGGTGGAGGAGACATGACGGCGCTGCACATCGAGGACGCACGCAAACGCTTCGGGGCGGTCGAAGCCCTGCGCGGGCTGTCGTTCGAGCTGCGCGCGGGCGAGATGCTCGCGCTCCTCGGGCCGAACGGCGCGGGCAAGACCACGCTCGTCCGCGCGCTCGCCGGGCGCGTGAAGCTCGACGGCGGAAGGCTGGCGCTGTTCGGCCGGGATCTCGCGCCCGGGAGCGCGCGGCCCGAGCTGGGCGTGGTGCCACAGGAACTGGCGCTCTATCCGCTGCTCACCGCGGGCGAGAACCTGGGCGTGTTCGGCGCGCTGCACGGACTTTCGGGTGAGCGCTTGCGCGCGCGGGTCGCGTGGGCGCTCGAATGGACCGGGCTCGGCGATCGCGCCAAGGAGAGCGTGAAGCACTTCTCCGGCGGCATGAAGCGCCGGCTCAATCTCGCGTGCGGCGTGCTGCACGAGCCGCGGGTCGTGCTGCTCGACGAACCCACGGTCGGCGTGGATCCCCAGAGCCGCGAAAAACTCTACGACATGCTCGCGGCGCTGCGTGCGGCCGGCGCCGCCGTCCTCGTGACCACGCACTACCTCGAGGAGGCCGAGGCGCGCTGCGAGCGCATCGTGGTCATGGACCACGGCCGCGCCGTCGCGCAGGGCACGCTCGCCGAGCTCGTCGCCGTCGCGGGCCTGCCCGCGCGCCGGCTGACGCTGCACCTCGAACGCGCGGCCGCGGCGGCGCCGGCGGGCTTTTCGCTCGGCCCGGACGGCACCGCGCTCACCGCGAGCGTGACGGACGTCGCGGGCGAACTGCCCGCGCTGCTCGAGCGCGTGCGCGGCGCCGGCCTCGCCGTGCGCGACCTCGACGTGCGCGCCGCCAGCCTCCAGGCCGCGTTCCTCGCCCTCACCGGAAAGGAGCTGCGCGAATGATCGCCGTGCTCTTCCGCCTCGCCTGGACGAACCTGCGCCGCGACCGCGTCGCGCAGGTGATGACGTTCGTGCTGCCGATCGGCTTCTTCTCGATCTTCGCGCTCGTGTTCGGCGGCTCCGGCGGCAACGGCTCCACGCCCCGCGTGCACGTGCTCGTCGTGGACGAATCGCGCACGGAGACGAGCGCGGGTCTCGTGCGCATGCTGTCCGAGGAGGACGGCCTGCTCGTGCAGGCGAAGGCGCGGCCCGCGAACGCCACGCCGCGCGATTCCGCGGTCACGCTGACGCGCGAGCGCGCCGAGGCACTCGTGCGCGCCGGCGAAGCGCCCGTCGCGCTCGTGCTGCCGGCGGGCATCGACACGTCGCTGCTGCGCTACGACCGTCGCGGCGAAAAGGCGCTCGTGCTCACCGACGCGGCGGACCCGATCGCCGCGCGCATGGTGACCGGGTTGCTGCAGCGCGCGACGCTGCGGCTGTCCCGGCACGCGGCCGCGGAGTTCGGCGGCGCGCCGGACACCGGCTCGGTGGACGAGATGCTGCCGGCGCGCGTCGAGACGCGCACGGTCGTCGGCGAGAAGCGCACGAGCCCGATGATCGCGTTCTACGCCGCGGGCATCGCCGTCATGTTCCTCATGTTCTCGGCGAGCGCGGCCGGCGGTGCGCTCATCGAGGAAACCGAGTCCGGCACGCTCGAGCGCGTGCTCGGCTCGCGCGTGGGCATGACCGGCCTGCTCGCGGCGAAGTGGCTCTACATCACGTGGCTCGGCGTGCTGCAGATCACGGTCATGTTCGTCTGGGGCATGCTCGTCTTCCGGCTGCCGCTGCTCTCGCACCTGCCCGGTTTCGCGCTCATGACCGCGGCCACCGCGGCGTGCGTCGCCGCCTTCGGGCTCGTGCTCGGCACGTTCGCGCGCACGCGAGCGCAGCTGCAGGGCGTCGCGAACCTGGTGATCCTCAGCCTTTCCGCGGTCGGCGGCAGCATGTTCCCGCGCTTCCTCATGAGCGAGACGCTGCAGAAGCTCTCGCTCGTGGGCTTCAACGCCTGGGCGCTGGACGGCTATCGGAAGGTGTTCTGGTTCGAGCTTCCCGTGGCGGCGCTGTGGCCGCAGCTGCTCGCGCTCGTGCTCTTCACGGTCGCGTTCCTCGCGCTCGCGCGGCAGCTCGCCCGGCGCTGGGAGGTCGCCTGACGGCCTTCACGCGGTGAGCAGGATCGGGCGGCCCTTCGTGACGACGAGCGTGTGCTCGAAGTGCGCCGACCACGCGCCGTCGGCGGCGAGGATCGTCCAGCCGTCGTTCGATTCGTAGGACTCGCCGCTGCCGAGCGACAGGATCGGCTCGACCGTGAGCACGAGGCCGTCCTCGAGCACGTCGCGCGCTTCGGGGTCGGCCCAGTTCGGCATCATCGGGTCCTCGTGGATCGTGCGGCCGATGCCGTGGCCCTGCAGCGCGCGCACGGGTGACAGCCCGTGGCGGCCGGCCTCCCGCTCGATCACGCGTCCCACCTCGAACGCGCGGCGGCCCGGGCGCACCTCGTCGAGCGCGCGCTCGAGCACCTGCGCGGTCGCCGCGACGAGCCGGGCCGCCCGCGCGGACACGCGCCCGACCGGCAGCGTGATCGCCGCGTCCGCCATGTAGCCGTCCTTCTCGACCGTGACGTCGAGCGTGACGAGGTCGCCCTCGGCGAGCACGCGCTTCGGCGACGGGATGCCGTGCACGATCTCGTCGTTCACGCAGATGCAGGTCTCGCCCGGGAAGTCGTACACGAGCCGGGGCGCCGAACGTGCGCCGCGGTCGCGCAGCACGCGCGCCGCGAGAGCGTCGAGCTGCGCGGTGCTGATGCCGGGCTCGACGGCGATGCGCATGGCGTCGAGCGTCTCGCGGACCACGCGGCCCGCGGCCTTCATTCCGGCCAGGTCGTCCTCGGATTCGATCTTCATCACCAGACCTCCGGGGCGCAGACTGCCCGCGCCGCGGTCCCGCTCGCAAGTCCGCACGAATCCTTTTCGGGCCGCGCGGCTCCCAGGGGGTGTTCGACCGCACGTGGCGGTCTCGTTTCCCTGGACTGGAGGCAACGCATGAAGGCGAACGTGGGTGGTGTGGACCGCATCTTCCGTCTCGTGGTGGGGCTCGCACTGATCGGCGCCGGGATCTATTACAAGGCGTGGTGGGGCGCGATCGGCGTCGTGCCGCTCTTCACCGCCGCCGTGAACTGGTGCCCGCTCTACCTGCCGCTCGGCATCAGCACCTGCGCGACGAAGCCCGCGAAGGCGAAGTAGCCGCGCGCTCCGTGCGGGCGCCGTCCCGCCGCCGGAAACTCGAAGGGCCGGAGTCCGCGTGGACTCCGGCCCTTCTTCGTGTGCGTGCCGCGACGGCTACTTGGGCGTCGCCGAGGAGTCGGCCGGCGTGCCTTCGTTCTGGCGGAGCAGGCGGCGGCGTTCGACTTCCTTCTTCAGCACTTCCTTGTTGAGCACGACGAACTCGACGCGGCGGTTCTTCGCCATGTTGAGCGCGTTCGTGTTCGGCGCGACCGGACGCGTCGGCCCGTAGCCCTTCGTCGAGAACTGCGACGGCGAGAGCGCCGGGAACTTGCGCAGGATGTACGCGCGGACGGAATCGGCGCGCGCCTCGGACAGCACCTTGTTGCGGGCGACACCGCCGCGCGAGTCGGTGTGTCCACCGATCTCGATGCGCAGCTGGGGCCACTTGAGCATCACGGCGCCGGCGGCGTCGAGCGTCGCGTACGACTCCGGCATGATCTCCGCCTTGCCGGTTTCGAAGTTGACGTCGTTCAGGCGGATGAGGCCGGTGTCGAGCAGCTCGGTCTCGCGCTCCATCACCTCGATCGGGCAGCCCTTCGCGTCCACCTTGAGGCCGGCGGGCGTGTCGGCGCACTCGTCGAGACCGTCGAAGACACCGTCGCCGTCGGCGTCGGTCGGGCAACCCTTCGCGTCGACCTTGGCGCCGGCCGGAGTGTTCGGGCACGCGTCGAGGCCGTCGAGCACGCCGTCGTTGTCGGAGTCGCTCGGGCAGCCCTTCGCGTCCACCGTCGCGCCCTTGGGCGTGTCGGCGCACGCGTCGATACCGTCGAACACGCCGTCACCGTCCGCGTCGGACGGGCAGCCGTTCGCGTCCACCGTCGCGCCCTTGGGCGTGCCGGGGCACTTGTCGAGACCGTCGAGCACGCCGTCGCCGTCCGTGTCGCTCGGGCAGCCGGTGGCGTTGACCGTCGCGCCCTTCGGCGTCGCCGGGCACTTGTCCTTGCGGTCCGGCACGCCGTCGCCGTCGGTGTCGCGCGGCGTGGCGCCGAGCGCGAACGTCAGGCCCGCGCCGAGGACCATGTTGTGGAAGTGCTTCTGGCCCGACAGGTTCTCGAGCGGCTTGAACGACACGTCGCGCGCTTCGAAGCGCAGGCCGACGGCGTCGGTCATCCACAGCTTCACGCCGCCGCCGAACTCGAACGTGTTCGTGCTGCGCTTCTCGCCGGAGGCCGGCTTGAGCTGCGTGTAGCCCGCGCCGACGAACGCGTACGGGTTGCCCCAACGGCCGCGCGCCGGCGACAGAACGAGGTTGCCGGAGGCGTGCATCCAGTCGAAGTCGGCGCCGCCGACCACCATGTCCTCGACGGTCGGGGTCATGCCGGCCGCGGCTTCGAGGCCGATCCACGACTTCGACTCCCAGCCCAGCCGGCCGCCGACGTAGAGGTCGTCGGAGAGCGGAGCGTTGCTGCTCGGGTAGCGCAGCTTGGGATCGAACATCGTGTAGCCGCCGAAGGGCGTCAGCTGGAAGTGGGAACCGATGGGCTCGGCCACGGCAGCGCCCGCCGCCAGGAGGGCGGTCAGCACGTGCAGGGCGAACCAAAGACGGGCGCGCATGGAAATCTCCTCGAGGGAAGCCGCGAAAGCCCCGGTCGCATGGGACTCGAAACGCCGTGTCGGGCGTAGGTCGGCGGAAAGTAAGCCAGCACCGCCGCGGGGTTCAACCCGGGAGGGCGGCAGGCGCTCCGCCCGGAGTGTCCCGGGTCCCCGGCCCGAGGGTGGCCGCCTCGCCGGGAGCATCCCGGCCGCCGGGGCGAAAAACGCGACGGCCCGCTCGTCCACTGAGGGACGAACGGGCCGCATGGCGTTCGTTTCGACGCGTTCACGGGTCCCGTCCCCGCGAAGCCGTCTCGCGGTGGAACGGTGTGGCGTGAACTTCGTGCGAGCGAAGGAGCGCGTCTCGACGCCGAAGAGGATACGCGTCGCGGTCGCCGCGGCTCAACGTGAATCTCGTTTCGCACGCGAAATACCACGCGCGATCCCGCGAAATCGCGCGTACTGGCGGCTGGGGAAGCGCGCGGGCTAGCATGTTTCACCGATGTCTTTCATTTCCGGGTCATCCGCCCCTGCTTCGTCCTCGTCGAGCGCGCGCGCGCCGCGCCGCGTGCGGCGCCGCGTGTGGTTCGTGCTCGCCCTCCTCGCGGTGCTCGTCGCGGCGGCGTTCGCGCGATTCGCCGTCGAGGTGCGGGCCCTGCAGTCGCGCCACGCCACGGGCCCGGCGTGGGCGTATCCCGCGCGCGTGTGGTCCGCGCCCGTGCCGCTGCTCGCGGGCCGCGCGCTACCCATGGAATACCTCCGCGACCAGCTCGTCGCGCGCGGCTATCGCCAGGTGGGTTCGCCGCGCGCGCCCGGCGAGTGGACGACGTTCACCGGCGGCGCCGAGATCGTGCTGCGCGGCTTCGACGGCCCGGACCCGGAAGGGCGCGGCGGCCCCGAGCGCGTGCGCCTGCGTTTCGGCAACGGCCGGCTCGTGTCGGTGAAGCGGCTGGGCGGGCTCGCGAACGCCGCGCCTCCGGACGCGAAGCGCGCGCCGCGGCTCGAGCCCGTGCTGCTCGCCGTGCTGCCCGACTCGAACCGCGTTCATCGCGAGTGGGTGCCGCTCGCCCGCATTCCGCGCGTGCTGCAGCAGGCCGTCGTCGCGTCCGAGGACCGTCGCTTCCGCTCGCACATGGGACTCGACCTGAAGGGCAACGCCCGCGCGCTCGCCGCGAACGTGCGCGCCGGCGGCGTGCGCCAGGGCGCGAGCACGATCACGCAGCAGCTCGCGCGCGGACTGTGGCTCGGCACGCAGCGCACCATGACGCGCAAGCTCGCCGAGATGGCCTATGCGGTCGGGCTCGAACTCGTGCTCTCGAAGGACGAGATCCTCGAGATGTACCTGAACAGCGTCTACTTCGGACGCGACGATCACGGCGGCATCGCCGGCGTGGCCGAGGCCTCGCGCCGGTTTTTCGGCGTGCCGGTGGACTCGCTCGCGCTGGACCAGGCCGCGCTGCTCGTGGGCGTGATTCCCGCGCCCAACCTCTATTCGCCGCTGCGCCGCCCGGACAACGCGCTGCGCCGGCGCTTCGCCGTGCTGCACGACATGCTCGAGACGGGCGCCGTGGACAGCCTCGCGATGACGGCCGCGGCGAACGCGCCGCTCGTGCTGCGACCGCTGCCGCCGCCGCGCGAGCGCTTTCCCTCGTTCATGAGCGCCGTGCGCCAGGAGCTCGGGCGCCAGCTGCCGAAGGGCGCGCTCGAAGGCTGGGGCCTGTCGGTGTTCACGACGTGCGACGTCGTGTGGCAGCAGAACGCCGAGGTCGAACTCGCGCGCGGGCTCGACGCGCAGGAGGCGTGGCGCGGCCGCGGCTTCGGGCCGCTCGAGGGCGCGTTCGTGCTGCTCGATCCCGCGAGCGCCGAGGTGCGCGCGATCGTCGGCGGCCGCGATCCCGGCCACGGCGACTTCAATCGTGCGACGCAGGCGCTGCGCCAGCCCGGCTCGGCGATCAAGCCGATCGTGTACGCGACCGCGCTCGATCCGCGCCGCGGCGGCAAGCACTTCACGCCCGGCTCGACCGTGCCCGACCTGCGGCGCGAGTTCGCGACGCCCGAAGGCCCGTGGCAGCCGCGCAACGACGAAGGGGACTATCACGAGACCGTCACGCTCGCGAAGGCGCTGTGCAAGTCGCTCAACCTCGCGACCGCGAACCTCGTCGAACAGGTCGGGCCCGCGACCATCGCGCGCTACGCCGAGCGCTTCGGGATCGGCAAGCCCGAGGCGGTCGCGAGCATCGGCCTCGGCACGCACGAGGTGACGCCGCTCGCGCTCGTGGACGCGTACACGGTGTTCGTGAACGGCGGCTGGCGGCGCGAGCCCACGACGGTGCGCGCCGTGTCGGACTCGCGCGGCGTCGCGCTGCGCCGGCCCGAGCGCCGTCCGGTCGCGGTCGTGCCCGAGCCCGTCGCGGCGCTCGCGCGCGGCATGCTCGAGAACGTCGTCACGTTCGGCATCTCGTATCCGCTGCGCGCGAGCTACGGCTTCACCCGGCCGTGCGGCGGCAAGACCGGCACCACGAACGACTATCACGACGCGTGGTTCGTGGGCTTCACGCCCGACGTCGTCGCCGGCGTGTGGGTGGGCTACGACCAGCCGCAGAGCCTGTCGCGCCCGGCCGCGAAGGTCGCGCTGCCGGTCTGGGCCGGCGTCATGAACCGCCTGCTCGAGGGCTTCCCGGCGAGCGAGTTCCCCTCGCGCAACGACGAAGTGCTGTCGTGGGTGGACCCTTACACCGGACTGCTCGCGCGCGGGGACTGTCCCTCGCCGCTGCGCGTGCCGTTCCTGAAGACCGAGGCGCCCACGACGATGTGTGGGCGCGATCACGCCGCCGACTGGGAGGCGATCCGGGCGCAGGCGCTGGCCGACAGCCTGTCGCGCGCGGCGTCGGACTCGCTGGGCGTGCCCGCCGATTCCACCGAGTCCGGCAAGTCATTCGACGACTGAAGCCCCATCGCCGCTCCGCGAAAGGAGGCGCCGTGAGCCCTGACACCGGCACCACGCCCGACAGCCGTCTCGATTCCCTTCTCCCGCCCGAAATGGCCCGTCGCGCCGAGGAGGTCGGCGTCGCGAAGGCGGCGCGCAGCAAGCGCACGCTTTTCGCGCTCGCCGTGCTCGCCGGCGCTTTCATCGCACTCGGCGGGGTGTTCGCCTCGGTGGCCGCCAGCGGCGCCGGTGATGCGCCCTGGGGCTTCGTGCGCGTGCTTTCGGGCGCCACCTTCAGTCTCGGCCTCGTCCTCGTCGTGATCGGTGGCGCCGAGTTGTTCACGGGAAACGTGCTGCTCGTGATGGCGTGGGCGAGCCGCCGCGTGAGCACGCGCTCGTTGCTTCGCAACTGGCTCGTGGCCTACGCGGGCAACTTCGTCGGCGCGTGTGCCACGGCGGCGCTCGTGTGCCTGGCGGCCACGCACGAACTCGGGGGCGGCGCGTTCGGGGCGTACACGCTGAAGACGGCGAGCGCGAAGCTCTCGCTCACGTTTTCACAGGCGCTCGTGCGTGGCGTGTTGTGCAACGCGCTCGTTTGCCTCGCCGTGTGGCTGACCTACAGCGCGCGCACCACGGGCGACAAGATCGCCGCGATCGTGATGCCCGTGGCGGCCTTCGTGGCCGCGGGGTTCGAACACTCGGTCGCGAACATGTACTTCGTGCCGCTGGCGCTCTTCGTGAAGGCGTGGGATCCCGCGTTCGTGGCGGGCGCCGGCCTGCAGGGCGAGGCCGCCTCGTTGTCCTGGGACGCGTTCCTGTGGAGGAACCTGCTGCCCGTGACGATCGGGAACATTCTCGGGGGCGCGGTGCTCGTGGGAGCGACCTACTGGTTCGTCTACATGGGTGCGCATCGCGATCGCGGCGGCCACAGGCCCTGAGCGTCGCGGCGTGGGGGAAAAAGGAAACGCGCGGCACGCCGGATCGGGCGTGCCGCGCGTTCGTGCCTGCGTCGGTGCGTTCGCGCGCCGTGGCGCGCGGGTCAGACCGCGCTGCCGCAGTGCATGCACTTCTTCGCGGCGGCGGGAACCGTGCCGCAGCATTCGCCGCACGTCTTGCTCGGCGGCGCCGGCGCGGCGGGCGCGGGCTTCAGCAGCGACTTGGTGATCATGTAGACCACCGCCGCGATGATGATGAAGTCCACGGTGCGGCCGGCGAAGCTGCCGATGCCGATCGCCTTGTCGACCGTGCCGTCGGGGTTTGTCGTGAGCGCGATCTTCGCCGCGCGCCAGTCGCCGTTCGGCATCGCGAGGCTGATGAGCGGCATGAGCAGGTCGCTCACGACCGAGTCCACGATCTTGCCGACCGCGCCGCCGATGATCACGCCGATGGCGAGTGCGAGCGCGTTCGTCTGCTTGCGGAAATCGAGAAAGCCCTACATGGGACACCTCCGTCGGGGGTGGGTGGATGGGGCGCAGAGGGGTGGGTCAGAAAGTCGTCTGCAGCTGCAGGAATCCCTTGTCGTGATGGAACGACACTTCGTAAGGCTCGTGGTCGAGCTCGATGCACTCGATGCCCTGCACGCTCACGCGGCCGAACTTCGCACGAAGACCGACGTAGGCGCGAGATTCCTTTCGCGAGCCCCAGGTGAAGCCGGGGTAGCCGCCGTGCACCGCGATCGAGACGCGGTCGTACATCAGCCCGGAGCGGACCAGCCAGCGGCCCGAGAACCGGTGGGAGACTTCGCCCGCGAGCACGCGGTCGCGCGCGCGCAGCCGCCCGTCCCCGGCCGGCGGCGCCCACGACTGGGCGCGGTCCTTGTAGATCCACCGCAACTCGCCCTGCGTCGCGGGGCCGAGCGCGTGCCGGAGCGCCAGCTCGCCGTTCCAGAGCCGGCGGAACACCCGCGCATTGCCGGGGGCGCTGCGAACCGTGCGCATGCTCAAAGCCCGTTCTCCGTCGAGGCGTGATTCAATCGTCCAGCCGGAGAATTGATGTTCGTCCAGCACCAGGAATCGCGACCCCCAGAGCGTGAATGAGCCGTCCAGATCGTCGTTCGGGTCGTCTATCGCCTTGCGGGAAGGAGTGAGCCATGCGCCGGAGACCTCGAGCCGATGTTTTTTTCCTCGCGAGACAACGCGCGCCGATGGCTCGAAGGGATGGCGCCGGTAGGGCTCGTTGTGGTCGTTCACGCGGGCCTGCCGGAACTCCCACAGGGTGTTGAACATGTCCTCGACGGTGAGCGCGGCCTCGATCTGCAACGGGCTGGTGCCGTCGCCGTGGTTCCAGAGCAGCGCGAAGTCCTGCTGGCTCTTGTCGTAGTTCGGGCGGAAGCGCACGCCCATCAGCCCGGCGGGCGTCCGGAAGTGGAAGTCGAGCGACAGCCAGTCGTACTGCGCATAGTCCGTCATCACCTGCAGCAGCTCGAGATCGAGGTGCGAATGCTCGCCCAGCGGCGAGCGCAGCTTGGTCTCGTACTCGGTGTTCCACAGTCCGGCGGTCAGGCAGCCCTGCGAGGTCCGGAAGGCGTTCGTCGTGCCTTCCCATTCGTCGCGCCAGGCGGCGGGCTGGCGCGCGAGGTAGTGGTCGAGCGCGCTCTCGTCGTCTTCCTCCATGCGCGAGAGGTCGAACGAGGCGAACTCCTCGATGCTCGCGCGCGCGCGCGGAACCCACGCTCCCGCGAGGCAGGCGAGCGCCAGCGCGCACGCGGCCACCGCTCTCCTCACGAGCGCCCTTCGCGCGCGGCGACCGCGCTCACGAACGCGCGGGCGCGCGCCTCGATCTCGTCGAATCGCCCGGCGAGCGCGAGCGCGGGATCGGCGAGGGCCGCGCCGATGCCGATGCCGATGCAGCCGGCGTCGAGGAATGCCGCGAGGTTGCCCAGATGCGTCCCGCCCGCGGCGAGCATGGGGACGTCCGGCAGGGGGTCGCGAATCACCTTGATGTAGTCGGGGCCGCCGGCGACGCCGACGGGATAGACCTTCACGACGTGCGCACCCGCGGCGCGCGCGGCCAGGATCTCGGTCGTCGTGTAGGCGCCGGGGCAGTACATCGCGTCCGACGCGCGCGCCACCGCGGCCACGCTCTCGGACAGGTTGGGCGCGATCAGGAAGCGCGCTCCCGCGTCGAGCGCCGCATGCGCCTCGGCGTCCGTCAGCACCGTGCCTGCGCCCACGCCCGCGCCGCAGTCCGCGAGCGCGCGCATCTCCGCCGGCGCGTCGGGCACGGTGACCGTGACCTCGCCCAGCCGGATGCCGCCGCGCACGACGGCGCGCG
>JACRIW010000017.1 GCA_016215625.1 Candidatus Eiseniibacteriota bacterium | reverse complement strand
TCGAAGCCACTCTTGGCCGCCCAGACCCCAAGGCGATCGAGAAGGGCATGGCCGAGACCCTCCGCATGTCGGCGCCCACGCCCCAGGCGCTGGACATCCGCTCGGACGGTCACCCGGCCTACGAGCGCTCGTTCCGGCGCCTTGCGGGCTACACGATCTTACACAAGGCCACGCCCTCCACGGATCCGCGCACGCCGGCCAACGACCTGTTCTTCGCGAACCGGCGCGACATGATGCTGCGGCACAACGGTGCGAACCACCGGCGCGAGACGATCGCGTTCTCGAAGCGCGACCAGGGAGTCGTGGACCGGGCGGCGATCCATCTGATGCTGGCGAACTACTGGGCGCCGAGCTCGGTGAACCACGACCGAAGCACTCCCGCTATGAAGCTGGGGCTGTTCGAGACACCGTTGAGTCCGGAAGCGCTGTTGGGCAGGAGGCAGTTCGTGACGAAGACCCCGCTCACGGAGGAATGGCGGCGCTACTACTTCGGGCTCGTGGACACGGCCGAGATCGCGAACCCGAAGCGACACACGCTCAAGCTCGCCGCCTGAACGCACCACGGGCGCGGCCCCGGAAGGCCGCGCCCGTGTTCAGCAACATTCTGCGAACCACAACTAGACGTACAGAGCGCTCGAGAATGCGCGGTAGTGCTTCTCACACGCCTCGTGCTCGATGCCCAGCAGCAGGTAGATCGCTCGCCCGACCTCCCGCGCCGCGCCTCCCGCGTACCCGCGGTGCGCGTGCAGCGTGGCGATCACCTGCGTGAGCGCCGCGTCCCAGTCGCCCGCGCGCACCGCCGCGAGCGCCGCGGTGAACGGCGCGCGCGCCGCGCCCTCGGGCAGCCGCCCGGCCTCGAGCAGCCAGTGCGCGAGCACGCGCAACGCCTCGACGCGGTCGGAGTGGTCGACCGTGAGCGGGCCCAGCACCGACTCGATCGTCTCCGGGGCCGTGCGCAGCGTGAGCTCGGCGAGCAGCAGCCGCGCCGCGGCGTTGCCCGCGTCGGCGGCCAGCGCCGCATCCAGCGCCGCCATCGCGCCCGCGAGGTCGCCCGCGGCCAGCTTCGCGCGTGCTTCGCCCACCGCGGCGCTCGTGGGGCCGGGGATCGCGCGCTCGAGGAAACGCCGCACCTCGGATTCGGGCAGCGCTCCGACGAACTCGTCCACGACCTCGCCGTTCACGAACAGCTTCACGTTCGGAATGCTCTGCACGCCGTACCGGCGCGCCTCGTCCGTGAACACCTCGGTGTCCACCTTCGCGAGCGCCCAGCGGCCGTCCGCGGCGGCGGCGACGCGTTCGAGGACGGGGCCGAGCGAGCGGCACGGCCCGCACCATGCGGCCCAGAAGTCCACGAGCACGGGCAGTTCGCGGCTGCGCTCGATCACGTCACGCTGGAAGTCGGTCACGTCGTGGGTCTTCGTGTTCATCGCGGGCTCCTTTCGCCTCGGGTTCGCCGGTACGAGCACGAACCGAAGCGGAGGATTCGCGGGCCTGCACTGCGGGCGGCCGCCGGCGCGTCAGGAATCGCCGCGGCGCGAGCGCGGGGCGCCGGTGGGCGAGGGCCGGAACTCTCCGGGCCGGATCGGGGGATTGAGCACGACTTTCGTGATCGTCGTGAGCCCCGTCTGGTGCCCGGACGCGAAGTTCTCCTCGCGGAACGCGAACGTGATGCCGTTCACCGCGCGGAAGTCGGAGTACACGGTCTCGAAGTGCGTGCTCATGCCGCCCTGCGACAGGAGCCCCTGGCTGCGCACGACGTGGAAGTTCCCCGGGTGCACCCACGCACGCAACAGCAGTCCCCGGCCGAGCGGTATCTGGATGCCGGCGCAGCGCACGCCGTTCTGCTCGAGCGAATCGGTGAACGAGGCCTCGTCCGCGTGTTCGTAGAGGATCCACGGCACGCCCGCGCGCGCCGCCTGCAGCACCATCGCGGCGAACATCGGGCCCTGCACTTCCTCGACCTCGCCGCCGCCTTCGTTGCGCCAGCCGCGGTCGCCGTCCACGAAGCGCATCTCGGCGCCGTTCGCGTAGTCGAGCATCACCTTGAGCCGGGCGGGACGCGCGAACACGCGCACCGTGGGGGAGTCCGAGTGGCGCATCGCGGAGAAGAGCGAGCCCTCGACGCGGTAGGCCTTGATCTTCTCGAGCGCCGGCCGGCCGCCGTACGCCGCGGTCACGCGCTCGATGAGCGCTCGCACCTCGGGGCCGCCGGCGGGCGGAGCTTCGGCCCGCACGGGCGCGGTGGCGCAGGCGAGCATCAGGACGAGCAGTGCGGGCAGCGTGCGCATGTCGGATCTCCGTTCGGGTGGGCCGTCACGGTAGCACTCGTCACCGCCGGCATGCGAAAGGGAGGCGTTCGAGCGAACGCCTCCCTCCGTGTCCCGCGGCCGTCCGCGCTCAGCGAGCGAGCGGCTTGTACTTGATGCGATGCGGCGTGTCGGCGTCGGCGCCGATGCGCTCGTGCAGGTTCTTCTCGTAGTCCTGGTAGTTGCCCTCGAAGAACACGACCTGCGAATCGCCCTCGAACGCGAGGATGTGCGTGGCGATACGGTCGAGGAACCAGCGGTCGTGCGAGATCACGACGGCGCAGCCGGCGAACTCGAGCAGCGCGTCCTCGAGCGCACGCAGCGTGTCGACGTCGAGATCGTTCGTGGGTTCGTCGAGCAGGAGCAGGTTGCCGCCGCTCTGCAGGAGCTTCGCCATCTGCAGGCGGTTTCGCTCGCCGCCGGACAGCGTGCCGACCTTCTTCTGCTGGTCGGCGCCGCGGAAGTTGAACCACGAGCAGTAGGCGCGCGAGTTGATCTCGCGCTTGCCGAGCGTGAGCAGCTCGTTGCCGCCGGTGATCTCCTCCCACACGGTCTTCTCGGGCGAGAGCGAATCGCGGCTCTGGTCGATGTACGCGATCTTCACCGTCTCGCCGACGCGCAGCGAGCCGGCGTCCGGCTGCTCCTCGCCGACGAGCATGCGGAACAGCGTGGTCTTGCCAGCGCCGTTCGGGCCGATCACGCCGACGATGCCGGCGGGCGGGAGCTTGAACGACAGGTTCTCGATGAGCAGCTTGTCGCCGTAACCCTTCGTGAGGTCCTTCGCTTCGATGACCACGTTGCCGAGACGCGGACCCGGCGGGATGTAGATCTCGACGTTGTCGATGCGCTCGTTCGACTCCTCGGCGAGCATCTTCTCGTACGCGGCGAGACGCGCCTTGCTCTTCGCCTGGCGCGCGCGCGGCGCCATCTTGACCCACTCGAACTCGCGCTCGAGCGTCTTCTGGCGCGCGGACTCGGTCTTTTCCTCCTGCTGGAGGCGGTTCTTCTTCTGCTCCAGCCACGAGGTGTAGTTGCCTTCCCACGGGATGCCGGCGCCGCGGTCGAGCTCGAGGATCCAGCCCGCGACGTTGTCGAGGAAGTAGCGGTCGTGCGTCACCGCGACGACCGTGCCCGTGTAGTCCTTGAGGAAGCGCTCGAGCCACGCGACCGATTCGGCGTCGAGGTGGTTCGTCGGTTCGTCGAGCAGCAGCAGGTCGGGGTGCGAGAGCAGCAGGCGGCACAGCGCGACGCGGCGGCGCTCGCCGCCCGACAGCGTGGTGACGTCGGCGTCCGCGGGCGGGCAGCGCAGCGCGTCCATGGCGATCTCGAGCTGGCGCTCGAGGTCCCACAGGTTGCCGGCGTCCATCGCGTCCTGGAGCTTGCCCTGTTCCTCGATGAGCTTGTTCATCTCATCGTCTTCCATGGGCTCGGCGAACTTGGCGCTGATCTCGTCCCAGCGGCGCTTGATGCGCATCTTCTCGCCGACGCCGTCCGCGACGTTGTCCATCACGTTCTTGGCCGGGTCGAGCTTCGGCTCCTGCTCGAGGTAGCCGACCGTGAACCCCTTGCCGAGGAACGCCTCACCGATGAAGTCGGGGTCCACACCGGCCATGATCTTCAGCAGCGAGCTCTTGCCGGCGCCGTTCAGGCCCAGCACGCCGATCTTGGCGCCGTAGTAGAACGAGAGCCAGATGCCCTTGAGGATCTCGCGCTTGGGAGGGACCACCTTGCGGAGGTCCTTCATGGTGTAGATGAAATCGGCCATGACCTTCCTGACGGGTTGCGGCGCCGGATGAAGCGCCCGGTCGGGGCTTCGGCACACGGCGCGGGGGTGGGTACGAGCGCGCGGGAGAATGCCCGAGAGGGACGGTTTTCTCAACCGCCGTCGGGCGCCCTTCCCGGGCGAAAAACAATGCGGCGGACCGCCTCGCGAGAGGGGCCCGCCGCGCGGGAAAACGGTGTCAGCGGCCGGCGACGCCCGACTTGGCCGCCTCGATGCCCGGCGGCCGCGGCGTGAGGCCCGACGGCGAGCCGCCGTTGCCGTTGCTCGGAAGGTGCAGCGGCGCCGGTTCCTCCTCGAGGTACGTGTAGCCCGAGAGGCCTTCGTCGTAGCGCTTCATGAGCAGCGCCGATTCCTCGAACGTGAGCAGGCCCTTGCGGAGCGCCTCTTCGTTCGCCTGACGCAGCTTCTGCATGAGCTGCGGCTTCGAGTACTGCACGTAGCCGAGCACTTCGGTGACCGAGTCGCCCTCGACCACGTGCTCGACGCGGTAGCCCTTGTCGTCGAGCGAGATGTGCACGGCGTTCGTGTCACCGAACAGGTTGTGGAGGTCGCCGAGGATTTCCTGGTACGCGCCGACGAGGAACACGCCGAGGTAGTACGGGCGTCCGTCGAACGGATGCAGTTCGAGCCAGTTCTTCACGTCGCGCAGGTCGATGAACTGGTCCATCTTGCCGTCGGAGTCGCACGTGAGGTCGGCGATCACCGCACGGCGCGTGGGCTTTTCGTTCATGCGGTGCAGCGGCGCGATCGGGAAGAGCTGCTTCACGGCCCAGTGGTCGGGCGCGGACTGGAACACCGAGAAGTTGCCGTAGTACGTGTCCGCGAGGCCTTTCTCGAGGCCTTCGAGATCGTCCGGCACGTACTCGAGTTCGCGCGTGATCTTCAGGATCGCCTCGCAGCAGCCCCAGAAGAGCTGCTCGACGCGCGCCCGGCCCACGAGGTCGAGCAGCCCGAGGTTGAAGAGGCTCGACGCCTCCTCCTTGAGCTGCAGCGCGTCGTGGTAGGACTCCTGGAAGTTCTTGCGCGAGATCCCGCGCCACGTCTCGATGAGCTGCTGGATCACCGCGGGCGCCGAGGGATCGGGCGCGGGCAGCGACTGCCCGGCGAGGACTTCGTTCACGTCGAGCACGTTGAACACGAGTACCGAGTGGTGCGCGACGAGCGCGCGGCCCGACTCGGTCACGATGTCCGGATGCGGCAGGCCCGCGGTCTCGACCGCGTCCTGGATCGCCGCGACGATGTCGTTCGCGTACTCCTGCATCGTGTAGTTCGTGGACGAGTGCCAGTTCGTCGACGAGCCGTCGTAGTCCACGCCGAGGCCGCCGCCCGCGTCGATGAAGCGCAGGCCGGCTCCGGCCTTCGCCAATTCGACGTACACGCGGCCGGCTTCCTTCATCGCGTCCTTGATCGCGCGCACCGCCGAGATCTGCGAGCCGATGTGGAAGTGCACCAGCTCGAGGCAGTCGAGCATGTTCTCGGCGCGCAGCTTCTCGACGAGCATGACCATCTCGGTCGCGCTGAGGCCGAACTTCGAGCGGTCGCCCGTGGAATCCATCCACTTGCCGGCGCCCTTCGTCGTGAGCTTCGCGCGCACGCCGATGTGCGGACGGATGTCGAGGCGGCGTGCCGTCTCGAGCAGGATGTCGAGTTCGCGGTAGCGGTCGATCACGATGATCGGGTAGCGGCCGAGCTTCTGGGAAAGCAGCGCCGTCTCCATGTACTCGATGTCCTTGTACCCGTTCAGGATCAGCAGCGAATCGTCGTGCTCGATCATGCCCAGGGCCGCGAGCAGTTCGGGCTTCGAGCCCGCCTCGAGGCCGAGGCCGAGCGGACCGCCGAAGCGCACGAGCTCCTCGACGACGTGGTGCTGCTGGTTCACCTTGATCGGGAACACGCCGCGATAGCGCCCGCGGTAGCCGTACTCCTTGATCGCCGAGCCGAAGCAGCCGAACAGCTGCTGCACGCGCGAGTGCAGGATCTCGGAGAAGCGCACGAGCAGCGGCATGCCGAGGCCGCGCCGCTCGAGGTCACCGACGAGTTCGAAGAGGTCGACGCTCGGGCCTTCGGGCCCCGACGGCGTGACTTCCATGTGGCCCGCATCGTTGATGCGGAAGTAGCCGCTGGACCAGCCGTTCACGTTGTAAAGCGCAGCGGAGTCCTTGGGGGTCCAGGCGCGGATATCGCTCAACTCTCAGACCTCGTGCTTCGAGTGGTGGAGGGAGGGGAGCGCGGGAAGTTCCGCGCGTCGGTCGCGCAGGATAACGGACCCCCGGCCGCACGTGGGAGAAAAGTGCGCTCCGGGAGGCCGCCGCGCGAAAAAAAGTCGGGAGCAGTGCGCGTGGCGTCGGATCGACTCACACGCCTCGCGCGGCCACCGGCGGCTCCGAAACGCAGCCGGGCGGCCGATCCGGGTGGAGGACCCGGTGGCCGCCCGCGCGTTTCGCCCGGTCAGGCGAAGTCGGGTGCTAGGAAGCGACGCTCGCCTGCGAGCGCTTGTTCGGCTGCGGCGAGCCGCGGCGCAGCAGCCACCAGAGGAGCGCGCCGACCGCGAGGAACGGGAACAGCGGCACGATCGCCAATGCGAGCCCGATGGCCAGCGCCCCGCCGCCGAGCACGAGCGCGAGGAGTCCGCCGACGGCGAGGAACGGCAGCGCGATCAGGAAGCCGAGCGCCTTGAAGGCGAGCCCGAGGATGCGGAACGGGAGCGAGATCAGGAATCCGACGAGTCCGAGGACCGTCGCGAACACGCCGATCAGGATGGCCGCGACGAAGACGAACGTCCCCACCACGAGCAACTCGATCACCTTGTGCCTCCGGAATGGATGTGTGCCGACCGGGCAGTCGTTGCCACGCCGCGCGAAGTTTGGGAGCGCGGACGCGGCTGGATTACGCGGCCGGGTGCGGCGTGGTTGCACGACGGCCGGGATGGCGCAGGGGCGCGCGCCGGTGGGCAGGCTCCGTCCGCCCCACCCGGCCGCCGGCCACGGTCGCTCCCGCGGCCGGGCGCTGCTAGATTGCCGCCGCGAAACCGAACCACCAACACGACTTGCCAGGAGGAACTCATGGCGTCCACGAAGCTGACGGTGATGAAGAACGGCTCCATTCGCGTCGAGGGCGACTTCGAGATCCTGGACATGGACGGCAAGCCGTTCGGCCTGGGCGGCCGCGAGCGCGTGAGCCTGTGCCGCTGCGGGCACTCGGCCAACAAGCCCTTCTGCGACGGGGCCCACAAGGCGGCCGGATTCGAGCCGAGCACGGTCGCGTTCGACCTGCCGCCGGTGGCGCCCGCTCCGCCGAAGCCCGCCAGCTGAGATCCGGCGTGCGTCCGGGTCCGCTCGTTCTGGTGATCGCGCTGCTGGCGCTGGCCGGCGTGTGCGCGCGCATGGGGCTGTGGCAGCACTCGCGCTGGGTCGAGAAGCGCGCCGCGAACGCGCGGCTCGAGAGCATGCTGCGCGCGGGCCCCGAGAGCCTCGCCGGCGGCGCGGCGCTGAAGGCGCGCCGCACCGACAAGGTGCTGCTCGGCGGACGCTTCGACACGTCGCGGCACCTGCTGCTTTCGCACGAGCCCGAGGAGGGCGGCGTGGGCGTGGACGTCGTGACGCCGCTGCGCCTCGCCGACGGCGTGCTCGTACTCGTGAACCGCGGCTGGATGGCCGTGGACAGCGCCGAGGCCGCGCATCCCGAACGCTTCACGACGGACGACTCCGTCCTCGTCGTCGCGTACGCGCAGCCGCTGAAGGGCGCGCACTCGCGCCTGCCGTGGGTGCGGCTCGCGGGCGAGACGCCCGAGCGCTGGAGCAGCCTGCATCCCGATCCCGACACGCTCGCCGCGCGCTGGCCCGGCGTGACGAACGACGTCTGGCTCGTCGCGCTGCCCGAATGCACCATGGACTCGCTGAAGCGATTCCCGCCGCGTCTCACCGACCCGCAGACGCACCTGTCGTACGCGGTCCAGTGGGCGATCTTCACGCTCGCGGCGCTCGGCGGCGTGATCGTCGTGCTCGCGCGCGAGCGCAAGCGGGCCGCGGGAGCCGCCGCGTGAAGGCGCCTCGGGGCGTCTCTCGCGGACCGGCGGGCGCCGTTCACCGACGCCCCGCCGCCGTTGGCCGAATGCATCGCGAAAGCCCCTTGCGCCGTCCGTAACTTCCCGTGCGTGGCCGATGCGGCGGGCGTCACGGTGACTCCCGAGCGCGGCCCCAAGGAGGAGGAAGATGTCCCGGTACAGAGGAGAGCGCGAGCCGATCGAAGGGCTCACCTGGGGGATCGGACTCATCGCCCTGGGCGTGATGTTCCTCGCGGTCCGGCAGGGCCTGCTGCCGTGGAACTCGATCGGCGACTGGTGGCCCGCGATCCCGATGCTCATGGGCGTCGCCGGCATCGTCGGCGCGCGCACGGCCAAGAAGCTCGGCTCGGCCGTGACCCTGTTGCTCATGAGCGGCTACTTCTTCGCGTCGGTCTATCACTGGAAGGGCCTGAACTGGGCGACCAGCTGGCCGCTCGCGCTCGTCGCCGTCGGCGTCGGCGCCGTGGTCGAGGCGATCGCCTCGCGCTTCATGCCGCACGACCGGACGACCGTGATCGTCGAGGACGGTCGGGAGCAGGGCCATGAGTGACCGCGCCTCCTCCGCGCGCCGCGAGTCGCCGTGGCGTCTCGCGCGCGAATGCGCATTCGGGCTTTGCACGGCCTGGCTGATCGTCCAGAACGCGGTCCTGCTGGCCGTGCTGGTCCGGTGGCAGCCGAACGCGCTCGCACTGGCGTTCGAATCCCTCCAGAAGGCTCTCGTGCTGATGCTGCCCCTCTGGCTGATCCCGGTCGCCGCCCTCGCGGGACTGGCGATCGCCACCACCCTGACCCGTGGCGCCGTCGTTCGAGGCGCCGAGCGGTGGGAGATGGAACATGGAAGAACGCGATAGCCGCCGCCGCATTCACGTCTACGGCGCCGGATTCAGCTCCGGCTCCGGTCGGCTGCAGATCGGCGGGCGCCTCGTCTTCGGGCTCGCGCTCACGACGCTGGGCCTGCTCTGGACGCTCGACAACCTGTTCGGCGTGGACTCCGACGCGATCATCAGCTGGTGGCCGCTGCTGCTCGTGATCTTCGGCGTCATGAAGCTCACCGGGATCGGCGCGGAGAAGCGCCTCGTGCCGGGCGCGATCTTCACGTCCGCGGGCCTGCTGCTGCTCGGCAACAAGCTGCACCTGTCCTGGTGGCACATCGGCATCGGCGACCTGTGGCCGATCCTGCTCATCTTCTTCGGCGCGAGCGTGGTCCTGCGCTCGATCCGCGAGCCGGAGGCCGAGACCGGCGACAGCGACACGTTCGTGCGCTCGTTCGCCCTCATGGGCGGGGTCACGCGCCGCAACCGCTCGGACGCGTTCCGCGGCGGCGACCTGTCCGCGATGATGGGCGGGGTCGAGCTCGACCTTCGCGACGCGCAGCTCGCCGACGGCCGCGCCGTGGTCGAGGTGTTCGCGATGTGGGGCGGCATCGAGATCCTCGTGCCGCCGGACTGGCGCGTCGAGAGTGAAGTCACGCCGATCATGGCGGGCTACGAGGACAACACGCATCTCGTCCCCGGCGTGGAACCGGTCGGCACGCTCGTCGTGCGCGGGTTCGCAGTGATGGGCGGCATCGAGGTCGCCAACGGCAAGGACGACCGCGAGACGCGCGTCCGCGTGCGCCGGCGCGACAAGTCCGTCGAGGTGACCACCTCCACCGGCAAGAAGGTGTCGATCGGCGTCACCTATCCGAAGCACGACGACGACCAGCCGCGCCCGGTGAGCTGACGTGCATCCGCTCCTGACGCGCCGGGTGTGGCTGGGGCCGTACGTGCTCGCGTGGCTGCTCGCGGGCCTGCTGCTCGCGGAGTTCCTGCGGCTGCTCGGTCCGCTGCCTCCCACGCATGCGCACGCGTTCGCCGTGCCGGCCATGCTCGTCTGCGGCTTCGTCGTGTTGTCCGCCTGGTGGGCGTGCCGGCGTCACCCGCTCGTCTCGACGCCGCCGCTGCGCGTTCTTTCGAGCCAGGTCGGGGTGGCGCTGCAGGCGAGCGCCGTGTGGTCGGTCGGCAGCATGCTGTGGGAACTCGTGCTCGTGCGCCTCGGCGACAGCGTCGTCACGCGCGCGGACCTGCTGCGCAACTTCGGCGTGCTGTTCCTGCTCGGTATCCCGCTCTACCTGCTGTCGGCCGTCGTGCACTACCTCGTGCTCGCGTTCGAGGCCGCGCACGAGGCCGAGCGCCGCGTGCTCGAGTCGCAGGTGAGCACGCGCGAGGCGGAAGTGCGCGCGTTGCGCGCGCAGTTGAACCCGCACTTCCTGTTCAACAGCCTCAACTCGATCAACTCGCTCGTCGGCAGCGACCCGGAAGGGGCGCGCCGCATGTGCGAAGGGCTCGGCGATTTTCTCCGCCGCACGCTGGCGCTCGCCGCGCGCGATTCCGTCGCGCTCTCCGAGGAACTCGCGCTCGTCGAGCGCTACCTCGCGATCGAGCAGGTGCGCTTCGGCGAGCGGCTCGGCGTGGAGCGCCGCGTAGACGAGTCCGCACTCGGCTGCCGCGTGCCGCCGCTCCTGCTGCAGCCGCTCGTCGAGAACGCCATCAAGCACGGCGTGTCCGGGCGCCTCGAAGGTGGCGTCGTGCGCATCGAGGCCCGACGCGAGGGCGCGCGGCTCGGGATCGTGGTGGAGAATCCGGTGGACGAGGACGCGCCGGCGCGCGCCGGCGCCGGAGTGGGGCTGGAGAACGTGCGGCGCCGGCTCGAAGCGTTCGGCGCCGAGGAAGCGCGGCTCGACGCGGTGCGCGAGCCGGGCGTGTTCCGCGTGCTGCTGACGCTGCCGGCGCGCGAGAAGGAGACGGGAGGGAGCCGTGGCTGACGCGAAAGTGCTGCGCGTGCTGATCGTGGACGACGAGGCGCCGGCGCGCGCGCTGGTGCGCGAGTACCTGGGTGCGCACGAGGGCATCGAGGTCGTGGGCGAGTGCGCGAACGGGTTCGAGGCGGTGAAGGCCGTGAGCGAGCAGAAGCCCGACCTGATGTTCCTCGACGTGCAGATGCCGAAGCTCACGGGCTTCGAAGTGCTCGAGCTGCTCGACCCCGCTCCGGCGGTGGTGTTCTGCACCGCGTACGACGAGTTCGCGCTCAAGGCGTTCGAGGTGCACGCGGTGGACTACCTGCTCAAGCCCTTCGGGCGCGACCGCCTGGCCGAGGCGCTCGCACGCGTC
>JACRIW010000119.1 GCA_016215625.1 Candidatus Eiseniibacteriota bacterium | reverse complement strand
AGTGCGCAACGACGACATCCGCGTGACCTACCTCATGCCGGGCAGCGTCGCGACGGACTTCGGGCGCGGCACCGCGGCCAAGCAGGACTGGGCGCTGCAGGCGTCCGACGTGGGCGAGATGGTCGTGGACCTGCTGCACACGTCACCGCGCGCGCTGCACTCGCGCGTCGAGATGCGCCCGGCCAAGCCGCAGAAGGGCTGAGCGAGTGCGACGCCGGCGTGGCGGGCCTTCAGCCCGTCACGTCGGCCGAGCGCACGACGCGCAGCAGCCGGCCCTTGCGCTTCGACTCGTCGAGCGCGACCTGGACGAGCGTGCCGGGCGAGAACCCCGGGTCGTCGCCGGTGAGCGTGCCGCACAGCAGCCCGACCAGCGGCAGGTGCGACACGACGAGCACGTCACCCTCCGGCAGGGGCTGCTCGAGCAGGGCCTCCCACGCCTCGGCCGGATCGATGTCCGGGGTGAGCTCGCGCAGGTGGCGCACGTCGGGGCGGTCGGACAGTTCCGAGAGCACAATGAAGGCGGTGTCCCGGGCCCGCAGGTAGGTGCTGGAGAAGCAGGCGACGGGGCGCAGCCCCTCGCCGCGGAGCTTCCGGCCGAGCGCCCGCACGTACTCTTCGCCCTCGGGCAGGAGCTGCGCGTCGGAGCCTTGGCCGGTGGCGCGGCCATGCCGCATGAGCCAGAGCATGGTGGACATGACGGGGCATTGTGACGGGAGTCGCGCGCCCGTCAAGCGGGGGCTTGCGCCGCGCCGCCCTCGGTGTTCACCGGGCAGGCGCCGCACAGCCGGTGCAGCACTTCGAACCCGATCAACTCCACTTCGGGTGAAAGGAAGTCCGGCTTCAGCGGCTCGGGACTCATGAGATCCGTGGACAGGTACTTCTTGTTGCTGTCCGCGAACACCGTCGCCACGATCGCGTCGTGGCCGAGCGTCTCCTGCGCGAGCAGCGCGCCCAGGAAGTTCGCGCCCGAGGAAATGCCCACGGCGATCCCGAGCGTGCGAGCGAGCTTCTGCGCCATCAGGATCGCGTCACCGTCCGAGACGGCGACGACCGCATCGAGTTCGTCGAGCTGTACGATCGGCGGCACGAACTCGTCCGAGATGCCCTGGATGCGGTGCTTGCCGATCTTGTGGCCGACGGACAAGGTCGGCGATTCCGCGGGTTCGAGCGGGTATACGCGCACGCCGGGCGCGACGCGCCGGAGGAAACGCCCCACTCCCATCACGGTGCCGCCGGTACCGACGCCGGCGACGAACGCCTCGATCGTGAGGCCGGCGTCGCGGAGCTGCTGCCAGATCTCGGGGCCGGTGGTGGTCTCGTGCGCTTCGACGTTCGCGGCATTGGCGAACTGTCGCGGCAGGAACACGTGTTCACTGCCGGCGGCGAGTTCTTCGGCCATGCGGATGCTGCCCACGAAACCGCCCTGCTCGCGACTGACCGGAACGATCGTCGCACCGAAGCTGCGGATCAGTTCGACGCGTTCGCGGCTCATCCAGTCCGGCATGAAGATCGTGACGGGGTGCCCGAGCGCGCGGCCGAGCGCCGCGAACGAAATGCCGGTGTTGCCGCTCGTCGCCTCGGCGATGCAGTCGCCCTGCTGGATGCGGCCCTCGGCATAGGCGCGGCGCAGCACGTGCAGCGCCATGCGGTCCTTGATGCTCCCCGTCCAATGGAAGTGCTCGGCCTTGGCGAACAGCCGCCGCGAGCGGCCACGGAAGGTGAAATCGATCGCGAACATCGGCGTGTTGCCGATGAGCCTTCCGAGCGACTGTAGTCGCCGGGGCGCTGCGGGGAGGGGCGCCGACGGCTTCGGCGCGGCGGGCGTGGTCGAAACTCGACTCATGAGCCGCACGGTACGCCTGTCCCGGGGTGCCTTCAACGGCGGCCGGGCCGAAGGTTTGCGTCAGCCCCGGCCGCGCCGATAGCATCCTCGGCAAACCGCAGGGTCACCCGCCGACCCACCCCGCCCCGCCGTGCCGATCGCGCGGCCCCACCCCGGAGCGCCCGAACTCATGAGTCTTCTTCTCGACACGCTGCGCGGACGCGTCCTGTTCTTCGACGGCGGCATGGGCACGCAGGTCCAGGCCCGCGAGCTGACCGACGAGGACTACGGCGGCAAGCCGTCCTGCATCGACTACCTGAGCCTCACGCGTCCCGACGTGCTCGAGTCGATCCACGCGGCCTACTTCGACGCGGGCGCCGACATCGTCGAGACGAACTCGTTCCAGGCGTCGCGCATCCGGCTCGAGGAGCACGGGCTCGCCGACCGCACGCTCGAGCTGAACCGCGCCGCGGCGGCGAACGCGCGCCGCGTGGCCGATCGCTACGCCGCGGCCGACGGCCGCCCGCGTTTCGTCGCCGGCTCCATGGGACCGTCGGGCTACCTGCCGTCGTCCGAAGACGCCGACCTCGGCCAGCTCACGCTGCAGGACCTCGTCGAGACGTTCGTGGACCAGGCGCAGGGCCTCATCGAGGGCGGCGCCGACGTGCTGATCCTCGAGACGTGCCAGGACATCCTCGAGATGAAGGCGCAGATCATCGCGTCGCGCGAGGCCATGGCGCGCACGGGCAAGCAGGTGCCCATCCAGTGCTCGATCACGCTGGACCCGACCGGACGCATGCTGCTCGGCACCGACTATCGCGGCGCGCTCGCCACGCTCGAAGCCATGCACGTGGACATCATCGGGCTCAACTGCTCGACCGGTCCCGATCTCATGCGCGACGCGGTGCGCTACCTGTGCGAGAACGCGAGCACCTTCATTCACGTGATCCCGAACGCCGGCCTTCCGATCAACGACGGCGGCCGCACGCTCTACCCGATGAAGCCGGGACCGTTCGCCGAGACGCTGCGCGAGTTCGTGCTCGAGTTCGGCGTCAACATGGTCGGCGGCTGCTGCGGCACCACGCCGGACCACATCAGGGCCGTGGTCGCGGCGATCGGCCGCGTCGCGCCGAAGCAGCGCGCGGGGCGCAGCCAGTGGTTCGTCTCGAGCGGCATGACGGCCGCGGCGCTCGTGCAGCAGCCCGCGCCGCTGCTGATCGGCGAGCGGCTGAACACGCAGGGCTCGCGCAAGATGAAGCGCCTCGCGCTCGAGACGAAGTACGAGGAGATGATCCCGATCGCGCGCGAGCAGGTGGACGGCGGCGCGCACGTGCTCGACGTGTGCCTCGCGCTCACCGAGCGCACCGACGAAGCGGCCATGATGCGCACGCTGGTCAAGAAACTCTCGCTCTCGGTCGAAGCGCCGCTGTGCATCGACTCGACCGAGGCGAACGTGATCGAGGCTGCGCTGCAGGCGTGCCCGGGCTCGGCGATCATCAACTCGATCAATCTGGAAAACGGCCTCGAGCGCATCCAGACGGTGATGCCGCTGGTGATGAAGTACGGCGCGTCGGTGATCGCGCTGACGATCGACGAGACCGGCATGGCCAAGACCGCACAGCGCAAGCTCGAGGTCGCGCGCCGCATTCACGACCTCTGCACCAGGGAATACGGCCTGCCGCCCGAGCGGCTGATCTTCGACGACCTCACGTTCACGCTCGCGACCGGCGAAGCCGAGTTCCTCGACAGTGCGGTCGAGACCATCGAAGGCATCAAGCTCATCAAGCGTGAGCTGCCCGGCGTGCTCACGTCGCTGGGCGTGTCCAACGTGTCGTTCGGCCTCGGCAAGGAAGCGCGCGCCGTGCTGAACAGCGTGATGCTCTATCACTGCGTGCAGGCCGGGCTCGACGCCGCCATCGTGAACCCCGCGGACATCATTCCGTATGCGGAGCTTTCGGCCGAGGATCGCAAGCTGGCCGACGACCTCGTGTTCAACCGCGATCCGCAGGCGCTGGCCCACTACATCAACCACTTCGAGGGCCGCGCGCCCGACGCGCGCAGCCGCGAGGACGAGTCGGCCGAAGCGGCGATGAGCGTCGAGGAGCGGCTGCATCACCAGATCCTCCACCGCAAGAGCGCGGGCATCGAGGCGCTCGTGGACGAGGCGGTCAAGCGCCAGCCCGCCGTGGATGTGCTCAACAACGTGCTGCTGCCGGCGATGAAGGAAGTGGGCGACAAGTTCGGCTCGGGCGAGCTGATCCTGCCGTTCGTGCTGCAGAGCGCCGAAGTGATGAAGAAGTCGGTCGCGCAGCTCGAGCTCTACCTCGAGAAGAAGGCGGACTCGAGCAAGGGCCGCGTGGTGCTCGCGACCGTGTTCGGCGACGTGCACGACATCGGCAAGAACCTGGTCAAGACGATCCTGAGCAACAACGGCTACACGGTGTACGACCTCGGCAAGCAGGTCCCCGTGCAGAAGATCCTCGACAAGGCGCGTGAGGTGGACGCGACGGCGATCGGCCTGTCCGCGCTGCTCGTGTCGACCAGCAAGCAGATGCCGATCATCGTGAACGAGCTGCACCGGCTCGCGCTCGAGTATCCCGTGCTCATCGGCGGCGCCGCGATCAACCGCAACTTCGGCCGCCGCGCCGCGCTCGTGGACGGCGAGATCTTCTATACGCCGGGCGTCTACTACTGCAAGGACGCGTTCGAGGGGCTCGACGTGATGAACCTGCTCGTGGATCCCGCGACGCGGGCCGAGCTGGTCGAGAAGAACAGGCGCGAGGCGTTCGAGTTCAAGGCGAAGGCGGCCGAGCTCGAGGCGCGCGTCGCCGAGTCGAGCGCGCAGCAGCAGGATTTCAAGGTCACGGTGTCGCGCGATCACGACGTTCCGGCGCCGCCGTTCTGGGGCGCGCGCGTCACGCCGACGCGCGACATCCCGTTCGCGGGCATGTACGCGGGCATGGACCTGAAGACGCTCTACCGCCTGCACTGGGGCGCGCGCGGCACGGGCGCCGAGTTCGACAAGCTGATCGCCGAGGACTTCGAGCCGCGCCGGCTCAAGCTGCAGGCCGAGGCCGAGTCGAAGGGCTGGCTGCGGCCGATCGCCGCGTACGGCTACTTCCCCTGCCAGTCCGAAGGGCAGGATCTCGTGATCTACGACCCGACGGCGTTCGTCGCGGGCTCGCTCACGCCGCGCGGCAAGATCGAGGAAGTCGCGCGCTTCACGTTCCCGCGGCAGGCCGACCGCGAGGGACTCTGCCTGAGCGATTACTTCCTGCCGGTCGAGTCGAGCAAGTTCGACGTGATCCCGATGCAGGTGGTGACCGTGGGCAGCAACGCCGACGAACTCTGCGCGGCCCTGGACGCGCGGGGCGAGTACGCCGACTCGTTGTTCATCCACGGTCTCGCGGTCGGCGCGGCGGAAGGCCTGGCGGAATGGCATCACGCCCACATCCGCAAGGAGCTGGGGCTGCCCGAGGAGCGGAGCAAGCGCTACTCGTTCGGCTACAGCGCGTGCCCGGAGCTGGCGGACCAGGTGAAGCTGTTCTCGCTGCTCGGCGCCGAGGACTCGATCGGCACGTCGCTGACCGAGGCGTTCCAGATCGTGCCCGAGGCTTCGACGAGCGCGATCGTCGTGCACCATCCGCAGGCGACGTACTACATGGTGCGAGAGTGAGCGGAGGCGTCACGCCGATCGGTCCGGTGACGCTCGCCGGCGCGCACGTGCGCCTCGAGCCGCTGGACCTGTCGAAGCACTGGCCGGGGTTGCTCGCGATCGGGCTCGAGCCGGAGTTGTGGCGGTTCACGGCGTCGAAGTGCTTCGACGAGGGCGCGCTGCGCGCCTACTTCGAGACGGCGCTCGAGGAACAGTCGCGCGGCGTGACGGTGGCGTTCGCGACGACACTGGCCGCGACGGGCGAGGTGATCGGCTCGACGCGCTTCGGCAACATCGTGGCGCGGCACAGGCGCGCGGAGATCGGCTGGACGTGGCTGGGCCTGGCGCACCAGCGCACCCGTGCGAACACCGAGGCGAAGTACCTCATGCTGCGGCACGCGTTCGAATCGTGGGGGCTGATGCGCGTCGAGTTCAAGACGTCGTCCACGAACCTGAAATCGCAGAACGCGATGAGGCGTCTGGGGCTGGTCGAAGAGGGCACGTTCCGCAAGTGGATGTTCAACGAGGACGGAACGGTGCGCGACACGATGTGGTTCAGCGTCGTGGACGACGACTGGCCTACGATGAAGGTGCGGCTCGAGGCGATGCTCGCGCGCTGACGCGTTCGATTCCTTCTGCGTCGCGTCACACTGCTGCATCGCTTCACCCTCGTGCGTCGCCTCACCCTGCGGCTCAGGGGGCCTTTCGCGGCCGCTCGGCTCCGCATCCTGCTCCGCCTCGCTGACGCTGAGTCATGCTCCCGCCTTCCTCGGCTCCGCATGCCTCAGAGTCCCGCTGCAGGCCCCCTGATCCTCCGGGCGCGGCTCGATCGAGGCATGGGCGACCGAAGTGCGCTCCTTCAGTGCAGGGTCTCTGCCCGCGCAATCGCGGCCACGACTTCATTACCGTGCGAGCGCAGCAGCATGTGGCCCGCGCTCTCGAGCACGCGCAGTTCGCACGGCCCGCCCCATCGCGCGGGCATGGGCTCGGCGTGGTAGGCCGCCGGCGTGACGCGGTCGTCGCGCCCGGCGAGCACCACGAGCGGCGTCCTCGCGTCGCCGTATCGAGCCACCTGCTCGGCGACGTCGCCCGCGACGCGCTGCACGTTCTCGGCGAACGCGCGGAACTGGGGCGCGACGAGCGGGAACGCGCGCGAAGGCCCGGGCGGCCCACCGGGCGCGCGTTGCGGATGGGCGGCGTGGTGCCGGGTGAAATGCGCGAGCACGAGCCCCAGCGGCAGCACGAGCGTCCACGCGATCGCATGGCCGATTCCCGGCCACACGATCGGCATCGCGCCCCAGCGGGCGTGGCCCGCGTACGGCCGCGTCGCCGGCGCGACCGCGACCACGGCCGCGACCTCCTCGGGTGCGTCGAGCGCCCAGCGCAATGCGAGCACGGCGCCGTAGCTGTGGCCGATCACGGTCACGCGCTCGTGGCCGAGCGCGTGCACGGCGTCACGCATCGCGCGCACGTTGCCCGCCACGTCGAGCCGTCGCGGGCCGTGCGAGCTGTGGCCGTGACCGGGGCGATCCACGGCGATCACGGTGTGCGTGCGCGCGAGTTCCTCGCGCAGCGCCGTCGGGAAATCCTGGAGCACGCCGGCGGCGCCGTGCACGAGCACCACGGCGGGACCGGAGCCGGTCACCTCGACGTGCATGCGCACGCCGCCCGCTTCCACGAAGCGGCCGACGGGAGGGAACCGCCGCCGCACGGCCGAGCGATACGCGAGAGACGCGAAGGCGCTCGTCGCGAACGGAACTGCGACGAGCGCCCAGCGCCACATGTGCGATGTCCCGCGCGAGCTACGCCTCGCGCGGCTCCACGGCGTCGGGGTTGATGCCGAACTCCGCGATCGCCTTCGCGACGACTTCGGGCTTCACCTTGCCCTCCTGGCTCAACGCGTGCAGCGTCGCGACCACGATGTGCTCGGCGTCCACTTCGAAGTGCCGGCGCAGCGCGTCGCGCGTGTCCGAACGGCCGTAGCCGTCCGTACCGAGCGCCACGAAGCGGTTCGGGATCCAGCGCGCCGGCATGTCGTTGACCGACTTCATCCAGTCGCTCGACGCGACCACCGGGCCTTCCGCGCCCTTGAGCACGCGCGTCACGTAGGGCACGCGCGGCGTCTCGGTCGGGTGCAGGCGGTTCCAGCGTTCGCACGACAGCGCTTCGTTGCGCAGCTGCACGTAGCTGGTCGCGCTCCACACGTCGGCCGCGACGTCGTACTTCTCGGCGAGGATCTCCTGCGCGCGCAGGGCGTGCAGCATCATCGGGCCGCTGCCGAACAGCTGCGCCTTGAGCTTGCCCTTGCCCGCCTTCTTGTACGCGTAGAGGCCCGCGAGGATGCCGGCGTCGACACCTTCGGGCTTCTTCGGCTGCTGGTAGTCCTGATTGTAGAGCGACAGGTAGTAGAAGATGTCTTCCCCGTTCACGTACATGCGGCGCAGGCCGTCCTGGATGATCACGGCCAGCTCGTACGCATACGTCGGGTCGTACGCCATGCAGTTCGGCACCGCGGACGCGAGCAGGTGGCTGTGGCCGTCCTCGTGCTGCAGGCCTTCGCCGTTGAGCGTCGTGCGGCCCGCGGTCGCGCCGAGCATGAACCCGCGGCCGCGCGCGTCGCCGAACGCCCAGATGCTGTCCATCGTGCGCTGGAATCCGAACATCGAGTAGAAGATGTAGAACGGGATCGTCGTGGCGCCGTGCGTCGAGTAGCTCGTGCCCGCGGCCATGAACGACGCCATCGAGCCGGCCTCGGTGATGCCTTCCTCGAGCAGCTGGCCGTCCTTCTTCTCGGTGTACGACAGCACCAGCTTGGAATCGACCGGGTCGTACTTCTGGCCGAACGGCTGGTAGATGCCGATCTCGCGGACCAGCACTTCCATGCCGAACGTGCGCGCTTCGTCGGGACTGATCGGCGCGACACGCTTGCCGTAGTTCGGGTCGCGCAGCAGGTTTCGCAGCAGCTTTCCGAACACCATCGTCGTCGAGACGGCCTGCCCCTCGGGCGTGCCGTTGTCGAACTCCGAGAACGCCTTCGGCTCCGCGGGCGGCAGCGCCTTCGCGCGCACGAGGCGCTTGGGCATGCAGCCGCCGAGCGCGTTGCGGCGCTCGAGCAGGTACTTCACCTCTTCGCTGTCCGCGCCGGGGTGGTACAGCGGCGCGTCGGCGAGCTTCTTGTCGGAGATCGGCAGCTCGAGCAGGTCGCGGAAGCGGCGCAGCTCGTCGAGGTCGAGCTTCTTCTTCTGGTGCGTCATGTTGCGCGCCTCGGCGCCGGGCCCGAGCGTCCAGCCCTTCACCGTCTTCGCCAGGATGACCGTCGGGCGGCCCTTCGTGGCGAGCGCGGCCGCGTACGCGGCGTAGATCTTCTTGTAGTCGTGACCGCCGCGGCGCAGGTGCTTGATCTGGTCGTCGCTCAGGTGCTCGACCATCTTGGCGAGACGCGGGTCCGCGCCGAAGAAGTGCTCCCGCACGTACGCGCCCGACTCGGTCACGTACTTCTGCCAGTCGCCGTCCACGGTGTCGTTCAGTCGATCGACGAGCACGCCTTCGACGTCCTTGGCGAGCAGTTCGTCCCACTCGCGCGCCAGCACGACCTTGATCACGTTCCAGCCCGCGCCGGTGAACACGGCCTCGAGCTCCTGGATGATCTTGCCGTTGCCGCGCACCGGTCCGTCGAGGCGCTGCAGGTTGCAGTTGATCACGAACGTCAGGTTGTCGAGTCCTTCGCGCGCGGCCAGCGTCAGCGCGCCGGTCGCTTCCGGCTCGTCCGTCTCACCGTCGCCGAGGTACGCCCACACGTGCGAGTTCGTCGTGTCGGCCAGACCGCGCGAGTTCAGGTAGCGGTTGTAGCGCGCCTGGTAGATCGCGTTGAGCGGCCCGAGGCCCATGCTGACGGTCGGGAACTCCCAGAAGTCGGGGAGCAGCCGCGGGTGTGGATAGCTGGGCAGACCCACGCCGCCGGCTTCGCGGCGGAAGTGGTTCATCTTGTCTTCTCTGATGCGGCCTTCGAGGAACGCGCGCGAGTAGATGCCCGGCGCCGCGTGGCCCTGGAAGAACACCTGGTCGCCCGAGCTGCCGTCGTCCTTGCCGCGGAAGAAGTGGTTGAAGCCGACTTCGTAGAGGCTCGCGGCCGAGGCGTACGTGCTCAGGTGGCCGCCGAGGCCTTCGAAGCGCTTGTTGCCGCCGACGACCATGGCCGCGGCGTTCCAGCGGATGATGCGGCGGATGCGCTTCTCGAGTCTCTCGTCGCCCGGGAACGGAGGCTCCTGCTCGGACGAGATCGTGTTGATGTAGCGCGACTGCACGAGGCCGGGCAGGCCGACCTGCAGCTGGCGGGCGCGCTTGAGGAGGCGGCGCAGGAGGAAGTCCGCGCGCTCCTTGCCGTGGACGCGGACGATGTCCTCGAGCGCGTCGAGCCATTCCTGCGTCTCACCGGCGTCGCTGTCGGGCAGCTGGCGCTTGAACCCGGAAAGCATGTTGAGGATGAAGCGCTCGCTCTCGCGGCGGTCTTCGGACATTCGGGATCTCCAGTGCTCGGGAGGGCCGCCGGGATGGACCTCCGGCGGGAAAGTGCTCGTGCCCGGGGGCCGGCTCGCTCGCGGTACGAACGCGCGGCGCGGCTCTCGCGGCCGGGGACGGTGGGATGGACGTGAATGAACGGGGAATAGACCACGCGAGGCCGGGAGGGGCAAGCCGCGCGCCCGCCGCTGCCGAACAAAGTCGTGGAAACGATGAAACGCCCGGCGCGGGCCGCTCCCCTCAGTCCGACATCACCACGGAGAACGCCACGGCGAGCGCGAGCGCTTCGACCACGGTCGTGACCGCGGCGGGCACGCCGTTGCAGCCGGCGCCGGCGAAGAAGCGCGTGTCGCTCACGCGGCGCGGATGTACCTCCCCGAGGGGTGCGACATCCCACACCCATCGCCGGAACTGCACCGTGCCCGCCTGAACGTACACCTGCGGCACCGGGGCGTAGCGCAGCTGCGCGATCGGGCCGTGCGCACCTTCCTTGCCGTTGTCCACCCAGCCGGCGGACGCCTCGGCGCTCGAGCGCCGGCCGAAGAAATGCCGCCAGCGAAGCGTGGGCACCAGCGTCACCACGTTGGCGGACCACTGAGCGTCGAGCGATCCGCCGAGCGCGTCGCGCTCGCTCACGTTGCGCATGAGACCGGCGCTGTTCGTGAAGAGGAAGCTGTCGAAGCCGTCGCCGTAGTCCTTCGTCACGTTGAGTCTCGCGACGCCCGCCTCGAGCAACGGGAACCAGTCGCACTGCGCGAGCGGGGCAGGCGTCTTGCGGAACGTGCGGTGTTCGCCGCTGTCGGGCGCCATGGGCCGCGCACGGCGCGCGGAGGTGTCCGGCAGGAAGGCGCTGCCGACACGGTCGGCGGCGCTGGCGGGGGCCGCCAGCGCCACGAGGGCGAGGGCGAGCGCGAGCGAGGTACGTCCTCGCATCAGTCGTTCATCCCCATGAGCATCACGCCGAGCACGACGATCGCTCCCGCTTCCGCGATCCACACGATCGCGCCCCCCGCGCCCGCGAGGCCGACTCCACCGAAGGCTCGCGTGCTCTTCGCATAGCGGAAGTCGAAGTAGGGTGGGGTGGGATTCCACCCGTACGACTCCACAGCCACCTGGCACACGCCGCCCTCGACGAACACCGCGGGCAGCGGGCTGTAGCGCACGCAGGCGATCGGGCCGACGGCGCCGTCACGGTCGTTGAGCACCCAGCCCGCGGAGGCTTCCACGCTCTGGCGCCGGCCGAACCATTGCCGCGCGCGCACCGTGGGCGCCGCCGCGATCGTGCCCTGCAGCCACCACAGGTCGAGCGAGCCGCCGAGCGAGCGGCGCGGCGACACGTTCTTCATCACGCCGAAGCTGTTGCGCACCATGTGGTCGTCGAGCCAGTCGTCGGCCTCGATGTTCACCTGCGACGCGGCGGACTCCATGACGATCCAGTAGTCGCAGCGTTCGAGCGGCGCGGGAGTGAACGCGACGTGCTTGCGCGCATTCGGATCGCGCAGCGTGTCCCGCGGCGCGGCGGCCAGCGGCTCGCTGATCGAACGTGTTTCTTCGCTTCGCGCGCTTCGCGCGCTCAGCGCGCACGCGGCGAACAGCAGTGCGGTCAGCGCGGCGATGAGTCCAGGTCGCATGTCGTCTCCGAAAGCGTGAGCCCGGTCGGGCACGCGGACTCTACCGCACGCAAGCGCCGCCCTGTAGCATTCGCGCGCGCTGCACGTCGCTTCTCACACGGAGCCCGCCATGAGCGTCACGCCGAAGCCGTTCGCCACGCTGTATCCCGCCCGCACGGGGCCGCGCCCCATGACCGCGGAAGATCTCTGGAACCTGCCGCGCGTCGGCGGCGCCTCGGTCGCGTCCTGCGGCACGTGGGCCGTCGTCCCGGTCACGCGCTACGATCTCGAGAAGAACGAGGGGCGCACGCGGCTCCACAAGGTGGCGCTCGACGGCACGGGGGAGCCGGTCGCGCTCACGTCGCCGGACGTCTCGGCGTCCGAGCCGCGCGTCTCGCCGGACGGCACGCAACTCGCGTTCACGCGCAAGGACGCGAACGGCAAGCCGCAGCTCATGCTCATGCCGTTCGCGGGCGGCGAGGCGCGCAAGCTCACCGACCTGCCGCTCGGCGTGTTCGACCCGCGCTGGCTGCCCGACGGCTCGGGGCTGATCGTCGCGGGGATGGTGATCAAGGGGCACTTCACGCCCGAGGCGACGGCCGCCGAGATCAAGCGCCGCGCCGACGACCCGGTGAAGGCGCACGTGACCGAGGACCGCGTGTATCGCTACTGGGACACGTGGCTCACGACGGGCGAGGTGCCGCATTTGTGGCATGTGAAGATCGGAGCCTCCGGCTCCGACGTGCGCGACGTCACGCCGGACGCCGCGGTGTGGTTCGACTGGATGGACCCGAGCGGGCAGTACGACGTTTCGCCCGACGGCTCGGAGATCGCGCTCGCGGGGATCGTGTTCGACGAGAAGCGCTCGCTGCTGCTCACGCAGGTGTGGACCGTGCCCGTCGCGGGGGGATCGCTCACGTGCCTGACCAGCGCCAGCAAGGGCGAGAACCTGCGCCCGCGCTACACGCGTGACGGCGCGGCGATCGTGTACGGCTTCACCGAGGACCCGCTCTTCTACGCCGACCGTGTGCGGCTCGCGAAGTACGACCGCGCCACCAAGAAGATCACCACGTGGCTCGGCGACTGGGACCTCACGCCGACGGCGTGGGACTTCCTCGACGACGGCCGCCTCGCGTTCGCCGCGGAGCAGGACGCGCGTGTGAAGGTGTTCACGTACGACGGCACCGGCGCGCCGAAGGCGGTGACGGGCGACGGCTGCGCCGCGGCGCTCGCGGTCGCGAAGGGCGCGCGCGTCGTGTACACGCACCAGTCGCTCTCGAGTATGGCCGAGCTGTACGTCACGAGCGCGGACGGCGGCGCCCCCGTGCGCCTCACGCACTTCACCGACGAGGTGCACGCGCGCTTCGCGCTCGGCGAAGTGCGCGAGATGACGTTCGCGGGCTCGAAGGGCGAGACGGTGCAGATGTTCGTCGTGCTGCCGGTCGGCTTCGACCCGAAGCAGAAGTATCCGCTCGTCCACGTCATCCACGGTGGTCCGCACGGCATCTCGGCCGACCAGTTCCACGCGCGCTGGAACGCGCAGATGTTCGCCGCGCCCGGCTACGTCGCCGCAGTGGTGAACTTCCAGGGCTCGACGTCGTGGGGACAGGACTACGCGAAGCGCATCCAGGGCGCGTGGGCCGAGCGGCCGTTCGAGGACATCATGAAGGCGACCGACGCGATGATCGCGACGGGCTTCGTGGACGAGCAGCGCATGGCGGTCGCGGGCGGTTCGTACGGCGGTTACATGGTGACGTGGATCGGCGGGCACACCGACCGCTTCCGGTGCATCATCAATCACGCGGGCGTGAGCGACCTGACCGGCCAGTACGCGAGCGACGTCACGCAGGGCCGCGGCGAGGCCTCCGGCGGCGAAGCCTGGGACGGGCTCGACAAGCAGGACATGTGGTCACCGATCCGGTACGCGAGCGGGATGAACACCCCGATGCTCGTCGTGCACGGCGAGCGTGACTATCGCGTGCCCGTGGGGCAGGGCCTCCTCGTCTACGGCATGCTCAAGGCGAAGGGCGTGCCCGCGCGGCTCGTCTACTTCCCCGACGAGAACCACTGGGTCCTCAAGCCGAGGAACTCGCTCCTGTGGAACCGCGAGGTCCACGCGTGGCTGAAACGCTGGATCGGGTGAGACGGGCGGGGCGCCGCGCGCCCCGCGCTCAGTTCCCGCTCGCCGTGAACGCGGCCCAGTAGAAGGGGTGCGTGGACTGCCGCGCGGCGCGGCGCGCGCGCAGCACGCTCACGCTCGCGTCGCGCATCGCCTCGGCGGTGCCTTCGCCGCGGGCGAGCGCGCCGTGCAGCGCGTCCATCCATCGGCGCGTCGCCGCGTCCTCGACCGCCCACTCGCTCGCGATCACCACGCGCGCGCCCGCGAGCGCGAACGCGCGGCGCATGCCGAGCGCGCCCTCGCCCGGCCACGACTCCGACGACCCGGAGTGGCAAGCCGACAGCACGACCCAGCGCGTGCCGGAAAGATCGAGCGTCACGATTTCCTCCGCAGTGAGCCGCCCGTCGTCGTCCGTGGGAGTGGAGGGCTCGGGCTTCTGCGCGCCCGAGAGCGCGAGCCACGTGCGACGCACCGCCCATGGTGACGTGCGTGGGGCAGGCGAACGCTTCGCGGCGGTCGCCGCCGCTGCGGGCTTCACGGCGGCCTTCGCGGCGGGCGCGATCGCCGACACGCCGCCCACCCCGCGCAGCCCGGACGTGCCGTCCCCGCAGCCTTCGCCCACCACGATGCCGTGCGTCGCCACGTGCACGATCGCCGCGCCCGGCGCCTCCGCGCGGAATCGCGCCTCGGTCGCCTCGTCGCCGAGCAGCGCGACGGCGGCCGCGCCGCGATCGCGCCAGCGGCGCGCGACGTCACCGACCTCGAGCCGCGTCGCGGGCAGCGAGTCGAGCGGCACGACGCCGTCGGCGCACGGCGCCGTGCCCGCGCGCGCCGACGCCGCGCCACCGGCTCCGAAGTCCGGCGAGCCGATCGCAAACAGCCCCGCGCCGGCGCCCTCCGGCGCACGCTCGAGCAGGTCGCGCTCGGCGAGCGGCAGGCGCAGCACCGGGCCGCTCTCGGCGAACCACGACCCGTCGCGCATCGGCAGCGCCTGCCACGGCAGCGCCGCGAGCGGCCCGTCACCCACGAGCCACACGGCGGTCACGCCCGCGAGCGCGGGCGCGAGCCGGTCCCACGTCCGCGCCCGCACGCGTTCGCCCGCGCGGCGGCACGCGCGCTCGGCCACGGCCGGTCCTTCGGGAGCCCGCGACGGCCAGCGCGCGAGCTCCGTCTTCCATGCCTCGAGCTCGCGAGACAGCGCAGCCGAGGCTCCCAGGTCCACTCGCACCGGCGCGCTCGCGGCGTCCCTCGCGACGAGCGCGATCACTCGCGCGGTGTCGGTCGGAGCGTGCAGTTCGACGATCGAGACGAGCGCCTCGCCCGGCGCGAGCGCTGCGCGCACGTCCGCGAGCGTCGCCTCGGCCACCGGCGCGCGGCCGCCACGTTCGGCCAGCGTGCGCGCATAGAGCCGTTCGCGCTCGGCCGCCTCGGGGCGCGCGGCTTCCCAGGCGTTCCGCGCGGCGGCGCCGCGGTCGGAGCCCAGCGCGAGCGCCGCGCGCGCGAGCACGCGCTGCGACTCGGTCCAGCGAGCGAGCGCCGCGACGACCGCGGTGTCCGCGCGCAGGGCCGCGGGCGGATGGCGCCGCGTGAGCTCGGCGCGCACGAGTCCGCGCCCGCGCACGAGCCGGTCCCACGCGACCGCGAGCCGCTCGGGATGCGCCGGAGTCGCGAGGCGGAACAGCCGGTCGAGCGCCTCCGAGGCGTCCGCGCGCCGCAGCAGGGCGTACTGGTCGCTCAGCGTGCGTGCGGACTGCCTGGCGCGCTCGTGCGCGAGCGACTGCGCGATCGCGGCCTCGTTCCACGCTTCGGCGTCGCGGCCCTGCGCCGAGAACGCCTGCGAGCGCGCGAGGTGCACGTCGTCGTTCACGCTCGAGGAGTCGAGCCCCTGGTCGGCGGCGAAACGGTCGAGCGCGGCGCACGCGGCGGCGAGGCCGGACGTGTCGCGCGATGCGGCGCGCGCGCGTACGCGCAACGTGTGCAGCTGCCCCATCACGATGCGTACCGGAGCGGGGTTGGCGGCCCCCGTGGCGATGCCGCGCTCGGCGGTCGCGGCCGCCTCGGCGAACCGCCCCTGCGCGAACCACACGCTCGCCTGCGAGTGGCGGATGCGGGCGAGTTCGGGATCCGGCGGACCGGGGCGCGCGAGCCGGATGGCCTCGGCTTCGCGCAGCTGCGCCATGCCGATCGTGTCGCCCATCATGGAGCACGCGTTGCCCAGGGATCCGAGCACGCTCGCGACGCGCCAGTGCTTGTCGCCGTACATGCGCCGGTACACGGGCAGCACCTCTTCGAGCACGGCACGCGCGCCGTCGAGGTCGTCCAGCTCGAGCATCCACGCAGCCATGTTGCGGCGCAGCCGCGCGATCTCGCCCTCCTCGGGCGGGTTCGCCGCCCGCAGCCGGCGCACGCCCTCCTGCGACAGATCGATCGCCCGGAGCAGGTTGCCGGCGTCGCGCTCGGTGCTCGCGAGGTAGTCGAGCAGCTGGGCGCTGGAGGGCGCGCCCACGCCCTCGGACGATTCGAGCGCGGCGAGCGCGCGCAGCAACGTGTCGCGCGACGCGTCGAGCGCGCCCTGCAGTCGGCGCAGGCGGCCGATCTCGCCGAGCACCTGCGCGCTCACGCGGTCCTCGCGTCCGGTCCAGCGCATGCGGCTCGCGCGCGCGGAGTCGAACGCCACGATCGCGCCGGCGTAATCGCCGCGATCGCGCCGCACGAACCCGATCCCGCGCAGCGCCTCGGGCAGCAACGAGTCCACCCTCGCGGCTCGCGCGCGCCGAGCGTCCGCGAGCGTGGTGAGCATGCGTTCGGCTTCCTCCGGTTTGCCCTGCAGAAGCCGCCAGTTCATGCGCAACAGCTGCAGCTGCGCGCCGTCGTCGGCGTGCGGATCGGGCAGCCGGCGCCGGATCTCCCACGCGCGATCGACGGCCGCCTGTCCGATCGAGTCCGTGTACACGCCGCGCCCGAGCCGCGCGCGGCTGTACAGCGTGAGCGCGTCGGAAAGCCGCAGCGAGTCGCGGATCGGCTCGCGCGAAAGCTCGCCGATCGCGACGCGGCAGAGACTGTCGGATTCGAGGAAGCGCCGCTCGGCCTGCAGCCGGCGCGCGGCCTCGAGCGCGGGAGGGGAATCGGCCGCATGCGCGAACGCCGTCGGGAGCGCGAGTGCGATCACGACGGCGTTGCGGACGAGCGCGCGAAACATCATCGGGGATTCTCCAGGACGATCTGCCTCACCCACACGCCTCGCACGTCCGTCTCGCGGCCGGCCAGCGCGCGGAACTGGTCGAAGGCGCCCGCCGAGCCGGGCGCCGCACGTTCGCGTGGCGACAGTGTGGCCACACCGCCGACTCCGCGCAATCGTTCGATCGCGCCGGTGGGCACGCTCGCATAGGTGATCGGCCGCCCGGGCCGCGGCGCGGGCAGGCGCGACAGCTCGGCTTCGAGCTCGGCGACGGGCTCGGGGCTCACGACGACGAGAAAGCGTTCCCGGCCGCCGCGGCTCGTGACGGTCCACGCGTTCTCGACGCCGCCGACCGTGCCGGGCAGCGTCACGGTGGTGTTCGCGGCGACGGGGTTGCGCTGGTCGAAGAGCGGTTGCGGGAAGAGCAGGTAGCGCTCGCCGTTGTCGTCCTCGTTGAGCACGTACACGTGCGCCGGCCGCGTCACATGGACGTCGAGCGACAGCCGGTCGCCCGGCTTCACCCGCGCGCCGTCGCCGAGCGGCTCGCGCGCGTCGGCGCCACGGCGCGCGAACGTGGCGCTGACCGCGTAGCCGCCGCTCACGGGCGTGGCGGGCGGCGCCGGAGCGGCCGCCCCCGGCGCGACGGTCACCGGGGTGCGCTCGCGTGCAGCGTTCCATGCGGCCGCGGCCACCGCGAGCACGGCGATCGTGACGGCCGCCCATGCGATCGGGTGCGGACGCTTTCCGCCGCGCGCGATCCAGCCGCGCAGCGCCTGCTCGAACGCCGCGGCGCTCGCAAAGCGCGCCGCCGGGTCGTGCGCGAGCGCGCGCTCGAGGATCGCGGCCAGCGCCGGATCGGCGCCCGGCAGCGCGTCGCGCAGGCGCGGCGGCTCGGGGCGTGCGGCGAGCGTCGCGCGCTCCTCGAACGTGCCCGCCGCGAAAGCGTCGCGGCCGGTCATCGCGAACCAGGCCGTGAGCGCCAGCGCATACTGGTCGCTCGCGCCGGTGTGCGGCTCGCCGCGGAAGAGTTCGGGCGCGAGGTACATGGGCGTGCCGGCCGCGGAGGGCGCGAACGAAGCGCGCACGTCGCGGCTGAGGCCGAGCCCGAAGTCGGCGAGCACCCAGCGCCCGTTCTCGGCGCGCAGGACGTTCGCGGGCTTGAGGTCGCGGTGGCACACGCCGGCCGCGTGCAGCGCGGCGAGCGCGGAGGCCAGGTCCGCGGCGAGCGCGGCCGCCTCGCGCGGGGCGAGTGGTCCGGCGTCCTTCACGGTCGTGGCGAGCGAGGCCCCGCCGACGTACTCCATCCACAGTCCCGCATGATCGCCGTGCCGCGCGACGCCGTGCACGACGACGACGTTCGGGTGCGACACGCGCGCCGCGGCACGCGCCTCGTCGAGCAGCGCCGCTTCGCTCGCGCCCGCGGCGATCGGTCCGCTCGCGCCGCCTCGGAGCAGCTTGAGCGCAACTTCCCGGCGCAGCGTGCGGTCCCACGCGCGCCAGACTTCGCTGCGCGCGCCGCGCCCGATGCGCTCGAGCAGCGTGAGCGTGCCCCACTCGGCGGGCACGTCGTCCACAGCGGCGCCGCGCTGCAGCCCGCGATGGAACGCCGCGATGCGCGACAGGTCGCGCAGCGGCTCGGCCCGCGAGCCGAGCGCACGATGCGCTTCGTCCCAGTCCGCGGGCGTGTCGTCGGCCAGCGAGGACAGCAGCCGCTCGTACGGATCGCGGTCGTCGATCACGAGGCACCGCCGGGGCGATGCGCTTCCATGACTTCGGCCACGCGCGCGATCGCGCGCCGCGTCGCCATGCGCGCGGCGTCGGCGCTCGGCCGGCCGGTCATGCGCGCGATCTCGTCGTACGCGAAATCGAGTTCGAGTCGCAGATGCACCAGTTCCCTCTCGTCGTCTCCGAGCGCGGCGAGCGCCTCTTCGTAGCGCGCCAGCGTGTCGGCGGTGATGGCCTGCTCCAGGGGAGTCGGTCCGTGTGCCGCCAGGTCTTCGGGGACGCCGTCGGGTCCGGGACGGCGCGAAGCCCAGCGCACTTCATCCCGTATACGGTTGAGCACGGCGCGGCGAACATAGGCCTGGAAGATGCCCGGCCCGCGCACCTCGATCCGGTCCAGCCCCTGCAGGGTGCGCAGGAAGACGTCCTGCACGACGTCGGAGGTGTCCACGAGCGAGCGCGCCCATGCGGGCAGACGGCCGCTCGCCCAGCGCTGCAGGCGTGGCAGGTAGCGTGCGAGCAGCGTTTCGCGCGCTCGTTCGTCGCCGTCCTTGGCGAGGCGCAGCAGTTCGCTGGTCTCGTGCAGCGGCGAATCGGGCGGCATGGCGTCGTCGCGTGACAGGGCGAGCTCCGGTCGCGAGGGAAAAGGGGACGGGCCGCAGGATAGCGCAAGGCGCGCCACGGGGCGGGCGCGAATCGTGCGAATCGCGCTTCCCGGAAGGCTTCCGGCGCTCAGCCCCCGAGCCGCTCGCTCACCCTCGCGTCGCGCTGCAGCACGGCGCCGAGGTGCGCGAGCACGAACGTGAGCACGAACATGCTCATCACGTTGTGAGCGCCCGAGAGCCACGCGGGGTAGGGGGCGATGCCGGTGCCGCCCGTGCGCGACGCCCACCACACCCAGCCGAGCCACAGGCCGGAGACCTGCGTGAGGGCGAGGGCGAGCGTGGCGATCAGCCCGAGCGCGAAGTCGAGCCGCGCTCGCCACGGCGCGACGCGCGCCCAGTGCGTCCACTGGTAGGCCGCGTACACGAACGTCAGCGCGACGCCGGCGAACACGTGCAGCGCCTCGCCGGGAGTGGCGCCCACCGCGAGCCGCGCGAAGAAGATCACGAGCCCGCCGACCGCCTCGAAGGCGAGCAGCACCCACAACACCATGAGCAACGGCGCGCGCAGGCGGGCCGCTCGCACGGGAAGCAGGGGGCTCACATCAGGTAGCGGATGGCGAAGATCGCCTCGCCCGACACGATGCTGATCGCCCACAGCACGAGGAACGTCCAGGTGAGGCCCGGGCGGTCGGGGAAGAAGTACTTGCCGCGCTGCTGCTCCTGGTGCGCGAACACGCCGAGCACCACGAACACGAGGTAGGCGACGAGGCTGAGCAGGCCGTGCATCGCGAACGCGACCTTCATGCCGGTCGAGAGCGTCGAGGCGACGGGGTGCCCGGCGGAGGCCTCCGAGGAACGGTTCGCCATGTACATGACGTTGACCATGCCTTCGAAGAGCGCGGTGCCGAGGAACACGGGGAACGGGAACGGCTTTCGCGTCCAGTTGCGGCGGATCACGAACAGCACGCCCGCCGTCACGAAGAGTTCGCTGACGGCGCTGAAGATCGAAAAAGGAGGGATGGACATGCGCGGCAATGTAGCCGAGTGGCACGAAGCGCTTCCACGGCGAAAACGCCGCCGGTAAAGTGCACGCCATGCCGCTTCCCGAACATCTCCAGCGCCTGCTCGCCGAGTGCGAGGTCGAGGCTTATCGCTCGTCCGGTCCGGGCGGGCAGAAGAAGAACAAGACCGAATCGAGCGTGCGTGTGCGCCACGTCCCGACCGGCGTCGTCCGTATCGCCACGGAGAGCCGCTCGCAGATGCGCAACCGCGAGGCGGCGCTCCAGCGCGTGTACGACACGCTCGAGGCGCGCAAGCGCAAGCCGAAGCCGCGCGTCGCGACGAAGCCGTCGCGCGCGGCGAAGGAACGCCGCATCGAATCGAAGCGGCGCACGTCCGAGGTGAAGCGGCAGCGTTCGCGGCGCGTCGATCCGGACTGACGCGCCACGTCCGGGGCGCGTCCCGTCGCGTTGACACCCGGGGCCGCGCTCGTCACCTTTCGCGCGTCCATCCCGTTCCGCGCCGCCGTCCGGCAGCGCCGTGAACGGCACTCCCGACCGAGGATTTCCGACATGACGTCGTTCGCCGTGCCGCGCCTCCGCCGCGCCCGTCCGTTCTTCCTGCTCTGCTCCCTCGCTGCGATCGCCTGCACCGCTCCGGCCGCCCGCGCCGCCGACGCCGCCGCGCCGGCCCCGGCCGACTCGACGAAGCCGAAGACGTTCCTGCGCGAAGTCGTCGTGACCGGCGCGCGCTACCCGCGCGCGTACTACCAGTCGCCGCAGGCGCTGTCGTTCGTCGGCGGCGCGCAGCTGCGCGAACAGGCGCCCGCGGTCGTGAGCGAGGCGCTCGGCCAGCTCCCCGGCGTGGACAACAGCAAGGACAGCCCGTGGGAGCAGCGCCCGATCGTCCGCGGCCTCTCGGGCCAGCGCGTGCTCGTGCTCATGGACGGCGTGCCCATGAACAGCGCGCGCGGCAACGGTCCGCACCCCTCGCTCGTCGATCCGTCCCAGGTCGAGCGCATCGAGGTCGTGCGCGGGCCGTCGAGCGTGTCGTACGGCTCGGACGCGATCGGCGGCGTCATCAACATCATGACGCGCGAAGCACCCGCCGCGACGGGCGGCCGCAGCATCTCGGGTGGCGCGAACCTGTCGGGCTCGACCGCCGAGCAGCAGTTCGGCGGCTCGGTCGAGGTGACGCCGCGCATCGGGCACTTCGCGGCGTACCTCGCCGCCGGCGCGCGCAGCGCCGACGACTTCCGCTCGCCCACGGGCACGGTGCCGAACTCGTCGTACGAGGACTGGAACACGCTCGTGAACCTGCGCTGGGACTTCACCGAGCGCCTCGTGCTCAAGGGCGGCATGCAGCTCTACCGCGGCACGGACATCGGCATCCCCGGCCTTTCGTCGCCGACCGCGAGCTATCCCCCCGGCATGACGAGCGTCTTCCGGTTCAAGAACTACGACCGCGATCTCTATCATCTCACGCTCGACCACTCGTACACGGGCTCGTGGATCGCGGGTTCGCGGATCAAGGTCTACCAGCAGAAGGAGAACCGGAACTTCTGGTCGACCGAGCGGATCGACGCCGCGCACTACGCCGACTTCGGCGTGTTCGGCGCACCGGGCGCGTCCACGTACCGCCAGACGGACCAGGACCGCTTCTTCGACCTGAAGACGACCGGCCTGCAGTTCCAGGCGACGTCGCGCAAGACCGAGCACTACTTCTTCACGATGGGCATCGACCTCGCGCGCGACAGGACGGACGGCGACAACGTCCGGCGCCGCGGCTACCACTTCGACGGCACGAACGGCGACTCCGCGGGCACGGTCACGCGCCGCGTGACGGCGTCGCTGCCCGACGGGCGCTTCGACAACTACGCGATCTGGTGGCAGAACCAGATGACGATCACCCCGAAGTGGACGGTCACCGGTGGCCTGCGCTGGACCGAGTACCGCTATCGCACCGAGTACGGCCTCTCGATTCCCGCATCGGGCCCGTCGCCGGCCGTGTACTTCCCGGCGCTGAAGGTGGACAACGACGCCGCGGGCGGCTCGCTGGGCATCGTGTACGAGCCGATGACGGACCTGCACCTGAGCTTCAACGTCGCGAACGGCTACCGCATGCCGACCGCACAGGAACTGTTCTTCAAGGGCCCGGCGTCGGTCGGGTTCGTGATCGGCAACGACGCGCTGAAGCCGGAGAAGAGCGTCTCGTACGACACCGGCCTGCGCTGGGGCGTCGGCGACCTCGCGCTGTCGGGCAACCTCTTCTACACGACGTTCACCGACATGATCGACGCGCTCGCAGTGCCGACGGTGCCCGAGGCGAACGGCCAGCCGACCTACCAGTACAAGAACATCGCCGAAGCGCGCATGTGGGGCGGCGAGGCCGAGGCCGAGTGGAACTTCCGCCAGGGCTGGCGCGCACGCGGCACGGTGACCGGCGCGATCGGCGACATCGTCGGCCGCGAGGCGATCATCAAGCTGTACGACCAGAACATCGAGAAGGCGCCGCTGCCCAACGTGCCGCCGTTCCGCGGAACCTTCGCCGTGCGCTGGACCGACTCGAACGCGCGCGGCTGGGCCGAGGCCTCGACGCGCTACTCGTGGCGCACGAACCGCCTCGCGCTGCCGGTGCCGGGCGTGTCGCAGATCGGCGCGTTCAAGTCCGAGTGGATCTCGTTCGACCTCATGACCGGCTGCCGCTTCGGCGCGGAGCGCCGCCAGCGCGTCGTGCTCGGCGTGCGCAACATCGCCGACATGCAGTTCCGCCAGGCGTTCGGCTCGCTCGACGAGCCGGGCCGCTCGTTCGTGGCCAGCTTCTCGACGTCCTTCTGACCCGCGCGCGCGGGGCGGGCACGCGGCCTGCCCCGCAAGCGCCGTCCCGACAGGGGAATTTGCGTATGAACTCGGAAAAGCGACCGGCCGATATCGTGGAAAGTCCGCGCCTCGAACCCCGGCTTCCCCCGGGGCAGGTGCAGACCGAGAAATGGCCGGTGCTCCACCACGGCAACATCCCCGAGGTGGACCTGGCGACGTGGGACTTCACGATCGACGGACTCGTGGAGCACGTGCAGCGCTGGAACTGGGAAGAGTTCGGGCGGCTGCCGCGCACGCGGGTGCACAGCGACATCCACTGCGTCACGCGGTGGAGCCGCTACGACAACCTCTGGTCGGGGGTGTCGCTGCGCGACGTGATCGCGATGGCGGCGCCGAGGCCGGAGGCGCGATTCGCCATCATTCATGCCGAGCACGGGTTCACGACGAACCTGCCGCTCCCGGAGCTCCTCGCCGATGACGTGCTTCTCGCCGACCAGCACGACGGACAAGCGCTCACGCCGGAACACGGCTGGCCGCTGCGGCTCGTCGTGCCGCGTCGCTACTTCTGGAAGAGCGCGAAGTGGATCCGGCGGATCGAGCTCGTCGAGCGTGACGCTCCGGGCTTCTGGGAGCGCAACGGCTACCACAACGAAGCCGACCCGTGGCGCGAGGAGCGTTTCGCGGACTGGTAGGCGCATCGGCGGGGGGGCCGCGTGAACGACCACGTGCAGCGCTGCCGCCGGATGATCGAAGAACAGGTCGAGCAGCTCGGGACGCTCCGCAACGCGAACCCGCGCGATCCCGGCTTCAAGCTGTGGCGCCAGAACACGCTCACCGTGCTGCAGCGCGTGTGGCCCGGCGACAGCACGCGCTCGGAGCGTTTCCGCCGCATCGCGTTCACGCCGACGCACGCCAGGCCGGACGGGCAGACGCAGCGCGACTGGTACACGCGCGGCTGCACCGAAGCGACCGCGTACCTGAACGCGTTGCTCGAGATGATCGCGCGCGAGGGCGTGCCGCCTGCGCCGTCGGTCAAGCCCGAGGCGCTGCCTTCGGCAGCCGGTGCGCGTGAGGACGATTTTCCCGTGCTCGAACTGCCGTCCTCCGGTGCGCATCGCGGTGGCGAAACGATCGTGCTCGGCCAGGGCGACTCGCTCGCGGACGCGTCGGCGATCCCCGGTACCGACTCGCGCGACGAGGGTTCGCCCGCGCCGCCGCAGCTCAAGGTCAAGCTGAAGGGGCCGGTCTCGACGCCGCAGGCGCCGCAGCCGTCCATTCCGCAGCGGCCCGCCTCGCTCCCCACGCAGGCGCAGAAGAACTCGAACGCTCCCGACGGCGACGGGCCGCGTGGCCCCGCGAAGCTGCCCGCGCAGCTGGCCGGCAAGTTGCCGCCGCCCCCCGCGCCGGAAGCGATCGAAGGTGTGCAGGGCGAAGTGCCCGTGCTGAAGGTCGAGCCCGCCGCGAAGGTGGAGCCGGCCGGGAAGCCCGCGCCGCCCGCGAAGGCCGAACCGGTCGCGAAGGCTGCGCCGCCCGTGGCCGCATCCGAGGCGAAGCCCGCGCCCGCGGCGAAGGCCGCCCCCGCGCCGGCGAAGAAGCCCGTGCGCGCGAGCAAGCCGCGCAAGGCGGCTCCCAAGGGCAAGCTGAAGGACCTGCTCGGACTGCAGGCGCTCGAGGAGACCGCCCGGGCGGCCGCGCGCGAAGCGCAGGCGCCGCAGGCGCCGCATGCGCCGCAGGCGGCGAAGGCGCCGCCCGCGCCGCCCTTCGAGCCGTACGCGCCGCCGACACCGCCGGTCTCGAAGGCCGACGTGCGTGCCGCGGCCGCCGCGGCCGAAGCGCAGGCCGAAGCCGCCGAGCACGCGCTGCCGCAGCTCGACGACGCCGCCGCCGCGCGCGCGACGGAGGACTTCCTGCGCAGCTCACCGGTGCTCGGGCTGACGGGCAAGCCCGTGCAGCGCAACACCGACGACACCGGCTTCTCCGACCCGGACGCCATCGCGATCGCCACGCTCGCCGCCGACGCGGCGCGGCTGGGCGTGAGCGAGGACGAGCGCGAGCAGGTCCGCATCGAGCTCGGCGGGCTCGCGGTCGAGTTCGAGGCGCACGCCCCGCAGTGGGCGACGCTGCAGCGCGCGGTGACGCTGTCCATGAAGCACCCGGAGCTGGCGAAGCGCCTGATGCCGGTCGTGCTTCCGTGGCTGAACCGCGCCGCCTGACGCAGGCTTTGCCCGCGCGCCGAATCCTGACGGCGCCCTGACCCTCCCGGCCGGGCCGCGCCGCACCCCTGTGCTAGTTTTCGCATCAGTCCGCACGGAGGTGAGGCTGCCATGAACATCGAACGGTTCACCGTGAAGTCGCGTGAGGCGATCGACCGCGCCCAGCGCATCGCGCGCGAGCGCGCGCACCAGGAACTGCAGCCCGAGCACCTGCTCGCGGCGCTCCTGCAGGAAGAAGCCGGCACGACGCAGGCCGTGCTCGCCAAGCTCGGCGTCCAGCCGGCCACGCTCGAATCCGCGAACGACGCGGCGCTCTCGCGCCTGCCGCGCGTGCAGGGCGGACAGGCGTATCTCGGCGAAGCCCTGCGGGGCGTGCTCGAACGCGCCGAGGGGCAGGCCGAAAAGCTGAAGGACGATTTCGTCTCGGTCGAACACCTGCTGCTCGCGATGGCCGACGGCGCGCACGCGAACGGCGCGCAGCGCGTGCTCGCGCGCGCGGGGGTGACCGAGGAGTCGCTGCTCAAGGCGCTCGCCGGCGTCCGCGGCAACCAGCGCGTGACCGACGAGAACCCGGAAGACAAGTACCAGTCGTTGACGAAGTACGGCCGCGACCTCACGGCCGCGGCGCGCTCGGGCAAGCTCGATCCCGTGATCGGGCGCGACGACGAGATCCGCCGCGTCGTGCAGGTGCTTTCGCGCCGCACGAAGAACAACCCCGTGCTGATCGGCGAGCCCGGCGTGGGCAAGACCGCGATCGTCGAAGGGCTCGCGCAGCGCATCGTGTCGGGCGACGTGCCCGAGTCGCTGCGTGACAAGCGCGTGATCGCGCTCGATCTCGGTGCGCTCATCGCAGGATCCAAGTTCCGCGGCGAGTTCGAGGACCGGCTCAAGGCCGTGCTCAAGGAAGTCACGAACGCCGAGAACCGCGTCGTGCTGTTCATCGACGAGCTCCACACCCTGGTCGGCGCCGGAGGTGCCGAAGGCGCCGTGGACGCGAGCAACCTGCTCAAGCCCGCGCTCGCGCGCGGCGAACTGCACTGCGTCGGCGCGACCACGCTCGACGAGTACCGCAAGCACATCGAGAAGGACGCCGCGCTCGAGCGCCGCTTCCAGCCCATCGTCGTGGGCGAGCCGAGCGTCGAGGACGCGATCGCGATCCTGCGCGGACTGAAGGAACGTTACGAGGTGCACCACGGCATCCGGATCAAGGACTCCGCGCTCGTGGCGGCCGCGACGCTTTCGAACCGCTACATCCCGGACCGCAAGCTCCCCGACAAGGCGATCGACCTCATCGACGAGGCTTCGTCGCGCCTCAAGATGGAGCTCGACTCGATGCCGGTCGAACTCGACGAGATCTCGCGCAAGGTGCGCCAGCTCGAGATCGAGCGCATCGGCCTCGCGAAGGAGACCGACGGTGCGTCGAAGGAGCGGCTGCAGCGGCTCGACATGGAGCTGAACCGGCTGAAGGCCGAACGCAAGTCGCTCGACGAGCACTGGCAGAAGGAAAAGAGCGCGGTCGGCAAGATCCGCGACCTCAAGAAGGAGCGCGAGACGCTCAAGCTCGCCGAGGCGCGCGCCGAGCGCGCCGGCGATCTCGACACCGTCGCGCGCATCCGCAACAACGACCTGCTCGTGCTGCAGCGCCAGCTCGACCAGGAGGCGGCGCGGCTCGCGCTCGTGCAGCAGTCGCAGCGCATGCTGAAGGAAGAAGTCGACGAGGAAGACGTCGCCGAGGTCGTCGCGAAATGGACCGGCGTGCCGGTGTCGCGCATGCTCGAGACCGAGGTGAAGAAGCTCCTCAAGATGGAGGAGCGGCTCCACCAGCGCGTGATCGGGCAGGACGAGGCCGTGCGCGTGGTGAGCGAGGCCGTGCGCCGCGCGCGCGCGGGACTCCAGGACCTGCAGGCATTGGCGTGGTCTTGAAAGATT
>JACRIW010000116.1 GCA_016215625.1 Candidatus Eiseniibacteriota bacterium | reverse complement strand
CGGCGCGGGTGCGGCCCCCGGCGTGCGTGCCGTGCCGCCGCAGCCCGCGGCGAGCAGGGCGAACGCCGCGGCGATCGCGAGCGCGAAGCACGCGCGTGGTCTGCGTTCCGTGCGGACGGGAGCATGCTCGAACATGCGCGGCACCGTAGCGGCGCGGGCGCGTGCGCCGCAAGCGTCGAGCCGCGCCACGAACCGCGCACCGGCCGCGTTCCGCGGCGCTCCCGCGAGGCCCGCCGCGCAGGCCGAATCGGCCCCGTCGCCGGGCACATGACGCTTGCCCGCGGTTCCGCGCGCGTGCTACCTCTCTGCGCTCGATTACGGTCCTTCCTGCTGTCCATCCCGCCGCGCGGGCCGCGCTGTCCTCGGGCACGCTCCTCGTTGCCGGACCGGGCACTTCGTTCCGTCACACGGAGGTACGTCATGAAGCTTCGCCAGTGGCTCGCCCCGGTCGCGGCGCTCGCCCTCGTGGTGGTCGCGCTCGCCGGTTGCGGCGGCAAGGGTGGTTCGGGCGGCGGCGCCAACGAGATCGTCGTCGGCGTGTACGGCTCGATGACGGGCAACGACGCGACGTTCGGCCAGTCCACCAAGGGCGGCGTCGAAGTCGCGCTCGCGGACCTGGTCGAGCAGGCGGGCGGCAAGATCGGCGGCCTGCCGGTGCGCCTCGTGGTGGAGGACGACCAGGGCAAGGCCGAAGAGGCCGCGACCGCGGCGCAGAAGCTCATCAACCAGGACCAGGTCGTCGCGCTGCTCGGCGAAGTCGCGTCGTCGCGCTCGCTCGCGGCCGCGCCCATCTGCCAGGCGGCCGGCGTGCCGATGATCTCGCCGTCGTCCACGAACCCGAAGGTGACGCAGGTCGGCGACCGCATCTTCCGCATGTGCTTCCTCGACGACTTCCAGGGCCTGACCATGGCGCGCTTCGCCGTGCAGAACCTCGGGCTCAAGAAGGTCGCGATCCTCAAGGACGTGAAGAGCGACTACTCGGTCGGCCTCGCGCAGTACTTCACGGACGAGTTCGTGAAGCTCGGCGGCACGATCGTGGTCGAGCAGGCGTACACGGCCGGCGACCAGGACTTCTCCGCGCAGCTCACGGCCATCAAGTCGAAGAACCCGGACGCCATCTTCATTCCCGGCTACTACACCGAGGTCGGCCTCATCGCGCGCACGGCGCGCCAGCAGGGCCTCACGGTGCCGCTGCTCGGCGGCGACGGCTGGGAGTCCGAGAAGCTCATCGAGATCGGGCAGGACGCGATCAACGGCGCGTACTACTCGAACCACTGGGCGCTCGACATGCCCGACACGAACCTGCAGGCGTTCCTCACGAAGTACCACGCCAAGTACAACTCCGATCCGGACGCCATCGGCGGCCTCGCGTACGACGCGGCGCGCGTGCTGTTCGCGGCCATGCAGAAGATGGCGGCGGAAGAGCCGACCGTGTTCGCGGGCCTCGGCTCGGCGAAGGCCGGCACTCCCGAGCGCAAGGCCGCGCTCGACCGCCTGCGCGACCTGATCGCCGCGACGCGCGACTACGCGGGCGTGACGGGCTCGATCACGCTGGATGCGAACCGCAACGCGTCGAAGCCCGCCGTGGTCATCGAGATCAAGGGCGGCAAGAAGGTCTACAACACGACCATCCATCCGTAACGCAGGAGATCGCGCGAACGCCGGCCGGGACCCCCGGCCGGCGTTTCTCCGGAACGCATGAGCACATTCCTGCAACAGCTGGTGAACGGAGTGACGTGGGGCAGCGTGTACGCCCTGATCGCGCTCGGCTACACCATGGTGTACGGCATCCTGCGCCTCATCAACTTCGCGCACGGCGACATCTACATGCTGGGCGCTTTCATGGGGCTGTACGCCTCGCGCTGGTTCCACGCCGCCCAGGACCCGAGCCCGGTGAAGGCGCTGCTCGTGCTGCTCACGAGCATGCTGCTCTCGGCGCTCATCGGCATGCTCATCGAGCGCCTCGCCTACAAGCCCGTGCGCAAGTCGCCGCGGCTCTCCGCGCTCATCACGGCGATCGGCGTGTCGCTGCTGCTCGAGAACGGCGGCGTGCTCGTGTTCGGCGCCGATCCGAAGTTCTTCCCGCAGCTCATCCCGCAGAAGACGATCGCGCTGCTGCCGGGCGTCGCCGTGAGCAACCAGCAGCTCATCGTGCTCGTCGTCTCGATCGTGCTCATGTTCGCGCTTCGCATGTTCGTGCTGCACACGCGCACCGGCAAGGCCATGCAGGCCGTCTCGCACAACCACATGGCCGCCTCGCTCATGGGCATCTCGGTGGACCGCATCATCACGATCACGTTCATGATCGGCTCGGCGCTCGCCGCGGCCGCGGGCGTGCTCGTGGCGCTGCAGAGCCCGAAGATCGAGCCCTACATGGGCATCATGCCGGGCCTGAAGGCGTTCGTGGCCGCCGTGCTCGGCGGCATCGGCAACATCCCGGGTGCCGTCGTCGGCGGACTCGTGATGGGCGTCGCCGAGGTCATGGTGACGGGCTACCTGTCGCCGACCTACCGCGACGCGATCGCGTTCGTGCTGCTCATCGTCATCCTGCTCGTGCGCCCGGCCGGCATCTTCGGCAAGGCCGTGACGGAGAAGGTCTGACGTGAAGCGCGTCCTGACTCCGCTCGTCGCGCTCGTCGCGCTGCTCGCGCTGAACCGCTTCCTGCCCACGGTGCTGAACCCGTACTACTTCCAGGTGCTCATCCTCGTGGGCATCAACATCACGCTCGCGGTGTCGCTCAACCTCGTGAACGGCTTCACGGGCCAGTTCTCGATCGGGCACGCCGGTTTCATGGCGGCGGGCGCGTACGGTTCGGCGATGTTCACGGTCACGTGGGGGCAGAAGCTCGCCGCCGCGATGGTCGCCGCGCACGTGAGCGCGCCGGTCGCGCAGGGCGCGCTCCTGCTCGTGAGCCTGCTCCTGGGCGGCGGACTCGCCGCGATCTTCGGCTACCTCGTCGGGCTGCCGTCGCTGCGGCTGCGCGGCGACTATCTCGCGATCGTGACGCTCGGCTTCGGCGAGATCATCCGCGTGCTGATCCTGAACATCGACGCCGTCGGCGGCGCGCGCGGACTGCCCGGCATTCCGCAGTGGGCGAACTTCTTCTGGGTGTTCCTCGTCGCGACGATCGTGATCGCGCTCGCGGTGAACCTCGCCAACAGCACGCACGGCCGCGCGCTGTTCGCGATCCGCGACGACGAGATCGCGGCCGAGGCGCTCGGCGTGGACACGACCGCCTACAAGGTCACCGCGTTCGTGCTCGGCGCGTTCTTCGCCGGCGTGGCCGGCGGACTCTTCGCGCACTACCTGTCGTACCTGAACCCGAGCACGTTCACGTTCCTCAAGAGCATCGAGGTGATCGCGATGGTCGTGCTCGGCGGCATGGGCAGCATCACCGGTTCGGTGCTCGCCGCGATCGTCCTCACGCTGCTGCCCGAGGCGCTGCGCGCGGTGAAGGACTACCGCATGGTGATCTACGCGCTCATGCTGATCATCCTCATGATCACGCGGCCGCAGGGCCTGATGGGCACGCGCGAGCTGTCTTGGGCGCTCCTGACGGGCAAGAAGCAGGGGGGACGCTCGTGAGCGCGCCGCTGCTGCACCTCGACCACGTCACGATGCAGTTCGGCGGGCTCAAGGCCGTCGCGGATTTCGATCTCCAGATCGGCGCGGGCGAACTCGTCGGGCTCATCGGCCCGAACGGCGCCGGCAAGACCACGGTCTTCAACGTGATCACGGGTGTGTACGCGCCGACGCAGGGCCGCGTGCTGCTCGAGGGCCGCCAGGTGAGCGGCCTGAAGGCGAATCGCATCGCGTGCTGCGGCGTGACGCGCACGTTCCAGAACATCCGGCTGTTCCCGCGGCTCACGTGCCTCGACAACGTCGCGGTGGCCGCGCACCAGCACCGTAAGGCGGGGCTGTTCCCGGCGCTGTTCTCGACGCCCGCGTTCGAGAAGGACGAGGCCTCGCTGCGCGCGCGCTCGCGCGAGATGCTCGACGTGCTCGGGCTGGGCGGCCACGCGGACGCGATGGCGACCGAGCTCGCGTACGGCCAGCAGCGCCGGCTCGAGATCGCGCGCGCCCTCGCCGGGGGGCCGAAGCTCCTGCTGCTCGACGAACCCGCGGCCGGCCTCAACCCGCAGGAGAGCGAAGAGCTCATGCGGCTGATCACCGAGATCCGCCGCCGCTTCTCGCTCACGATCCTGCTCATCGAGCACGACATGAAGGTCGTCATGGGCATCTGCGAGCGCATCGCCGTGCTCGACTACGGCGTGAAGATCGCCGAGGGCAGCCCGGCGGAGATCCGCGCGAATCCCAAGGTCATCGAGGCCTACCTCGGCGAAGAGGCGGCGCACGCATGAGCCAGCTCTCCGTCGAGAACCTGGACGTCTACTACGGCGCGGTGCACGCGCTGAAGGGCGTGTCCCTCCACGCCGAGGCCGGCGAGATCGTCACGCTCATCGGCGCGAACGGCGCGGGGAAGACGACCCTGCTGCGCACGATCTCGGGGCTCGTGAGCGCGAAGAGCGGACGGGTGATGTTCGAGGGGCGCGACATCACGCGCGTGCCCGCGCACGAGATCGTCGCGCTGGGGCTGAGCCAGTCGCCCGAAGGCCGCATGGTGTTCGCGAACCTCTCGGTCGAGGACAACCTCGAACTGGGCGCGTACCGCCGCAAGGACAAGAGCGAGATCCGCAAGGACCGCGACGCGATGTTCCAGCTGTTCCCGAGGCTGCTCGAACGCCGCAAGCAGCTCTCCGGCACGCTCTCGGGCGGCGAGCAGCAGATGCTGGCGATCGCACGCGCGCTCATGTCGCGCCCGCGCGTCGTGCTGCTCGACGAGCCCTCGCTCGGCATCGCGCCGCTGCTCGTGCGCGACATCTTCAGGAACATCGTCGAGATCAACCGCCGCGGTGTGACGGTGCTGCTCGTCGAACAGAACGCGCACATGGCGCTGTCCATCGCGCGGCGCGGGTACGTGCTCGAGACCGGCAAGGTCGTGCTCGAGGACGAGGCCGCGAAGCTGGCGGCCAACCCGGAAGTGCGCGCCGCCTACCTGGGAGGCTGAGCGCCGCGCTGCGCGGTCCCACCCATCGACCGGGCCGCCGCGGGGCAACACGCCCAGCGGCGGCTCGACGTTTCGCGGCCGCTCCGTGCATTCGCACGCAGTTGCGGAGGCGGCCGCCCCGGCACCGCGCTTGCGACGCTTCTCCGGTGCACCACCCCGTGGCGCGGTCGCCGGCAGGGTTCGCGAATCCCCGCGAGCCACCCCCCGAACGTCGTGTCCGTGCGGCACCCGCCGCCGGAGCGCGTTCCCCGGCGCCGCGCCCATGATCGGCGCCGCCGGCTCTCCCGGCGTGGGCCCGTCGCGAGCAGCGCCCCGTCCCCTCGGCGGGGTGCGCCGCGGCAAACCCATCTGGTAGCGTGCCGCGCATGCCCAAGCCCGCATCGCGCTCGTTGCGCGCCCTGCCCGCCGTCGAAACCCTGCTCCAGCACGAAGTGCTGGCCGCCGTGCTCCGCGACCTGCCGCGCACGTTCGCCGTCGGCGCCGCGCGCGCCGTGATCGCCGAGGCGCGCGCCGTGCTCGCGAAGTCCCGCACGGGTGCAGCGCCCGCGGTGGAGGCGCTGGCCGAAGCGGCCGCCGCGCGCGCCTGGCGCGACGCCACGCCGCAGCTGCGGCGCGTGCTCAACGCGACCGGCATCGTGCTCCACACGAACCTCGGCCGTGCGCCGTTGCCGGAGGCCGCGCGCCGCGCGGTGGCGGAAGTGGCCGCGGGCTACTCGTCGCTCGAGTTCGACCTCGGCACCGGCCGGCGCGGTGATCGCGGCGCCGGAGTGGAGCGCCAGCTCGCGCGCCTCACGGGGGCCGAAGCAGCCGCCGTCGTGAACAACGGCGCCGCCGCGGTGCTGCTCGCGCTGTCGGCCCTCGCTGCCGGGCGCAAGGTGCTGGTGTCGCGCGGTGAACTGGTCGAGATCGGCGGCGCGTTCCGCGTGCCCGAGATCATGGAGAAGAGCGGCGCCACGCTGGTCGAGGTGGGGGCCACCAATCGCACGCACCTGCGCGACTACAAGAAGGCGCTCGAGCGGCACGACGGTGTCGCCGCGATCCTGCGCGTGCACCCGAGCAACTTCCGGATCGAGGGCTTCACCGCGCGGCCATCGCTGAACGAGCTCGCGACGCTCGCTCGCGCGCACCGGCTGCCACTCATCGAGGATCTCGGCAGCGGCGCGCTCGTGGATCTCGCCGAGTTCGGGCTCGAGCACGAGCCCACCGTGAGCGAATCGCTCGCGGCGGGCGCGTCGGTGGTGACGTGTTCGGGCGACAAGCTGCTCGGTGGGGCGCAGGCCGGGCTCGTGCTGGGCGGCAAGGCGTGGCTCGCGAAGATCCGCAAGGACCCCTTCGCGCGCGCCATGCGCGCCGACAAGCTCGCGCTCGCGGCGCTCGAGGCGACGCTGCTGCTCTACGCCGACCCCGAGCGCGCGAAGACGGACATTCCCGTGCTCGCCGCGCTGCACGTGAGCGAGCGCGCGCTCGCCGAGCGCGCCGAACGTCTGGCGCACGAGATCGCCGCGCGCGTCGAAGGCGTCGGCACGAAGCTCGGCAAGGGCGCCGGCGAAGTCGGCGGCGGTTCGCTGCCCCGCACGCTGCTGCACGGCCCGGTCGTCGAGGTGACCCACCCGAAGCTCTCCGCCGCCGAACTCGAGCGCCGCGCGCGCGCCGCGAGCCCACCGGTGATCGGCACGGTGAAGGCGAACAAGGTCCGGCTCGACCCGCGCACGCTGAGCGAGTCCGAGGTCGGCATCGCCGCCACCGCGCTCGCCAAGGCCTGGAACGCGTGAGCGCCGGGCCGCGCCTCGTCTCGACCGAAGCCGGGCCGCTCACGCTCGTGCCGCTGCACCCGCTGACGCTCGCGGCGCTCGGCCGGTTGTTCCCGCGCGTGGGCTTCATGCGTGCCGAGTGGGGCGAGATGCTCGCACTCGCCACGTCGCACGAAGCGCGCGCGCTGAACGGGCTGCGCGTGGGCTACGGCTGGTACGAAGCGCAGCACGCGGGTGTGGCGCAACAGGTGGCGATGATCGAGCGCCTGCGGCTCCCGCACGCGCTCGCCGCCTACGCCGAGCGCGGCTTCCGCGGCGTGCTCGCGGTCGCCTCGTGCGTCGCGGGGGTGGAGGGCGCCGACGTGCAGCAGGGCGAACTGATCTTCGTGCATCTCGACGCACCGCTCGAGAACGGCGTCGGCAGCCGGCCGCTCGCGACGTACGAGACGCTCTTCGGCGAAGGCGCCTCCGACGCCATGCTCACGTGCGTCTCCGACCTCGCGCAGGCTTGGGACGCGGGCGGGCTGCCCAAGCGCGTGCTCACCGACCTCGAGCCCTGCCGCGCGCACGACGAGAACGTGCGGTGGTGGGCGGACCTCGTGCTGGTGGACTCGCGCGTGCTGCTCGTGCGGCCCGAGGTGCGCGACGACGACGTCGTGCTCGCCGAGGCCGTGCGCGCGGGGTTCACCGAGGTCGAGTGGGTGCCTTCGTCGTTCGTGGTGATGCCGCCCACGGGCGAGAGCGGCCCGCCGCTCGGGCCGGAGGCCTGAGCGTGCGCGTGCTCAACCTGCACCGCCGTGTGCTCGCGGCCTCGCCCACGGACGTGTGGGCGCTGGTCGCCGGCCTCGGCGCCCGCGGCGATTTGTTGTGGCCTGCGGATTCGTGGCCGCGCCTGCGCTTCGACCGCGTGCCGCTCGCGCCGCTCTCGCGCGGCGGGCACGGCCCGATCCGCTACGAGGTCACGGCGATCGAGCCCGGGCGCAAGCTCACGTTCCGGTTCCTCGCGCCGGCCGGCTTCGACGGCACGCACACGTTCGAAGTGCTGCCGCAGACCACCGGCGGTTGCGAACTCGTGCACACGATCGCCATGGACGTGCGCGGTCCGGCCCTCGTGACCTGGCCGCTCGTGTTCCGGCCACTCCACGACGCGTTGCTGGAAGACCTGCTCGACCGGGCCGCCGCGCTCACCGGAACGGTGGGCGAGTGGGCGGAGTGGAGCGCGTGGGTGAAGGTGCTCCGGTTCCTGCTCCGGCCGTTGGGAAGCTGACGGGGAAATCGCGCCAACCCCGCGTCAATGGGCGATTTCGCTCGGATTTTCCCCTGTCGAATTCATTGACCCGGCCCCTCGCGCGCCCGTAAAGTGCGCCCCGGCAGGACTCCCCGGAGAGGCACCCGGCCGGCTTCACCCGCCACACGCAACGGACCGCGGTCCGCGGCGGGAAGCCTTTGGCCCCTCACGCCTTTCGGGTACTCCGCCCGGAGACAGCGCACCAGCATCGTTCGATACAGCACCGAGGTCTCGGAACTCGGACACCTATCGCGGGACGACTCCCCGCGGGCCGTGCTCGAGAGAGGTCCATTCGGAGGGACCACCCCCGCGGCGGCTCCATGCGCCGCCGGGCAGCACCGTCCCCACCGCCTGGCCCTCTCCCGCGCAATCATGCAGTGGAGAGCGCACGGATGTTCCTCTACAAGCTCGAAATCCAGGGATTCAAGTCGTTCTGCGACAAGACCCTGCTCAACTTCGGCGACGGCATCACGGGCGTCATCGGGCCGAACGGCTGCGGCAAGACCAACGTCTCCGACGCGATCCGCTGGGTGCTGGGCGAGCAGTCCGCCAAGCAGCTGCGCGGCGACTCGATGGAAGACGTGATCTTCAACGGCTGCCCGACGCGCAAGCCGCTCGGCATGGCCGAGGTGCACCTCACGTTCAAGAACGACCGCGGCATCCTGCCGACGGAGTTCTCCGAGGTCACCATCTCGCGGCGCGTGTTCCGCTCGGGCATGAGCGAGTACTTCCTCAACAAGACGCCCTGCCGCCTCAAGGACATCAAGGACCTCTTCTTCGACACGGGCATGGGCTCGCACGCCTACTCCGTGATCGAGCGCCAGATGGTCGACAACATCCTCTCGGACAACACGAACCATCGCCGGTTCCTGTTCGAGGAGGCGTCGGGCATCACGAAGTACAAGCAGCGGAAGACGGAAGCCCTCAACAAGCTCGACCAGACCGAGGGCGACCTCACCCGGCTCAACGACATCGTGTTCGAGATCGAGCGCGAGCTGCGCTCGCTGGCGCGCCAGGTGGGCAAGGCCCGCCGCTACCAGCGCCTGCGCGACGACGTGCGCGACCTCGATCTCGCGCTGACCGCCGACCTCATCACGAAGCTCAAGGAGCGCGAGGCGAAGGCGAAGGAAGAGTGGCAGGAAGAGTCCGTGCGCCGCGAGGGTGTCGCGACCGAACTCGACACGATCGAGGCTCAGCTCAACGACCAGAAGCTGGCGCTGCTCGAACTCGAGCGCGAGCTGACCACGGCGCAGGGCGGTCTCAAGGACCGCGAGGAAGCGCGCGTGGCGGCCGAGCACCAGGTCGTACTGCTGCGCGAACGCGCCACGGGGCTCACGCGCCGGGCCGAGGAAGCCACCGACGAGGCCGCCCGCATGCGCGAGCGCCTGATCGAGACGCAGGGCCGCGAACAGGAAGCGCAGGAGCGCCTCGCCGAAGCGCGCGAAATGCGCGAGACCGCGCAGGGCGACTCCGAAACGAACGAAGCGTCGCTGAACCTGCTCGAGCAGGACCTGCGCGCCACGCGCGCGCACGCCGCGACGCACAAGCAGCTCTCGCTCGACCTGTTCTCGACGGAAGCCGAGAAGAAGGGCCTGTGCGAGCGCTACCGCGAGCGCCAGATCGCGCTCGGCGAGCGCCGCGCGGACGCCGAGCTGCGCCGCAACGACCAGCTCGAGCGCGCCTCGTTCCTCGAGCGCTCGCTCGTCGAAGGCACCGAGCGCCGCACGCAGCTCGAAGCCGAGGTCGAGTCGGCGCGCGCCGAACTGGCCGCGGGCGAGGACGCCATCACGGCCGCCAACGACCGCATTTCGGCGGCCGAAGCGGCGCTGAGCCAGCTCAAGCAGCAGGCGGCCGCGGCGGATTCGCGCCTGCGCACGCTGCTCGAGCTGAAGAAGAACTTCGAAGGCGTCTCCGAGGGCGTGAAGGCGCTGCTCGCGGCCGAGGCGTCGCTTCCCGGCATGCTGGGCGTCGTCGCGGACGTGCTCGAGGTGCCGTCCGAGTACCTCGACGCGCTCGAAGCGTCGCTCGGTGAGGCGTCGGCGTTCGTGCTCGTCGAGAACCGCGAGGCGATCGAGCCCGCGCTCGGCCGCCTGCGTTCGCTCGAGTCCGGCCGTGCCACGCTCGTGGACCTCTCGGCGCTCACGGCGTCACCGCGCATCGACGGGCCGCAGCACGCGGGCGTGCTCGGACGCGCGTCGGACCTCGTGAAGTGCGACGAGCGCTTCCGCCCGCTGGTGGACCGCCTGCTCGGCACGGTGTTCGTGGTCGAGTCGCGCGAGGTCGCCGCGGAACTGGCACACCTGTCCATGGGCGGCATGCGGTTCGTGTCGCTCGACGGCGAGGTGTGGGAGCGCGGCCGCGTGCGCGCCGGCTCGGGCAAGAGCACGGGCGGGCTGCTGCACCGCGAGATGGAGATCCGCGACCTGTCGGGCAAGCTCGCCGATCTGTCGCTCGCGATCGAGGGCGCCACGACCGAGCGCGAACAGCTCGACGAGGCGCGCGCGCTGGCGATCGAGACGCGCGACCAGGCGCGCTGGATGCTGGACGAGACGAAGACCGCGCTCGAATCGCAGGTGCGCGAACTCTCCGGCGTGGACCGCGAGCGCGGCATCGCGCTCAAGGACGCCGAGGACCGCGTCAAGGAGATGGAGACGCACGACATCGAACTCGAGGCGCTCGCGCGTTCGCTCGCCGAGGCCGAGGCCGAGCTGGCGTCGTTCCAGAGCGAGCTCGACGCGGTGCGCGCGCAGCTCGCCGAGGCCGACATCGAGGTGAAGGCCAAGGAAATGGCGCGCGACGAGGCCGCCGCGAAGGCACAGGCGTCGCGTGAGGCGCTGCTGCGCTACTCGCGCGAGGCGAGCGAGTGGGAGACCACCTGGGCGCGCGCCGAGCAGACCGTGCGCGAGCTCGAGAGCGCGATCAAGCACCGCGAGGAAGAGGCGTCGCAGCACTCGGGCCGCATCGCCGAGATCGAGGCCGAGGTCGCGGGACTCTCCGCGGGCCTGACGGGCCTGCTCGAGTCCGAGGGCTCGCAGCGCGAGCGCGTGCTCGAACTGCAGAAGGTGCACATCGGCCTCAAGGAGCAGGTGCAGGCGGGAGAGGACGCCGCCCGCCAGCGCCGCTTCGAGGTGACCGAACTCGGCGAGCGGTTGCACATGCTCGAGCTCGACCGCGTCCAGGCGCGCGCCGACCTCGACCGCACGTTCGAACGGCTCCGCACCGAGTACGAGATCGATCCCGAGCAGTGGCAGCCGCAGCCGCTGCCCGAGGGCGTCGACGCCGAGACGGCGCCGAGGCAGCTCGAGGAGGCGCGCACGAAGCTGCGCGCGATCGGGCCGGTGAACCTGCTCGCGCTCGAGGAGTACGCGAAGAAGAAGGAGCGCTTCACGTTCCTCACCCAGCAGCGCGAGGACCTGCACAAGGCCAAGGCGCAGCTGCTCGAGGCGATCGAGAAGATCAACGTGACGGCGAGCCAGATGTTCTCGGAGACGTTCGCGAAGGTGCACGAGAACTTCAAGGACATCTTCAAGACGCTGTTCGAAGGCGGCGACTGCGAGCTGCGCATGACGGGCGAGGATCCGATGGAGTGCGAAGTCGAGATCGTCGCGAAGCCGCGCGGCAAGCACCTCCAGAGCATCACGCTCATGTCGAGCGGCGAGCGCTCGCTCACGGCGATCGCCCTGCTGTTCGCGATCTACCTCGTGAAGCCGTCGCCGTTCTGCCTGCTGGACGAAGTGGACGCGCCGCTCGACGACGCGAACGTGGATCGCTTCCTGAACATGCTGCGCCGCTTCGGCGACCGCACGCAGTTCGTGGTGATCACGCACAACAAGAAGACCATGGAAGCCGCCGGCTGCATCTACGGCGTCACCATGCAGGAGCTGGGCGTCTCGAAGCTCGTGTCGGTGAACCTCGACGGCGTGGACGTGAGCCACGAATCGCGCCGCGAGGCCATCACGGCCGCGATCGGCTGAGCCGCACCCACACTCTTCCGGGCCGGCGCGCGGCGGACCACCGTCGCGCGCCGTGTCACGTGAACGCATGAACCTCTGGAACAAGTTCAAGGACGGACTCAAGCGCACGCGCGACGCCATCGTCGGCGGGCTCGGCGCGGCGCTGCGCCTGACGGGCCCGGTCGACGCGGCGACGGTGGAACTGCTCGAGGAGGCGCTGCTCAAGGCCGACGTCGGCCCCGACACCGCCGACCGCCTGATCGCCCGCGCGAAGAAGCGCATGGGCGCGGAGCGCGACCTCGACCTGCGCGGCGCGCTCGAGAAGTCCGCCGCCGACATGATGCGGGGCGATCGCGAGCCCACGCGCTTCGGCCCGCCCGCCGCTCACGAGGGCCCCTGGGTGGCGCTGATCGTCGGCGTGAACGGCGCCGGCAAGACCACGTTCGCGGGCAAGCTCGCCTCGCGCTTCGCGCGCGAGGGCAAGCGCACGCTGCTGGTCGCGGCGGACACGTTCCGCGCCGCGGCGTCCGAGCAGCTCGTCGTGTGGGCGGCACGCGCCGGCGTCGAGATCCTGCGCGCGAAGGACGGCTCCGATCCCGCAGCCGTCGTGCACGACGGCGTGAGCGCCGCCCGATCACGTGGCTTCGACGTCGTGCTCGTGGACACCGCGGGCCGGTTGCACACGAAGCAGAACCTGATGGCCGAGCTCGAGAAGGTGCAGCGTGTCTGCGGCCGGGTCCTGCCCGGCGCGCCGCATCACGTGCTGCTCGTGCTCGACGGCACGCAGGGCCTGAACGGCCTGTCGCAGGCGCGCGAGTTCGGCAAGTGCGTGCCGCTCACGAGCCTCGCGGTGACCAAGCTCGACGGCACTTCGCGCGGCGGCGCGGTGCTGGCGGTGGCCGACCAGCTCGGCGTGCCCGTCAGCCTCGTGGGACTGGGCGAAGGCCTCGACGACTGGGAGCCGTTCGACGCCGAGGCCTTCGCGAAGGGACTCTTCGAGGAGTCCGAGTAGGGCGCTACCGGCGCTTCGCGCCCGTGCGCGCCGGCGCGCCGGCCGCAGCCTGCTTCTTCGCCGCCTCCGCGCGCCACTGCGCGAGCGACTTCTGGCGCTCGGGCACCAGCATGCGGGCCTTCATGCCGTGGCCCATGCCGATCAGCCGCGCGCTGCCCGTGCCGCGCTCCTTGAGCCGCAGCGGCGAACCCTCGGCCGACCGGCCGATCATCCACGAGCGGCGGGAGATCGTGTTCTCGACGTCCTCGCGCGCGATGTGCGTGATGGGCACGTCGAGCGTGAACCACGACATGCGGTTCTCGCGCACCTCGGTGTAGAGCGTGCTGTCGGGCATGTTCGACGTCACCGCCGTGCCCTGCTTGATCGAGACCTTGCGCGTCTGGAACGTCCCCGCCGGCGTCTGCACCGTGTCGGCCTCGAGCGTGTCCACGTTCCACATGAGCGGACGCTGGTACGCGGAACGCGTCTTGAGCGCGCTCGCGGCCGGGCGGGTGATTTCCTCGATCGGCAGGCCGTTCATGTCCACGCCGCTGATGGATTTCCGCTGGTAGGACTGCATGTGCTGGATCGCGGCGCTGTCCTCGAAGATCGCGTACGACATGAGCGTCGCCGCGGTCTCGGGCGCGCGGCCCTTCGCGTCGGTCCACGTCTCGACCCAGAAGCACTCCTCGCCCCACCACTCTTCCTCGCCCGCGATCACGAGCGTCAGCTCGTAGTCGTCGCGCATGCCCATCGCGCTTTCGCCGGACATCCGGTAGCGGACCCAGTCGCCCACCTTGAAGGTCGGCTTGTGGCTGTAGTCGACGATGCCGATGCCGTTGATGCGCTGGACGACCTGCGCTTCGGTGTGGCCGGAGACCCAGGCGAACGCGACCGCGAACACGGCGAGAGTGAGAGCACGGATGGCACGACGCATGCAGAAAACCTCGGGGGTGATGAGGAGCGACCCAGCGATTCCACCGGCGCGGCGCGCCCCGAACGGGGCAACCGGGGTCGTGAACTGGCGGAACATTATCGCCGAGCGGGGCCGCTCCTGAAAAGCCACAACACTCGCCCCCGGCGGAGCGCCGCATGTCCCGTCTCGCCGCCACCGTCTCGCCGCTGGACGATTCGTCCACATCCCTGACGCACGCCCCGCCGCCGGAGGGCGCCATGCCCCCGGCGCCGGACTTCGAGGACCCGCCCGGGCCCGGCCCCGCCGGCGCCCGGCCGCGCGAGAAACTCCGCCACCGCGGGGTGGGCGCGCTCGCCGACGCCGAACTGTACGCGCTCGTGCTCGGCTCGGGCGTGGCGGGACGCAGCGCCCTGCGGCTCGGGCGGGCGCTCGCGCGGCGCGCGCCCGCCGAACTGGCGCAGTGGCCGCTGACGCGCTGGCTCGCCCTGGCCGGGATCGGGCCGGCGCGGGCGTCGGCGCTGTGTGCGGCGTTCGAACTGGGGCGCCGCGCGGCGGAGCGCCCCGCGCCCGGGACCGCGATCCGCGGCCCCGACGACGTGCTGCCGCACGTGCGCGACCTCGCCACGGCGCGGCGCGAGCACTTCGTCGTGCTGCTGCTCAACGCCCGGCACGAGATGCAGCGCCGGGAGGTGATCTCGATCGGCAGCCTGAACGCCTCCATCGTGCACCCGCGTGAAGTGTTCCTGCCGGCGATCGTCGAGTCGGCGGCGAGCGTGGTGCTCGTGCACAACCATCCGAGCGGCGATCCGGAACCGAGCGAGGAGGACCTCGCGATCACGCGGCGCCTGGTCGAGGTGGGGGACCTCGTCGGGATCGGTGTGCTCGACCACGTCGTGGTGGCTTCGCGCGGGCTGGTGAGCTTCCGGGCGCGGCAGCTGATTTAGGAACGGCGGGGGCCCCGGCCGCTGGCCGGCCGCTGGCCGGGTGTGCCCGGGCGCGAGAGGGCGGATGCGTGCGCGGCCTGCGGCCGGCCGTGCGCCTCGCGCAAACGACGAGGGCGGCGCTCGCGCGCCGCCCTTTCGTCGTGAAGCGGTACCGCGGGCGATCAGGCCTTGCGGACGTTCGAAGCCTGCAGGCCCTTCGGGCCGCGCACGATGTCGAACTCGACGGCTTCACCTTCGGCGAGCGTCTTGAAGCCTTCGCCGGAGATCGACGAGTAGTGCACGAACACGTCCTCGCCGCCCTGCTGGGAGATGAAACCGAAACCCTTCGCCTCGTTGAACCACTTCACATTGCCACTGGCCACTGGAGCACTCCTGAAGCATGGGGACGAATCCCCGTTTGTCGATGCCATCCGTTCGGATGGCCGCCGGCCCGATTGGCCGACCCTTCGGTGCTGCCCCGGCGCCCATGAAAAAAGCCGCCGAAGGAACTTCCGGCGGCGAGACACGCGAACGCGCACTGCAACAACCGAAGCGCCACGAGTATCGGCCGGTCGCCCGAAACCGGGCAAGCGATATTTTCCGCCGGGCGCGACTTTGCGCTTGAGCGGCGGGGCCGCGGCGTGGAAGTCTGCGCGCCCGCCGGGCGCGACGCGCTTGCCGCGCAAGGTCCGGCGCCCGGCGGAGCGCCGCCCGCACCATTCTCACCATCCCGGCTTTCCCGGAGGACCTCCTGGCTCCCGATCGCGACGAACCCGCTCCGCGCGAGGACGCGCTCCGCACCGCGCGCGACGCCGACCAGGTCGCGGCCGCGCGTGCCGAGCAGTCGCGCCGTCGCGAGCGGCTCTGGGATCGCGTCGTCGCGGCTCAGGCGGCCCAGCTGCCCGCGGGCGCGCCGGAATGGTTGTGGGAGAGCGCCCGCCACGAGGAACGCATCGCCGCGCTCGAGGCGCTCGTGCCCGGGCCGCTCGAGCGCACGTGCGCGTGCCTGCGCGTGCTGGGCGCGGCGGCGCCCGAGTGGCACGTCGGCCTGCCGCTCGACCGGCTGGTCGAGCCCTACCTGCACGATCACGTCGGCGGCGAACTCGTGGGCGCCGCCATCGAGCGCGTGCTCGCCGAGCCCGTCGGGATGGCGGGCGCCGCGCGCTGGTTGCTGCACGCGGGCGGCGCCGCGCACCTCGTCACGCACGACGCCGCGCGCTTCGTCGCCGAGACCGCGAAGTGGGCGCTCGAGCATCCCGTGCCGCGCAATCGCACCGAGACGCTCGAGGTGCTCGCCCGCATCCATTCGCCGTTCGTCGTGCCGATGCTGCACGCGGTGCTCGCCGGCTTCTTCACGCCACGCGCCCTCGCGCCCGAGGACGCCGAACTGTGCGACCTGTTCGGCGAGCCCGGCACGTTCTTCGTGGACGACGATCACCTGCTGCGCGGGACGAGCGACCGCGCGTACTCGGCGCTGCTGCTCGCGCGCCGCGGCGAGCGCGGCATCCGGCCGCGCATCCTCGACCTCATGGACGCCGCGGGGCGCGAGGACTTCCACGCGCTCGCGCTGGCGATGGAAGCGCTCGAGGCGCTCGACGCGCCCGAGTGAGAGGGCGGTGCGGCGCTCCGCGCAGGGAGCGCCGCACGCCCGAGAAGATCCGGCCGGTGGGGAACCGCGTGCGAACGCGATCCCCCTGCCCAGGCCCGGGCTCCGGCCGGTGGCCGGGTCGCTAACCCAGCCGCAGGACCGGCCGCGGGCGCCGATTCGCGTGAGCGCGGCTCGGGAACGTCGGAATCGTGTTCGGGAATGCCTGACCGTGGTGGCGCAAGAATGCGGCTCCGTGCGCGGCATCGCGCCGCGCGTGCGCCCGGTCGAGGCGAAGTGCGGAAAAAGCACGCGGGAGGGCGACTGATGGCGTCGCGCCCTCCCGGTGCGCACACGAGACCACGCGCCTGAGGCGTGGCGCAAGAAGAAAGTGCGGAACGCGTGCGGCGGATCGCCGCGCGCCTCAGCGCGGCAGCGCCGGCAGGTGGAGCGTGCGCGCCTTGAGCTCGCGGTGGTCGAGCCCCGCGGCGCGGTCCATGAGCGCGAGGCGCTCGGGCAGGCGCGGCGTGAACTTCCACTCGTCGGCACGCCCGCCGAGCGCGCGGAAGAAGCCCGCCCACTCGTCCCACCACGGGCTCATGCGGCGGGCGATGGGTTCGATGACGAGCACGCTCGCGCCGCCGCGGCGCCACTCCTCGACTCGCGCCGAGAGCGCGTCGCGCTCGTCGTCGTCGAGCTCGTTGACCGCCCAGCCGAGCGTGACGAGCGTGTTCCCGGCTGCGGGCCGCGCGCGCAACAGGTCGCCCGGGCGTGTCTTCGCGGGGACGCCGAAGGCTTCCGCGTTCCAGCGCGCCTCGCCGATCGCCCAGCGGTTGCGGTCCACGCCCTCGAACGGCACGCCGCCACACGCGAGCGAGGCGGCGAGACCCACGACGCCCGTGCCGCAGCCGAGGTCGAGCACGCCCGTGGGCGCGGTCGCGGGAATGTCGAGTCCGCGCACGACGTGGTCGGCGACGAGGAAGTGCAGCGGCCCGTAGAAGAGCGCGAACGCCGCGCGCTTGCCCGCGGATTCGAGGTCGGCGCCCGCCTGCAGACGGTCGCGGCGCTGCACGTACACCGCCGACAGCGCCTCGAGCGCGCGGCGGACCTCGGGAAACGTGAGCGTCGCGAGGTGGCGCGCCTCGAGCGCGTCGAACCAGCGCGTGAAGGGCGTGTCGGTGGGAGTGAACATGCGGCGCGCAGGATAGGGGACAGAGGCCCGCGAGGCACGCGTGGCGGCGCGGCGGTGTAGGGAGCAGATGATCTGGCCGCTCCCGAGAGCAAGTGAAGTGGCCACAACGAAGGGCGGCCGGGTGCAGAGTCATGGCGGGTTCTGGGAGGAGCCACGCCATGAGTCACTACGACCCGGCCGCCGTGGAGCGCGCCAT
>JACRIW010000118.1 GCA_016215625.1 Candidatus Eiseniibacteriota bacterium | reverse complement strand
GTCGCAGGAGATCAAGCTCGAGGCGATCCTGCGCGGGGGCCGCTTCGGCGAGTCGCACATTCCCTACGGCGCGCGCATCGGCGAGGTGAAGCTGCAGAAGTGGCGCGACGGCTGGCTCAACCTCACCCACCTCGTCGCCAAACGATTCGGAGCGTCGTGAGCATCCTTCCCGGCATGAGCGTGTCCGCGACGGGCGGTCCCCGAAAGGTGGCGGCCTGATGTGCGGCTTCGCGGCGTGGTACGACCCGCAGGGCTCCGCCCCCGAGCGCGCCTGGCTCGAGGGCGCGGCCGCGCGCATCCGCCATCGCGGCCCGGACGACGAGGGCTTCTTCCTCGAGCCCGGCGTGGGGCTGGCCTTCCGCCGCCTCGCGATCGTGGACGTCGAGAGCGGGCACCAGCCGCTGGGCAACGAGGACGGCAGCATCTGGATCTCGTTCAACGGCGAGATCTACAACCACGCCGAGCTGCGCGCGCAGCTCGAGGCGAAGGGCCACCGCTACCGCACGCACTCGGACACCGAGACGCTCGTGCACGCCTACGAGGAGTGGGGCCCGGACTTCGTGAAGCGCCTGAACGGCATGTTCGGCTTCGCGATCTGGGACCGCCCGCGGCGCCGGCTGTTCGTGGCGCGCGACCGCGTCGGCATCAAACCCGTCTACTGGACGCGCGGCGCGGGCGGCACGTACGCCTTCGCCTCCGAGATCAAGTCGCTGTTCGAGTTCCCCGGCGTCGCGCGCGCCCCGCGGCTCGACAGCGTCGTCGAGCACCTCACGCTCCGCTACGTCGCGGCCCCGGCCACGATGTTCGAGGGCATCTTCAAGCTGCCCGCCGGGCACTCGCTCACGCTCGAAGGCGGCCGTGAGACGCTCGCGAGCTGGTGGCACGCCGAGTACGGCCCGAAGCACGACCCCTCGGACGAGGACGCGCTCGCCGAAGTCGAAAAGCGTCTCGAGGATTCCGTCCGCTCGCACCTCATGAGCGACGTGCCGCTCGGCGCGCTGCTCTCGGGCGGCGTGGACTCCTCGCTCGTCGTGGCGCTCATGAGCCGCATCTCGGACCGCCCGGTGCAGACGTTCTCGGTCGGCTTCGACGCGCCGGGCCCCTACAGCGAGCTGCCGTTCGCGCGCCGCGTCGCCGAGCACTGCCGCACCGACCATCACGAGATCGTCGTCGGCGCCGCGGATCTCGCGCGCGAACTGCCGCAGCTCGTCTGGCACCAGGACGAGCCGGTGTCCGAACCGGCCGCGATCCCGACGTTCCTCATCTCGCAGTTCGCGCGCCGCACCGTGACCGTGGTGCTCACCGGTGAGGGCGGGGACGAACTGTTCGCGGGATACCCGAAGTACGCCGTCGAGCCGTGGGCGCGCACGCTCGCGCACATGCCCGGCCCGCTGCGCGACCTGTTCCTCGACCACGGCATCGACAAGCTGCCGTTCCGATTCCGCAAGCTGCAGGTCGTCGGCCGGAGCGCACGCTTCCGGGACGAGGCCGAGCGCCTCGCCGCGTGGTTCGCGGGCTTCACCGGCCGCGAGCGCGACGCGCTGCTCGGCCCCGCGCTGCGCGAGCGCGCCGGCGCGGGCGTCGCGCCGTTCCGCCGCGCGCTTTCAGCGACCCCGGCGCGCGAGGCGCACGACCGCATGCTCGACGTGGACGTGCGCACCTGGCTCGTGGACGACCTGCTCATGAAGATGGACAAGATGAGCATGGCCGCCTCGATCGAGGCGCGCGTGCCGCTACTCGACAACCCGCTCATCGATTGGGCGACCCACCTCTCGAGCCGCCACAAGATCCGCGCTCTCGAGGGCAAGGTGCTGCTCAAGCGCCTCGCCCGGAAGCTGCTGCCGCCCGAAGTCGTGGACCGGCCCAAGGTGGGCTTCACCGTGCCGCTGTCGCCGTGGTTCCGGAACGAGCTGCGCGAACTGCTCGCCGACACGCTGCTGTCGAGCGCCGCGCTCGGCCGCGGCTACGTGCAGGAAGGCGTGCTGCGCGGCTACGTCGAGGACCACCTCGCCGGGCGCCGCGATCGCGGCCGCGAACTCTGGACGCTGCTCACGCTCGAGCTCTGGCACCGGCACTGGATCGACCGCGCCCCCGAGCGCGCCACGCCCTGGACGGTGCCGCCCCGGGTGGCGGCCCCGGCCTCCGCGAGGACCGCATGACCGCGCCCCGTCTGGCCAGCCCCAACGTGTTGCCGCATAATGCCGCGCGGCATCGCGCCGTACCCGGCCACCTCTCACCCCACGACCCGTGTCCCCGCCCGCTCCGCTCCGCACGGGGAGAGCAGCCGCGCCCACAGCCGCAAGCCCGGAGCTTCCCCTCGTGAAACTCGTCATCCAGATTCCCTGCCTGAACGAAGAGGCGTCGCTTCCCGCGACCTTCGCGGACCTGCCGCGCACGCTTCCCGGCATCGCCACGGTCGAGTACCTCGTCATCGACGACGGAAGCACCGACCGCACCAGCGAAGTCGCGCGCGAACTCGGCGTGCACCGCGTCGTGCGGTTCCCCTCGCGCCGCGGGCTCGCGCGCGGGTTCGAGGCCGGACTGCGCGAAGCGCTCGCGATGGGCGCCGACATCATCGTGAACACCGACGCGGACAACCAGTACCAGGGGCAGGACATCGGCAAGCTCATCCAGCCGATCCTCGAGCGCCGCGCGGACATGGTGGTGGGCACCCGGCCGATCGACAACATCGAGCACTTCTCCCCGCTCAAGAAGTCGCTGCAGAAGCTCGGCAGCGGCGTGGTGCGCACGCTGTCGGGCAGCGACGTGCCCGACGCGACGTCGGGCTTCCGCGCGTACTCGCGCGAAGCGGCGATGAAGCTCACCGTGCTCACGAACTTCACGTACACGCTCGAGACCATCATCCAGGCGAGCCAGAAGAACATCACCGTGACCGCGGTGCCGATCCGCACGAACGGCATGCTGCGCGAGTCCCGGCTCTTCAAGGGCATGCGCGCGTACATCACGCGTTCGCTCGGCACGATGTTCCGCGTCTACGTGCTCTACCAGCCGCTGCGCTTCTTCCTCACGATCGCGTCGCTCTTCGGCGCGGGCGCGCTCGTGCTGTTCGTGCGCTTCTTCTGGCTCTACTTCACGACGACCGGCCAGACCGGCCACGTGCAGTCGGTCATCGTGGGCGGCGTGCTCGCGATGATCGCGGCGCTGCTCGCCGCGTTCGGGATCCTCGCCGACCTCACGGCGATGAACCGGCGCATCCTCGAGGAGATCGTCATGAACTCGCGCGTGCTGCGCTACGGCCGCACGCGCAAGGAACAGGAGCCCTCGTGAGCGGCGGACCGCTTCTCGAAGACGACATCGTCGTCGGCAACCGCTTCGACAAGCACGGCTCGGGCAATCCGGTCGTGCGCCGGCTCATGCAAGGCTTCGACCGCGGCATGTTCGGCATGCTCGCCGGGATCCCGAAGCCGGAGACCGTGCTCGAGGTCGGCTGCGGCGAAGGGCACGTCACCGACAAGCTCGCGAAGTTCTTCCCCGGGGCGCGCGTGCTGGGCACGGACTTCTCGACCGCGATCATCAACATCGCGAAGCGCTCGCATCCCGACCGCGACTTCGAGGTGTGCTCGATCTACGACGCCGCGAAGCTCGGGAAATGGGACCTCGTGGTGGCGTGCGAGGTGTTCGAGCACCTCGACGACCCCGCGAAGGCCCTCGAAGCCGTCGCCTCGGTGTCGTCCGGCCACGTGCTCGTCACCGTGCCGCGCGAGCCGCTGTGGCGCATCCTCAACATGATGCGCGGGCAGTACTGGTCCGCGTGGGGCAACACCGACGGGCACGTGCAGCACTGGAGCCGCGGCTCCATGGTGAAGTTCGTCTCGAGCCGGCTCGAAGTCGTCGCGACCCGCTCGCCCCTGCCCTGGACGCAGGTGCTCGCGCGGGTACGGACCGGCGGAGCGCGGGCGTGAAGAAAGGCGCCGGCATGCTCCTGCAGTTCACCGTGTCCGTGATCCTGCTCGCGCTGCTCGTGCGCAAGGTTCCCGTCGCGGACGCCGTGGCGGCCTTCGCGCGCGTCAGGCCGCTCACGATCGTGCTCGCCGTGTCGCTGTCGCTCGCGGGCTACTGGGGCCGCGCGCGGCGCTGGACCGTGCTGCTGCAGCGCGCCGGGCTCGTGATGCGCACGTGGAGCAGCTACTGCCTGACGCTCGTGGGCACGTTCTACGGGCTCTTCACGCCGGGCCGGGTCGGGGAGTTCGCGCGCGTGCTGCACCTCGACGCGCCGCGCTCGCGCACGCTGCCGTCGGTCGTGTGGGACCGCGTCACGGACGTCGTGCTGCTCGAGCTCATGTCGCTGCCCGCCTTCGTGCTCGTGCCCGCGTGGCGCGGCACGCTGCTCGCGATCTTCGCTTCGCTCGTCGCGGTGACGGTGCTCGGCGTGGTGCTGCTCTCGCACCCGCCGGTTCTCGCGGCCGTCGCGCGCGCGTTCCCGTTCCTCGCGAAGCCCGTGGCGCGCTGGAGCGAGAGCAGCAACGGGCTCGCCTCCTCGCCCGCGTTCGCGTCGAGCCTCGGGTACGGACTCGTGTTCTACGCGTTCGGCTACGCCGGTGCGTGGGTGCTGCTGCGCGACCTCGCGCCCGGCACTTCGCCGCTGCTGCTGCTCGGGCTGCCGGTGATCCCGCTGCTCGGCAACCTCCCGATCGCGTGCGGCGGCCTCGGGCTGCGTGAGCAGGTGAGCGCGGCGCTGTTCGGGCAGTTCGGCGCCGGCGCCGCGACGGGCGCTGCGTTCTCGCTGCTCTGGTTCCTCACCGCGACGCTGCTGCCCGGGCTCGTCGGGCTGGCGCTTTCGGCGCTGCCCGCCTCGCGCGGCCCCGCGCTCGGGGAGGGCCGCTCGTGAACGGCTCGACGACGCTGCGCCGGCTGACCAGCCCGCTCGCGCTCGTGACGCTCGCGCTCGTGCTGCGCTTCGCGTTCGTGCTCAGCATGGGCAACCGCTTCTACTTCGCCGACACCGCCGAGTACGAGGAGGCGGCGCTCCGCGTCCTCGCGGGGCACGCGCCCGGCGACAGTTCGCCGCGCGCGCCGCTCTTCCCGATCGAGATGGCCCTCGGCTTCCTCGTCGGCGGCCGGCACAACTTCTTCGCCGTGCGCATGCTCCAGCTCGGGCTCGCCGCCGCGCTGAGCCTGCTCGGCATGCGGCTCGCGACGCGGCTCGGCGGCCGCGCCGCCGGCGCGATCACCGGCGTCGCGCTCGCGTTCGCGCCGACACTCGTGTTCACGACCGGCATGCTCTATCCGACCATGCTGTACGCCACGCTGCTCATGGTCGCGGTTTCGGCGGCGATCGCCGCGAACGACGCGCCGAGCGCGCGCCACGGCGCCGGCATGGGCGCGGCGCTGTCGCTCGCCTACCTCACCGATCCGGTCGCCATCGCGCCGGCCCTGGCGCTCTTCGGCTGGCTCGTGGCGGGCGTGCGCGGCAACCGGCGCCTGTTCGGCACGCTGGCGGCGGCGGTGCTGACCGCGCTGGTCGTGCTGGGGCCCTACGTCGCCTGGCGCAAGGCCGCCTACGGCAACAAGGCCGTCTTCATGCAGAAGGCCCAGTACGTGCTGCACTACTCGCGCACGGACTCGCTGCTCGCCGAGGGCCGCCGGGTCCAGCTGCCGAAGGGCACCCCCTACACCCCGCTCGCGACCGGCGCGTTCGTGAAGCAGGAACTGCGCATCCTGCGCGAGCAGCCGGCCGCGTACCTGCACGACGTTTCCGGCGAGTTCGTGCACTTCTTCAAGGCCATGCCCGATCGCATCCAGACGCAGAACCAGTACAACCGCGGTCCGGTGCTCCTGCTCGGAGCGGTCTACTTCGTGCCCGTGCTGCTGTTCTCGATCGTGGGCCTGCTGTTCGGCGCCTCGCCGGCGCGCAAGCGCTGGGCGCTCGCCGTTCTCGTCCTCGCGACCGCGTTCCTGTACTCCCTGTTCTTCACGCAGACGCGCTACCGCATCCCGGTCGAGCCCATGATGATCGTGCTCGCCGCCCTCGGCGTGGTGCGGATGTTCCCCGCGCTCGGACGGGCGTTCGCGGACGACGAGGCCGGGACCTCCGGAACACCGCGCGCCTGAGCCCCATGCCCACCGTCCGCCTGCTGGAACCCGCCGACCGCGAGCGCTGGGACGCGTACGTGCGCGCCTCGGCGCTCTCGCACTTCGGGCAGCTCACCGCGTGGAAGGACCTGACCGAGCGCGCCTACGGCGTGCCCGCGCGCTGGTGGCTCGCCGAGGACGCCGGACGCGTCACCGGCGTGCTGCCGTTGTTCGAAAAGGGCGGACGCGCGCCGCAGCTCTTCTCGGCGCCGGGCGGGCTGCTCGCCGACGACGAGGCGACCGCCGCCGCGCTCCTCGAGCCCGCGCGCGAGGCACTCGCGCGGCGCCGGCTCACGTGGATCGAACTGCGCGACCAGAAGACCGCGTGGCCGGGACTCGAGACGAACGGCGAGCACGTCACCATGGTCCTCACCCTCGCCGAGAGCACCGAGGCGCAGTGGAAGGCGTTCGACGCGAAGCTGCGCAACCAGATCCGCAAGGGCGAGAAGGCCGGCTTCGAGCGCAAGTGGAACCGCGACGCCGCGACGTTCCACCGCGTGCTGCTCGAGAACATGCGCGACCTCGGTTCGCCGATCCGCAACGCGCGTTACTACGAGGGCGCGCTCGCGGCGCTCGGCGAGGACGCCGAGCTGCTCGCGATCGAGCGCGAGCACGAGACCGCGGGCGTCATGTTCACCGTGCGCCACGCCGGCACGATGACCGACCCGTGGGCGAGCTCGCTGCGCCGCTTCTTCGCGCACTGCCCGAACCAGGTGCTCTACTGGGAGGCGCTGCAGCGCGCGTTCGCGCTCGGCATGAAGCGCTTCGATTTCGGACGCAGCCAGTGGAACTCGGGCACGTTCGCCTTCAAGCGCCAGTGGGGCGCCGAGCCCGTGCAGCTGCACTACCAGTACGTGCTCGGCACCGCGAAGACGTTCCCGACGCTCGCGGCGCAGAAGGGCTCGCTCGACGCCGTCGTGCGGATGTGGAAGAAACTCCCCGTGCCGGTCGCCGGATTGCTCGGCGAGCACGCGAAGAAGCTGTTCCCGGAGGTGCTGTGATGGCCGGACCGAAGATCACCGCGCGCGTCGCGCGCCGCGACTACGAGCGCTCGATCGCGCCGCGTCCGCTGTGGCGCGTGTTCCTGCAGAAGCAGCTGCACATGATCGCGCGCGGCACGATCCCGCCGGAGATGCGCATCCAGCTCTACCGCTGGATGGGCATCTCCGTCGGGCACCACTGCTTCATCGGGCTCGACACCTGGCTCGACGACCAGTTCCCGGAGCTGATCGTGATCGAGGACGACGTCACGATCTCGTTCCGCGTCACGGTGATCGTGCACGACGACGCGAAGCGCATGGACCGCACGCAGGCCGGCGCCGGTGACGGCACGGTCGCGCCGGTCGTGCTCAAGCGCGGCTGCTACCTCGGCGCGGGCTGCCTGCTGCTTCCGGGCGTCACGGTCGGCGAAGGCGCGGTGGTCGCGGCCGGCGCGGTGGTCACGCGCGACGTGCCCGCGGGCACGGTCGTGGGCGGCGTCCCGGCCAAGGTGATCAAGGACGCCTCGCGGTGAAGCTCGCGCCGCGCGTCTGGGTGCTCGCCGCGCTGTTCGTGCTCGCCATCGCCGGGCTGAAAGCCGGCGGCCCGCTCGGCCAGGCCGGCGCCTACGTCTGGCTCGGCGTGTTCCCCGGCATGGCGGTCGCGCGGCTGCTCGTGCCACGCGCGGGCACCGCGACGCGCTGGACGCTCGGGCTGCTGCTCTCCCCGCTCGTGAGCGCGCTCGTCGCCTGGGCGCTGCTGCGCGCCGGGCAGGACCTCCAGACCGCCTCGCGCCTCGTCGGCATGGGCGGCTGGCTGCTGTTCGCGGGCGGCGAGGGCCGCACGATCGGCCGCGACGGCGACACGGAGACGGAAGCTCCGGTCACGCGCTGGGCGTGGATCGCCATCGCGGCCGCGGTCTGCTTCGCGCTGCTCGGCCCCTCGTTCAATCCGTGGATCCGCATCCGCTCCGACACGTGGGTGCACGGCGCGATCGTGACCGAGATCGCGCAGCACGGCGTGCCGCCCGTGGACCCGCGTTTCATCGGCATGAAGCTCAACTACGTCTGGATCTTCCACCTGTTCATCGCGCAGCTCACGAGCCTGCGCGGGCAGGACCCGTTCGTGTTCATGGTGCTGTTCAACGGCGTCGCCATGGGCGTGCTCGTGAGCACGGCGTGGCAGGCGGCGTGGGCGCTGTGGGACGGCGAACGCGCGGCGCGCGGCGCGGTGCTGCTGCTGACACTCGGGCTCAACGCCGGCGCCTGGCTGCTGTGGCCGCTGCGACTGCTGCGCGCGCTCACGGGCGACGTGCGCGGGCCCGACGAAGTCCGCCGCATCGCGGCGCACTCGAAGTGGGACTCGACGGACGTGCTGTACGAACTGCACGCACCGTTCTCGCACATGGTGAACTTCTGGGACAAGTACACGCTCGGCGGTCCGCTCGGCGGCGCGTACCTGTACCTCCTGCTGCACTTCTGGGCGCTCGCGCGGTGGCTGCGCGACGGGCAGTGGCGCTGGCTCGTCGTGGCGTTCGCGGCCGGCGCGGGCGGCGTGCTGCTGCACAGCGTCGTCGCGCTCGGCGTGATTCCCGTGACGACCGGGGCGGTCGTGCTCGCGCTGCTGGTGCGACCGAAGGCGCCGTGGCTGCCCGCGCCGGGACGTCTCGCCGCGTTCTGGACCGCGACGGTCGCGGGCTTCGCCGTGGCGCTGCCCTACCTCGTCTCGATCGCCACGGGCTGGAGCGCGAAGAAGTCCGGCATGCAGCACCAGGTGATCCAGATCGGCTGGGTGATGCCGTGGACGATCCTCACCGCGTGCGGCGTCACCGGCGCGTTCGCGCTCGGGGGCGTCCGCCGCGCCTTCGCCGAGAAGCGTGCGCTCGCCGCGTGGCTCGCGATCTGGACCGGCGGCCTCGTCGCGCTCGCGTGCATCGTGCACCTGCCCGAGGGCAACGAGCACAAGTTCGTCTGGGAGATCTCGGCGGCGCTCGCGCTCCTGGGCGGCGGCGTCGCGCTCGACGCGTTCGACCGCCTGCGCGCGAAGCTCGGCGCGACGGCCTTCGCGGCGCTCTTCGCGCTCGTCTTCCTCGTGCCGCCCGCGCTGTTCCTGCGCGGCTACCTGCTCGATCCCATGCGCACGCGCGCCGAGGCGCTCGCCCCCGCGTCCGGCGAACGCGCGATGTACGCGTTCCTGCGCGACTCGACGGACCGCGACGCGGTGGTGATCGACCACCGCTCGCGCGACCTCGTGCTCGTGCTGGGCCAGCGCCGCATGCTCGCGGGCACGATCTTCAACACCGAGCGCGCCGGCTTCCCGGCCGAGGAGCTCGCCGCGCGCCGCGAACTCACGGACGACCTCTACGGGCCGGTCGCGATGGCCCGCGCCGACGAGGCCTACCTCGTGCAGTCGGCGGTCGCCGCGCGCGCCCTGCACCGGGTGAGCGAGGCGTACGTGCTGTATCGTGCGGGCGACTTCGCCCCCGGCGACGCGCCGTGGGCCCGGCTGGAAGCGGCGCTGCCGCAGTCCGTGACGAAGCGCTACGACCGCGACGGCTTCCGGCTCTACCAGTTCCGACTTCCCCCGCCCTGACGATCCGGACATGAGCGCTCCCAACCCGTTTCCGCATCTCGCCTCGTTCTCGTTCGACATCGAGGACTGGCACCACAGCGAAGTGAACCGCGTCAGCGACGAAGCGCGCGGACGCGAGAGCATCGTCGTGAAGGGCACCGAGGCGATCCTCGACCTGCTCAAGCGCCACGGTCTGCGCTGCACGTTCTTCGTGCTCGGCGACGTCGTGCGTGACCATCCCGCGCTCATCCGGCGCATGGTGGACGAGGGCCACGAACTGGCCTGTCACGGCATGTCGCACCGCCCGGTCTGGCGCGCGACGCCGGAGACGTTCCGCGACGAACTGCGCGAGTTCCGCGAGGTCGTGACCGGCGCGCTCGGCGAGTTCCCCGTGATCGGGTTCCGCGCGCCGACCTTCAGCATCGACAAGACGAACCCGTGGGCGCTCGAGGTGCTGCGCGCCGAGGGCTACCGCTACGATTCGAGCATCTTCCCGATGAAGGTGAAGATGTACGGCACGCCGGGCGCACCGTGCTGGATCTACCGGCCCTCGCCCGTGGATCTCACCCGGCACGACCCGCACGCCGACCTCGTCGAGTTCCCGGTCGCGACCGCGCAGGTGTTCAAGGTGCGCTTCCCGGTCGGCGGCGGCTTCTACCTGCGCGCGCTGCCCCTGCCGGTCTTCCGCGCCGGGCTCGACTACATCCTGCGCCGCCGCCCGTTCGTGCTCTACCTGCACCCGCGCGAGGTCACGCCGGAGTCGCACCGGATGTCGCTCGACCCGCTCGACGGCTTCATCACGTACGTGAACCTGCACACGGTGGTCGAGAAGCTCGAACACCTGTTCGGACGCTACCGCTGGGCGCCCATGCGCGAGATCCTCGAGCGCGAGGGCTGGCTGGGGCCGCCGAAGGGCTGATCGCGCCGGAATGCGGAGAGGCCGCCGCGGGTGCTCCCACGGCGGCCTCTCGCGTTTCGCTGCGCCCCGGAATCAGGCCGGAGTCGGCTCCGCCTGCCCTTCGGCCTCGGCGTCCTCGGCCGCCGCGATCCGCGCATCCACCGGCATGCGGACCTTGGCGAACAGCACGTACACGGCGGGCACGACGAGCAGCGTGAAGATCGTGCCGATGATCATGCCGGAAACGAGCGTGATGCCGATGCTGTTGCGCGCGCCGGCGCCCGGGCCGTGCGCGAAGATGAGCGGCAGGTGGCCGAACACCGTCGCGGCGGTGGTCATGAGGATCGGGCGCAGCCGCGTGCCGGCGGCCTCGACGACGGCGTTCACCTTGTCGCGGCCCTTCTCCTGCAGCTCGTTCGCGAACTGTACGATCAGGATGCCGTTCTTGGCGATCAGGCCGACGAGCGTGATGAGCCCGACCTGGCTGTAGACGTTGAGCGACGTGAAGCCGAGGAACGTGAACAGCATGGCGCCCGAGAGCGCGAGCGGCGCCGAGCCCGCGAGGATCACGAACGGGTCGCGGAAGCTCTCGAACTGCGCGGCGAGCACGAGGAAGATGAGGATCGCCGAGAGCAGGAACACGCCGAGGAACTTGCCGCCCTCGGTGCGCAGCTGCCGCGACTCGCCCGCGTAGTCGATCGTGTAGCCGCGCGGCAGGATGCGCTTCGCCTCCGCCTCGAGCACGCCGAGCGCCTTGTCGAGCGGCACCCCGGGCGGAATGACGCCCTGGATGCGCACCGCGTTCAGCTGCTGGAAGCGCTTCAGGTCGCGCGGCTGCGTCGTGGTCTGGAGCGACGCGAACGTCGCCAGCGGCACGAGCTGGTCGCCAGGGCCGCTCACGTAGAGCTTCTGCAGCTGCTCCGGCGTGAGGCGCTCGGCCCGCGAGACCTGCGGGATCACCTTGTAGCTGCGCCCCTGGATGCTGAACCGGTTGACGAAGTTGCCGCCGAGCATGGACGACAGGTCCTGCCCCACGCGGCGCATGTCCACGCCGAGCGAGCGCACCTTGTCGCGGTCGAAGACCACTTCCGTCTGCGGCTGGTCGAACTTGAGGTCCGAGTCCACGTACATGAACACGCCGCTCGCGTAGGCCTTCTGGATGAGCTGGCCTGCGAACTGCGCGAGTTCCTCCGGCGGCGCCGTGGACGCCATGACGAAGTCCACGGGGAAGCTGCCGCCGCCCGGCAGCGCCGGGGGCACGACCGAGATGAGGCGGATGCCGGGGATCTGCGAGAGCTTGCCCGACATCTCCATGTTCACCTGCGCGGCGCTGCGCTTGCGCTCGTGCCACGGCGCGAGGTTCGCGCCGCCGAAGCCGCCGCTCGGGAACGTGATCTGGAAGATGTTCCGCGTCTCGGGCATGGACTTCATGACGTCGTGCACGCGCGCCGTGAAGAGTCGCGTCTGGTCGAGCGTGGCGTTCGGTGCGGCCTGCACGATCCCGAACACGACGCTCTGGTCCTCGGCGGGCGCGAGTTCGCGCTGCGAAAACAGGTAGAACGGGACCATGAGCAGCGTGAACACGACCCACACCGTGAGCACGGCGCCGCGGTTCGCGAGCGCGCCGGAGATGCGCTTGACGTAGTCCGCGCGGATCGCCTCGAAGCGGTGGTTGATCCAGCCCGCGAAGCCCTTCTCGGAGTCGCCCTCGCGGATGAGCCGCGAGCCCATCATGGGCGACAGCGTGAGCGCCACGATGCCGGACACGATCACCGCACCGGCGAGCGTGAACGCGAACTCGCGGAACAGCGAGCCCGTGAGGCCACCCTGGATGCCGAGCGGGGTGTACACGGCGGCCAGCGTGATGGTCATCGAGATGATCGGGCTCACGAGCTCCCGCGCGGCCGCGAGGGCCGCGGGTATGGGCGCCATCCCCTCGTGCACGTGCCGCTCGATGTTCTCGACCATGACGATCGCGTCGTCCACGACGAGTCCCACCGACAGCACGATCGCGAGCAGCGTGAGCAGGTTGATCGTGAAGCCCGCGACGAGCATGAGGAAGAACGCGCCGACGAGCGAGATCGGGATCGCCACGACCGGGATGATCAGCGAGCGCACCGAGCCGAGGAAGAAGAAGATGACGAGCACGACGATGAGCAGCGTCTCGACGAGCGTCTTCAGCACTTCGTCGATGGCGCTCTGGATGTACACGGTCGAGTCGTACGGGATGCCCGACTTCATGCCCACGGGCAGCTGCGCGTCGATCTCCTTCATCGCCGCGCGCACTTCCTTGATCACCTCGAGCGAGTTCGCCGTGGGCAGCACCCAGATGCCCATGAACGTCGCGGCCTCGCCGTTGAAGCGCACGTCGGTGTCGTAGTCCTCGGCGCCCAGCACGACGTCGGCGACGTCGCCGAGCCGCACGACGTCCGAGCCCTGCTGCTTGATCACCATCCGCTTGAAGTCCTCGGGCGTCTTGAGGTCGGTGTTCGCCACGAGGTTCACGGACACCATCGCCCCCTTGGTGCGGCCGAGCGCGGACAGGTAGTTGTTCTGCGCGAGCGCGGTCCAGACCGCCGACGGCGCGAGGCCGCGGGCGGCGAGCCGGTCGGGCTTGAGCCAGATGCGCATCGCGAACGTGCGGCCGCCGAGGATGTCGGCGCGCTGCACGCCGCTGATCGCGGACAGGCGCGGCTGCACGACGCGCGTGAGGTAGTCCGTGATCTGGTTGCGGTCGAGGTCCGTGGACGCGAAGCCGAGGTACATGGAAGCGAACTGCGAGTCCGCCGTCTGCACGGCGATGATCGGCGCCTGCGCCTCGGGCGGCAGGTCGTTGCGCACCTGCGCGACCTTCGCCTGCACCTGCGTGAGCGCGGCGTTCGTGTCGTAGTTGAGCTTCAGGTGCACGGTGATCGTGCTGACGCCCTGCGCGCTCGACGACTCGATGTAGTCGATGCCGTCGGCGCTGGCGATCACGCGCTCGAGCGGCGAGGTGATGAAGCCGCGCACGAGGTCGGCGTTCGCGCCCACGTACGCCGTGGTGACCGTGACGACGGCCACGTCGGAGCGCGGGTACTGCCGCACGCTGAGCGAGCGCACGGCCTGCAGGCCCGCGATGAGGATGACGAGGTTGACGACGATCGCGAGGACCGGCCGGCGGATGAAGAGGTCGGTGAGCTTCATGCGGTCAGTTCTCTTCCGGCTTGGGGTCGGCGCTGTTGCCCGGCGTGACCGCGTTGTTCACGACGACCGCCGCGCCGCTGCGCAGCTTGAACACGCCCGAGCTGACGACCTCGTCGCCGTCCTTGAGCCCCTTGAGCACCGCGACCTGGTCGCCGCGCTGGCCGCCGAGGACCACGAACTGCTGCTTCACGCCCTTGAACGTCTTGCCGTCCGGGCCCTTCTGGTCGCCGACCACGAAGACCGAGTTGCCGTACGGCGCGTAGTTCACCGCCGACGTCGGCACGGCGAGCAGGCCGCGCGTGCCGCCGAGGGCGAGGTGCACGTCCACGAACATGCCCGGACGCAGGAGCGCGCGCGGGTTCGGCAGCGTCGCCTGCACCTGCACGTTGCGCGTGGACTCGTCCACGATCGCGTTGACCGCGGTGACGCGGCCCTTGTAGCGCACGGCCTTCGCGGTGTCGGCCGTGACCTCGACGACCGAGCCGACGTGCACGGTGCCGAGTTCCTGCTGCGGGACGGCGAAGTTCACGTAGACGGGATCGAGCGACTGCAGCGGCACGACCGGGTCGCCTCCGCTCAGGAACTGCCCGACGTTGACCTGGCGGATGCCGGTCACGCCCGCGAAGGGCGCGCGGATGGTCTTGCGCTCGAGCAGCGCGCGCGACTGGCCGACGGCGGCCTCGGCGATCTGGAACTGTGCCGCGACGACGTCGAAGTCGGCCTGCGCGATGTTCTGCGTCTCGAGCAGCTTCTTCGAGCGCTCGAGCTGCGCCTTCGCGAGCTGCAGCTGCGCCTCGGCGCCCGCGAGCTGCGCGCGCTCCTGCCGCGCATCGAGCGTGACGAGCACCTGCCCCGCCTTCACGCGCGCGCCGGATTCGAACGAGATGGACTCGACGATGCCGGGAAGGTCCGCGCTCAGCACGACGCCCTGCACGGGCGCGACGCTGCCGACGGACTCGAGCGTGGCCGGCCAGTCCACCGTGCGCGCGACCGCGGTCGTGACGGCCTCGGGCGGCATCTTGAAGGCCTTGCCCTGCGCGATGGCGCCCTGGATCTGGTTGAACTTGTAGAAGCCGATCGCAGCGAGGAACACCACGATCGCGGCGATCGTCTGGAGCAGGCGACGGGACATGAGGCGGGTACTCCGGAAAGGTGCGGACGAGGGACGCGCGGGAGCGAGGGTGTCCCAGCGGCGCGGATGGTCCGGTCTTCGATGACGGTCACGGGCACGCGATGCGGGCCGATTCTCGAAGGGCGCGCGTCGGGCTCGTCCCGTCCCGCGGATGGAGTGCGGCCGCCCCGGGTCGGGACGGATGGGAAAAACCGGGCGCGCACCATAGCACGAGGGCGGCCGCTTCGGCCGTGTGGATCGGCGCGCTCGTCCGGCCCGTGCCCGACGCTCGTCGGAATGCTTCCGCTCAGCGCCCCGCGGCGCGGCGGAACACGTCCTCGAGCTGCGCGAGCACGGCCTCCGGGGCGTGCGCGCGCAGGGCGTACGCACGGGCGCGGCCGCCGGCCTCGGCACGGCGCGCGGGCGCGCTCATCCAGCGCTCCACGGCTGCCGCGAGCGCGGCCGGGTCCGCGACGACCTCGCCCAACCCCTCGCGTGCCACGACGCCGTCAGGGTCCACGCACGACACCGTGGGCACGCCGTGCGCCCAGGCTTCGAGCACGGTGTTCGGGAAGCCTTCCGCCGGCGACGTGTGCACGAACAGCCCGGCCGAGCGGTACAGCTCGCCGACGCGTTCCTGGTCGAGGTAGCCGCGCACTTCGAGATTCGGCAGTTCGCGCGCGGCCGATTCCGCCCGCTCCCACCACGTGGTCGTCTCGGGCGGGATCGGCACGATGCCGCACATGACGAAGCGGCGTTCCGGCAGCGCCCGCGCGAGATCGAGGAACCAGTCCGGACGCTTGGACGCCTTGTAGGTCGCGAGCCACACCACCGCGGCGTTCGCGGCCGCGTCCGCCGAGTGCTCGGGCACTTCGACGAGGTTGCGCACCACCGTGGATTCGACCGCGAACTCGCGCCGGAACGAATCGCGCTGGGCGTCGGTCTGCGCCACCACGGCGCGCGCACCCCGGAGCGCACGGCGGTACCACGCGCGGTCGCGCGGGTTGCCGAGCAGGGGCAGCGACGCGAGCGCGTCGTGGTCGTGCGCGGCCCCGAAGACGAACGCGCGGCCCTTGAGCCGTGCCGCCTCGTACGCGGTGCCCGCCTCGAGAGAGGCGCCGCGCACGTAGTAGACGTCGGCGTCGGCGGCGAGCAGCGCCGCCATCGTGCGGCTGAGACGCGGATGGAAGAAGCGCAGCACCGGCAGGCCGTCGCCCAGTCGGTAGCTCTTGAGCACGCGCACGCCGTGCGCGGTGACCGGCGAGGGCTGGCCGTAGTCGCAGCTCACGACGGTCATCTCGACGCCGCGGGCGGCGAGGCCGCGCGCGAGCCGCGCCTGCTGCACCTCGGCACCGCCCGTGAACGCGACGCGGCCATCGCTCCAGAGCGGCCAGAGCAACGGCGCGTGGAAGCAGACGCGCAGCGCTCGCGTCACCGCGCGCTCCCCCGCCCGGCGGCCTTCTCGAGCGCCGCTTCGAGCGCCGGGCGCACCGCGTCCCACGCGAATCGCTCCGCGGTCCGGCGCGCCTGCGCGCCGAGCCGCGCGGCGAGCGCCGGATCGGCCGCGAGGCGCTTCAGCGCCGCGGCCAGAGCAACGCGGTCGTCGGGCGCGATCACGAGCCCGTTGACGCCGTCCACGAGCAGGTCGCGCGTGCCCGCGCACGGCGTCGCCACCACGGGGCGGCCGTACGCCATCGCCTCGAGCAGCACGTTCGGCAGGCCTTCGCCGCGCCGTGCGGCGAGCACGGCGACGCTCGTGTCGCGCATCAGGCCGTCGAGCGCCGCGCGCGAGACGAAGCCCGCGAAGCGCACGTCGTGGCCCGCGGCGCGCGCCTCGAGCGCGGCGCGCTCGGGGCCGTCGCCCGCGATCGTGAGCGGCAACCCGGCCACGCGGGCGGCGTCGATCACGACGTCCATGCCCTTGTCCGCGATCAGCCGCCCGACGCTCGTCACGCGCGTGCCCGCGCCGAGCGGGCCTTCGGGAAGGTCGAGCCCGTTGCCGATCACGCCGAGCTTCTCGCGCAGCGCCGCGAGCCGCCCGGGCGCATGCCGCTCGAGTTCGTGCAGCAGGTCCACGCGGTTCTGCTCGCTCTGCACGAGCACCGCGCTCGCGCCGCTCCACACGCGCGGGCTCACGAAGCCGTGCACGCGCGAATCGCCGAGACGGTACTCGGCCTCGCCGCGGATCCAGACCATCGCCGGAATCCCGAGCGCACGCCCGGCGCGCACGCCGGCGAGCCCGGAGACGAACGTCTGGAAGCACAGCAGCACGTCGGGCTTCGGGCGCAAGGCGCGCACGGCCGCTTCGATCGCGGCGACGTCCGCGAACGTGCGCCAGAGTGGCACGCGCGAGACGGGCAGGCGCACGACCGTGAAGCCGTCGCGTTCCTCGCGCTCGGGCTGGTCGGCGGGATCGCGGCGCGTGATCACGGTCACGCGATGGCGGTCGGACAGGCGCTTCGCCCAGCCCTCGGCCTGGATCTCGGCCCCGCCGAAGCTGCCCGGCGGGAAGTGCCCGATGAGGATCGCGACGTGCACGAATCAGCCCTTCGCGGTCGCGGCCACGGCCTCGTGCAGCGGCAGCGGGCCGTCCACCGGCTCGGCGAGCGACTCGCGCGGGCGGTCGAGCCAGGTCTGCGCCCAGAGCTCGAGGCACACGAGCGTGAACACCTGGCGGGCGCGCTTGTCGTCGCGAGCGCCCTCGCCCTTCAGGACGCGTTCCACTCCGGCGGGATCGAGCCAACCGCGGTCGCGCGCACGCTTGTCGAGCAGCACCTCGCGCGCGAGGCGCCCGAAGTCGTTCCCGAACCAGCGTTCGAGCGGCACGCCGAAGCCCTGCTTGCCGCGCGCGAGGATGTCCGGCGGCAGCAGCGTGCGCGCGGTCTCCTTGAGCGCCCACTTGGTGACGTCCCCGCGCAGCTTGAGGTCGAACGGCAGCTTCGCGACGTACTCGAGCACGACGTGGTCGAGCAGCGGAGCGCGCACCTCGAGCGAGTTGAGCATGGACGTGCGGTCCACCTTCACGAGCACGTCGTCCGTCATGTAGGTCATCGCGTCGAGGTGGAGCAGCGCGGGGATGTCCCCCACCGCGGCCTTCGCCCGGGCGTGCACCGCGCGCGCGGCCTTGTACGGATCGTGCCGCGCCGTGCTCGCGCGCAGCGCGGCCGAGAGCACCGCGTGGCGCTCGCGCGGCGGGAAGTGCGACATGGCCTCGAGGTGGCGGTCCACGACCGAGAGTCCCATGCGGTGCAGCTTGCGGCCGAGCGCGTCGTCGGGTCCGAGCAGCGCCGAGGGCGAAGCGAGCAGCTGCCGCAGCGGACGCGGCACGAAGTCGAGCTTCGCGTAGCGGCGCGCCCACGGATAGGTGACGTAGCCCGCGAACGCCTCGTCGCCGCCGTCGCCCGACAGCGCGACCGTCACGTGCCGGCGCGCCATCTCCGCGACGTGGAAGGTCGGGATCATCGAGGCGTCCGAGAACGGCTCGTCCATGCCCCACACGAGACGCGGCATGAGTTCGAGCGCGCGCGGGCGCACGACGAGTTCGCGGTGCTCGGTGCCGAGGTGCCGCGCGACCTTGCCCGCATGAGCGAGCTCGGAGAAGTCCTGGTCCTCGAAGCCGATCGAGAACGTCTTCACGGGCGCGCTGCTCGCCGCGGCCATGAGCGCCACGACGACGCTCGAATCGATGCCGCCGGAGAGGAACGCGCCGAGCGGCACGTCCGACATGAGGCGGATGCGCACGGACTCGGCGAGCAGTTCGCGCAGCCGCGCGATCGCCTCGTCCGGGCCGATGCGCGGGTCGGCCTCGACCGGCAGCGACCAGTAACGCTCGACCCGCACGCCCTTCTCGTCCGCGATCAGGCAGTGCGCGGGCGGCAGCTTGCGCACGCCGCGCAGGATGCTCTGCGGGCTCGGCACGTACTGGTACGTGAGGAAGTCCGAGATGCTCTGCGGATCGACTTCGCGCGGCACGGAAGGGTCGATCACGAGCGACTTGAGCTCGCTCGCGAACACGATGCGCTTCCCGTCGTCGTGATAGAAGAGCGGCTTCTTGCCGAGCCGGTCGCGTGCGAGCAGCAGCCGGCGCTGGGTCTTGTCGTAGAGCGCGAACGCGAACATGCCGCGCAGGTCCTGCAGCAGGGCCGGCCCCTTCTCCTCCCACAGGTGCAGCAGCATCTCGGTGTCCGAGTTGCCGCGCAGCGTGTGCCCGCGCGCGACGAGCTGCGGCTTGATCTCGGGCCAGTTGTACAGCTCGCCGTTGAACGTCACCCAGACGCTGCGGTCCTCGTTCGGCATCGGCTGGTGGCCGGCCGCGGAGAGTTCGACGATGGACAGCCGCCGCTGCGCGAGCGCGACCGGGCCTTCGCACCACACGTCCCAGTCGTCGGGCCCGCGATGGCGCTGCGCCATGGCCTGGCGGCGCACGAGCTCGCGGTCGGGCTCACCGGAACGGTAGTGGAAGACGCCGTTGATGCCGCACATGCTCAGAGCCCTCGCTCGGGAGTGGACGGAGCTTCGACGCGCAGCGTACTCACCTTCACGCCGCTGTAGTAGTCGCGATGGAAGAAGATGTCGGAGAGCCGGTAGTTCGGGTAGTGCGGCTGGCGCAGCATGCGCACCTCGACGCGCCACTCGCCGGGCGCGAGGTCGCGCGGCAGGTTCAGCACGGCGCTCTCGCGCACGACCTCGCCGGGCCGCCAGAGGTCGGGGCCGTAGGCGCCGTTGACGGGCAGGTGGTCGCGACGGAAGCGGTAGAGCCGGCCGTGCGAGATCTCGTAGAGCTTGCGAGCGGGCTTCTCGATCCACTCGGGGGCCGAGAAGTCCGCGGGCATGTCGCGGTCGACGCGCACCGCCACGAGGTACGAGCCCGCCGGCAGCGCGCGCGGTGCGCGCCAGTCGAGCGTCACGGTGACGGAGTCGCCCGCGCGCACCACGGCGGGCTCGACGTGCGCGCCCGCGAGTTCGGGCAGGTCCGCGCCCATCGCCGCCGCGAGCGTGTCGCGCGCGGGATCGTACGGGCGCACGAACGGCCGCGGCGTGGGCGCGGCCGCGAGCGTGTCGAGCGCGGCGGTCCGGATCGCGTACACGACGAAGTCGCCCGAGTCGTACACGCGCTCGAACGCTTCCGGGTGCGCGTCGAAGCGCGCGCGGGCGAGCGTGTACCAGCCGCGAGAGGGCGCCCAGTAGTCGAGGCGCGGAGTCTCGGCGAAGCGGTCGTTGAGCGCGATCGCGGTGACGCCCCAGCGCCGGGTCACCTCGCGCGTGCGCTCCCACGTCGCATACGGATCGAGCGCGTCGCGCGCGTCGAGGATGCGCGCGAGCCCGAGCGAATCGTTCGGCGAGCTGTGCTGGTCCACGAGCGTCGCGACCCAGTGCCGCGTCATCATCGGGATCGAGTACGACGTCGCCGGGTCCGACAGCACGACGCTGCCCTTCGGCAGTTCGCGGTCCATCCACGCGAGCGCGTCCTTCCAGCGCTCGACGCTCGTCTTCGCCTGCGCCGCGAGCACGTCCTGCGGGCGGCTCAGCACGTGCACCGCGTCGAGCAGCGGCAGGTGCACGAGGAACACGACGCCCGCGAGCGCCACGCCGCCACGCACGCGCGAAAGCGCCGGCCCCGCACGCAGCGCCTTCCACGACTCGGTCACCGCGAACGCGAGCGCACCGGCGAGCGGCAGCAGCCACACGAAGCGCATCGTGAGGTAGCCGAGCTTCGGGCGCAGGATCGCCACGACCGGCGGGCAGAACATGAGCGACGCGCACGCGAGCGAGGTCGTGAGCAGGTAGAGCACCGGCGTGCGGCGGGACGCCTTCGTCCACACCCACCACGACAGCGGGAACAGCAGCCACGCGGTGCCGAGCCAGTCCCAGAGCACGCCGTACGAGACGATCGTGGCGCCGTCCCAGAGCGTGAGCAGCCCCTGCGGCTCGGTGTGGATGACGTTGTTGGGCGCGTACGAGAGCCGCGCGCGCCACAGCAGGTACGGCAGGCACGCGAGCCCGAGCGCGAGCGCGGTCGCGAACAGCCGCTTCGCCTCGCGCGAAAGCCCGCGGTCGCGGACGAGCACGCCCACCCACAGCGAGCCGAACACGACCGCGAACTGCAGCGACGCGAACACGTGCGCGGCGACGGCGCCGAGCGCGAGCGAGATCGCGGCCGCGCGCGAGGACGCGCTGCGGAGGCGCAGGTCGGCGAGCACCGCGGTGGCGGTGGCGAGCGCGAGCTGGTCGGCGAGCTTGGTCGCGAACACCGCCTCGCGCAGGTACGGCGCGGCGAGCGAGCCGCCGTAGGTGAGCAGCAGCGCCCACGCGCCCACGGCCGCGGCGGTCGAGCCGCCGAGTTCGAACGCGAACGCCGCGGCGTTGAGCACGAACAGCGGCGCCATCAGCGCGGCGAGCAGCCGCCACGCGGGCAGCGGGTCCACGCCGGCCGTCTTCGCGATGAGCGCGACGATCGGGTGCCACAGGCCCTTGCGCGGATCGGCGCCAGCGGCGCCGGCATCTCGAAAAAACGCGTCGGTCGGGAACGCGTCGCCGCCGGCGATCATGCGCCGCACGGTGCCGATGTGATCGGGCGAGTCGGTGTAGTAGCTGACCGGCGTGCCGAGCCGCGCGCAGTGCACGGCCGCGACGAGTGCCGCGAGCAGCACTGCGGCGAGCGCGGCGCGTGAGAGCACGGGGTCGTCGCCGGGATCGGCGGCGGAGGCGAGGGCCTTCGGGCCCGCGTTCGCGCGCGCCAGCGCGAGCGCCCACGGCAGCGCCGCGGTCGCGCCCGCCCACGGCGAGAGCACGGTGAAGGGCAGGCCGAGCATGCGCGTCGCCAGCACCTGCAGCCCCATCCACGCGACGCCGAGCCCGAGCGCCCAGCCGCTCGAGAGCCACGGCCCGCCGGGCGGCAGCGCGCGCGTCGCGGCGAGCAGCGCGTGCCCGGGCAGCAGCACGAGCGCGGCGAAGGCGAGCGCGAGGCGCACGCCCTCGGGCAGCCACGCGAGCGCGCCCGAGGAGAGCGCGAACGGCAGCGCCAGGTTCGCGAGGAGCATGACGATCGCGGCGGGTTTCCTCACGAAGGCCTCCGCACGCGCCAGAAGGTCATGGCCGAGTTCCCCCACAGCCGTTCGAAGCGCTCGGGGCGCGCGGCGACGGCCGTGACGCTCACGATCGAGTCCGGCGCGCCCGCGCGCGTGACGAGCACGACCGCGCGCTTCGTGGAAGCGAGCAGCGTCGCCGCGGCGCCTTCCGGGTCGCGCCCGAGCGCGAGCGCGCTCACGAGGTCGCGCCGTGCCTGCAGCGCCGCGGGGTCGTAGCCCCAGTCGCGTTCACCGTAGGGGCCGCCCCACCACACGCTGCGGCCGCCGTGCACCATCAGGTCGCGTGCGACGATCGGGTCGCAGAGCGCGGCGTCGGGCGGCGTGTGCGCGCGCACCCACGCGCACGCTTCGCGCTGCGCGGGAGTCGCGCGCCACGCGTGCATGCCGAGGCCGCGCTCGCCGGTGAAGCCCCAGATCGCGAGCCCGAGGTTCGGCAGCGCGGCGCACGCGAAGACGAAGAGTAGCAACCACGCGAGCGGGCGGCCCGCGCGGTCGAGCAGCGCCTGCAGCCCGAGCGCGGCGGGCGCGGCGAGCAGCAGGAAGAGCAGGTTGAGGAACTTGCTCTGGTTGTTCTCGGGCAGGCGCAGCGCGAGCGCCATGGCCGCGACGAGCAGCGCGGGCACGAGCAGCGCGAGCGCGGGCAGCTCCCGCCGCGCGCGCGAGGCGAGCCAGGCGAACCCGGCCGGCACGTAGAACGCGCCGCCGATCACGAACGAGACGAGCGCCCGGCGCACGATCCCGGCCGAGAGCTGACCGCGTTTGCCGAGCGTGATCTCGACGAGGTAGGGCGAAAGCACGGCGAGCGCCGCCACGACCGCGAGCGCGAGCGGGATCAGCACGGCGAGCCGCGGGTGATCGCCGGTCACGCCGCGCACCGCGGCGATCACGAACCACGTCGCGCACAGCAGCAGCAGCGCGTACCCCACCACGGTGTGCACGAACAGCGTCGCGGCGAGGCAGAGCGCGAACGCCACCCCGGCGCGCGCCGTGGGGCGTTCGAGCAGCGTGAGCGCCGTGACCACGGACAGCGCGAGCAGCGCGAGCCCCATGCCGAACGGCGTCAGCACGAGGTACTTGTCGCCGAAGAACGCGAGCGAACCGTGCAGCTGCCCGGTCGCCATGGTGGCGAGCACGGGATCGATGCCGTGCCCGGCCTGGTGCACGACGTCCGCCCAGCCGCGCACGTCGCCGGTGAACGCGCGGCCGGCGATGAGCCCCCACGCGAACGGCGAGTAGCCGAGCAGCGCGATCAGGCAGGTGTACGCGACCGCCTGGGCGTCGGCGCGCAGGCGCTGCGCGATTCCCGCCACGCCGAGCACGACGGCGAACGCGCCGCTCACGTTGAGCACGAGCAGCGGCGTCCACGGTTGCAGCTTCGGCACGAGCGCGAGCCAGCCCGCGGCCCACGCGTGCGAGCCCCAGAAGTAGAGCAGCCGCAGACCGGCGAAATAGGGATCCTCGGGCGGCACGCCGCGCTGCGCGATCTGCGCGACCACGGCGGCGTGGAACCAGCCGTCCGAGCGCAGCGGCAGCAGGTCGTTCGACACCATGAGCCACGCGCACAGCCCCGCCCATGCGGCCGCGATCGCGAGCGCGGGGGCGGAACCGCGCGAGGTGAGTTCGGCCTCGGGCGTCTCCCCCGGGACGGGCGCGTCCGGACGGAATGCGGCGAGCGTCGCGAGCACCGCCACGAGCACGCACAGCGCGCGTGCGGCGAGCGCGGAGGGCACGCCCGCGTACACGAGCGCCGCGAACGGCGCCCCCATGAGGAACGGCGAGAGCGCGAGCGTGGCGAGCAGGCGCACGAGCCCGGAGCCGCCGCGGAAGAAGGCTTCCGCGGCGAGAGCGCCGGGCGTGACGCACCACGTCCAGACGACCGCGATCGTCGCGAGTTCCGGCCGCAGTTCCCCGGCGAAGGCCGAAAGGGCGGCGGCCGCAGCCGCCGCCCCGTATCCGGCCCGAATCACCTTCATGCCCGTGCCGCCCCCGCGAACAGCCCGGAGAGTTTCGACGCGTCACCGCCGACGTCGGCGATGTCCACGACGAGCCCGGCCGCGCCCTTCGAGAGCGCGTACTTCGCCGAGTCCGCGAGCGGCTGCGTGCCGCCGGCGGTGAGTTCCTTGGCGAGCACCGGGAACTCCGCGATCGCGATCTCCTCGAGCACGCGCGATGGGGTCGGCTTCATCATGAAGCCGGTCGGCGTGACCGGTCCGATGACGAGATCGGGCGCGATGTTCCACTCGCGCAGGTACCCGAGCAGGTGCCCGAGATTGTGCGTCTCGAAGCCCGCCTTGGCGCCGTAGCGCGCGCGCAGGAAATGCGCGAGGTGGAAGAAGAACCGGCGGTGACGCCCGGCGAGCGCGACGTCCGTGATCGCCGCGGCGATCACCACGCCCTCGAGCCGGGAGGTGCCGAGGCCGGCGGCCTCGAGCTCGAGCAGCAGCGGCACCATGCTCGCGAAGTCGCCGGCGACCACGCCGAGCGCGTGCTGCATGCCGGTGAGGCCGAGGCGCACGATCGTGCCGGGGCCGGCGCCCTTGACGCGCTTGACCGCGGCGCCGACGAAGCCGCCTTCGGACGAGTCGCGCACGAACGCGGGGACGTTGGGCAGCAGCGCCCACGTCGGGATCGGCCGGCCGGCCGCGGTGAGCGCGGTGCGCACCGTGGGCGTGGGCGAGGCGAGGACACCGTCGGCGCCCGCGTCCATGGCGCGCGCGAACTGCTGCGCGAGCACGGCCGGGTCGTCCATGCGTGTCTGGAGATCGGCGGTCGTCTGGCGCGGGTGGCGCGTGACGCCGAGCATCGTCTCGGTCGAGAAGAGCAGACGGGGCGCGCTCATCGGGCCACCTCCACTTCCGCGCCGTTCTGGTCGCAGGACGCGTACAGCGCACCCATCATGCGCTGCACGTCGAGGCCGAGCGCCGCGGTGCCGGGCGGCTCGCTCCCTCCCGCGACCCAGGCCGCGAACGCGGCGTCCTCGAGCGTGTACGCCTCGCCGTTCAGGTCGAACCGGCTCGGCTGAGGCAGTTCGGGGTGCAGCAGCTTCGTGACGCCCGCGGGCCAGCCCGCGGCCGCGGCCGAGAGGTTCAGCTCCACGGATTCGTTGGTGACGGTGATCGTCCCGTTCGTGCCCGTCACCTCGAGCGTCGTGGCCGACATGTTGTAGCCCTTGACGCTCCACGACGATTCGAACGTCACCTCGGCGCCGTTCGCGAGGCGGAAGGTCGCCTTCACTTCGTCCTCCACCGCGCCGTAGAGCTTCTTCCACTCGCCCTTCACCGCGACGGGCTGGCCGAGGCACCAGCGCAGCACGAACAGCAGGTGCGACGAGATGTTCGCGACCACGCCGCCGCCGGACTTGGCCGGATCCACGATCCAGCCCTTCTGCGGTCCGAAGACCTGAGAGAGGAACATGCTCGACTTGCCGCCCTTCACCTCGCCGATCGCGCCACTCGTGATGGCGTGCTGTGCAGCCGCGAAGCTCGGCCAGAAGGCGAGCGTGTAACCACAGGCGACCTTCGCGTCCGGGCGCGCCGCGAGCGCGGCGAGCGCCTCGGCGGACTCGACGCTGTGCGCGAGCGGCTTCTCGACGAACGCCGCGGCGCCCGCCTCGACGACCTGGCGCGCGACGGGTTCGTGCGCGTGCGGCGGCGTGCAGATCCAGACGGCGTCGGGCTTCGCCTGCGCGAGCAGCTCGGTCACCGACGGGTAGAACGGCGCGAGATAGCCCATCCCGCGCAGGCTCTTGCCGAGCGCGGGCGCGAGATCGGAGACGCCGACGAGTTCGGTGTTGGGCACCATGGACAGCACGGCCGTGTGCGCGACGCCGAGCTTGCCGAGGCCGACGACCGCGACGCGCACGGGGCGCTGCGGACGGGGCATCGCACGCATGAGCGGCGCCACGGGCACGCCGGCGCGACCGGGCGCGATCGCGCCCTCGTCGCCGGGCTGCGGCTCGACGAGCACGTCGCGCAGCCCCTGGTCGAGCTTCGTCCACGCGAGCTTGAAGTCGCGGAACGCGCCCTCGCGGTCGATCTTCGCGGGCGAGGTGAGCCCGAGCACGTTGTCCTCGGTGATCGGGAACTTGCCGAGCAGCGCCTTGCCGACGTGCGCCGCGAGCAGCATCGGGCCGCCCGGGAGGTGCACGTAGGGCTTCTTCACGCCGATCTCGGCCGACAGCCGGTCGAGGAACTCGTTGAACGTGATGCGGTCGGGGCCGAGCAGGTCGTACGCCTTGCCGAGCACGTCGTCGCGCGTCAGGCACTGCACGATGATCTCGTTCACGTCGTTCAGGTGGATGGGATCGAGCTCGATCCTGCCGTCGCCGATCACGGGCACCGCGGGCAGGCCGCGCAGGTACGCCGCGAGGTTCGCGACGAGCCCCACGCCGTGCGCGCCGTACACGAGCGACGGGCGCAGGATCACGAACGGCATGCCGGACTGGCGCACGACGACTTCGGCTTCGAGCTTCGTCTGTCCGTACGGACCGCGCTTCTCGCGCAGCGCCGAGAGCGTGGACGTGAACACGAGGCGCTTCACCTTCGCGCGCTCGCACGCGGCGACGAGCGCGCGCGTGCCGTCCACGTTGATCGCCCGGGCCTTCGCCCAGTCGGTCACCGCCGTGGCGTTCGCGAGGTGCACGACCACGTCGCAGCCCTGGGTCGCGCGGTCGAGCGAGGCGGCGTCCGTCATGTCGCCCTTCACGACCGTGAGGCGTTCGCGCGTCAGCTTCAGTTCACCGCGCACGGAACGGACGAGCGCCACGACGTCGTGGCCTTCGGAAAGCAGCCGCTGCAGGAGCCGCAGGCCGATGAAACCACCGGCCCCGGTCACGAGGATCTTCATGGGTCAGTCCCGGGACGAAGGCCCGTCACCGAACCGCCGGAGCAGCGGGCCGATGATGGGCAGGTTGAACTCGGAAACCATCTTGCGGATACCGATGCCGTGCGCGAGCGGCCACACGGCGAGCGTGTAGGTCACACCGAAGAGGAGCATGGAGCCGAGCATGCGGAGGGTGAGCCCACCGAGGGAGGCATCGGCCCCCGGAAGGTACCGCTCCAGTGTCCAGACGAGGGCGATCGCCAGCCCCATCGGGAGGTAGAGACGCCCCACTCCGGCCAGCACTTCCCGGCCCCTCAGGCCCAGTCCGGTGAGCGCCATGGTCAGCAGGACGGCGCCGTTGGCGGCGTAGGTCACCAGGGTCGCCCAGGCGACGCCCGTGATGCCGTAGCCCAGCTTCACGGCCCCCAGGTCGAGCGCGGCGCCGAGCATGATCGAGACGAGCGCCGTGGGCATGAGCATGGCCTGCCGCCCGACGGTCATGAGCACGACCGAGGCGAAGTTCGCGAACGCCAGCCCGAGCGCGCCGAAGGCGAGCGCACGCAGCGCCCCGATGCCCGGCAGGAACTTGGGCAGGAGCAGCCCGACGACGGGCGCCGCGGCGAGGAAGACGAGCCCGGAGAGCACGGGCACGAAGATCGAGCTCGTGCGCAGGACGCGCTGCACCACCTCGCGGATGCCCGCGGGGTCGCCGCCGTCCTCACCGAACTGCTTGAGGAGGCGCGGATACATCACGTATGTGACCGCGTCCGGCATGTAGAGCAGGAACGTGAGCGCCATCATCGAGATCGAGTAGAAACCGAAGTCGCGGTTGCCGAGGTAGCGCAGGATGATGAGCCGGTCGAGCGAACGCATGACGAGCGCCGAGGCGACCAGCACGAACATCGGGAAACCGATCTGGACGAGATCGAGCCCCTCGGGCGCCGGAACCGGCGACATGGGCGCGTTGTCGCGCGAACGCACCGACGAATACGCGAAGGCGAACACGCAGCCGGCCGTCCAGCCCGCGAGCAGGCCCCAGCCGTGCAGCCACGGCGTGAGCGCGAGCCCGGCGATGCCGCCGATGGCGCCCTGGATGAGCATCCACCCGCTGATCGTCGAGAAGTCGCCGTGCGAGCGCTGGATGCTCGTCTGGTAGTTCGAAAGGTTGATGGTCGCGATGCAGACGAGCGCGAGCACGATGCCCCACGGCCCCCACGCTCCGAGCAGGCGCGAACTGCCGAGCGTCACCCAGCCCACGCACGCGAGCACGAACAGCGCGGTGAGCATGCTGATGTTGAACAGCGCCGCGCGCTTGACCCGGCGCAGCGCGGCCTCGTCGCCCGCGACGATGCGTGGCGGCACCATCTGGTCGAGGCCCTGCTGCGTGCCGAGCAGCGGCAGCGTGCCGTATTCCATCATCATCTGGAGCGCGCTCCAGGCGCCGAACGCATCCGGGCCGATGATGCGCGCCGCGACGATGCCGCGCAGCATGAGCGTCGCGCGCACGATGTACTGTGCGAACGCGAAGTTCATGGAGTCGCGGACGAATTTGCGAGGATGCATCGGGGGAATGGCTCCTCGAGGAGGGCGAAGGATCTTCTACGTGAGCGTGCGGCGTGTTCGGTGTGGCATCGCGGGACGCGCGCGCATTACACTGGCCGCGTGACGAACTCCGACGACGTGACGCGCGGGACCGCGACGCTCGCCTCTCAGGGCGGCGCGCCGGTCCGCAAGGACTACCTTCCCATCGCCGTGCCGTGGATCGGCGAGCGCGAGAAGCAGCTCGTGCTCGACGCGCTCGAGTCCGGCTGGATCACCACCGGCCCCAAGACGCAGGAACTCGCCGCGCGCATCGCCGCCATGGCGGGCGTGAAGCACGCCGTCGCCGTGAACAGCGCGACGGGAGCGCTGCACCTGGCGCTCGAGGCGCTCGGCGTGGGCCCGGAGCACGAGGTGATCACGTCCACGTGGACGTTCGCCGCGACGGTCAACGTCATCGAGCACTGCGGCGCGAAGCCCGTGCTCGTGGACGTCGAACCGGACACGCTCAACATGGATCCGCGCGCGGTCGAGGCCGCGATCACGCCGCGCACGAAGGTCGTGCTGAGCGTGGACTACGGCGGCCAGCCCTGCGACTACGACGCCCTGCACGCGATCTGCGACCCGCGCGGCATCGCGATCGTGGACGACGCGGCGCACGCGCTCGGCGCGGCGTGGCGCGGACGCCCCGTGGGCTCGCTCGCGAAGGTCACCGCGTTCTCGTTCTACGCGACGAAGAACCTCTCGACCGGCGAGGGTGGCGCCGCGGTCACGGACGACGAGGAAGTCGCCGACCGCATCCGGCTGCTCAGCCTGCACGGCATGAGCCGCGACGCGTGGAAGCGCTACACCGCGACGGGCTCGTGGTACTACGAAGTCGTCGCGCCGGGCTGGAAGTACAACCTGTCCGACGTGCTCGCGGCCATCGGCCTCGGGCAGCTCGACCGCTTCGACGAGTTCCAGCGCATCCGCGGCGAGCTCGTGGCGCGCTACCAGGCGAACCTCGCAGCGGTGCCCGAGGTCGGCTTCATGCGCGCGCGCGAGGGGCTCACGCACGCCTGGCACCTGTTCCCCATCGCGGTGGATCTCGACGCGGTCACGATCGACCGGGCGCGCTTCATCGACGAGCTGCGCTCGGAGAACATCGGCACCTCGGTGCACTTCATCCCGATCCACCGGCATCCGCACTTCCGCGACAGCCTGAACGCGAAACCGGAACAGTTCCCGGTCGCGGAGCACGCGTACGCGCGCGCCATCACGCTGCCGCTGTTCCCGCGCATGAGCGCCGCCGACGTCGACGACGTCTGCGCCGCGGTCGCGAAGATCGCGCGCGCGTTCCGCCGCTGACGCGGCGCCGATGCCGGGGCCCGGGAGGGTCACGCCGCGGGCGCCTCGGTGTCCTTCTGCGCTTCGCCGAGCGACTGCAGCGACAGTCCTTCGCGGTTCAGGAAGATGAGACCGACCGTGGTGATGGGCAGCCACTGGCTGAAGAAGTAGAACCAGCCGAACGCGCTCGCCGGAGCCTTGCCGACGCCGTACAGCGCGAGGCCGGCGGTGCACGCGATGTTCAGCGTGCCGACGTAGCCCGGCGCCGCCGGCACCATGATGCCGATCGCCGTGACGACGAGCATGACGAGCCCCGCGTACCAGGGCAGCGCGATGCCGAGCGACCAGGCCGTGATCCAGAGCGCGACGGCGAAGCAACCGAACATGCCGAACGAGAGCGCGAACACCTGCACGAGCTTGCCGAAGTCGCGGAAGAGCGCGAAGCCGTCGAGGAAGCGGTCGAGCAGCTTGGCGACGCGGGCGTGGAGCTTCTCGGGCAGCATCTCGACGAGCGTCTGTGCGAGCTTGCGGTTGCGCTCGGCGGCCACGACGAACACGGTGAGCGCGACCGACAGCGTGAGCAGGATGCGGGCGCCGCCCTGCACCATCTTGCCCGCCGCCGTGTCCTCGGAGATCGGCGCGACCATGAGCGCGATGCCGAAGATCGTGAGCAGCGTGAGCATGTCCACGACGCGCTCGACCACGATGGTGGCGATAAGCATGCTCTTCGAGAGCCCTTCGCGGCGCGCGAGCGCCCACGGGCGGATGAACTCGCCGAGGCGGAACGGCAGCACGTTGTTCGCCATGAAGCCGATCATGGTGGCGCTGAACAGGTTCAGCAGCGGCACGTGCTTGTCCGTCCGCAGGAAGTAGTTCCAGCGGATCGCGCGCACCCAGAACGCGAAGATCGTGATGACCATGACGGCGACGAAACCGCCGCGGTTCGCGTTCTTCAGGGCGGTCGTCACGAGCGCGAGGTCCACTTCCTTCATGGACACCCAGACGCACACGGCGGAAATCGCGATCGCGACCGCCAGATGGATGGCACGCTTCACTTGCTCTCCTCCCCGCCGTCGCGGGCGCGCATTTCGTCGAGTTCGTGGCGCAGCAGCGCGAGGTCCCGGGTCAGCGCGTGGTTCTCGAAGCCGAGCCGCGACAGCTTGATCGACAGGTACAGCAGCATGGCCACCGCGAAGGCGAGGCCGAACGCGAACACGGTGGACGCCGCGCCCATCATGCCGAGCAGGTCGGTGATCCACACGAGCAGCGGCGTGGAGAAGCCGAGCACGGCGATCACGGCCGTCGCGATCACCCACAGCAGCGAGTACTCCTCGGACAGCCGCCGGCGGCGCACGAGGTCGAGCACGTAGAGCGCGAGCAGCACCGCGCCGACCGCGACGACGATCTGGGTTCTCGAGAGAAAAGCCACGGGAGCCTCCGGACTAGACGGGACGGCGGATCAGCGCCATGAGCGACGCCAGAAGGTTCTTGTACGGGTAGTAGAGCTGCTTGCCGAGCGTGTAGAACGACTGCCCGGCCACGCGTTCACGCATGACGACGGGCACTTCGAGCAGGCGGAATCCGTTTCGCGCGAACGTGATCAGCAGCGGCGCGTCGGGAAAGTCCTTCGGGAAGTCGTGCTGGCAGACTTCCATGACCTTGCGCGTGTAGGCGCGGAATCCCGAGGTCGTGTCGGTGATCGTGTGGCCGCAGGCCAGCTTCACCACGCCCGAGAACAGCAGCATGCCGAGCCGGCGGTTGAGCGGCGCCTTGTAGCCCGTGCTCGTCACGTAGCGCGAGCCGATCGAGACGTCGCACTTACCCTCGAGCACGGGTTCGAGCAGCACGCCGAGGTAGGACGGATCGTGCTGGCCGTCCGCGTCGAGCTGCACGCCGATGTCGTAGCCGTGCTCGACCGCGTAGCGGAAGCCCGTCTGCAGCGCACCGCCGACTCCGAGATTGACCGGGTGGCGGACCACCGGCACGCCGTGCTCGCGCGAGATCCGGCTCGTGCCGTCACGGGAGCCGTCGTCCACGATGAGGATGTCCACGCCGGGAGCCTTGGACCGGACCTCGGCCAGCGTTCCCGGGAGGCTGTCCTCCTCGTTGTGGGCAGGAATGATGACCAGCACGCGTGCGGGGGACGTCATGCGGCTCTCCGGTATTCGAAGGTGCGCGCCAGGCGGTCGGCGACCGACACGAGCGCGTCCCGGACGCGCGGAAGCCACGCGCCCGGCAGGGGGAGTGAGGACACCTTTTCCAAATCGTAACGGTTGAGCAGGCCGAGCGCGAACACCCCGAGCAGGCTGGGCAGGACGAGCACGAGCCGGACGGGCAGGGAGCCGTGGACGCCCAGCTCGCGCTCCGCGAACAGGGTGAGCAGCAGGCTGGGTGCGAGCAGCAGGATGTTGCGGACGACGGCGCCGAGCCGCTCGAACGTGCCCTCGGGCACGAGCGTCGAGGCGAGGATGAGCGCGCCCGTGAACGAGGCCGCGGCGCCCGCGAGGTTCGCCGCGCAGGCGCCCATGGCGCCGAAGGGCTTGAGCAGGACGAAGTAGCCCGCGATCTCGGAAAGCAGCTTCACGAGGGCGAGCGTGAACACGTAGCCGGGGCGGCGGGCGGCCTGGAACAGCATCGTGAGCGGCTGCTGCGCGGTGCGCGCGATGGGCACGAGCGCGATCACGCGGAGCAGCGGGATCGCCGGCTCGAAGAGCGGGCTGCCCACGAGCCGCACGATCTCGTGCGCGTACACGAACAGCACGAACGAGAGCATGCACGCGAGCAGCTGCACGAGCCGGAACGCCTGGTCCACGACGTAGCGCAGCTTCTCGCGCTCGTCCTTGGCGACGATCTGCGTGAACGCCGGCAGCATCGCCGCGGGAATCGTGTGGACGAGTTCGACGAAGCGCTCGACGGTCTGGAAGGCGAACGAGAAGTAGCCCAGCTGCGTGGCGTCGAGGACGGTGCCGAGCACGAGCTTGCCGAGGTTCTGTCCCGACAGGAACGACAGCCGCGCGCCGTAGAGCGGCAGGCAGTAGCGGAAGATCGAGCCCACCAGTCCGGGCTCGGCGCTCTCGGCGGCGCCGGCCCGGGCGCGCGCCTTGCGCAGCACCCAGAGCGACGCCGAGAGCGTCGCCACGGCCTGCACGGCGGTCAGCAGCGAGAAGCCGAGCGCGAGCGCCGCGAGGCCCTGGCGGCTCCACCACAGCCACGCGACGAGCAGCGTCTTGCCGAGGTTGAAGATGAGCGAGAGCCCGCTCACCCACTCGAACCGCTGCAGGCTGAACAGGACCGCGCGCCCGGTCGTGGCGAGCCCGTCGGTCGCGACGAAGACCGCGAGCAGCGGCAGCAGCACCTCGAGCTCGGGAATCTTGTAGAACGCGGACAGCCGCGGCGTGATCAGGAGCAGCACCGCGGTCGCGAGCACGCCGAAGGCGAGCTTGAGCCCGAGCGCCGTGAAGTAGGCGCGCGTGAGCGCCCGGATGCGGCCGTGGACCTGGTACTCGGCGCCGTAGCGCTCGAGGTACATCTCGAAGTTGCCCGTGAACGCGGTCACGAGGCTCACCACCGAGAACGCGAGCGTGAACATGCCGTACTTGGTGGGGCCCAGCCATCGCGCGAGCAGCAGCGTGTAGACGATCGTGGACGAGATGGCGATCGTCTTCTCGATCCCGAGGAAGAACGTGCCGCGTGTCAGGCTCTTCGCGACTTCGCCGCGCTTCATGCGGCCTCCGCCGCGAGCGCGTCGAGCTCGCTCTCGAGGAAGGCGCGCAGGTCCGCGAGACGCCGGACGTGCGAGGGCAGCTCGCGGTTGGACGCGAGCAGCGCCGTCATGTCGGGATGCGAGGCGTCGTAGCCGTGCATGCCGGCGACGGGCCGCGAGCCCATGAAGCTCGGGACGAGCAGCGCGCCCGGCTCGAGCAGGAACACGTCGTCGCCGTACTCGCGCTTCTCGAACAGCGCGCCCTCGGCGCGCAGTTCGTCGTCGGTCAGCCAGCGCCCGAGCGGCTCGGCCGCGAGCGCGGCGCGCACGGCGTCACGGGCGGCCTCTCCCGCCGCGCCGGAGCGCCACCAGAAGCGCGCCATCGTCGAGTCGTAGAACGCGACGTAGTCGCGCCCGCGCGCATGCGGCAGCGCGTTCACGCGCGCCATGACGTCGGCGTGCGCCGTGACGTCCACCATGCCGTGGTCGGAGCACAGGTACAGCCACACGGGCCGGCCGGCCGTGGCGGCGAGTTCGCGCACCCAGGCGTCGTAGCGCGCCATGCGGTCGCGCACGGCGGCGCCGCGCGAGCCCTCACGGTGCAGCAGCGCGTCGAGGTCGGCGGTGTACAGGAACAGGAAGTCGTGCGCCCCCTCCCGCAACGCGGCGCCCAGCTCCGCGTACGCCTGCGCCTCGGGGGTGCGCCAGTTCCAGCCGCGCCAGCGCACGCCGCGGCGCTGCAGCGTGTCCCAGAGCGAATCGAGCGGCAGCCCACCCGGCGTGAAGATGTCGGCCTTCTCGGCGAGATCGAAGTGCTCGAGCTCGTGCGGCGGCACCTCGTACAGGTTGAAGTAGCCGTGCACGCGCTTCGCGACGCGGCGTGTGAGCCACTGCTGGAACTTCCAGCTGCGGCGCAGGCGCGGCGGCAGCCACGCGATCCGGCCGAAGCCCTCGAACGGCGACGGTTCGAGCCCGGCGCGGCGGTACATGAGCCAGCGGCCGTGCTCGGCGGGCGTGCGGCCCGTGAACGCGGTCGGCAGCGCGCCCGAGCTGAAGCCGAGGATGGTCGCGATCTCGCGGCGGTGCGCGAG
>JACRIW010000115.1 GCA_016215625.1 Candidatus Eiseniibacteriota bacterium | reverse complement strand
GCGCGACGCCGGCCACGGCGCCCGCGGCGAGCGCGAGCACGGGCACGGCGAGCGGCGCCGCGACGGTGCGCGCGACCGGCCAGCCGAGCGCGGCCGACAGCCGCGCGAGGAACCACGCCGCGCCGAGCGCGTTGCCCGCGAGCACCGCGACGAGCGCGCCCTGCAGATGCAGCGACGGCACCAGCCAGAGCCCGAGCGCGAGGTGCGTGACGAACGCGACGGCCGAGAACTCGGCCTCGAGGTCCGTGCGGCCGACGCCGCGCGCGGTCACCGACGCCATGCCGGCCGCGAGCCCGGCGCACGCGGCGAGCATGAGCCCGCGCAGCGCGAGCGCCGCGGGCTCGTCCGCGTGCCCGAGCCAGGCGCTCAGCAGTCGCGGCGCGCCGGCGAACACGCCCGCGGTCACCGTGACCGCGGCGAAGAGCACGTAGCGGTTCGAACGGTCGTGCAGCTCGGCGAGCTTCGCCCGCTCGCCCCCCGCGTGGAACGCGGCCGCCGCGGGCACGAGCGCCATCATGAGCATCTGCGGGAACGTCGCGGCCGAGTTCGCCATGCGCAGCCCCAGTTCGTAGGGCGCGACCGCGCCGAGCGCGACGAAGCGCGCGAGCAACACCTTGTCGAGCTGCTGGTGCGCGACGGCGAGCACGTTCGCGAGCTGCAGCGGCGCGCCGAAGCGCACGCTCTCGCCCAGCTTGGAGGCCGCCGCCGCGGGCGAGCCCCACGCGAACGCGGGCGCGCCCACGCTCAGCGCGATCGCGCCGACCACCAGCGCCACGACCCAGCCGGCCGCGGTGGACGTGACCACGCCCTGCAGTCCGAGCCCGAACATCAGGCACGCGGCGAGCCCCGCGCCCTGCACGAGCGTCGCGGTGAGCGTGACGACGTTCGCGAGGTCGAAGCGCTCGTGCGCCTGCAGCGTCGCGACGATCGTCATGCCGAAGCCCGTGAGCATGAACACGACCGCGCCCATGAAGAACGCGTAGTCCGCCGCGCCGCGCACGCTCCCCTGCACGCGCAGGAAGTCGAGCACGGGGCCGCGCAGCACGGGGACGAGCGCCATCCACACGAGCCCGAGCGCCGCGTAGCCGAGCATCGAAACCGTCGCGAACGCGCCCGCGGCGTGCTCGTCGTGGCGCGCGCGGGCCGCGGCCACGTGACGCAGCGTCGCGCCCGAGAGCCCGAAGTCGAGCGCGGTCAGGTAGCCCGTGAGCGCGTAGAATAGCGACCAGACCGCGAAGCCTTCGGCGCCGAGCGCGTGGTAGAGCGGCGGCGTCAGCAGGAGCCAAAGCAACAACCCTGCGACGCGGCCGGACGCCGCGTGCAGGGTGTTGGAAGCGAGCCTCCGTGCGAGTCCGCCGGCCGGCGCCGTCATGTCGTCAGCGCGAGCGCCAGTACTCCAGCATGTCCGACAACGTCTGCTCGAACTTGATCGTCGGCTGCCAGCCGGTGGCCTTGACGAACTTGCTGTTGTCGCCGAGCAGGATCGGCACGTCCGAGGGACGCAGGCGGGCCGGATCCTCCTTCACCTCGATCTTGACCTTGGTCAGCGAAAGCAGGTGGTCGAGCAGCGCCTGGATCGTCCAGCAGCTGCCGCTCGCGATGTTGTAGACCTCGCCGGGCTCGCACTTCTCCAGCGCGAGCACGTACGCGCGCACCATGTCGCGCACGTCGGTGAAGTCGCGCTTCGCCTCGAGATTGCCGACGTGGAGGATCGGCGCCTTCTTGCCCTTCTCGATGTCCGCGATCTGCTTGGCGAAGTCGCTCGCGACGAACACCGGGCCGCGGCGCGGGCCTTCGTGATTGAAGCCGCGCGTGCGGACGGAGTCCACCTTCCAGCTCATCCAGTACTGGTAGCCCAGCATGTCCTGCGCGACCTTGCTCACCGCGTACGGCGACAGCGGCCGCAGCGGGTTGGTCTCCTTGATGGGCGTCTCTTCGGGATGGACCATCCCGTACTCTTCCGACGAGCACGCGAGCTGGATGCGCGTCTTGAGCCCGAGCCGGCGCACGGCCTCGAAGATGTTCACCTGCGCCATGACGTTGGTGCTGAGCGACTCGGACGGCGCGACCCACGAGGTGGGCACGAACGACTGCGCCGCGAGATGGAAGATCCAGTCCGGCCGGATGCGCGCGATCGTGTCGTACGTGTTCATCGCGTCGCGCAGGTCGCACTCGTGCAGCGTGATCAACTGCGTCAGGTGCTCGATATTCTCCATTCGGCTGCGCCAGCGGTAGATGCCGTGGATTTCGCAATCGCCACGCGAATGGAGGAACTCGACCAGATGGCTGCCGGCGAATCCGGTGACGCCGGTGATCAGGACCTTGCGCATGCGTGCTCCGGTGTGGGGTGGTGAGTGGCGAGGGCGCGCCGAAAGTAGGCCGTCGTCCGGGAAGCGTCAACGCACGCCGGCGTGTGAACGAGAGTGACGATCAGCGCCGCTTCCCCTTCACGGCCTTCTTCTTCGTGGGGACCGGAGGCTTCGCCGGCGCCGGCTTCGGCTCGGGCACGCCCCAGCGGGAACGTTCGGGTGCGTCGTCGGCGAACGAAGCGCGCACGGCGAGCGCCCAGTCGGCGAGCTCGAGCCGCGGCTTGTCGAACTGGCGCACGAACGCGGCCCACGCACGGCGCGCCGCGCCGGCGATCACGGGCTCGTTCGTCGCGTTCGCGAGTTCCATCACGAAGCGGGCCGCGCGCGCGTTGTCCTCGAACGGCCGAGCGGAGCGCCGCGACTTGCCGAAGCGTTCGCCCGCGAACTCGTTGCGGAAGCCGCCGTGCTGCCCGTCCTCGAACCGCGCGCACACGAGCAGGGCCAGCTCGCGGGCACGCACGAGATCGGTGTCGCGCCCCGCGGCGCGCCACGCGAACAGGAACGCGCGGCCCATCTCGACCTGGTCGGCGAGCAGCGAGGGCTCGCGGATCTTGCCCCAGGTGTCCTTGCGCACGAGTCCGTAGTCGGCGTCTCGGCACACGGCCCAGACCTGGTCGCCGCTCTTCCAGCCGAAGGCGCGCCTCGTCGAGTCGGCGTCGCGCGTGCCCAGCCGCCACCACGCCTGCAGCGCGAGGCCGTTCGACTCGGGCTCGAGGTCCTGCGAACCGCCCTGCCCGGTGAGGAAGCCGCCGCGCGGCTCCACGAGAACGCGTTCGAAGTAGTCCACGACGCGGCGCTCGGCGTTGCCCGCCGCGCCGGGCGCGAGCACGAGCAGTTCGAGCCTGCGCGCGTTGAAGCTCGTGAGTTTCGCGAAGCTCGGATGGCTCGGGTCGCGGTCCTTGAGACCGTTCAGGTAACCGCCGCCCACCGTGTCGAGCAGCACGCGCGTCCACGCGAGCGTGTGGCGCGCGCGGCGCGCCGCGAGCGAATCGCCGTCGCGGCCGCGCAGCAGCGCCAGCTCGATCGCCGCCTCGCACGGCGTGCCGTCGCGCCGCACGAACCCGCCGCGCGCGCTGTCGAACGACGCCATGACCATGGCCGAAAGCCGTTCGTACAGCGCCCGGTCGGCCAGCGAATCGGGCGTCATGGACACGCCCTGCGCGTGCGCCGGAAGCGCGCCGGCGCAGGCGGCCAGGAGAAGGAACGAGGCGAAGAGGGTCTTCATGACCTTCAACTTCGGCCCTCCGGGGCTACTTCTTCAGCATCGCCGCGAGGTTGGGCAACGCGGTGATGAGCGCGATGGCCACACCCATGAGGCTCTCGCCCGCGATGATGCCGGACGAGACGGGAACCGTGTAACGCTCGTGCCACTGCTTCGCGTACTTCGACAGCACGAGCGCGAGGCACGCGCCGAGGAACATCGAGATCGAGTTGAAGCCGTTGATCGTGAAGGCGAGACCGAGGCCGGTCGCGGACGGAATATACTTCTTCGCCGTCGGGAAGCGGATCTCGAGCAGCGGCAGGATGAGTCCCAGGATGCTGCCGACGAGCAGGCCCCAGCGCGCCGTGATCGGCAGCGCCTCGACGCCCTTGGCGAGCAGCTCGGCGACACCGCGCCAGACGAGCGCCGCGGGCGCCGGCCACTTCTCGCCGCCGAGCGCGGACGCGTCCGGAATGAGGATGAAGTACACCGGCACCACGATCAGCGAGCCCGCCATCACCCCGAAGAACTGCGCGAGGAACTGGCGGCGCGGGTTGGCGCCGAGCAGGTAGCCGCTCTTGAGGTCGATGAGCAGGTCGCCCGCGTGGCTCGTCGCGCCGGCGGTGATGTTCGCCGTCATGAGGTTCGTGGGGACGTTGCCCGGGGCGATCGCGCCGAACGTGAGCTGCGTGATCTTGCTCAGCGGGCCGACGGGCGTGATGTCGGTCTCGCCGGTCGCGCGCGTCGAGACGACGACGAGCAGGAACGTCGCGAGCACCGCGATGACGCCCATCCAGTACTGGATGCCGAACAGGTGATGTCCGAGCAGCACGCAGCCCGTGCCGCAGCCGACGTAGCCGGCGACGAACCACGAGCCGGGCACTTCGATCTTGTCCATCGGGTCGTTCGCGTCGGCCTTCTTGCCGAGGAACTGGGCGATCGTGCCGAACGCGCGCACGACCGACTTCCAGTTGAGGAAGAAGAGCAGCAGCCCCGACGTGACCATCATGGGCACCCCGGTCCACAGCGACCACGACGAGATCTTGCGGAAGCTCGCGGCCTCGATGACGCCCTCGTTGAGGAAGTGGGGCGCGAGGATGCAGTAGTTGATCACGGCGCCGAGCATGAGGCTCCACGCCTGGCGGAAGCTCATGATCGCGCCCGAAGCGACGAACAGCAGCGAACCCTCGAGCGACATCGTGACCTGGTTGAGGTAGAGCGGCGCGTCCTTCCAGGTGCCGATCGCGATGCCGCCCGTGCCCCACACGGTCTCGAGGCGCGGCAGCTTGAGCCACGGCGCCGCCTCTGGCCAGAACCAGCCCTTCACGAGCGCCCACTTGGGCGCGCCCGCGATCTCCTGCGTCTTCATGAACACGAGGTCGCCGGCGTCGCGCAGCCACGTGATCGCGAGCCCGATCGCGCCCGAGATGCCGAGCGCGCGCGCCTGCTTGGCGGCTTCCTCGCCGCCCGAGTGCAGCGCGGTGAGCGTCGTCGCCGCGGCCTTGCCGCTCGGGAACGGCAGCTGCTCGATGTTGATCATCTGGCGCTTGGTCGGGATGGCGAGGAACACGCCGAGTCCCGAGATCATCGCGACCCACGGGATGAGCGCGAAGCAGCGCGCCTCGAACGTCGCGGGGATCGCGGTCGCGCTCAGCATCATGAGCGCGGGAATGGCGTTCACGAGCCCGGCGCTCGTCATCGAGCCGCCCGCCGAGGCCGTGGACTGCATGCAGTTGTTCTCGAGGATCGAATAGTGGTTGTCCGGCCAGATCCACCGGAAGAACCCGCCGATCACGGGCACGCCGTGCATCTTCACGAGCAGGGGCCCGATCGTGGCCTGCAGCACCTGGAACGTGAGGTAGGCGAGCACGCAGGACGTGATCGCGACGCCCATGCTCCAGCCGGCCTTGAGCCCGACGTACACGTTGGAGCAGACCATGACCATGCCGAGCAGCATGCCCATGATCACGGCCCGGGCGGTGAACTGCTTCATCTTGTCGCCCTGGTAGACGTTCTCGTACCAGTCGCGCTCGATCTCCTCGGGGGTTCTTTTCTTCTGTGCGGTTTCGTCGGCCGTCGGCGTTTCAGACAAGGAAGCACCCCTCGGAAAATGGCGATTGCGGCAAGACGGACGAAAGTGACCGCACAGAGTGTCCTTGGCGGCCGTCGCGCCGCAAGAGCGAACTTCGCGCACGACCCGGGGGCAAAAGGGCGGGTTTCCCGTGGACGGGGGCCGAGGCACCTCGCCAGAATGGACCCGCCCGCGGGCCCGTTTCCGCGTGACACCGGCCCGCATCCGTCGTCCCAACGGTGTTCCCCGGTCCCACCCGTTCCCTCCGCCCCGAGGCCCCGCCATGCGCTCCTTCCGCATCGCCCTGCTCGCCGCCGCCGTGTTCCTGCTCACCGCGTCCAGCGCGTTCGCGCAGACGATCTCGATCACGAGCAACGTCACCTCGAACACCACGTGGGGCCCCACCGGCACGGTCGTGGGCTCGACGTTCTGGGTGAAGAACTCGATCTCGATCGGTGCGGGGGTCACGCTGACGATCCAGCCCGGCGTGGTGGTGAAGTTCAACCCCGGCGCGCAGCTCGCCGTGAACGGCGCGATCCAGGCCGTGGGCACCGCGGGCAGCAACATCTATTTCACGTCCATCAAGGACGACAACAACCCGGCCGGCGACACGAACGGGGACGGCAACGCGACCGCGCCCGCTGCGGCGGACTGGAACAGCATCGTGTTCGCGGACGCGACCGTGGACGGCTCCTCGGCGCTCACGTGGTGCGACGTGCGCTACGCCGGCTCGAGCTCCTACGCGGCGCTCACCTTCCTGAGCTGCAGCCACAACGTGACGAACTGCTTCGTGCGCAAGTCCTACTACGGCATCGACTGCCAGGGCAGCGCGGCGCCCACCGTCGCGAGCACGAGCATCGAGGCGGCGACGCTCACCCCCATCGTCCTCGACTTCACCGCGGCCCCGTTGTTTTCCAGCCTCGTCTTCTCGACCGCGAACAACGGCTACGACGCGATCGGCCTGCGCGGCGCGACGCTCACGTCCGCGGCGAGCCTGCCGAAGCGCGGCGCCACCGTCGGCGTCAATCCGGTCACGAACGTGACCTACGTGCTCCTCGGCTCGCTCACGATCGGCTCGGGCGGCAGCCTCACGGTGAGCCCCGGCGTCGTGATCAAGCCGATCGCCTACTACTCGATCCTCGTGAACTCCGGCGGCAACCTGACGATGAACGGCACCGCCGCAGCGGGCGACACGATCACGATCACGTCCATCCACGACGACAACTTCGGCAGCCCGGGCGACACGGACAACAACGGATCGATCCAGGCGCCGAACCGCGGCGACTGGAACCAGGTCGTGTTCGCGCAGGGCGCCACTGGCTCGCTGCAGCGCTGCCGCCTCAAGTTCGGCTCGAACGCCGGCACGGTCGGCATGGTCCAGATGACGAACAACAACATCGGCATCTCGAACTCGCTCCTCTCGGACTGCGGGCACGGCGTCGCGCTCTTCGGCACGAGCAGCCCGGCGATCTCGAACGTCGCGATCAACAACTGCTCCTCGACGCCGATCCTTCAGTCCGTCGCGGCGACGCCGGTCTACACGTCGCTCTCGTTCCTCGCCAACGCCATCACGGCGATCGGCCTGCACGGCGAGGACGTCACGGTGAACTCCGCACTGCACCAGCAGAACGTCGCCGGATACACGAACCTGACGTACTACATCATGAACTCGTCCCTCCACATCCTGAACGGCGTCACGCTGACGATCGATCCGGGCGTGGTGATCAAGAACCAGATCTCCGGTGGCGGCATCGTCTGCGACGGCGCCCTCGTGGCCGACGGCACGCCCGCGGCCCCGATCGTGTTCACGTCGCTCTACGACGACCAGGTCGGCACTCCGCAGGACACGAACGGGGACGGTGCGACGACCACGCCCGGCTCGGGCAACTGGCAGTACATCCGCTTCACCGGCACGTCGAACGACGCCACGAGCATCCTCGACAACTGCCGCGTCACGTACGGCGGCTACTACACCGGCGACAGCTGGCCGACGGGGCTCTGGATCACGAGCGCGTCGCCGCGGATCACGAACTCGACGTTCTTCAAGACGCCCTACGGCATCCGCGTGGACGGCGACAGCGCGCCGATCATCGACGGGAACACGTTCGACAACATCACGAACGCGCCCATCGTCATGAGCGTGCTGTCGGACCCGCAGATCAGCACGAACAACACGTACACGACGAACGGCTACAACGCGCTCGCGCTGCTCTCCGAGACGCTGTCCCAGAACTGCCGCATCCGGTACCGCCCGAACGTCGGCAATCCGGCGAGCCCCACGTTCGCCTACCTGCCCACGGGCACGATCACGATCGCGAGCGGCGTCACGCTGGCGGTGGATCCGCAGGTCGTGCTCAAGCCCACGGGCGCATACAGCCTGTTCAACGTGAACGGCGCGCTGAACATCGTCGGCTCGAACAACACGACGGGTCGCGTGTTCATCACGTCGCGCCGCGACGACGCCCTCGCGGGCGACACCACGCCGACCGACAGCAACACGCCGCAGGCGGGCGACTGGGGCACGATCGACTTCAACGACACGTCGGTGGACGCCGCCTGCGTCGTGCGCAACGTCCTGTTCCAGTTCTGCGGCAGCGGCAACGCGAACGGCGTGCTCGGCACGAACAGCGCATCGCCGCGATTCGCGCGACTCGAGTTCTTCCAGATCCGCACGGCATTCACGATCGCGGGCACCTCGGCGCCTTCGCTCGACTCGCTCAACATCCTCAACTGCCAGCAGCTCCCGATCGTCGTGTCGCTCGTGAGCAACCCCACCTACGGCAACGTCATCACGTTCGCGAACTCGCAGTATCTGGCGCTCGGCATTCTCGGCGAGACGGTCGCGCAGGACGTGCGCACGCGCGTCGGCAAGATCGGCCCGTACTCGAATCTCAACTACGTGCCGTCCACGACCATCACCATCGCCTTCGGCGCCAAGTGGACCATCGACCCCGGCGTCGTGATCAAGTTCGGGCGCATCTTCAACGACCCGACGGGCACCTACGTGGCCGTGGATGGCGCCGTTTCGGCGATCGGCAAGCCCGACAGCCTGATCATCTTCACTTCGCTGGCGGACGACCAGTTCGGTCAGGACGTGATGGGCGACGGCGCGGCGACGACTCCCACCCCCGCCCACTGGCAGGGTTTCTACCTGAGCGCGGTCAGCAACGACCTCGTGAACCGTTTCGACCATTGCCGGTTCCGTTACGGCGGCTACTCCGAAGGTGTGCTGAATCTGGTGAGCGCCGGCCCGACGCTGAACAACTGCATCTTCACCCGCAACCACACGGCGCCCGCCTACATCAAGGGCGCCTCGACGCCCACGTTCAACAACTGCGACTTCGACTCGACCACGGCGGTGGGATACGGCACGCCGGTGTTCCTGTCGCTCGTCAGCGAGCCCGTGTTCAACAACTGCCGGTTCCTCGGCAACTGGTACACCGCGCTCGGCGTGATCAACGAGAGCATCGCGCAGGACGTGCTGTGGAAGATCCGCGCGGTCGCCGGCCGGCAGAACATGCCCTATTTCATGAACGGGCAGGTCACGGTCGGCCTCGGCGCCACGCTCTCGATGCAGCCCGGCGTGCAGGTGAAGGGTTACGGCGGAAGTTCGATCCTGGTGCAGCGCGCCTTCCAGGCCGAGGGCCGGACGCAACCCGACAGCATGATCGTGTTCACCTCGTGGAAGGACGACTTCTACGGAGGCGACTCGAACGCCGACGGCGCCGCCTCGAGCCCGTCCTTCGGGGACTGGGGCTACGTCCAGATCGACGGCACCGCGATCGACCCGCAGGTGCGCTTCCGCAACTGCGTGTTCCGCTACGGCGGAAGCGGCACGTCTTACGGCGCGATCCGCTGCGTGAACTCCTCACCCTCCATCGATTCGACGCTGTTCGCCTACAACGCGACGGGCATCACGGTCGAGGGCTCCAGCAACCCGACGATCCACGGGTGCAGCCTCTACGGCCAGCAGTACTCCGCGATCAACAACACGGGTAACGCGTTCTGCGTGAGCGCCGACGGCAATTGGTGGGGCGCGCCCTCGGGTCCGAACGACGCCTCGGCCACGGCCGATCTCTGCGGGCTCGGCACGAACGCCGGCCTTGGCGACGCCGTGAGCAACAACGTGGACTACACGCCGTTCGCCACGAGCGGCATCCAGAATCCGCTGCTCGGCGACATCTCGCTGAACGGTGTCGTGCTCGCGTACGACGCATCGCTCGCGCTGCAGTATGCGGTGAGCGCGATCTCGCTCTCGCCGCTGCAGAAGCTCGTCGGCGACGTCAGCGGCTCGCTCGGCGTCACCGCGTTCGACGGTTCGCTCATCCTGCAGTGGGTCGCGGGCGCGATCCCCGCGTTCCCCGCGGCCGCCACCGGCGCACACGAAGCGCCCGACGGCGCGCTCGCGGCGCGGCGGTTCGTCGAACGCGCGACCGGCTCGTTCGCGGTATCGCTCGGCGACGCCGTGCGCGAGGGCGCCGAATGGGTGGTGCCCGTGCACGTGACGGGTGACGCACCCGGCTACGCGCTCGAACTGCGTCTCGAGGACGGCGACGCCTCGCTCCTCTCGGGCTTCGAGCCCGCGAACGGCGGCGCCCTGAAGGCGAGCCGCGTGGACGGTTCCACCGCCGCGGTCGCGATGGCGGTGCTCGAGCCGTTCGCGAGCGGCACGGTCGCGACGCTGCGCTTCACGGCAGGCGACGAGCCGTTCCATGTCCCCGCGCTCACGCTCGCCCGCGTGAACGAGGTCGCGGCCTCCTCCGGCGGCACGCCGGTCGCGCCGCGGCTGTCGCTGCTCGGACATCCGTCGCCGAACCCGGCGAAGGGCCCGGCGACGATCCAGCTGACCATCGGCACCGCCGACCGCTCTGCGGCCGCGCAGGTGAGCATCGTGGACGTGGCGGGGCGCCACGTGCGCACGCTCGCGCACGCGCCGCTCGGCGCCGGCCTGCACACGCTCACGTGGGACCTGGCGCGCGATGACGGCTCCGCCGCCGCCTCGGGCCTCTACTTCGTCCGCGCCCGTGTGGGCGCGTCGTCCTTCACCCAGCGTCTCGTCGTCGTCCGCTGACGCGGACGCGAGGGAAAGGGGACGACGTCATGAAACTCCTGCGCAGTTGGGCGCTCGCATCGGCGCTCGCGCTCGCGGCTTCGGCCGCGGGGGCGGGACTCGCCGGCGCGGTTGCGCTCTCGTTCGGCACCGGCAGCGGTGCCGCGGGCCAGACCGTGGACATCGACGTGAACACCGCGAGCATGACCGGGCTCGGGGTGATGTCCGCGCAGATGAGCGTGTCGTACAACAACACGCTCGTCACCGCAGTGGACGTGCTCACGACCGGCACGCTCACGGGAGCCGCCGGCTGGAACACGCCCGCGTTCGCCGTCACGAACGTCGGCGGCACGGGCAAGATCACGTTCTCGAGCGCCGGCACCACCGCGCTTTCCGGCGCCGGCGCGCTGTTCAAGGTGCGCTTCGTCGTGAACCCCGCCCAGCTCGGCGCGTCGGCGTCTTCGCTCACGCTCTCGAACGTGGTGTTCAACGAAGGCTCCCCCACGGCCACCGTGTCGAGCGGCACGCTCACGATCCTCGCCACGCCGCAGATCGACGTCTCGCCCGACGCGGGCGAAGTGGTCCGCGGCCAGACGCTGCAGTTCTCCGTGAGCGGGTCGGTCACGAACCCGATGACGTGGCAGACGAGCAACCCGGCCGTCGCGACCATCTCGAGCACGGGCCTGCTCACGGGCGTCGCGCCCGGCACCGTGACCGTGACGGGTACCGATGCCGCGCTGCACTCTTCGACGACGACTGGCGTGATCGCGGTTCGCGGCATGGGTCTGACGGCCGGCGTGGGCGTCACACCGCTCGGTCAGACCGTGTCGGTGCCGATCACCGTCACGTCGCTCGCGGGGCTCGGGATCCGCGCGGGCCAGTTCACGCTGACGTGGTCCAACAACATGGTGGCCTCGTACGGTGTCTCGACCCCGCTGGGCACGCTGCTGAACGGCTGGGGCACGGTGTCGATCGGCGGCACGTCCAACCGTTGCACCGTGGACTTCGCGGGCGGCACCGACCTGAGCGGTTCGGGCGTGCTCTGCTACGTGACGTTCACGGCGTCTCCGGTGGTCTCGAGCAGTTCGACGCTCATCCTGTCGAACGCGCTCTTCAACGAGACGCTTCCCGCGAAGACCACGAACGGCTCGATCACCGTGAGCGCCCTTCCCGCCATCACGGTGAGCCCCGAGCAGGTCACGCTGCTCGCGGGTCAGTCGCAGCAGATGACCGTGTTCGGCTCGCCCACGCTTCCGCTCACGTGGACGGTGCTCGACCCGACCGTCGCGACCATCAGCCCCACGGGGTTGCTCTCCGCCGTGCACAGCGGTGTCACGCAGGTGCGCGCCACGGACGCCATCGGCTCGACCGACCTCAACACGTCGGTACGCGTGTACGACTTCAAGGCGACGCTCGGCACGGTGATGTGCCGGCCCGGCTCGACCGTGCGCGTGCCGCTGCTGTCCGATCGAGGCGTCGGCGCGCTCGGCGTGGTGTCGGAGCAGTTCAAGGTCTCGTGGTCGGGCACGGGCATCACCGGTGCGCGCACGACGAACTCGTCGCTGTGGTCGCTCTGGGGCCCCGACCCCGGCGTGCGCGTGACGACCGCGAACTCGATCACGATCGCCGCCGCGGGCCCGACGCCTTTCGACGACTCGGCGCTCGAGCTGTGCATGCTCGAGTTCGATATCTCGCCGGCGGCGGCCACGGGAACGAACATCCCGCTCACGGTGTCGCAGTTGATCTTCAACGAGGGCGATCCCGACGCGCAGGTCGTGAACGGCACGATCCAGGTGCGCAATCTCGCGGACGTCGAGAGCGGTGAGGCGCTCGCGTTCGCACTCGGCGAGAGCGCGCCGAATCCCGTGCGAACGGGATGCCGCATCCCGTTCGCGCTGCCGTCACGTGCCCGGGTGCAACTCGCGATCTACGGCGTGGACGGACGCTGCGTCCGCACGCTCGTGGACGGCACGATGGAGCCGGGCCGCCACGACGTGACCTGGGACGGCCGCGACGATCGCGGCGCCGGCGTGGACGCCGGCATCTACTTCGTGCGGCTCGCCGCGGGCGAACGGTCGCTCTCCCGCAAGCTCGTCGTGATCTCCTCGAGGCGCTCATGAACGCCACTCATGCAACCCACCGCGGCCTCGTGCCGCGCCTCGCCGTCGCGGCCTTCGTCGTGCTCACGCTCGGCGTCGCGCCGCTCGCCGAGGCGGTGCCCGTCACGATCTCGATGCCCATCCAGGACGCCGCGCCCGGCGCGACGGTGGACGTGCCGGTCACGGCGTCCGTCGCCCCGACCGGGCTCGGGATCTTCTCGGTGGACTTCCGGATCCCGCTCGATCCGTCCGTCGTGCAGAGCGTGACCGTGCTCAACGACGGCATGCTGCAGCCATGGGGCACGCCGTTCACGAACGCGAACCCGTCGTTCGTCGCGCTCGCCACGGCGGGCGCGCCGCCGCTCGCGTCGGCGTCCACGCGGGTGGTCACGCTGCGATTCACGATCCTCCCGTCGGCGCCCCTCGGCTCGAACATGCCGCTCGAGTTCGAACACTTCTGGTTCAACGACGGCACGCCCGCCACGGTCACGACGGGCGGGGTGCTGCGGGTGCGCAACGGCGTCTCGGGCGTGGACGCTGCGGGCACGATCGCGTTCGCCCTCGCGCCCGCAGCGCCTTCGCCGGCACGTTCGGCGGCGCGCCTGGCCTTCACGCTTCCGGCGGCGGGGCGCGCACGGCTCGCCGTGTACGCGCTCGACGGCAGGCTCGTGCGCGTGCTCGCGGACGGTGTGCTCGCCGCGGGTGCGCACGCTCCGACGTGGGACCTGCGTGACGGTGGGGGCGCGCGCGTGCCGGTGGGCGTCTACTTCGTGCGGCTCGAGAGCGGCGCGCGCTCGGCCCAGCGGAGGCTCGTGGTCGTGCATTGAGTGAAGGGCCGGAACGCGAAACGGGCGGCGCGGGGAGTTTTTCCGCACCGCCCGTTTCGTTTACGCCCCGGCGCCTCAGCGCGTCAGTTCGGCTTCGAGACGCTTCGCCTCGTCCTGCTCCGCGCCGGGTTCGGCCACGGACAGCCACGCGCGCACGGCCGAGCGCGCCGCGACCCGGCGCAGTTCGTTCGGCTCGGTCCGCCACGCGGTCGCGCGCGCCTGTGCGGCTTCGCGGTACGCGGCCCGCTGCAGCGCGGGCTCGCCCGTCATCGCCGCCGCCTGCGACCATGCGGACGAGGCGCGATCCCAATCGGAGGCCGCGTGCGTGCGCGCGGCCACGGCGGCCGCCTCGCGAGCACGCGACGCCGCCATGTCGTAGCTCGAGGCGCGGAAGTTGGCGCCCGGTGCGCCGGCTTCGCGGACGCGCTTGCCGCCTTCGGCAACCGGCGGCGGCGTCACGTTCGGGGCGACGGCGTCGTTCGTCTGTGGCGGCGCCGAGAAGCCCTGCGACGTGGCCTGCGGCGCGCTCGTCGAGCCGGCGGAGCCGGCGGAGCCGGAAGCGCTGCCCGCGGCGGACTTGGCCTTCTCGAACAGCCGGCTCACGTCGAACCGCGGCTTGGTGGGCGCGGGCGCCGCAGGCACCGCAGGCGCCGAAGGCGCCGAAGGCGCGGGAGCGGTCGCCACGGGCGCCGGGGCCGGCGCGGCGGTCTCGACCGGTTCGGGCGCGCGCTGCGCCGGCGTGCTCGACTTGGGCGCGCTCGTGGCGGGAGCGCCCGTCATGGGCGTCACCGTCTGGGGCTTGCGCACGCGCACCGGGCCGCTGCCGTTGTCAGGCGTGGTCGTGGGCGCCGGGCGGCCGAGCGCCTGCGACTGCGTCTGCACCGGCACGGGCTCACCCGCGGCGTCGGTGCGCACTTCGCGCGCACGCATGTCCGTGGCGGCTTCGCGGCGGGCCGCGGGGGCCTGCGCGACCTCGCGCTCGGCGGACGCGGACCGTGGTTTCGACTTCGGCGCGGGCGCCGAGGGCGCGGCGGAGGTGGCAGCCTGCGGCGCCTTCGGCGCCTGCGACTCCTGCGACTCCTGCGACGGCGCGGCAGCGGAGGCGCCAGCGGCGGGGGCGCCGCCCGTGCCGACCACCGACCGCGGCGCGACCTGCTCGGCGAACTTCTCCGAGCCGCCGTCGCGCGAAAGCACGAACGCCAGCGCCGCCACGACCGCGAGCCCGGCGGCGCTGCCCGCGAGCGTCAGCCCGCGCGGCGAGAGCAGCCAGCCGAAGAACCCGCCCGCTCCGCGCGCGGGCGAGGCCGCCGTGGCCGGCGCCGTGGCCGGCGCCTCGGCCGGCGACGCCGCGAGGCGCGCGCTCACGCGGTCGGCGAACGACGCGAAATACGCGTCCCCCGGATCGTGCGTGAGCGCGCCCTTCAGCGACGCGTCCAGCTCGGACAGCGCCGCCAGCCGCTCGCGGCACTCGGCGCAATCCGCCAGGTGCCGGTCGGCGGCTTCCGCCGCGGCCGCGTCGGCCACGCCGGAAGCATCGAGGCGCGCCGAAAGCTGATCGTCGCTGAGGTGGCTCATGTCACGTCCCCACTGCGCTGCTGCATGCGTTTCTTCAGCTCGGCCCGCGCGCGAGAGAGGCGCGACATCACCGTGCCGATCGGCACGTTCAGGGTCCGGGCGATTTCGTCGTAGCTCAGGTCCTGCATCACTCGAAGGGCCAGCACCGCCTGGTACTCGGGCGCGAGTTCCGCGAAGCACCCGCGAATGGACTCGTCGCGCTCGCTGCGGGCGGTGTGGTCCGCCGGATCGTCGTCCACCCCCCACTGGTGACCGGCTTCCACCAGGGGTTCGATGGGCGTCTCGGGGCGCCGCTTGCGATGGCGGAACAGCGAGAACGCCTGGTTCGTGCAGATCCGCGCGAGCCAGGGATAGAGCGGCTGTCCGATCTCGAACCGGCCGATCGCGCCCCAGGCGCGCACGAACGTCTCCTGCGCCAGGTCGTCGGCGTCCGACGTGTTGCGAGTCAGCGCGTACGCCACCCGATACACCGACCGCTGGTAGCGGCGGATGATCTCGGCGAACGCCTTCTGGTCGCCACGTGCGGACCGGGCGATGAGTTCGTCGTCCGGCGGACTGGCGTCTGACATACGCTGCACATTCGGGTTCATTCCCGCGCAGATTCGGGGGGCGCGGTCTGCCGCGTCAAGGCCCCCGGCGCGGCGGCGCCGGCCGCGAGGCCCGTTCCGAGGCCCGGCCCGGGCTCGCGCGCGGCGCCGCCACGCGGGCCGAAGGCCTTCCAATCTCCTCGTTAGAAGCGCCCCGTCGGCCCGAAGTCCCGAATGTGACGGCCCGCGCCGTCATGGCCGCCCCATGGCCTGCGCCCCCTCGCCCGACCGGGCCGCTCGCGCCCGTCAGAGGAGAACCCGATGCGTCGCTCGCCGCTCGCGTTGCTGCTGCTCACTGCCTTCCTCGCCTTCGCGCCGCCTTCGGCCCGCGCGGTGGGCGACCCGCCGCCCGAGTGTCCGGACGGCCGCTGCACCGGACGTGCGCCGGCCTATCGCGACACCGCGTACACGAATCACTTCCCGGGGCGGCACATCGCCGTCGGCACGATGCAGGGCTTCTCGGGCAGTGACTTCGTCGTGAGCCTGTTCGACCTGGCCACGAACGTCCCGGCCATGAACACGAACTGGGCGAGCATGTACCGCTACACCGGCGTCGTGGGCGGCTCGGGCTTCGGCGGCTGGCAGCTCGACACGCTCGGCACGGTGTTCGGGTTGACGCTCGACGACCTCGGCAACATCTACGCGTGCGCGTCCTCCGCGTACAACGGCGACGCGGTCGGCCAGCTGCCCGGCTCGACCTCCGGCTCGATCTACAAGATCGACTACCAGACGGGCTTCGTGAGCGTGTTCGCGAACCTGCCGAACGCTCCCGACCCGGCGTGGTCGAGTTCGCCGTCCGAGGCGAACCCCTGCCTCGGCAACATCACCTACGATCCGGTGCACTCGAAGCTGTTCGTGACGAACATGGAAGACGGCATGATCTACCGCCTCGACATGAACGGCACGATCAGCGGCTCGTACGATCCGTTCGGCCCCGACAACGCGCTGCCGGGCTGGGCGCCGCTCGGCGAGCGCATCTGGGCGATCCAGTGGCACACCGACAACCGGCTGTACTTCTCGCGCTGGAACTCCGGGCTGCACGAGGTCTGGGCGATGCAGCTCGACGGCTCCGGCAACTTCGTGCCCTCGACCGAAACGCTCGTGATCACCGTGCCGCTTTCGGCGAACTTCACCTCGTACCCGATCTCCGACATCTCGTTCACGAAGCAGGGCCACCTGCTGCTCGCCGAACGGCAGATGTACAGCGACTCGTACGTGTCGGCGCACGCCGCGCGCATGCTCGAGTACACGTGCGACCTGAACACGTGGTACCTGACGCCCGGCGTGTACAGCATCGGCAACTACGTCGGCCCCCCGTACAACGGCTCCGCCGGCGGACTGGACTCGGACTACCGCAACTACACGCCGGGCTCCGTGCCCGGGCGCTACTGGGTCACCGGTGACGCGCTGCACTTCGGCTTCAACGACTACATCTACGGCGCGCAGGGCTTCCCGCCCGGCGGCGGCACGACCGCGAACAGTTTCCTCTTCGACTACAACGGCAACGTGCTCGGCGGCGACAAGTTCGAACTCGGCGACATCGAGATCACGTGCCCCGTGGACACGGGCTCGATCCACGGCGGCAAGTTCCAGGACCTCGACTGCGACGGGAAGTTCGACCAGGGCGAGCCGGGCGTGGCGAACTGGCCGATCGTGGTGACCGGCCCGACGGGCACGTTCACGATCTACACGCAGGCGAACGGCAGCTTCCACCTGTGGGGCCTGCCGAACGGCACGTACACGCTGTGCGAGCTGGGCCAGCCGGGCTGGAACCAGACCATGCCCGCGAGCGGCTGCTACACGGTGGTCGTGAACGGCAACGTCACGACGGGGCAGCTGTTCGGCAACTGCCGTCCGTGCGACGTGCAGCAGCCGCCGTGCGCGAAGATCCCGAACACGGCGGTGATGTGGCTGCCGTTCGACGAGACCGGCGGGCAGGTCGTGCACGATCCCGCGGGCAGCAACCCCGGCCAGATCGTCGGCGACGCGTCGCTGATCGTGCCGGTCGCGATGGACAAGGGGCTGCGGTTCCGCCAGCAGGGCCACTACGTGCGGGTGCCGCACTCGCCGTCGCTCGATTTCGGCGCCGGCCGCGACTTCTCGGCCGCCGCGAGCTTCCTGCTCGACAACGTCACGGGCGCGCACTTCCTGTTCGACAAGCGCGTGCCGAGCGCGGCCGGCCCGAAGGGCTGGTCGCTGTCGATCGAGAACGGCTGCGTGGTCGTGCGCATGCAGCAGGGCACGGCGGCGCCGGTCTACGTCTCGTCCCCGGTCGTCTCGGCGGGCGAATGGCACTCGGTCGCGCTGTCGGTGTCGCAGTCGTCCGGCACCGGCCTGCCGCCCACCGGCACGGTCTACCTCGACGGCTCCGCGATCGGGACGTTCGATCCGATGCCCGCGGGCACGCCCGTCGAGTTCTCGAACACGGGTGACCTGTACCTCGGCACCAATGCGGCCGGCACCTCGGTGTTCGGCGGCCAGATGGACGAGCCGATGCTCTTCGCCCGCGCGATCAACGTCGGTGACGCCGGGATCATCTGGAACCCGTGGATCCTCTGCAAGCAGTGGTGCAAGGTCCCGCCGACCGTGAACTTCGGTCCGTACGCCACGACGGCGACGGCGACCTTCACGATCTGCAACTACGACTGGTCGCAGCCCTTCATGAACTACTCGTGGTCGCTCGCCGGCCTGCCCGCGGGCACGTGCTCGGTGAACGGGCCGGTCACGTATTCGCCCTCGAGCGGCTCGATGAACATCCCGGCCGGCTCGTGCCAGAGCGTGACGGTCACCATCACGCGTCCGGCGTGGCTCGTGGCGGGCAGCAGCGGCTGCTTCGTGTTCAACGTGACGAACAACACGAAGCACACGTGCTTCCACTGCACGAGCAAGGCGACCGCGATCAAGAAGGTCTGGGTGGACACGGGCCTCGACTCCATCGTGATCGGGCACGGCGGCCACAAGCTCGCGCGCTTCACGGTCACGAGCGCCGAACCCGTCGGCACGGTGCGCCAGCTCGCGCTGCAGGTGAGCGCGGGTGACTCGCCCCAGGCCGCGTACGTCGGGCTCAACGGCCTGCCCCCGGGCGTGCCGGTGTGGATCTACCGCTCGATCGGCGGCGGCGAGACCATCGAGTGCGAGGTGGACGTCACCTATCCGATCTGGAGCCACCTGCCCGACCAGTGGCTGGTGGTGCGCGGGCTCGACGAAGAAGGCGACCTCGAGATGACCGACCTCGGCTGCGGCGAAGCGACGCTGGCCGACGGCGCGGTGCTCGCGGTGCCTCCGGCGCCGCAGCGCGCGGACGTCGAAGCGGTCACGGCATGGCCGAATCCCGCGCGCGGCTCGACGCACGTGCGGCTCAGCCTGACGAAGACGGCGCGCGTGGACGCGGCCGTGTACGACCTCGCGGGCCGCACGATCCGCCGCCTGCAGCGCGGCACGCTGAACGCGGGCGCTCACGACTTCACGTGGGACGGCCGTGACGGCGAAGGCCGGCCGGTCGAAGCCGGGCTCTACTTCATCCGCATGTCGGCGGACGGACGCGAGTACGGCACGAGGCTCATCCTCATGCGTTGAGGCCGGAAGGATCCGGCTTCGCGACGTCGGCGGCCACCCGCGAGGGTGGCCGTCGGCGTTTCGTGGGAAGGGCGCGCTACTTCGGGTCGTAGAACCGGACGTCCTTCATCGGATAGTGCTTTCGGTTGAACGTCCAGAGATGAAGCCCTGAAGTGCTGGCGGAGGCGGCGACGAGCGCATCCGCGATCCCGAGTGCGTGAGAGCGCGCGTAGCGCGCCAGGTATTCGCCCGCCAGCCGGCCCGAGCGCGCGTCGATCACCACCTCGCCGCAGAGCTCGAAGAACGTCCGCGCGACTCGTTCTTCTCCACGCCGCAGACCGGCGAAGACTTCGGCCCAGGCGATCGCGGTCGAATAGACCGGAACTCCTTCCCTGCGCAGCTCCCGAAACTGAGCGGAGACGTCCTCGTATCCGCGCAAGAGCCGGATGACGACGTCTGAATCGAAGAGGACTCCGGTCAGCCCCGCCGCGAGCGAAGGCGACGCGTATCCTTGCGCAGGCTTCTCACGTACGCGGAGCCGTCCCCGATCTCGTCCCTGTCCCGCCATAGTCCGCAGATTCCCCGGAGCGTTCGCTCCCACTCGTCCTGCTCGGGCGCGAGGAACGATCGCTGGATCGCCTCCCGCACCAGATCGGAAACCGTTCGGCCCTGCGCGCGCGCCAGCGACCGCAGTCGGGCGTGCATGGCCTCGTCGAGGAAAAGCTGTGTGCGAATCATGGCGGTGTATATACACCGCTCGGCGCGGGCGGTGCAAGCACCGGCCTTTCGCCGAACGATCTTCGCGATCGCGCACACGGCTCCGCGTTGCCCGCGGGGCGGTCGCACTCCATAGTGCGCCGCGTGAGATTCGCCGGAGAGCTCGCCGCGTTGGGAACGGCCGCCTGCTGGGCCACGGGATCCAACTTCTTCGCCGCCGCGGGACGCGCCATGGGTTCGCGCGTCCTGAATCGGCTGCGCATCACCACGGCCTGCCTGCTGCTCGGCACCGCGCTGTTCGTCACGCGCGGCGCGCCGTGGCCGGTGTGGGCGACGCAGCAGCAGATCCTGCTGCTCACGCTGTCCGGCATCATCGGGTTCGTCTTCGGCGACACGTGGTACTTCCGCTCGCTCGTCATTCTCGGGCCCGGCCGCGCGGCGCTGATCGCCTCGAGTGCGCCCATCTTCACCGCACTGATCGCGTGGCCCGTGCTGCACGAGGCGCCGGGGCCGCTCGTCGTGCTCGGCATGAGCATGACGCTGGGCGGCATCGCGTGGGTCGTGAGCGCGCGCAGCGACATCGCGCACGAGCACGCGGAAGGTTCGGTCGCGATGGGCATCTTCGCGGCGCTGCTCGGCGCCGTCGGCCAGGCCGGCGGCTACGTGCTGAGCAAGATGGCGCTCAAGACCGGGATCGATCCGCTGAGCGCCACGGTCATCCGCGTGAGCACGGCGGCCGTGTTCATCTGGGCGATCGCGGCGGCCGAGCGCGCGACCACGGAGACGCTCGCGGCGCTCAAGGACCGGCGCGCGAGCGCGTTCATGGTGGGCGGCGCGTTCTTCGGCCCGTTCCTCGGCGTGACGCTGTCGCTCACGGCGATCCGCTTCATCGACACCGGCGTGGCGGCGAGCATCACCGCCATCTACCCCATCTTCGCGATGCTCATCGCCGCGCGCTTCCACGGCGAACGGCTGACGGCGCGCGCATTGCTCGGCGCGCTCGTGGCGGTCGCGGGAGTGGTGGTGCTGTTCCTGAGCTAGCACTTGCGACGACCCGCGGTGAGCGGCCAAGATGACCGCGCCCGCGATTCCCGCCCCCGGCACCGAGGACGCCATCGGAATGGAACGCCGCAGTCTCGCCGCCCTCGCCCGCGCGTTGGATGCCGCGAACGTCCGCTACCTGATCGCCGGCGGCCTCGCCGTCGTCGCTCACGGCTACGTGCGGTACACGAGCGACCTCGACCTGGTGCTCGACCCCGACCCCGCGGCCATGGGGCGGGCCGTCGTGGAACTCTCCGCGCTCGGTTATCGCCCCCGGTTGCCCGTGCGATTCGAAGACCTCGCGGACGCCGGAAAGCGCGCCGAGTGGGCGAAGGAGAAGGGCATGATGGTCTTTTCGCTCATCAGCCCCGAGCACGACAAGACGAACGTGGACGTCTTCCTCGAGTGCCCGTTCGATTTCGAGTCGGCTTACGCACGGGCGCTGCGCGGCGCGACGGAAGGCGGTCTCGAACTGACCTTCGTGCCGCTCGACGAACTGCTCGAGATGAAGCGACGAGCGGGCCGCAGGAACGACCTCGACGACATCGAGAAGCTCGAACTGCTCCGTGACGAGGAGAATCGCCGGTGACCGGCGACGAACGCGATCCCTTCGAGGCCGGCACCTGGGAAGGAGCCGTGCGCGCGCGCCTGCTGGAAGAGGCGCGCTGGCCCCTGTCTCGAAAGCTCGAGTGGCTCGAAGAGGCCCAGCAGCTCGCGCGCGAGATCCAGACCATACGCGAGAAGCCGACGGACGAGAGCTGACGCCCCGGGCGCGCTCGCTTCGCTACGGCCTCGCCACCCCGACGCGTTCGCGCTCTTCGCGCGCCGCGAGCAGCGCGCCGCGCGGGTCGTTCGCGCCCGTGACGGCGCGGCCGAGCACGAGCAGGCCCGCGCCGTCGCGCACCGCGCCTTCGACCGTGGCGACGCGCTTCTGGTCGTGCGTCGCGCCGCCGCTCATGCGGATGCCGGGCGTGATCGCGTAGAAGTCCGGGCCCAGTTCCGCGCGCAGCGCCTTCAGGTCGGGCGCGGCGCACACGATGCCCGCGGCGCCGGCCTCCAGCGACATGCGCGTGAGCGCGAGCGCCGTGCCGGCGAGATCGAACGGCCGCGCGAAGCCCGGCGGCATGTGCGCGGGATCGTGGCTCGTGAGGATCGTGACCGCGACCACGCGCGTCGTGCCACCCGCCTCGCGGATGCCCTGCACGGCGGCGGCGATCATCTCGGGGCCGCCGGTCGCGTGCACGGTGAGCAGGTCGGCGCCGAGACGCGCCGCCGAGGCGGCCGCGCCCTTCACCGTGTTCGGGATGTCGTGCAGCTTGAGGTCGAGGAAGACGCGCCGGCCGCGCGCCTTGAACTCGCGCACGACCGCGGGGCCCTCGGCCGCGAACAGCTCGAGCCCGAGCTTGGCGAACTCCGGCCCTTCCCCGAGCGCGTCGTTCAGCGCGAGCGCCTCGGCGAGCGTGGGAACGTCGAACGCGACGGCGAAATCGGCCCGGCTCACTTCGCACCTCCCGGAACGCCCACGGCCTGGGCGGCCGGTGCGTCGAACATGCCGCGGAAGTCCTCCACGCGAGTCACGCCGTGAGCGGCGAGCCACGCGCGCATCTCGTCCACCACGCGCAGCGATGCGCCGGGCTCGACGAACGTCGCGGTGCCGACCTGCACGGCGGCGGCGCCGGCGGCGATGAACTCGAGCGCGTCGCGGCCGCTCGAGATGCCGCCGGAACCGATCACCGGGATCTTCACGGCGCGCGACGCCTCCCAGCAGCGCGCGAGCGCCATGGGCTTCACGGCCGGGCCGCTCAGCCCGCCGGTCGCCTTGCCGAGCTTGCTGCGCATGCGCTCGAGGTCGATCGCCATGCCGACGAACGTGTTCACGCAGGTCAGCGCGTCCGCGCCGCCGGCTTCGCACGCGCGCGCGGTCTCGCGGATGTCGGTCACGTCGGGCGAGAGCTTCGCGATCAGCGGCCGCCGCGTGAGGTGCCGCAGCCGCCGCAGCGTGCTCTCGAGCCGCGCGGGATCGGCCCAGTAGCGCGCGCCGCCCGCGGCGACGTTCGGGCACGAGAAGTTCACCTCGAACGCGCCGACGCCGGGCTCGTCGCCGAGCGCGCCGAGCAGCTCCTCGAGTTCCTCGGGCGTCTCGCCGCCGATGCTCGCGACCACGGTCGCGTCGAGCGCGCGCAGGCGCGGCAGCTTCTCGCTCCGGAATCGTTCGAGCCCGACGTTCTCGAGCCCGATCGAGTTGAGCATGCCGCTCGCGGTCTCGGCGATGCGCGTCGGGCCGTTGCCCGCTCGCGGATGCACGGTGACGGTCTTCGTGACCACGCCGCCGAGCGAAGCGATCTTCACGACGTGGGCGTACTCGTCGCCGTACCCGAACGTGCCGCTCGCGGTGAGGATCGGGTTGCGCAGCGTGAGCGAACCGATGCGCACGGACAGGTCCACGCGCTTCCCGGCGACGGGCTCGCCCCAGGCGTGTCCGTGGCTCATTCGACGCGGTCCCAGTCGAGTTCGCGCGCTTCGAAGACGGGGCCGTCGGTGCAGCACATGGCCCAGTCGGGATTGCCCTGCAGCGCGGACGCCTCGTCGCCGGTCGCGAGCACGCGCGCCCGCGCCTCGGCCGAGCGCGGCAGCGGGCAGCCGCGGCACACACCGGTGCCGCAGGCCATCACGCTCTCCATCGCGAGGTGCGCGCGCGCGCCGTTCGCCAATGCCCAGCGCGCGATCGCGCCGAGCATGGCGTGCGGACCGCACGCGTGGATCACGAGCGGCGCGTCGAGCCGGGGCGCGAGCGCGTCGAGCACGTCGACCACGTTGCCTTTCGTGCCGCGCGAGCCGTCGTCCGTGCACAGGTGCAGCCGGCCCCCGCGCTTCGCGAGCACCTCCTTCGCGACGTTCAGCCCGATCAGCAGCGACTTGTTGCGCGCGCCGAACACGAACTCGCACGACCGCCGGGCCTTCGCGAGCGATTCCGCCGCCATGAGCAGCGGCGCGAGCCCGCGGCCGCCCGCGACGAGCACGGGCGTGCCGGGCTCCTCCAGCGGGAAGCCCTGCCCGAGCGGCCCCGTGATGTGCACGGACTCGCCGGGCTCGAGCGAGGCGAGCACGCGCGTGCCGGTGCCGACCGGCGCGTACAGGAAGCCGATCGTGAGCTTCGAGCCGCGCCTCGTCACGCCCGCCACGCTCATCGGGCGCGGCAGCAGCACCGGCGAGGGCGAGTCGAGCAGCAGCTGCACGAACTGGCCCGCGACCGGCGCGCCGAACGAGGCGGGCACGTCGAGGTCTAGCCAGCGGAAGCCTTCGGCGTAATCGCGCTGCTCGCGCACGGTCGCGGAGACCTGCGACCACGCGCGCTTCGGGAGCGTCACGCTCAACGGTCGTCCCTCCGGCGCGTCGTGTCGGGAGGCACGATGCCCGGCGGCAGGCCGCCGCGCGGCGGATACGGGTTGATCGGGCGGCCGAGCGAGTCGCGCTGCACGCCCTGCCCTCCGGGCCCTCCGGGCCCGAACCGCGGATCGTTCGGATACAGGATGCGCATCTCGTGCATCATCGCGCTGTCGCCGGGCGCGGTCGCCATGCGCGCGCGCGTGCGCTGCCAGGCGAGCGAATCCTCGCGCGACATGACGCCGGGGCCGAAGCCGAGCGGCGGCGTGTTCGCGGGCACCGGCGTGAGCGGCTTCGCCTCGGCGGCGGCCGTCGTGTCGCGCTCGGGCACCTTGGGCACGGGGAATTGGATGAGCGAATCGGGCACCGTCTGCCCCGCGGCCTCGAGGTAGTCGCGCGCGGCGATCTGCGCCTCGGTGGCCGGGTACTCGCGGATGACGCGCCAGTTGAGCGAGTCCGCGGCACCCGGACGATCGAGCTTGCGGCGCAGCACCCACGCCTGCGCGTTCAGCGCACGGCCCGCGGCGGCGGTCTTCGGGTACTCGGTGACGACGCGCGCGTACTCTTCGAGCGCGCGCTCGGGCTTCTCGAGCTGGAAGAGGAAGCGTTCGGCGGTCAGGAAGCCGGCCTCCGCCCGCTTCTCGAGCGAATCCGCCCCGGCGCCGCCCTTGCGGTACTGCATGATCCGCGAGAGGTCGTCCGAGCGCGTCTGCGCCTGCTGCGTGTAGTTCGACATGCCGAACTGGTCCTTCACGAGCGCGTACTCCTGCTGCGCGCGCTCGAAGTCGTCGGCGACCGACTCGTAGCCGTACGCGATCCGGTACTGCGCCTCGGCCGCGATCGCGGTCTTCGGGTAGTCCGTGAGCACCTTGCGGTACTCGGCCACGGCCGCGTCGTACTTGCCGGCGAGCAGCTGCACCGTGCCGATGCGCATCGTGAGCCGGGCGAAGTGATCCGAGCCCGCGGGCGGCAGCTGCCCGGGCACGGGCGCCGGCGGCGGCGGCGTGTGCGACAGCTCGCCGCGCAGCAGCGCGAGCGCCTGGTCGAACTCGCGCGCGGACTCGAGACAGTCCACCTCGCGCATGAAGAAGTCGAAGCGGTCGGCCTCGCTCACCGCGCGCTTGCCGATCACGCGGAAGTCCTCGCGCGCGCCGAGGTAGTCGCCCTGCTGCAACCGCGCTTCGGCGCGCTGGCGCAGCGCGCGGTCGGCGAGCAGGTGCTTGGGCCAGCGCTGCAGCACGACGCCCGCGGCCTCGGCCGCCTCGCGGTAGCGCTGCAGCGACATGAGCGCCTTCGAGCGCTCGTAGTGCGCGTACGGCAGCAGCGGGTGCTTGTTCACCTGCGCGATGAAGGCGTCGAACGAGTTCACCGCCGGCGCGTACTTGCGGGCGTTGCGGTAGGCGAGCCCGAGGTAGAACTCGGCCTCGGGCCGCAGGTCGCTCTTCGGGAACTGCGCCGCGAAGTTCTGCAGCATGTTGATCGTCTGCAGCGGATCGTCGCGGCCGATCAGGTTCTTCGCCCACATGAGGTAGGCGTCGTCCACCCACTTCGACTTCGAGTACTGCCCGATCACCTTCTTCGAGTAGTCGATGGACCGCGCGTAGTGCTGCGCGGTGCCGCCGCCCTGGCGCTCGAGCTCGTACGGCGCGCCGTTCGTCGCCTTGAAGTAGTACCGGCGCGCGAGGAAGAACGTGTTGTAGTACGCGCACGACGACGCGAGCGTCGCGAGTGCGAGCGCGAGCAGGACGCCCGCGGCGGCGTGGGAACGCTTCAGAGCGCCTCCTGCAGCGCCGTCACGTCCAGCGCCCCGCGGCGCAGCGCTTCCATGCCCGACACGGCCGCGATCGCTCCCGCCACCGTGGTGATGACCGGGATGCCGAGCGCCACCGCGCGCTCGCGGATGGCCTTCTCGTCGTACTCGGTCTGGCGGCCCAGCGGCGTGTTGATCACGAGCTGCACCTCTCCGTTCTCCATGAGATCCACGATGTGGGGACGGCCTTCGTGCACCTAGAACACCTCGCGCACGCGGATGCCGTTGCGGCGCAGGAACCGCGCGGTGCCGCGCGTCGCCACCAGTCCATACCCCAGTTCGGCCAGTTTCTTCGCCATGAAAGTGATGGAGCGCTTGTCGTCGTCGCGGATGCTCAGGAACACCGTGCCCGAGGTGGGCAGCGGCTCGCCCGAGCCGAGGTGCGCCTTGGCGAGCGCCCGGCCGAAATCGAGGTCGCGGCCCATGACTTCGCCCGTGGACTTCATCTCGGGGCCGAGCAGCGCGTCCTCGCCCGGGAAGCGGTTGAACGGTAGCACGGGCTTCTTGACGCTGACCATCGACACGTCGGGCTCCGCCGGGCGAATGTCCGAGAGCCGCTCGCCGGTCATGACGCGCGCGGCGAGGCGCGCGAGCGGGATGCCCACGGCCTTGCTCACGAACGGCACCGTGCGCGAGGCGCGCGGGTTCGCCTCGAGGATGTAGACGTGGTCGTGGCGCACGGCGTACTGCACGTTCATCAGGCCCTTCACGCCGAGCGCGCGCGCCAGCGTGGCCGTGATGCGCCGCACCTCGTTGATCGTGTGGTCGCCGAGCGTGAACGGCGGGATCACGCACGTCGAGTCGCCGGAGTGGATGCCGGCCTCCTCGATGTGCTCCATCACGGCGCCGACCAGCACGGTCTCGCCGTCGCACACGGCGTCCACGTCGATCTCGAGCGCGCCCTCGAGGAACTTGTCGAGCAGCACGGGCTCGTCGTCCGAGATGAGCGCCTCGCGCAGCAGCCAGTCCTCGAGGTCGAGGCGCGAATACACGACGCGCATGCCGCGGCCGCCGAGCACGTACGACGGGCGCACGAGCACGGGGTAGCCGAGCGTGTCGGCGCAGGCGAGCGCGGTCTCGCGCGAGCCCGCGATGCGGCTCTCGGGCTGCATGAGCTCGAGTTCCTCGACCAGTTCGCGGAAGCGCGAGCGGTTCTCGGCGAGATCGAGTCCGTCGTACGACGTGCCGAGGATCGGCACGCCGGCCTCGTGCAGCGCCTTCGCGAGCTTGAGCGGCGTCTGGCCGCCGAGCTGCACGATCACGCCGATCGGCTTCTCGGCGTCCACGACGTTGAGCACGTCCTCGGCGGTGAGCGGCTCGAAGTACAGCCGGCTCGACACGTCGTAGTCGGTGCTCACGGTCTCGGGGTTCGAGTTCGCGATGAGCACCTCGAAGCCGCGCGTCTTGAGCTCGAGCGCGGCCTGCACGCAGCAGTAGTCGAACTCGAGCCCCTGCCCGATGCGGTTCGGGCCGCTGCCCAGGATCAGCACGCGCGGCTTCTTCGGCTCGGGAATCTCGGACTCTTCCTCGTAGGTCGAGTAGAAGTACGGCGTCTCGGCCTGGAACTCGGCGCCGCACGTGTCCACGGCCTTCATCACCGGCACGATGCCCGCCGCGATGCGCTTCATGCGCACTTCGCGCTCCTTCATGCCGAAGCGGAACGCGAGGTGACGGTCGGAGAAGCCGAGGCGCTTGGCCGCGCGCACGCGGTCCTCGTCCCAGCCCGTGTCGCGGAGCAGGTGATCGAAGTCCGTGATGCGCTTCATCTGGTGCAGGAACCACGGGTCGATGCCCGTGAGGCGCGACAGCTCGGCCGGCGTCACGTTCGCCGCGAGCGCGCGGAACAGGTCGCGCAGGCGGTCGGGGTTGGCCTCGGGCAGCGAAGTCTCGAGCTCTTCCATCTGCTCCGGCGACGCGGCGCCCGGCAGCAGGTCGCCGCCGGTCTCGAGCGCGCGCCAGCCCTTCAGCAGCGCTTCGGGGAACGTGCGGCCGATCGCCATGACTTCGCCGACCGACTTCATGCGCGTGCCGAGGCGGCGCTCGGTGATGCGGAACTTCTCGAACGCCCAGCGCGGGATCTTCACCACGCAGTAGTCGAGCGAAGGCTCGAAGCACGCCGGCGTCTTCTTCGTGATGTCGTTCGGGATCTCGTCGAGCGTGAGACCGGCCGCGAGCAGCGCGGAGATCTTCGCGATCGGGAAGCCCGTCGCCTTGCTCGCGAGCGCGGAACTGCGCGAGACGCGCGGGTTCATCTCGATGATGCGCATCTCGCCCGTGTCGGGGTGGACGGAGAACTGGATGTTGCAGCCGCCCGCCTCGATCTTGATCTCGCGGATGATGCGCAGCGCCGCGTCCCGCATGCGCTGGTAGCAGCGGTCGGTGAGCGTCTGCGCGGGCGCGACCGTGATCGAGTCGCCCGTGTGCACGCCCATCGGATCGAAGTTCTCGATCGCGCAGACGATGACCACGTTGTCCGCGCGGTCGCGCATGACCTCGAGCTCGAACTCCTTCCAGCCGAGCAGGCACTCTTCGATCAGGATGCTGCCGTTCGGGCTGGCCGCGATGCCGATGCGCGCGGCCTCGCGCAGCTGGCGCCGGTCCTTCACGAGCCCGGAGCCCTGGCCGCCGAGCGTGAACGACGAGCGGATGACGAGCGGATAACCGAGCGTCTCGCCGAGCGCGACGGCGTCCGCGACGCTGGTCGCGTAACCGCTCTTGGGCAGCAGCTGGCCCGCGCGCTCCATCGCCTTCTTGAACAGGTCGCGGTCCTCGGCGGTCTCGATCGCGGAGAGCGACGCGCCGATGAGCTGCACGCCGTACTCCTCGAGCACGCCGCGGCGCGCGAGCTCGACCGCGAGATTGAGCGCGGTCTGGCCGCCGAGCGTCGGGAGCAGCGCGTCGGGGCGCTCCTTCTCGATGATGCGTTCGGCGATCTCGGGCAGCAGCGGCTCGACGTACGTGCGGTCCGCGAACTCCGGGTCCGTCATGATCGTCGCCGGGTTCGAGTTCAGCAGCACGACCTCGAAGCCGAGCGACTTGAGCGCGCGGCAGCCCTGCGTGCCGGAGTAGTCGAACTCGCACGCCTGCCCGATCACGATCGGGCCGGCGCCGAGCACCATGATCTTCTTGATGTCGGTACGCTTCGGCATCAGGCCTTCCCTCCCACCGCGAGCGGCTGGAGCTTCTTGCCGCGGCGCTTGCCGACGGCGTCGGCGAACGCACGGAACCACGGGCGCGAATCGTGCGGCCCGGGCGCGGATTCGGGGTGGTACTGGCAGCTGAAGATCGGCAGCGAGCGGTGCACCATGCCTTCGAGCGTGCCGTCGTTGCCGCTGAAGTGCGTGAGTTCGAACTCGCCGTCGGGCAGCGTCGCCGCGTCCACCATGAAGCCGTGGTTCTGGCTCGTGACCTCGACGACGCCGTTGCGCCGGTCGATCACCGGATGGTTCGCGCCGCGATGGCCGAACTTGAGCTTCAGCGTCTTCGCGCCGAACGCGAGACCGATGAGCTGGTGACCGAGGCAGATGCCGAACACGGGCACCTTCGCGCACACCTCGCGCGTCGCCCGGATCGCGAAATCGAGCGGCTCGGGATCGCCGGGGCCGTTCGACAGGAACACGCCGTCCGGTTTCATCGCGAGCACTTCCGCGGCTGGCGTGCGCGCGGGCACGACGCGCACCTTGAAGCCCTCCGCGCGCAGCAGCCGCAGGATGTTCCACTTGATGCCGAAGTCGAACGCCACGACGAGCGGCTTGGCGCGGTCGGCCACGGGCTCGGTCTCGGTCATGCCGTCCTCGCCCCACCAGTACGGCTCGACGCACGTCACGAGATCGGCGAGCGCGAGCCCTTCCATCTTCGGGCTCTTCCGCGCCTTCTCGATCAGCTCGCCGGCGTTCGTCGAGATCGTGCTGAGGCAGCCGCGCATCGTGCCCTGGTCGCGCAGGTGGCGCGTGAGCGCGCGCGTGTCGAGCCCGGAGATGCCGGGCACGCCGCGCGAGGCGAGCAGGTCGTGCAGCGTGCCCGTGCTGCGCCAGTTGCTCGGCACCTCGCACAGGTCGCGCACCACCATGCCCTGCGCGCGCAGCGCCGAGCTCTCCCAGTCCTCGTCGTTCACGCCGTAGTTGCCGATCAGCGGATAGGTGAACGTGAGGATCTGGCCGCAGTACGACGGATCGCTCATGACCTCCTGGTAGCCGGTCATGGCGGTGTTGAACACGACCTCGCCCGTGGTCTCGGTGGCGGCGCCGAAGCCCTCGCCGCGGAAGACGCGGCCGTCCTCGAGCGCGAGCATGGCGGCGGGACGCCGGGTCACTTCTGGGACTCCGCGGGCAGCACGAGCTGGTGCTCGAAGTCGACCTCGGGCGCGAGGTGCGTGAAGCGGCCCGCCATCATCGTGGCGAGCACGCGGCCCTTGAGATTCCAGCCGGCGAAGGGCGTGTTGCGGCCCTTCGAGAAGAACAGTTCGGGTTCCACGGTCCACTCCGCTTGCGGGTCGAACAACACGAGGTCGGCCTCGGAGCCGGGCTCCAGGTCCACCTCCGGCAGGTTGAACAGCCGCCGCGGCGCGTCTGTCCACAGCTCGATCGCCCGGGCGAGCGTGATGTGGCCCGGGTGCACGAGGTACGTCAGGGTGAGCGCCAGCGCGGTCTCGAGCCCCACGATGCCGAACGGCGCTTCCGCGAACGGGCGCGCCTTCTCGTCGGACGTGTGGGGAGCGTGATCGGTGGCGAAGCAGTCGATGGTGCCGTCCGCGATGGCGGCGATGCACGCGGCGCGGTCGACTTCGGAGCGCAGCGGCGGGTTCATCTTGGCGTGGGTGTCGTAGTCGCCGACCGCTTCGTCGGTGAGCACCCAGTAGTGCGGGCAGGTCTCGCCCGAGACGGGCAGCCCGCGACGCTTCGCGTCGCGCAGCGCGTCGAAGCTCTGCGCCGCCGACAGGTGCGCGAGGTGCACGCGCCCGCCGGTGAGTTCCGCGAGGTCGGCGTCGCGGCGGCACATGATGCTCTCCGCCGCGTTCGGCAGGCCGCGCAGGCCGAGCCGCGTGGCGGTGAAGCCTTCGTTCATCACGCCGCCGACTCGCAGCGTGGGATCTTCCTCGTGCCCGATGATCGGCAGGCCCGTGTTGCGCGCGTACTCGAGCGCGCGGCGCATCATCGCGGCGCTCTCGATCGGGTGGCCGTCGTCCGAGAACGCGACCGCGCCCGCGCGCGCCATGGCCTGCAGCGGCGCGAGCTGTTCGCCCTTCTGGCCCTGCGTGACCGCCGCGATCGGGTACACGCGCGCGTAGCCCGCGCCGCGCGCACGCGCGAGCACCCACTCGACCCACGCCGGCGTGTCCACGACGGGCACCGTGTTGGGCATGCACGCGACCGCCGTGAAGCCGCCCGCGGCCGCGGCGCGCGTGCCGGTCTCGATCGTCTCCTTGCCCGACTGGCCCGGCTCGCGCAGGTGCACGTGCAGGTCCACGAGCCCGGGCGCGAGCACCGCCTGCGGCGCTTCGAGCACGCGCGCGTGTTCGTGCCCGCGGCGCGGGATCGGGATCACGACGCCGTCCTCGACCGCGACCGTGACCTTCTCGCCCGTCTTCCAGTGCGTGACGTTCTTGAACAGGGTCAGCGTGCTCATGCGGCCTCCCGGCACGCCTGCCAGCAGCGCTTGAGCACCGCGCAGCGCGCGGCGACGCCGTTCGCGACCTGGTCGAGGATGACCGAGCGGCCCGAATCCGCGACCGCCGCCTGCAGCTCGACGCCGCGGTTGACCGGGCCGGGATGCATGACGACCGCGTCGGGCTTCAGCAGCGCGACGCGCTCGTGGTTGACGCCCCACTCGCGTGCGTACTCCACGAGCGAGGGCAGCAGCCCGCCCTCCATGCGCTCCTTCTGGATGCGCAGCGCCATGACCGCGTCGGCGCCTTCCATCGCGTCCTCGACCGTCGGGGCGACCGTGCAGCCGAGCAGCTCGACGTCGGCGGGCAGCAGCGTGCCCGGTCCGCACACGGTGACGTGCGCGCCGAGCGTCGTGAGTCCCGCGATCGCCGAGCGCGCCACGCGCGAGTGCGCGATGTCGCCCACGATCGCGAGGCGCCGCCCTTCGAACTCGCCGTGCCACGCGTCGCGCAGCGTGAGCAGGTCGAGCAGGCCCTGCGTGGGGTGCTCGTGCATGCCGTCGCCGGCGTTGATCACGCCCGTCGCGCGCAGGTGCTGCGCGAGATACGCCGGCGCGCCCGACATCGAGTGGCGGACGATCAGCAGCTGCGCGCCCATCGCCTCGAACAACCGCATCGTGTCGAGCAGCGTCTCGCCCTTGTTGAGCGAGGAGGCGCCGGCGTTGAACGTGAGCGCGTTCGCGCCGAGCCGGCGCGCGGCGACCTCGAACGACATGCGCGTGCGCGTCGAGTCCTCGACGAACGCGAGCATGACCGAGCAGCCGGCGAGATCGGCGCGGTTGGGCGCGCCGGAGCGCAGCCATTCGCGCTCGAGCGCGGCGTCCTCGAGGAGGGCAAGCAGGACATCGCGCGTCATCCCCTCGAGACCGAGGAGGTGGCGCGCGTCGCTGTGCACCGAGTACCGATGAAAAGGCCCCGCGCTCACAGGCGCCGGGGCGGGCGGAGCAGAGACGGACATGGTCATCCGAGTCTCCTTTCGGGACCTCTCGGGTCCCATTAAAAGGTGGTGAGTGACTGCTGGATTCGGGCCGCACTCTACGGAAGCACGCCCCCCGGTTCAAGACCCCAGGTCACCGCAAGTCGCGATTTCGCAGTCCGCCACGGATCTTTCCCCATGCGTGCAGGGTGCAACGCCGGAACCGATGGCCCGGGGTCGCCCGTTGTTTTGCGTGAGCGAACACTGGTCGCCCCGGGGACGCTCCCCTACACTTCACGCCACATGACGCGCCCCTCCCACATCGTCCGCTCCGCACTCCTCGCACTGGCGCTCGTGCTTCCTGCCGCCCCGCCGGCCCGGGCCCTGGACGTCGTCCCCGTGGACCCCGGCCGGCTCACGGTGGACGCCTTCACCCAGACCATCGAGAGCGCGCACTTCCGCATCCAATTCGACCTCACGCGCCCGGACATGGTGGGCATGCTGATCTTCAAGGACCGCGATCCGTACCGGGACCTGGCGAGCGAAGAGAACACCCAGACCGAGTTCTTCGGGCAGGACATGCGCGGCACCGCCTCGCGCGGCTCGATCGACCTGCCGCACCTCGTCGAGATCAACTGGCAGGTGGACGCGCGCTCGGACCGCGCCGCGCAGATCTCGACGCGCACCGTGTCCGACGGCCGTCCTCCGGTGCTGACGCGCTACTGGTTCTACGGCGACCGGCCCTGGTTCGTGGTCGAGCGCACCATCCTCTACTCCGAAGTGCCGTACACCGGCAGCTACCAGGACTTCGTGCCGCGCGTGGGTTTCTACGACACGTACCGCGCGATGCGCTATCGCGACACGAACGGCGCGCTGCAGCAGCGCGGCTACTGCGCGACGCCGTGCGTGACCGAGGGCTGGGACGGCCGCTGGCTGCAGCAGGTGGGCTACCGGCTCGGGCTGGGTCAGTCGGTCGCGACGATCTACCCGAACACCGTGCCCGCGGGACAGCGCTTCGTGCGCGGTTACGGGCCGAACACGTGGGCCGGCTGGGCCGCGCCGCTGTGGGACTCGACCGCGCACACGGCCGACGAGACCCACCGCATGATCGTGGCGTTCTCGACGCAGCCCGACAGCATCCGCCAGCTCGACTCGCTGTGGACCGCGTTCAGCTCCGGCGCGGTCACGCTCGACGCACCCACGTCGCCCGCCGCTCCCGCGGCCGCGCTGCAGCTCTCGCTCGGCCCGAACCCCTCGCACGGTTCCGGCCCGGTGCACGTCGCGTGGTCGCTGCCGCATGCGCAACATGCGCGCGTCGAAGTGCTCGACGTGAGCGGCCGGCGCGTGGCGACGCTGTTCGACGGCGAGGCGCCCGCGGGCGGGATGCGCGAAACGTGGAGCGGCCGCGAGGCACAGCCCGGCCTTTACTGGGCGCGACTCACGACCGCCGCCGGAGTGCTCACGAAGACGATCGTGCGAATGCGCTGAACGAAGCCTGCCGCACCACGAAACGGAGGAGGGACCCGATGCTCTTCATGGTGATCGAACGCTACGCACCGGGCGTGGCGCCGCAGGTCTATCGGCGCTTCCGCGACGAGGGCCGGCTCGGGCCGGACGACGTGAAGTACGTGGCGAGCTGGGTGGACCACGAGTTCGCGACGTGCTGGCAGGTGATGGAAGCCGAGAGCCTCGAGCGGCTGAAGCTCTGGACGGCGCGATGGGACGACCTCGTGGACTTCGAGATCGTGCCGGTGCGCACGTCGGCCGAAGCCGCCGCCGCGATCGCGCCGTCGCTCTGAAGAGCGCGACCGCGCGTCAGCGCTCGAGCGGTTCCTCCGGCGGGGACTCGCGCAGCACCTTGTGCAGCCACGCCACGTCGTGCCAGCGGCCGAACTTGCGGCCGACGCGCGGGAACACGCCGATGTCGGAGAAGCCGAGCGCGCGGTGCAGCGCCAGGCTCGCCTCGTTCGGCAGCGCGATCCCGGCGTACGCGTTGCACATGCCGCGCGCGGCGAGACGCGCGAGCAGCTCGCCGTACAGCGCGCGTGCGATGCCGCGACGGTGGAAGCGCTCGTCCACGTAACCGGAGACTTCGACGGACCAGCGGTAGGCCGCGCGCTTGCGGTGCAACGAGCCGTACGCATAGCCGACCGCCTCGCCGTTCAGTTCGGCGACGACCCACGCCCAGCGTTCGTTGCACTCGCGGATGCGCCCGGCGAACTCCTCCACCCCGGGCACGACTTCCTCGAACGAGACCGCCGTGCGTTCGACGTACGGCGCGTAGATGGCGAGCAGCGCCGGAGCGTCGGCGTCGGTCGCCAGTCGCAGGTGCAATCCGCTCACGAGGACACGCCCTCCTTCCCGGGCTCGAGTGCGAGGATCGCGATGAGCGCCAGAAGCAGCGGCAACTGCGCCACGAACGGCGCGCCGTACGAGCTGTAGGCGTTCCAGTCGGGAAACCAGCGGAAGCCGAACACGCTCGACAGCGCGAAGGACGCCAGCGGCAGCACCGCGAGCGCGCGGCGCGGTCCCGCCGGCCCCGGGCCCGGCGCGAAACACCCCGCGAGCAGCGCGGCCTGCGCCAGCGGCAGCCACGCGAAGTAGTGCGGCCACGACGTGCGGACGACGAACGCGAGCGCCGCGTACAGCGCGACCAGCGGCAGCGCGAGCCGGTCCGCCTGCGGCCGGCGCGACAAGCGCCACGCGAGTACGCCGCAGCCGATCGCCGCGGCCACTCCGGCGGCGGCGAAGAACCGGCCGAGCGCACGGCCGCCGACGTGATGGAAGAACAGCGAGCCCAGGCGCAGCGCGACGTTGGCGAAGTACTGCGAGTTCACGTCGCCACCCGCCCACTGCGCGCGCACGATGCCCTCGCGCGACGCCACCTCGAACGCCCACCACTGCTCCGGGCCGAGCAGCGCCACCGGCAGCGCCACACCCATCGCGAGCGTGCCGAGCACGAATGCAACGAGCGCCCGGCCGTCGCGGCGAAAGACGAACAGGAGCGCGAAGAGGGCCGGGTACACCTTGATCGCCGCGGCGAACGCGAGCAGCACTCCCGCGGCGACGCTGCGCCGCTCGCGCAGCGCGAGCACCGATGCGGCGGAGGCCACCGCCATGAGCACGCTCACCTGCCCCCAGCGCAGGTTGTGGAGCACGGGGTGCGAGGCGGCGAGCAGCAGCGCGAACGCGCACGTCGCCGCCGGCCCGAGCCGCAGCAGCGCGCGCACGACCGCGACGAACGCGGCGAGGGTCGCCAGCTGCAGCAGCGTCCAGAGCGGCGCCGCCTGCTCGATCGGCAGCGCGCCGAGCGGCGCGAGCAGCAGCGCGAAGAACGCCGTGTAGTAGTAGCCCGCGACCGGGCGCGGGTCGGTGAGGATCTGGTGGCCCGTCGGCCAGTAGTGCGTGAGGAAGTCCTGCTGGAACGACCGGTCGTGATCGAGCGCGAGCGCGAACGCGTCGAGCGTCGGCCACGCCTGCCGGTGGAACCACACGAGGCCGGCCGCGGCGAGCGCGAGCAGGAGGAACGCGCGCGCGCTCTTCACGAGGGGCGCTCGATGCGGAACTCGACCGCGCCCGGCGACTCCCCGGGGCCCCGGCGCGCGAAACCGCAGCGCTCGAGCACGCGGATGGACGCGGGGTTCGTGTCGTACGTGTGTGCGCGCACGGTGCGCACGAGCGGGTGCGCGAACGCACGCGTGACGAGCGCGCGCGCCATCTCGGTGGCGATGCCGCGGCGCTGCACTTCGGGCAGCACCGAGTAGCCGATCTCGACGACCCCGTCGACGGGCGGTCCGAAGTAGCCGCCGGCCGCGACGAGCGTGCCCGTGGCGCGTTCGATCGCGTACCACGAGTACCAGCCCGCGCAGGCCTCGCCCCCTTCGCGCATGCGGTCGCGCAGGTACTCGATCGCGGTGCGGTCGTACTCGCCCGGCGGCCACGACGGCGGCACCACGACGCCGAGCAGCGCGGCGAACCCGCCGTCTCCGGCGAGTTCCGCTTCGGCGAGCGCGAGCGTACCCGCGACGAGGTCGAGACGCTCCGTGGTCATTCGGTGAGTCGAGAGCGAGGAAGCCATGCCGCAAAAACTACACGGTGGAGGCGCGGAGGTGTTGAGGGAATTGAGGGAGCGCCCTTCGAGCGAGGGGTGCGCGGAGTGCGTCCGCCTGCGGCGAGATTCCCGTTGACGCCTCTCGCGTGTGGCCCTGCCCGAGGTCGCGACGCCTGCCGGAAGCGCGCGCGAGCGCTCCATGCGTGAGCGCCGTCGCGAGAACGTGTGCGATCGCTCGAAAGTTTTCGCGACGAGCGCCGATCGCGCCCGTGCGGGGAACGGCGGAACGCGAAAAGTGCCGTGATATACAGGGCCTGTCGCTGCTGCCCGCCGGCAGGCGACACACACACCTCTCTCGCCCCCGAAGCGAGACGAGTTCCATGAACACCGCGCGCAACTGGTCGGTGACGCAGTTGTCGAACGAAGCGCTCGATCGCGAATACGCCGCACGCGTCGAGAACGATCGCGCCTCCACCGCCGAGCTCCTGTTGTACCTGGGCGAGATGGAGTCCAGGCGGCGCTACGTCCCCGCCGGATACCCCTCGATCGGACGACTGACGATCTCTGCGTTGGTGCTTCTCGCGCCCGAACTGACCGAGCACACGGCAGCGCGCCTGCTCGCCGCGATCGCGCCGAAGCCGGACGTCCCGACGAAGGAGCGTGAGGTTCCTTTCCACTCCGCGTCGACCGCCGCGCGCAACGAGAACCGCGACGTCAGCACTTCGTCAGCAGAACTGGCCGTACGGCCAGTTGCTCCGTCCGGGTCGAGCGAATCAGCCGAATCGATGGGACCACTTTGGGCGAGTGGAGCTGCGGGTGATGCGCAGGCTGATTCGGAAGCGACCAGGGCTCCCGCCGCGCGCCCGAACGTCGAGCGTCAGGCGCCGCGCGCTTCGCGCACGCAGCACACGCCGCTCTCGCCGACGAGCATGCATGTGAGCGCCACGCTCTCGATGCAGGTGTACGAGCAGCTGCAGGAAGCGCGAGAGCTCTTGAGCCATCGCCTGGCTTCTCGAGAGCTGTCGGAGGTACTCGAGGCGCTTCTCGGGATCGCGCTGCCCGTCCTGCGCAAGCAGAAGTTCGCCGAGGCCTCGCGTCCACGTGCCGCACGATCGAAGGTTCACTCGCGCGACGGAGGCAAGAGTGAGGCATCCCCGGCGCAGGCCCGGCAGATCCCGGCCCACGTGAAACGTGAAGTTTGGGAACGCGACGGCGGCCGTTGCACATTCGTCGGCACCGACGGGCATCGCTGCACCTGCCGAGAGCGAATCGAGTTCGATCACCGCATTCCCGTCGCCAAGGGCGGCGAATCGACCTTCGATAATGTCCGGCTGCTTTGTCACGCGCACAACCAGTACGAGGCCGAACGAGTACTCGGGGCGAAGTTCATGCGCGGGAAGAGAGCGTGGGCGGCGCGGCGCGGCGGGGCGAGTTCCCGGACCGGAGCGCCGCATGCGCCCGCATCCCGAACATGCACTCCTCGCCCGTGAGCGTCTATCCTGCGGACGCCATGTCACCGCTCGTCCGCAAGCCGCTCACGATCGCCGTCCCTCCCGCGTTGCAGCGCGTGCTCGATTCGCACGAGGTGTTCTCGCGCGCGCTGCTCGTGGGCGGATGCGTGCGCGACGAACTGCTGGGACGCGCGGGCAAGGACTTCGACGTCGAGGTCTACGGCACCGACTACGAAACGCTCGAGCGCGTGCTCGCTCCCTTCGGTGCGACCGACGTCGTGGGACGTTCGTTCGGCGTCATCGTGCTGCGGCTGCCCGACGGCTCGAGCGTGGACTTCTCGCTGCCGCGCCGCGACTCGCACGTCGCCCCGGGACACCGTGGCTTCGTCGTCACGCCCGACCCCGCGCTCGATCCCGCCGAAGCCGCCGCACGGCGCGACTTCACGATCAACGCCCTCGCATGGGATCCGCGCGCGCACGAAGTGCTCGACTTCCACGGCGGGCTCGCGGACCTCGACGCCCGCGTCCTGAGGCACACGAGCGCGGCGTTCTCGGAAGACCCCTTGCGCGTGCTTCGCGGCATGCAGTTCGCCGCGCGCATGGACATGAAGGTCGCGCCCGAGACGGTCGCGCTCTGCCGCGGCATCACGCACACGTACGGCGACCTCGCGCGCGAGCGCGTCTGGGGCGAGTGGCGCAAGTGGGCCGCGCACGCCGTGCGGCCGTCGGCGGGGCTCGAGTTCCTGCTCGCGAGCGACTGGCTGCGGCACTTCCCCGAACTCGCAGGCCTGGTCGGCGTGCCGCAGGAGCCGGAGTGGCATCCCGAGGGCGACGTCTGGACGCACACGCGGCACTGCGTGGATGCGCTCGCGCACGATCCCGTGTGGCGCACGGAGGACGAGGTCACACGCATCGCGTGGATGTTCGCCGTGCTGCTGCACGACTGCGGAAAGCCGGCGTGCACGGCGCGCGAGCTGCGCGACGGCGTCGAGCGCATCGTCTCGCCCGGCCACGAGACGGTGGGCGGCGAACTCGCAGAGCGCTTCCTCGCACGCATCGCCGCGCCGCGCGAGCTCGTGGAGCGCGTCGTGCCCCTCGTGACGCAGCACATGGGCTACCTGCAGGTCGGGACCGATCGCGCGGTGCGCCGGCTCGCGCGGCGCCTGCACCCGGAGACGATCGACGGGCTCGCCGCGATCATCCGCGCGGACCTCGGTGGCCGGCCGGGGCTTTCCGCCGAACCGCCGCCGGCCTACCACGACATGCTGCGCACCGCGGCCAACCTGCGCGTGCGCGACCAGGCGCCGCGGCCCCTCCTGCTCGGCCGTCACCTGATCGCGCGCGGGTTCGCGCCCGGCCCGTCGCTCGGTCCCGTGCTGCACGAGGCGTTCGAGGCGCAGCTCGACGGCGCGTTCGAGGACTTGGGCGGCGCGCTCGCCTGGCTGGACGCTCGCGGACAGCGCGAGCGCGACTGACGCGCTTAGAGCAGCACGCCCCGGAGCAGCAGGCTCGCGAACGTGAAGTAGATCACGATGCCGGTGACGTCCACGAGCGTGGCGACGAACGGCGCCGAGGCGCTCGCGGGGTCGAGGCCGATGCGCTTGAGCAGGAACGGCAGCATCGAGCCGACGATCGTCCCGAACATCACGACGCCGACGACGCTCAGCGCCACCGTGAGCGCGACGAGCATGTAGTGCTCGCCGTACGAATGGAACGCGCTCTGCCACGCGACCACGCGGCCGAAGCCGATCACGGCGAGGATCGCGCCCATCGAGAAGCCCTGCACGATCTCGCGGTGCACGACGCGCCACCAGTCGCTCAACGTGACCTCGCCCAGCGCCATGGCTCGGATGACGAGCGTGGACGCCTGCGAGCCGCTGTTGCCGCCGCTCGAGATGATGAGCGGGATGAACAGGCTCAGCACGACGGCCTTGGCGATCTCGTTCTCGAAACGGCCCATCGCGGCGGCGGTGAACGACTCGCCCACGAACAGCACCGCGAGCCAGACGACGCGCTTCTTGAGCATCTCGAAGAAGCTCACCTCGAGATACGGCGCGTCGAGTGCCTCGGTACCGCCGATCTTCTGGATGTCTTCGGTGGCCTCTTCCTGCAGCACGTCGACGATGTCGTCGACGGTCACGATGCCCTTCATGCGCCCATCGGCGTCCACGACCGGGATCGCCTGGAGATCGTGCTGCGCGAAGAGCTGGCCCAGCGCTTCCTGGTCCGTGTCCTCCTGCGCGGTCACGATGTCCGCGGCCATGATGTCGCGCACCGTGCGCGAGGGCGCCGCGGTGAACAGGTCGCGGAACGAGACGATGCCGAGCAGCTTCTGGTCGGCGTCGAGCACGTACACGTAGTTCACGTGCTCGAGCCGGTCGCGGCCCTGGCGGCGCAGGTACGCGATCGCCTCGTCCACCGACACGTCGGGACGCACGCGCGCGTAGCTCGGCGTCATCAAGCCGCCGGCGTCGTCCTCGGCGTACGCGAGCAGCGCGGTGACTTCGTTCTTGGTCTGTTCGTCGAGCAGCGCGAGCAGTTCGTAGCGCTCGGAGTGCTCCTCGGCCTCCTGCACCACGTCCACGGCGTCGTCGGGCGGCAGCAGCCGCATCCACGAGCGCCGCTGCGGCCCGGGCAGCGCGTTGATGAGCTCGTACTGGTCGCGCGCCGAGAGGTCGAGGAAGAAATCCTCGGCGTCCGCGCGCGGCAGGTCGAGGAACGCCTCGAGCCGGTCCTCCGGCGCGAGGATGCGCCAGGTCTCCTGGAGGTCGTCGACCGCCAGGCCGGCTTCGCTCTCGGTTTCCTTGCGCAGAGAGGTCATCGGCGGGCTCCGGAGGATGTGTGCGGGATCGTCCGCAACCTAGCCGCGCGCCGCGCCGAGGTAAAGCACTAAGGCTTCGCGGGCTCCGCCGATGCGGCCGGACTCGCGGCCGGCCGCGCGCCCGCCCGCGCGGTCGTGATGAGCACGACGGCGACGATCACGATCGCGGCCGCGGCCAGCGTGCGGCCCGTGAGCGCCTCACCCGCGAACGCCCAGCCGAGCGCCATCGCGACGATCGGGTTCACGAACGCGTACGTGCTCACCACGGCGGGCGGCACTGTGCGCAGCAGGTACAGGTAGGCCGTGAAGCCCACGACGGAGCCGAACACCACGAGGTAGAGCAGCGCCGCGACCGAATGCGCCGGCACCTCGGCCGGGCGGAAGCGCCCGAACTCGCCGAGCGCGCCCGAGAGCGCCAGCACGCACACGCCACCGGCGAGCATGCCCACGCCCGTCGAGAGCAGCGGCGAGGACGGCATGCTCACGCACCGCGACCACAGCGAGCCCCACGCCCACGACACCGAGCCGGCGATCGGCACGAGCGCCCAGAGCGGCGAGAACTCCGCGAGCTTCGAGTTCACGAGCCCGGGGCCGATGAGCAGCACGATGCCCGAGAACCCGAGCACGAGACCCACGACGACCTGCGGCGCGGGCCGCACCGCGAAGCGCCCGACCGACGCGATCAGCGCCATCCACAGCGGGATCGTGCTCACCATGAGCGCCGCGAGTCCCGACGGCATGTGCTGCACGCCGATCGTCACCGAGGCGTTGCCGGTCGCGGGCAGCAGGATGCCGACGAGCGCGGCGTTGCGCAGCTGCTTGCCCTCGGGCCACGCGACGCCGGTCGCCTTCGCCCAGGCGAACAGCATGGCGCCGGCGAGCAGCAGCCGGACCGCGCACATGAGCAGCGGCGGCAGGTGCTCGATGGCGACCCGGATCGCGAGGAACGTCGAGCCCCACACGAGCCAGATGCACAGGAACGCGATCACGACCTTCGGCAGCAGCCCGCGTTCGCGCAGGTCGTCAACCACGCGTCTTCTCCAGCCGCCGCGGCGCGGGCACGGGCAGCGCCCACGTCTCCTTGAGGGTCTCGAGCGCGATCGTGCTCTGCGTGGAGCGCACGGTCGAGATGGCGCCGAAGCGTTCGCGCAGCAGCCGGCCGAGCGCTTCGGGGTCCTTGACGCGCACCTTCACGAGGTAGCTGTCCTGCCCCGCCACGTGGTGCACCTCGAGCACCTCGGGCTCGCGCGCGAGCGAGACGCCCGTGCTCACCTCGCCGGTGCGCTCGTCGGAGCGCACGAGCACGTACGCGAGCAGCGAGCGCTCGATCGCGCGCGGGTCCACGTGCGCGCCGTAGCCCTGGATCACGCCCTTGGTCTCGAGGCGCTTCACTCGCTCGAACACGGCCGAGGGCGCCATGTTCACGCGGCGGGCGAGTTCGGCGTTGCTGGTGCGGCCGTCGGCCTGAAGGATTTCGAGCAGCTGGCGATCCACGTCGTCGAGCATGGGCTTGGCCCTCCGGTACGTCGGGGTAGGGCGCGGATGATACGTCGCGGACGCACGGCCTCAAGCGAAGAAACTGCTAGTTCCACGAGTCACAAGCCGACGATTGTTCTCCGCGCGAGAAGACCGGCCGCCTCCGGCGGCGGGGTGGCCAGCGCCGCGGGCGCGAAAAACGGCCGAAAACGCGAACGGCCCGCCTCCCGAAGGAAGCGGGCCGCCGAAGAGCCTTCGACGGGCGTTACTCGTCGAACTCCTTGATGACGACCGAGTCGGCGCCGTCGATCTCGAGCAGCTTCACGCCGATCACCTCGCGCTTCGAGGTGGGCACGTTCTTGCCCACGAAGTCGGCGCGAATCGGCAGCTCGCGATGACCGCGGTCGATGACCACGGCGAGCTGGATCGTGCGCGGGCGGCCGAAGTCGATGAGCGCGTCCATCGCGGCGCGCACCGTGCGGCCGGTGTAGAGCACGTCGTCGATGAGCACGGCGACCTTGCCGTTGATGTCCACCGGGATCTCGGTCGCACCCACGACGGGGTGCGCCCCGACCGTGGACAGGTCGTCGCGATAGAGCGTGATGTCGAGCGAGCCCTCGGTCGGCGACTGCCCCTCGAACTCCTTGATCTTCTGGGCGATGCGATTGGCGAGCGGCACACCGCGGCGGCGGATGCCCACCAGCACGAGGTCGTCGATGCCCTTGTTGCGCTCGACGATTTCGTGGGCGATGCGCGTGATGATGCGGCGGAGTCCGTCGGCGTCGACGATCTCGGCCTTTTCGCGGAGCGACATGACTCCTCCAGGAACGTGTCTCACGGGGCACGAAAGTGCGCGGGACATTAGCCGCAGGCCGGAGGTGGCGGCAAGGCAGGCTCCCCGGCCGGGCGAAGGCCCGGGGGCCGGGCGCTCAGCGGTGGGCGTGGTCCGCCGCAGCCCGCTCGCGCAGCCGCGTGAGCGCGTCCGCGTGGCGCACGGCCAGCGAGTCCGTCGCGGGAATCTCGCCCGTCGTCGCCTTGCGGGCGGCCACCAGCACGGACTCCGCGCGCGGGTACTGGCGCACGTCCACCAGCGTGGAGCCGTACGCGGTGCCGTAGAGCAGGCGTTCTCGCGCGCTCACGCCGTCGGCGGCGCGCGCCGCCAGCTCGAGCAGCGGCAGCGCCTCGGCGAGGCGGCGCTGGCGCAGGCGCAGCCGCGCGAAGTCGAACGCCGTCGCGGCGGTGGCCGGCGCGCCCTCACCCAGCACGCGGCGCTGGCCCTCGAGCGTGCGCGCGTAGAGCGGCGCCGCCTCGGCGGTGCGGTTGCCGTCGCGCAGCACCCCGGCGAGCGCGGCGGCGGCCGCGAACGTGCGCGGGTCGTCCGCGCCGTGCACGCGCGTGCGCGCG
>JACRIW010000114.1 GCA_016215625.1 Candidatus Eiseniibacteriota bacterium | reverse complement strand
TGCCTCAGCCGGCCCCGTCGTCTTTCCGGGGAGGTAGTGCCATGGGCGACACCCGCCCGGGCCGCGACGAGGCGGCCGTCCGGCGCGCAGTCGCGGACCTGATCCGCGCGCTGGGCCTCGACCCCGCGACCGAGCCCGAGCTGGCCGGCACGCCGGCCCGCGTGGCCGACCTGTACCGCGAGATCTTCGGCGGTTTCGACCCGGCCCAGTCCCCGGACGTCGCCTCGTTCCCGCACGCCGGCCAGGGTGACCTCGTGCTCGTGCGCGACATCCCGTTCCACTCGTTGTGCGTGCACCACTTCGTGCCTTTCTTCGGGCGGGCGCTCATCGCCTACCTGCCGGGCGACGAACTGCTCGGCATCTCGGCGCTGCCCCGGCTGCTCGACACGTACGCGCGCCGTCCCCAACTGCAGGAACGCATCGGGCAGCAGATCGCCGACCACATCGAGCGCGTGGCCCGGCCGCGCGGCGTCGCGGTGATCCTCGAGGCCAGGCACCTGTGCATGGAGATGCGCGGCATCCGCCGCTACGGGCTGGTCGAGACGCGCACGGTGCGCGGTGACCTCGCCGAACCGCGCTGGGCGCAGACGCTGCAGTTCACGCCCGCGCGGGAGCGCTGAACCGAGCGAGGAGCGAGCCCCGTGAACGTCGAACTGCTGGTGATCGGCGCCGGGCCCGCGGGAGTGTCCGCGGCGTTGTGGGCGAAGGCGCTCGAGCTCGACGTGCTCCTGCTCGACGGCGCCCCGGTTCCCGGAGGGCAGCTGCACGCGGTGCACTTCCACCCGCAGGACGTGCCCGGCTTCGAACAGGGCGACGGGCCGGCGCTCGCGGCCGCCTACGCGCGCCAGCTCGCCGCGGCGAGCGTGCCGCTGCGCACCGCCTGTTTCGCCGAGACGCTCGAGGCGGGAGAGGGACGCACCCCGCGCGTGACGCTCGCCGGCGGCGAAGCGGTCGAGGCGCGCGCCGTGCTGGTCGCGAGCGGCGTGCGGAGGCGCCGGCTCGAGGTGCCGGGCGAGCGCGAGTTCGAGAACAAGGGCGTCTCGTTCTCGGCGACGCGCGATCGCGAACAGCTCGCGGGCCGCACGGTCGCGGTCGTCGGCGGTGGCGACGCGGCGTTCGAGAACGCGCTGCTCCTCGAGCAGGCGGGATCGCGCGTCACGATCGTCGTGCGTGGCGTGCCGCGCGCGCGCGCCGAGTTCCGCTCGAGGGCCGCGGCCGCGGGGATCACCGTGCTCCCGGACACGCGGGTACTCGCCGTGCTCGGGGACGATCGCGCGCGCGCGCTGCGGATCTCGGGCCCCGGCGGCGAGCGCGAGCTGGCCGCGGAAGGTTTCGTGATCAAGGCGGGCGTGGTGCCCAACAGCGAGTGGTGCCGCGGCTCGCTCGCTTGCGACGCCGAAGGCTACGTCGTCGTCGACGAACGCCTCGCGACGACCGCTCCCGCCGTGTGGGCCGCGGGCGACATCACCCGCCCTCAGCCCCCGAGCATCCCCGTGGCGATCGGGCAGGGCGCCCAAGCCATCGCCATGATCCGCGCCGCGCTGCGCGGGCGCTGAGCCCTCCGGGCCCGGCGAGGCCGGCAGGCCGGCCGGATCCACCGGGTTCCTCGGCCCCTCGCGTCCACGTTCCCGGACCTCAAGCCGCGGCTGCGTGGGGCCGAAAACCTCGGAAATCCCGTCGCCTCCCCCGGGGCGAGGGATCAGGCTTTCTTCCGGGAGATGGATGGCTCCTCAGCCTGTCATCGCCGGCTTCCCCCCCGAGGCCGCGTCCCGAACACATGCTGCCCGCACCGCGGTCTGGTGCGCGACAGGTGTGGTGTTCGCCGTGGCGCTCGACGCGCTCGGCCTTTCGTGGACCGCGTTCGGCCTGCGCGTGCAGTGGCTCGAGATCGCCGCGCTCGGCTGTCTCGGCGCGGCCGCCACGCTGCCCGGGGCGCTGCGCGACCGCCGCGCATGGAGCACGGCGATCGACGGACCGGTGCTCGCCGGTGTGCTCGTGGCCGCGGCCCAGCTCATTCCCGGCTCGGGTGCCGAACACGCCGCCTTCCCGCTGCGCCAGGTGCTCGCGTGCGCGGCCATCTACTACGGGCTCGCGGCCCAGCTGCGCCGCAGCGCCGAGGCGGTCGAACGGCTGTGGGACGTGTTCGCGTTCGCCGGCGTGCTCGCCAGCGGGCACGCGCTGTTCGCCGTCACGAGCGGCCTCGGGGCGTTGCGCGCGTCCTCGCTCGCGGCCGACCAGGGCTGGGGCTCGAACGCCGGGCTGTTCAAGTCGCTCGTGTTCCTCACCGTGTTGTTCGTGGGGCGTGCGCTCGAATCGCGGTCCTCGCGCGGCTGGAACGTGCTCACACTGCTCGCGACGATCGCGGTCGTGCTGCTCGGGGTCGCGGCGGGCACCGGGCTGGGCTCGGCTGCGCTCGCACGGCTCGACGACCCGCTGCACTTCTCGAGCATCGTGGTGCTGCTGCTCGTGCTGTCGGGACTCCTGAAGGGGGCATGGGAACTGCGCCGGGCGCGCTCCGAGCAGGCCTCGCGCTGGCGTGGCGCCGGGGGGGCGGTGCTCGCGCTCGGCGTGATCGCCGTCTTCGGCGGCGCCTCCGGCGGCGAACCCCTGCGCGCCCTGGGAACGCTGCTCGCCGCGCTGCTGGTGGCCGCCCCGGAAGCGGGCGCGACGGAGGATCGTCCCGAGGGTGAAGGGCGGGCCGAGCCCCCCGTGGAGCCCCCGGTGTACGGGAAGGCGGCCTGATCCCGTCCCCGGGCCACTTCTTCGAAGGAAGCTCGCCCGGCCCTCTCAAGCCGGAGGGCGAACCGTCCGAGACCTAGACCGTCGCAGTTTCTCCGGCGCGGGCCGCGCCGGACAGGATCGTTACCGTCCGAGGGGGGACACGTGATGCAGATGGAAGATCGCGTCGAAGAGGGCGTGCTCGTCGTGAAACCGCTCGAGCAGGCGCTCGATGCCTACGCCGCGTCGCCTTTCCGCGAGCGCATGGCGGAGTTCGTGGCGCAGGGTTCTCGCCAGATAGTGCTCGACCTGAGCCAGGTGAACTTTCTCGACAGCACCGGCCTGGGCGCCATCGTCTCGAGCCTCAAGCGCCTCGAGGGCAACGGCGTCATGGTGATCTGCAACGCCGGCGAGATGGTGACCGACGTGTTCCGGCTCACGCGCATGGACCGTGTGTTCCCGGTCACGGGCTCGATCGCCGAGGCGATCGCGGTCGCGAAGGAGCGCTGGAACAAGGCCGCCTGAGTTCCACCGGTACGACGAAGCCCCGCGGCGCTCACGCCTCGCGGGGCTTTTCGTTCGCCCGTGGCGCGGGCGCTGGCGCCACCCTCAGGCGGCTTCGGCGATCCGGTGCGTCATCACGAGCACGTTGCGGCCGTCGCGGCTGTGGTACTCCACGGAGTCCATCACGCTGTGGATCAGGTAGAGCCCCATGCCGCCCTCGGGCAGGCTCGCGAGGTCGTCCGGATCGAAGTCGAGCACGGGCGTGCCGTGCGGCGGCATCGGCGTGCCCTCGTCGGCCACCTCGAGCACGAGCGAGGCGCCGTCCACCGTCGCCGTGACTTCGACGCGGTGACCGGGCTCGCCGTGGTAGGCGTGCCGCACGACGTTGTTGACGGCCTCGACGAGCGCGAGCTCGACGTGCGCGCACTCGCGCCCCGGCATGCCGGCCGCGCTCACGAGCCCGCGCACGGCGCGCGCGAGCAGCTCGACGTTCCCGAGCCGGCTGTCGGTCGAGAACGTGAACGCGCGCGGCGCGTTCGAGTCCTTCGGCAGCAAGACGCTCACGCGGCCCTCCGTTCGAGCGCCAGCAGTGTGACGTCGTCCTCGAAGTCGCTCGCCTGCCGCCAGTGGCGGAGCGCCGACTCGATGCCCTCGACCGCCCCCTCGAGCGGCTTGTCGCGCCCCTCGCGCACGCACGCCTCGAGCCGTTCGAGCTTGAACTGTTCGCGCGCGGGATTCGCGCACTCGGTCACGCCGTCGGAGTACACGAACAGCCGGTCGCCCGGGGCGAAGGGGAACTCCTGCTCCTCGTACTCGAGTTCGGGCAGCATGCCGACGGGAAAGCCCGAGTCGCCCGTGCGCCGGATGTCGTCGCCCTGCTGGAGCAGCGGCGTCGGGTGCCCGGCCTGCGCGATCCGCACGACGTTCCGGCTCGCGTCGGCGATGCCGTAGATCATCGTGAAGTACTTGAGCGCGTCGCTGTCGTCCTGGAACCGCGCGTTCAGCTCGCGCAGCACTTCGGCGGGCGGCGTCAGCTCCCAGCCGCGTGCGTTGTCCGCGGCACGCTTGACCAGCCCGTCCGGCGCGAGCGAGGGCGCGAGCAGCTTGCTGAGCGTGAACGACAGCATGGCCGAGGGCACGCCGTGCCCGGCCACGTCGAGCAGGTAGAACGTGCTGGTGTGCTCGTCCACGGGATGCACGTTGAAGACGTCACCGGCCACGAAGCTCGCCGGAAGGAAGCGCCACGCCGGGCGCAACGTGCTCACCTCGAGCTCCGGCGCGGGCAGCAGCGCCTTCGGCATGACGGCCGCCGATTCGAGGTCGCGGCGTGCGGCGGCGTTCGCCTCCAGGAGGCGGCGGTTGTGCTCGGCGAGATCGGATTCGAGCTGCAGCACGCGTTCACCCGCGCGCAGGCGCGCACGCAGCTCCTCGACCTGGAACGGCTTCACCATGAAGTCGTCGGCGCCTGCTTCCATGCCCTCGACCAGCGCGGCCGTGCCGGAGCTTGCCGTGAGCAGCAGCACGTAGGTGTAGCCGCCGGCGGGGGAGTGGCGGATGCGGCGCGTGAGCTCGACGCCGTCCATTCCGGGCATCATCCAGTCCGTGATCACCATGCGGAACGGCTCACGCTGCAGGATGTCCCACGCCTGCGCGCCGTCGGCCGCCTGGACGACCTCGTGCCCCCAGCCCCGGAGCTTGCGGGCGAGGACGAGGCGGTTCACGGGCTCGTCGTCGACGATCAGGATGCGCACGGTGGGCTCTCCCTCGGGGTGGACTTGCCGGGCCGGGCCCCGCTTGCGAAGGTGCCGGGCCGGACGGACTCCTCCGGGGGCAGTTTCGGCAGCGAGTGGTCCGGCCTGAAGAGCGCCCGCTGGAGTGAGGCGCCCGGCCGGCCGATGACCCCGGCGGACCTTTCGTCAGGGAGGACGGATGAGCGGTACCCCGCAGTGGTTCAGCCCCGAGGACGAGGCCGTACTGGCCCGCCGGGGAGTCTCGCTGGACGAAGCGGTGCGCCAGCTGCGCACGCTCGCCCACCCGCCCGGCTTCGCCCTGCTGGATCGCCCCTGCACGCCCGGGGACGGCATCGTGGCGCTCGACGAGGGCCGCCTGGCCGACTGCGTCGCGGCGCACGCCGAAGCCGCCGCCGAAGGCCGCGTGACCGTGTTCGTGCCGGCCTCGGGCGCCGCCACCCGCATGTTCAAGGACCTGCTCGCGCTGCTCGGCCGCCCCGGCGACCTCGCGCCCGCCGACGTGCGCGCCGCCGCGGAGTCGGGCGACGCCGAGGCCCGTGCGCTGCTCGCGTGGGTCGAGGGCCTGCCGCGCTTCGCCTTCCGCGACGCGCTCGCGCGCGTGCTCGCCTCGCGCGGGCTCGAACTCGAGGCGCTGCGCACGCAGGGGCCCTGGCGGGCGCTGCTCGAAGGGGCGCTGAACGCCGGAGGGCTCGCACAGGCGCAGGCCCCCAAAGCGCTGCTCGAGTTCCATCGCGAGGGCGTGGTCGCACGCACCGCGTTCGAGGAACAGCTCGCCGAGGGGGCGATGCTCGCGCGCGATCGTGATGGGCGCACGCGCATGCACTTCACCGTTTCGCCGGAGCACCGTGCGCAGTTCGAGGCGCTGCTCGCGCGCGCGCGTGCCGAACGCGAACTGCCGGGCACGCTCGAGTACGCCACCGGCTTCTCGGAGCAGCACCCCGCGACCGACACGCTCGCGGGCGATCCGGCGGGGGGGCCGTTCCGCGATCCGTCGGGCGCGCTGCTCTTCCGTCCGTCCGGCCACGGCGCGCTGCTGCGCAACCTCGATGCGCTGCACGCCGACCTCGTCTTCCTCAAGAACATCGACAACGTCGCCGCCGGGCGATTGCGCGGGGAAACCTCGCGCTGGGCCGCGGCGCTCCTCGGGCTCGCCTCGCAGCTCGCCGCGCTCGCGCACGCGCTGCTCGCGCGGCTCGACGCCGGCGATGCGTCCGCTCCGGCGGAGGCCGCCGCGTTCCTGCGCGAGTCGCTCGGCGAGCCGGCGCCGCCCGCGGACGCCGCTGCGCTGCGCGAGGCGCTCGCGCGGCCGGTGCGCGTGTGCGGCATGGTGCGCAACACGGGCGAGCCCGGCGGCGGGCCGTTCTGGGTGCGCGATCGTGAAGGCCGCTTGACCCGGCAGATCGTCGAGAGCGCCCAGGTCGATCCCGCTTCGGCGGAGCAGGTCGCGATCCTTCGCGCGGCGACGCATTTCAATCCGGTGTTCCTCGCGTGCGCGCTGCGCGGCGCGGACGGGCGGCCCTACGCGCTCGATCGCTTCACGGACCCCGATGCCGTGATCGTCACGCGCAAGTCGGCCTTCGGGCGCGACCTGCTCGCGCTCGAGCGTCCGGGGCTCTGGAACGGTGCGATGGCGCGCTGGAACACGGTGTTCGTCGAGGTGCCGCTCGCGGTCTTCAACCCCGTGAAGACCGTGCTCGACCTGCTCCGGCCCGAGCACCAGGCCTGAACGCCGCGTACGGAAGCACGAAGGGCGCGCACCTTCGCGGTGCGCGCCCTTCCTGCCTTTCGCGACGAACCGATCAGCGGAGCATGGTGAGGCGTGCGACGCGCTCGGACCCGCCGGCGCTCAGCCGCACGAAGTACAGCCCGGGCGCCGCCGCGCGGCCCGACGCGTCCGCGCCGTCCCACGCGATGCCGTGGCGGCCCGGGGCGAAGTCGGCGTCCGCGAGCTGCCGCACGAGACGGCCCGACAGATCGTGCACCGCGAGCGACACGTGGCCGGACTGCGGCAACGCGAACGTCAGGCTGGCCGCGCCGCGCGTCGGGTTCGGGAACGGCGAGGAGAGCTCGAGCGACGACGGCCGCGGCGCCGAGTCCTCGACCCCGACGGTGGACTTCGGGCCGAGCACGATGAGCGCCATCTTCGGCACGCTGATCACGACCGACTGGCCGAAGCCGTCGTAGGGCGTGTTCTGGGCCGTGATGGACAGTCCGTTCGTGGAGCCCGTGCCGCCGTAGACCGGGTCCTGGCTGTTCACGAGCTCCATCCACACGCCGCCCTCGGGCACGCCGATGCGGTAGTTCGCGTAGTCGCTGTTCGAGAAGTTCGCGAGCACCATGAGGTTGTTCGCGCCCTGGTAGCGGCGGAAACCGATCACGTTGCCGCCCTCGTTCACGTGCGAGACGTAGATCGGCGCCGACGCGCTGAGCGCCGGCAGCGTGCGGCGGAGGAACGTGAGGCGCTGGTAGTACTGGAAGATCGGCGCGTAGAGCGTCTTCTTCGACCAGTCGATGCGGTTCACGGACTCGGCGCCGAAGCCGATGTCCTCGAGCCACTCGTCGCCCTGCAGGAACTCGGGGATCGCGGGCGAGGTGAGCACGAGGCCTTCGGCGAGCTTGCTGCGGCCCTTCGCCCACTCGTCGTTCGAGGGGTACGAGCCGTCGATGGTCTTCACGAGGCGCTGGCCGCCGCTCGAGGGCCACGCCTCGTCGTGCAGCTGGACGTAGTTCAGCGCCTTGACGTAGCTGATGTACTGGCCGCTGCCGAGCAGGCCCGAGCGCACGGAGTTCATGTCCGGGTCGCCGAACGAGGCCGTGAAGATCGCGTTGCGCACGGCGTCGCGGAACAGCATGTGGTACTGCGCGTCGAACCCGGCGCCGCCACCGGCCGTGGGCATGCTCACCCACTCGTTGTTCGGCAGGTTCTCGGCGATCGTGATCTTGTCGGCCCAGCGGTTGTACTTCTCGTTGTTCAGCCGCTGCATGAGCGCCCAGCCGGACGCCGCGTGCGTGCCCGGGTTCATGTACGCGGTCGCGTCCATGCGGTAGCCGTCGACGTGGAACTCCTGGAACCAGTAGTGCGAGCTGTGCGCGAAGTAGTCCGCGACGGCGGGCGTCCCGAAGTTCGCCTGCGAGCCCCACGGGGTCTCGACGGACGGCGTGTCGAAGTAGATCTGCGTGCCGTCGTAGTTCCAGAGGAAGTTGTCCGTGGACGAGAAGTGGTTCCAGACGAGGTCGAGCAGCACCGCGATGCCGTTCTGGTGGAGCTTGTCGATCATGTACTTGAGGTCGTCGGGCGTGCCGTACTTCCACTCGGGCGACCACTGCGTGATGGGGTTGTAGCCGGCCGAAAGGTCGCCCGGGAACTCCATCCACGGGCAGACCTGCACGCAGTTCACGCCGAGCTGCGCGAGGTGCGCCGCGCGATTGCCGACGTCACGGAAGCCCGAGGGGAAGCTGGTCGAGCCCGCGGGGTCGTTGTAGCCCGCGAACGTGCCGATGTGCAGCTGGTACACGACGAGCTTGTCCCAGTTCGGGATCGTGAAGTTCGAGTCGCCCCACGAGTAGCGGAACGGGTTCTCGACGTAGGCGTTGTTGCCGCCGCCGAACACGTTGAGCGCGCGGGCGCGCGGGTCGGTGTTCCACACCGAGTTGTTGAAGAAGTACTTGTACTCGGAGCGGTCGGGCACGTTGGGCACGCGGCCCACGAAGTACTCGCCCACCTTCGTGAGCGGGTTGGTCAGCGCCCACGCGTTGAACGTGCCGCGCACGTAGCAGGAGGTGCGCGTCGGGGCCCAGACCTTGAACACGCAGCCGCCGGTGACGGGCGTCGCGCCGACCGGGGCATGGGAGAGCGTCGTGAAGTTCACGACGAAGCCGCCGTCGGCCGGCGTCGTGTGGGAGAGGCCGTTCACGCTCAGGTAGTCCGTGAGCGTGCCGTCCTTGAGCTCGAACCAGTAGCTTTCGCTGGCCTGCGCCGTGGCGGGGATCTGCGCGGCCCAGATGTCGTACGGACCACGCACGCCGATCTTGACGGCGTTGATGTCCGACACCGACGCACCGGCGACCACGTGCACGCGGGCCGATGTGAGGTCGTTGCGCCACGTCTGGAAGCGGACCTGGAAGGTCTCGCCGTTCACGGGACAGAGCGGGCGGCAGTCCTGCCACTGCAGGTGCGAGACGCCGGACCATTCAACGTTGTTGTCGGCGCCGGCGGCGAAGGCGGTCGTGACCGCGCCGAGCGTCAGCGCGAGGGCCGCCGCGAAGCGCGGGAATGCGGAGCGAAGGTGCATGACGGGTCCTCGGTGGGAGAAAAGGTCCCCCTAAGAATGACGCACGCACCCGAGCCGATGCAATCGCCGGGAGCGAAAATCTCGCTCAGCGGGCCGGGACGAACGTGAGGGCCGCCGAGTTCATGCAATAACGCCGGCCGGTCGGGGGGGGGCCGTCGTCGAACACGTGCCCGAGGTGGCCGCCGCAGCGGGCACAACGCACTTCGTCGCGTTCCATCCCGAGGCTCGTGTCCGTGCCGATCGTGACGTGGGCGCTCTTCACGGGTTGCCAGAAGCTCGGCCAGCCCGTCCCGGAGTCGAACTTGGTCGCGGACTCGAACAGCGGCAGCGCGCAGCCCGCGCAGCGGTACGACCCCTTGCGGTGCTCGTTCCAGTAGGCGCCCGTGAAGGCGCGCTCGGTTCCCGCTCGGCGCAGCACGTCGTACTGCTGAGGCGTCAGGAGGCGCTTCCACTCGGCGTCCGAACGTTCGATCCGGTCGACTTTCGCGGCGGACGAGGCGGGGGCGGACGACGGCCGGGAGGGTTTTCCGGCGATCGCGACGGTGGCGGACAGGGCGAGCGCGATCAGCGTGAGGGCGAAGGGGCGCATGGCGGCTCCGGGTCGGGGACCGAGGATGGACGGCGGGCGACGCCTCTCGGACGCGCGGAGCGCCCGGGGCGGTGTCCCGGGGCGGTCAAGACTCGCCGGAACCCGAAGCGGCGCCGCTCCCGTCGGGAACGGCGCCGCGTTCGTCGGGCGTGCTCAGGCGGCCGCGAGGTCGCTGCGGCGCACGTAGAGCTCCATCTCCTCCTTCGTGAACGCGTCCCAGAGCTTGCCGCTGTCGTGCAGCGTCACGAAGCACTCGACGACTTCGGGGAAGAACTGCGTGCCCGCGTTGCGGCGCAGTTCCTCGCACGCCGCGCGCGGCGCGAGCCCGCGGCGGTAGGGACGGTCCTCGGTCATGGCGTCGTACGCCGCGCACACCATCACGACGCGCGAGCCCAGCGGGATGCGCTCGGGGCCCAGGCCGCGCGGGTAGCCCTTGCCGTCGGGACGCTCGTGGTGCTTCCAGACGATCTCGGCCGCTTCCTCGAGGCCGGGAATGTCCTTGAGCATGTCGTAGCCGATGGTCGAGTGCGTCTGCACGATCGCGCGTTCGCCCGCGTCGAGCGCGCGCGGGCTCGTGACGACGTCGTTCAGCAGCGCCGTGCGGCCGAGGTCGTGCAGCAGGGCGCCGAGCTCGATGCCGACGAGTTCGGCTTCGCTCGCTCCCATCTCGCGCGCGACGCGCACGGCGTAGCGGGAGATGCGCAGCGTGCGGCCGCGCGTGAACGGATCGCCGCCGTCCATGACCATCGTGAGCGCGCGCACGGTCTGCAGCAGCGCCAGGCGCGGATCGGGACCGGACGCGGCCGGAGCGGACGCCGGGACCTCGGCGGGCGAAGGGACGGAGGACTTGTTCGAGCGCTTCATGCCGCTTGTTCTCCCGTGGCGTAGCGCTCGAAGAGCTGGCGATCGAGCGCATGTTCGTAGGCTTCTTCTCCGGTGATCACCTGGCGCTTCACGAGATCCTGCAGGACGCCGTCGAGCGACTGCATGCCGACGCGCTGCCCCGACTGGATCGCGGCCGACAGCTTGTGCGCGCCGCCCTGGCGGATCATCGCGCTCACGGCCGACGTGTTGAGCAGCACCTCGCAGGCCGCGAGCCGGCCCGAGTGGTCGGCGCGACGGACGAGCGTCTGCGAGACGACCATGCGGAGCGCGTCCGCGAGCATCGTCCGCACCTGCTCCTGCTTGCGCGCCGGGAACACGTTGACCATGCGGTCCACGGCGCGGATCGCACCGTTCGTGTGCAGCGTGCCGAGCACGAGGATGCCGGTCTCGGCGGCGGTGAGCGCGAGCTGGATCGTCTCGAGGTCGCGCATCTCGCCGACGAGGATCGCGTTCGGGTCCTCGCGCACCGCCGAGTGCAGCGCCTCGGCGAAGCTCGGGGCGTGCGTGCCGACCTCGCGCTGCGTGACGACGCAGCGGCCGAAGTCGTGCAGGTACTCGATCGGGTCCTCGATCGTGATGATGTGCCCGGTGCGCGAACGGTTGAGCCAGTCCACCATGGCGGCGAGCGTCGTGGACTTGCCCGAACCCGTCGGCCCCGTGACGAGCACGAGCCCCTTGCCGACCGACAGCACCTGCTGCACGACGGGCGGCAGCTCGAGTGATTCGAGCGAGGGAGGCGTGCCCGCGACGGCGCGGAACGCGGCGCCGAGGCCGCCGGCGTGCTGGTAGACGTTGACGCGGAAACGGCCGTGCGGCGAGTCGTAGGCGAAGTCGATCGCGGTCTTCGACTCGAGCGCCTCGCGCTGCACGGGCGTCATGAACTCGGTGAGGAACTCGAGCACGTCGTGCGGCGAGAGCTCGCGGAAGCGCACGGGCTGCAGGTCGCCCCAGATGCGGATGCGCGGCGGCTGCCCCGACACGAGGTGCAGGTCGGAGCCGCCCTGCTGCACGGCCAGTTCGAGGAACGCGTCGATGCGGTGCATGTCAGGCCGCCCGGTCGCCGTGGGTCATCGCCAGGAGTTCCGGCCGCGTGACGAACGGGGCGAAGCCCCATTTGTCCTCCGCGCGCAGGAACGCTTCGTCGGGGTCGATCTCGCCGGCGCGCACGAGCGACAGCATCGCCTGGTCCATGAGCTGCATGCCGAGGCGCTTGCCGGTCGTGATCGCGCCGGGGATCTGGAACGTCTTGCCCTCGCGCACCATCTGCTGCACGGCGGTCGTGAGCACGAGCACCTCGAGCGCCGCGCGCCGGCCGCGGCCGTCCGCGGCGCGGATCAGTTCCTGGCTGACGACGGCCTTGAGGTTGTCGGCGAGCGAGTGGCGCACCTGCGCCTGATGGTCGGCCGAATGCGCGTCCACGATGCGGTCGATGGTCTGGGCCGCGCCGCGCGTGTGCAGCGTGCCGAGCACGAGGTGCCCGGTCTCGGCCGCTTCGAGCGCGAGCGAGATCGCGTCGGGTTCGCGCAGCTCGCCCACGAGGATCACGTCCGGGTCCTGGCGGAGCGCCGAGCGCAGTCCCTCGCGGAACGAGGCGACCTGCGTGCCGAGCTCGCGCTGGATGATCAGCGAGCGCGAGCTGCGGTGGAGGAACTCGACCGGGTCCTCGAGCGTCACGATGTTGACGCTGCGCGTCTCGGCGATCTCACGGATCATCGCGGCCAGCGTCGTGGACTTGCCCGTGCCCGTCGGACCCGTGACGAGCACGAGGCCGGACGTGAGCGTCGTGAACTGGTGCACGACTCGCGGCAGCCCGAGATCCGAGAGGCGCGGCACTTCGTCGGGAATGACGCGGCAGATCGCGGCGACGCCGCGCCGCTGGCGCAGCACGTTGACGCGGAACCGTCCCACGCCCCCGGCGGCGTACGCGAAGTCCACCGCGCCGCGGCGTCCGAGTTCCTCCGCGTGGTGCGGCGTGAGGATCTCGTTCACGAACGACTGCACTTCGTCCGGGTCGAGGTGGCGGAACTTGATGGGCACGAGTTCGCCGTCGAGGCGCACGAGCGGCGGCAGCCCGACGGTGAAGTGGATGTCCGAACCGCCCTGCTGGCGGCCGATCTCGAGGAACGCGTCGATACGGGGCATGCGGGTCAGCCGAGGTGACGGAGCATCTCGAGCATGGCTCGGGCGCTCTCGGGACGGTCGTCGGGGAACCGGGAGATGCAGCGCATGACGAGTTCGTCGACCGCGGGCGGCACGCCGGACACGACGGCGGAGAGCCGCGGGATCTCGGCCTCGAGGTGCTGGAAGAGCACGTTCACCGCGTTCGCGCCGGCGAACGGCTGGCGGCCGGACGCGAGTTCGTAGAGCACCGCGCCGAGCGAATAGAGGTCCGTGCGCGCGTCGACGTCGTGGCCGGTGATCTGCTCGGGCGAGATGTATTCGGGCGTGCCCACGAGGATGCCGCTCTGCGTGAGGCGCGAGCCGGACTGGTGCCGCATGGACGCGAGACCGAAGTCCACGATCTTGAGTTCCTCGGCGTCCGAGAGCAGCAGGTTCGCGGGCTTGAGGTCGCGATGGATGATGCCGATCTCGTGCGCGGCGACGAGCCCCTCGAGCACCTGCTCGGCGACGCGCACCACGCGGCCGACGGTGAACGGGCCCTCGGCCTTGAGGATCGAGCCGAGGTCGCGCCCGGCGAAGTACTCCATCGAGATGGCGTGCGCGCCGTCGAGGTCGAGCAGGTCGTGGATGCGGATCACGTTCCGGTGCGTGATGCGGCGCGAGAGCCGCAGCTCCTGCACGAAACGGCGGATCATGTTCTCGTCGAGCGAGAGCTGCGGGCTCAGCACCTTGAGCACGAGCTCCTCGCGCACGACGACGTCCTCGGCGAGATAGACGGTGCCGAAACCGCCGCCGCCGATGCGCTGGAGCACGCGGTAGCGGCCGACGAGCAGCGTGCCCGGGTCGAGCTTCTGGAAGTTGAGCGTGCGCTGCTGCGGCGCGGCGGAGGCGTGCTCGATGCCGTCCACGCGCGACGGCGTGCGGCGGTGCGAGAGATCCTGGCGCTGCGTCTCGCCACCCGTGCCGCGCACCTCGAGCGGCCGGACGCTGGAGAGATCCACCGGGGCCCCCGAACGTTGCAGCGTCTCGGCGGCGAGCTTGCGCGCCTCGAGCGGCAGGTCGCGGCGCACGAGCGTGCCGAGCGCGCCGAGCGCCTCGCGGCGGACTTCCGCGTTCTCCGACGTGGCGAGGCGGCTGAGCGGCTCGACGACGCGTTCGTCGCCGATCTGCGCGAGCGCGCGGATGCACGAGGGCAGTGCGCGCACGTCGCGGCCGAGCATGCGCAGGAGCGGATCGATCGCCTTGCTCTCGCCGGTCTTCGCGAGCGCGTCGATCGCGCGTTCGCGCACCCACCAGTCGTCGTCCTCGAGCGCGACGATGAGCGCGTCCGTCGCGCGGCGGTCGGGCACGGTGTTGAGGATCTCGATCGCCGTGCGGCGCACGAACTCGTCGGGGTCGCGCACGAGTTCGATCGTCGCGTCGATCACGCGGCTGCCGCCGAGCGTGCCGAGCGCGTCCGCGGCGCGCACGCGCACCCACCAGTCGCTGTCGCGCAGCGCGTCGACCAGGTCCTTGATCGCTTCGACGGTGACGACCTGGTTGAGCACTTCGACCGCGCCGCGGCGCACGTACTCGGAGTCGTCCTTCAGGTAGTCGAGCAGGTGCGGCACCGCGGCGGCGTCGCCGATCGCGATCAGGGCTTCGATCGCGGCGCCCTGCACCTTGATGTCCACGTCGCGCAGCCGCGCGCACAGCGCCGGCAGGCTCTCGGCCGCGCGCAGCGCCGACAGCGCGCGCACCGCCTCGAGGCGGATGCCCGCGTGATCGTCCCGCGTGAGCCGCGCGGCCGCCTCGACGGTCTGCACTCCGGGGAAGCGCGCGAGCAGCTTGACCGCGTGCAGGCGCACCCACCACTCGGCGTGCGTGGTGAGCCGCACGGCTTCGGGCACGACGCTCACGTCGGCGCGGCGGTCGAGCAGGCGGAAGACGCTCGTACGCCCTTCCTTGCCGAGGCCCGGCAGCGCGCGCAGGAGCGCGATCGGCTGCATCCGCGCCATCTGCGCCTCGAGCACCGTGTCGAGGCGCGAGCGCGCGACGCGCGTATCGCCGTAGAGCGCGAGCAGCGGAGTCGCGTCGTACGAGTGCGCCTTCGCGAGCACGCGCACCGCGGCGTCCGCGACGTCGGGCGAGGGGGACTGCAGCGCCTCGACGTACAGGCGCAGCGTGTCGTTCGTGAGCAGGCGTTCGAGCACCGATTCGGCGCCCGCGGCGGGATGCCCCGCGGAGATGCCCTCGAGCAGGGAACGGATCGCATGCGGACCGAGCGCGACGAGCTGCTCGCGCGCGCGTTCGACCCGGGCCTCGTCGGCGCCGTCCGCGTCGTGCAGCCGGCGGGCCGCGAGGCCCGCCTGGAATCGCCGGATCAGGTTCATGCGCGCGGTCGCCGGAGCAGTCGAGTCCGGCAGGTCCTCACCGGGTGAGCAGCAGGTAGGCGGCGCCGGCGCCGAGCGCCGCGCCGAGGAGGAACGCGATCACGACGGCGGCGCTCGAAGCGGGCGCCGGAGCAGCGACGCGCACGGGAGCGGCCGCAGGAGCCGCGGCCGCGGGAGCGGCCGGCGGATTCGTCTCGCGTTCGCGCACCGCGTCGAACAGCGAGCCGAGCTCGCTGCGCGACAGCACGACCGTGTTGCCCTGCGTCGGAGGCGGAGCCGCCGCGTGGTCCGCGCCGCTGCGCCGGTCGTGCTCGTAGCCGACCCAGAGCGTGTACTTGCCGAAGCGCACGACGTCGTTGTTGCGCACGGTCGCCGCGTTGACCATCTGGTCGTTCAGGAACGTGCCGTTGGCGCTGCCCAGATCGGTGATCTGGTACTCGCCGGTCGGCGTGCGCTCGAGCCGGAAGTGATCGCGCGAGACGCCGGGATTGTCCACGAAGATGTCCGCTTCGGGATCGCGGCCGACGCACACGACGGGCTTGTCGAACGTGTAGTTCCGCACGGGGCGCCCCATGAGCGAGAGGCGCAGCTTGAGCACGGTCGATTCGGGCATGACGGACAGTCCTCCGGACCATTGCGCGCGCACGGCCATCCAGCCGGGAGCGGGCAGGGGTTCCCTCCATGAGTCGTTTCTTCGGAAGCGGTATCGGCCACCAACTGGCCGTCACTTGAGGGGGAACCGGCGGCCGCTCTTCTCCTGCCACCGCCGTGGGGCCGCCCGGTGAAACGAGAAGCGGGCGCCCCCGAAGGGAGGCGCCCGCTTCTCACGAACCCCACGCCGACCTACTCGGCCTCCTTCTCGCGGGGATGCAGCAGCTCGTCCAGCTTCGCCTTGAGGATCTCCGGCGTGATCGGCTTCACGATGTAGCCGTCGATGCCGGCATTCGCGGCTTCGACCACGTCCTCCTTGAAGTTCCTCGACGTGACGAGCACGACCGGCAACTTCGCGAAGGAGGGGTTCGCGCGAAGGTTGCGCACGAGTTCGACTCCCGCCATGCCCGGCATGTTCCAGTCCGTCAGCACGACGTTCACCGTCGCATCGCACAGTTCCAGCGCCTGCTTGCCGTCGCAAGCCTCGACGATTTCGCTGAAGCCGATCATGCGCAGACTGTTGACGAGAATGCGGCGGGTGATGGCGGAGTCGTCGACGACGAGGCACTTCATGAGGTGCTTTCTTCGGGGGCGAAGCGACGGGTCAGAGCTCGGCCGCGATCCGCTTCAGTACCGCATCCTGGACTTCGGGGCGATCGTAGTGGCCGTCGCTCATGCGCTGGAGGATCTGCTGGAGGCGTTCCGGCTCCAGCGCGCCGGCATCTTCGTGCGCGGCGTGACCCGCCGCCTGGAGGCTGCGCGCCTGGGCGGAAATCTGCACCGCGTCCTGCCGCGGAGCGGGCGCGGAGCCGGCCGGCGGGGCGCCCTCTGCGGCTCGCGGCGCGGGGGCGGGCGCGGAAGACGTGTTCGCGCGGCTGAGCGGAGTGCGCGACGCCTGACCCGGCTGTGGCGGACGAATGGTCATGTTCCCCTCGATACGGTCGAACGGTGCGTGGATGCGTCTGCGAGGTGCGGACGCTTCCTGCGCCCCCGGGCCTTCCGGCCCACGGTCTTCGACAGACAGTATCGGTCGGTTCCCTGACCGACTTGAGCGACGATGATTGCAAATCGCGCGACGGCTCTCAGGCCGCTCGAGCGGGTGCTTCCTTGTGGTCGGCCGGCGCGGCGAGCCCGGCCGCGATCTGCCGGTCGATCTCGACCAGGGCTCGCAGGCCCTCCGGCGTGGGTTCGGACATCAGCTCGAAGGTTCGGCGATCCACGAACGCGCTGAGGCGGAGGAGGTTGGCTCGCAGGTCGTTCGGCAGCTCGCAATCCTCGCCCAGCCATTCCCCCTGGAAGAAGGTCCAGAGGCGCAGGTTGTAGCGGAGCGCCTCCTCGAGCCGCGTCTCACGACCGGGAGTGTCCCATTCCTGGCGGCACTGCTCGAGCTTCCGGGCCGCCTTGAAGAGCGCGGCCGCTTCCAGCTCGCGTCCCGAGGGCGCCGCCTTCGTACCCGATTCGTACGCGCGTCGTGCACTAGCGAACATTCGAGAGCAGGTCCTTTTCGAAGGAGATCAGCTGCTTTCCGTGCTTGAGTGCCTGATAGTACTGGCCCGCTTCGACGCAGGCCTCGATCGGTTCGATCCAGCGCCGGGAACTCGGGCTCGCATCCAGCACGTCGTCCACCAGCGAGCGATAGGTCTGCTCGTGGGCGGCCCGCCGCTGCGGGTCCACGTACATCAGCTGGATGGCGAGCACGATCCTCTCGCAGGGGGTTCGCACCATGGCCGGGCTGAGGATGTCCGAGCCGCGAAGCACGGGCACCTCCGTCTCGACGAATAGTTCGGCACGATGCTTCCCGTTCGTGAGGACTGCTCCGCCGAGGATCGCTCTCTCGTTGGGTTTGAGGGTGAGTCGCAGTGCCATGAGAGGGTGCTTTCTGGTCGTCATGACCGTTCTGGTCCGGCCGCGGTCCCTTGCGACCGGCGGGCACCGGTGAGTCGGAAGGCTGCCCCCCCGCTCACCGGCCCGCACTTCGAAGACTGCAGTGGATTCCCGCCGCGCAGCCGAAAGGGCCTACGCCGCGGAGAAGCCCGCCTCACCTAGAAAAGGCGCATCACCGACTGCTGCGCCTGCGACGACAACTGGAGAGCGACGATGCCGAGCTGCTGACGCGTCTGCAGCGCGAGCATGTTGGCGCCTTCCTCGTTGCTGTCCGCCGCCGTGAGGGCATCCGCGCCCGACGTCAGCGTGTTGATCATCGACGAGGTGAACTCCTGCCGGGTCGTGATGACGCCGTTGTTCGACTCCAGGGTCTTCGCGTTCGCGCGAAGAGTGGTCAGCGCCGCGTCCAGCTTCGTCACGTCCGTGTTGATGTTCGCGTCGCTGGCCCAGCTGCTCGCGGCCGCGGTCAGGCTGAGACCGCTCGCCGAGGCGTCGAAGCCCGACACCGTCAGCGTGGACGAGGCGTCCGCGTTGAACTCGACCGTGAGGCTGCTGCCGCTGGCCAGGAAGTTCGTGCCCTTGTAGCCGGCGTCCGACGCGAGCTGGGTGATCTGCGTGCGCAGCGAGTCGTACTGCGTCGCCAGGGACGCACGGTCCGTCGTCGAAGCCGAACGGGCCGACGCGGCGAGACCCTTGGCCTGCTCGATCAGCTTGGTGATGCCGTCGATGCCCTGGAGAGCGGCCTTGACGGTCTGGATCGCCTCGCCCATGGAGTCCTTCTTCGCGCCGAGATCGTTCGCCTTGTTGCGGTGGTTCTGCGCGGCGAAGAAGGCCGACGGATCGTCGACGGCGCTGTTCACGCGCTTGCCCGTCGAGAGCCGCTCGGTCGTGCGGGCCTGCAGCATGGTGACGTTCTGCAGCGACACGAGGTTGTTGCGCATTCCGCCAGCGAGGGTGACATCGTTGATGGCCATGTGTCTCGAATCCCTTTCTCGGGATCTTGATGTCCTTCACCCGGCTTCTGCCTGGCCGTCGGCACGATACCGACGGCACTAGCGTCGGAGCCTCACCGGGAAACTTGAGAGCCGAAATGGCGCCGCCGCCGGTGCATCTGCTGGCGGGCGCGGCGATTCGCAATCGCCGGGAAGGCGTTTCGCGAGCACGCCCACGAGGCGCGCCGGCTCGGCCGGAAAGCACGGCGGCGGGTCTCGAAGTGGCCTTCGAGCCCGCCGCCGGTTCCGTCCCTGGATCCCGGCCACGAGGCACGTCCTGCGCCCGCGCCGCCGGTTCCCCTGCCGTCCCTTCCTTCCTAGAAGAGACGCATGATGCTCTGCTGCGCCTGCGAGGACAGCTGGAGCGCGACGATGCCGAGCTGCTGCCGGGTCTGCAGCGCCAGCATGTTCGCGCCTTCCTCGTTCGTGTCCGCCGCGGTGAGCACGTCGGCTCCCGTCGTCAGCGTGCTGATCAGCTGGGTCGTGAACTCCTGGCGCGACGTGACGACGCCGTTGTTCGAGGCGAGCGTCTTGGCGTTCGTGCGCAGCGTCGTGAGCGCGGCGTCGAGGTCGGTGACGGCGACGTCGATGTCGCCGTCGGCGACCCAGGCGTTCTGGGCGGCCGCGATCGAGAGACCGGCGCTCGAGGCGTCGAAGCCGCTGATGGTCAGGCTCGAGCTGCCGTCCTCGTTGAAGTCGACGGTGAGGTTGCCGCTGCTCAGGAAGTTCGTGCCCTTGTAGCTGCCGTCGTTCGACATCTCGTCGATCTGGGTGCGGAGCGAGTTGAACTGGGTGGCGAGGGCGGCGCGGTCGGTGCTGCTCGCGGAGCGGGCCGAGGCGGCGAGGCCCTTGGCCTGCTCGATCAGCTTCGTGATGCCCTCGATGCCCTGGAGCGCGGCCTTCACGGTCTGGATCGCCTCGCCCATCTGGTCCTTGCGGGCCGCGAGGTCGTTCGCGCGATTGCGATGGTTCTGGGCCGCGAAGTAGGCCGACGGATCGTCGACAGCGGAGTTCACACGCTTGCCGGTGGCAAGACGTTCCGTGGTGCGGGCCTGCAGGGTGGAGACCATCTGCAGCGAGATCAGGTTCGTGCGCATTCCGCCCGCGAGGGTGATGTCATTGATCGCCATGGCAAGTTCCCCTTTCTAGGGTTTGAAGCCGACATCCGGCATTCTGCCGGACTGCCTGTCTGACCAACGGGGAACAGCTTCGTGCGCGGCGGAAAAAACTTGAGGCCCCGCGCGATGTTTTCGCACGGGGCCTCGCAAGTGCCGGAAGGATCAGCGCAGGTAGTCGTTCAGCGTGCTCTGCAGCACGCGGGAGACGACGGCGTACGCACGCTCGAGAGCGGCCTGCTCCGTCTGCGCCTTGATGATGGATTCCGCCGGATCGACGTCCCGCAGGGCGTCGCGCCGGTCGAGCAGCGATGCGCTCTGCTTCGCGAGCGCCGCACTCGTCTCCTGGATCTCCTTCAGCCGCGCGCCGGTCTCCGCCTGCACGCGCATCACCTGCTGCGTGGCGTCTTCGAGCCCGCCCAGCGAAGCCGAGATCTGCTCGGGAGTACCCGTCTGCAGCTGCTGGATGAGGTCGTCCAGTGAGGCGATGGCGTCGGTGAAGAGCGGCTGGCCCGAGTGGTTGAGCGCGATGCGGACCCCGTCGCCGATCGCGATCTGGCGCGAGTTCGCGTTCCCGACGAACGTGCCGTCGGCCTGGAACGGGGGAGTGTCGCTGGAATCCCCGCCGAAGATGTACTCGTTGCCGACGCGGGTGTTGCCGAGCGCGACCATCTCCTCCTTGAGCTGCCGCACGCTGGCGAGCGCGGCGAGCCGGCCGCCGTCGTTCACGTCGGGCGAGGTCGAGGACATCGCGAGCGTCTTCGCGCGCTGCAGCACGTCACGCACGGTCGAGAGCGCCACGTCTTCCGTGGTGAGCTTGGTCGTGGCGAAGGTGCCGTTGCGCCGGAACTGGTCGATGTCACGGACCTGGGATTCCATGCGCATGATCTGCGAAGCGTCCACGGGATCGTCGGACACGGTGCGGACGCGCCGTCCGGTCGAGGCTTCGGCCGCGGCCCGGGCGATGGAGGCCATCCGGCCACGCAGGCCGGAGGTCAGGTTCTTCTGGAGCATCAAGGTCGAGATCCGCATGTTCCCCCTCGTGGTATGCGGTGGTCCTGCCCACGGAGTATCGGCTACATTCGCCAGCGTCTTGAGCCATGCCTCGCGGACACGGAGGTTTCGCGACGGCCCGGCTCGCGATCGCGGCGCAAAGAGTCCTGAACCCCTCCAGGCTCCCCGCCGATAACGCGAGGGTCATGTCCAACATCCTTTGCATCGACGACGAACCGTCCGTCGGCGTGGTGCTCGAGCACCACCTCACGGAAATCGGGCACCATCCGGTGCTGGCGACCAGCGTGGACGAGGGGCTGAAGGCCGTCCGCGAACAGCCGTTCGACCTCATCATTTCCGACTACCGCATGCCCAACGCCACGGGGCTCGACCTGCTCGAGTTGCTGCGGACGCAGGGCTACGAGATCCCGGTCATCATCATGACCGGCTACTCGAGCATCGAACACGCGGTCCTGTCGATCCGGCACGGCGCGGTGGACTACCTCACCAAGCCGCTGCGGCAGGAGGCGCTGCGCATCGCGGTCAACAACGCGATCGAAGTCGCCCGGCTGCGCCGCGAGAACGAGGCCTACCGCCGCGAGATCACCTCGCTGCGCGGCCAGCGCACGATCGTCGGCGAGTCCGCCGCCCTGCGCGAGGTCATGGAGACCATCGCGATGGTGGCCCCGACCCGGGCGACCGTGCTGCTCGAAGGGGAGTCCGGCACGGGCAAGGAGCTGTTCGCCCGCGCGCTGCACGAGCAGAGCCCGCGCAAGGACGAGCCTTTCGTGACCGTCAATTGCGCCGCCCTGCCCGAAGGGCTCGTCGAAAGCACGCTGTTCGGTCACGAGCGCGGCGCCTTCACGGGCGCCACCCAGCGCCAGGCCGGCGCGTTCGAGCGCGCCCATCGCGGCACGCTGCTGCTCGACGAAATCTCCGAGATGCGGCTCGACCTTCAGGCGAAGCTGCTGCGGGCGATCCAGGAACAGGAGTTCGAGCGCGTCGGCGGCAGCCAGCCGGTGCGCGTGGACGTGCGGATCGTGGCCACGACGAACCGTGACCTGCTCGCGGAAGTCGAGGCCGGGCGCTTCCGCCGCGACCTCTATTACCGTCTCGCAGTCGTGCCGGTGAAGACGCCCGCGCTGCGCGACCGTCAGGGCGACCTTCCGCGGCTGGTCGAACACTTCGTCGCCGTCACCGCGAGCGAGCTCGGCGTGAAGTCGCCGGTCGTGCGCGCGGACGCGCTCGCCGTGCTCGAACAGCGGCCGTGGCCCGGCAACATCCGCGAACTCGCGAACGCGGTCGAGCGCGCGGTGCTGCTGAGCCGCGGCAATCCGCTCGGGCCGGAGGCGTTCGGCGTGCCGGTGGGCGCGAGCCCGGCGTCCGCGACGGCGGTCGCCCGCCCGGCCGCGACGGCCGATCCGGCGGGCGAGATCCCGCTCAACCTGCGCGATCTCGAACGCATCGCGATCGAGCGCGCGCTCGCCGCGACCGGCGGGCATCGCACGCGCGCGGCGGACCTGCTCGGCATCTCCGAGCGCACGCTGCGCAACAAGTTGAACGGACCGCCCGAAGCCGCCGCCTGACGGCCCTTCGCACTCCGACGAAGCACCCGCCGCGCCCGGTGGCTCACGCCGCCGGGCGCGGCACTTTCTTCCGGACGGAACTTCCGCGCGAGCTTCCGCGGAGGGCCCGGATCGCGCTTCGCGGTGAGGTTCCCCGCGCCCTCGCGCGAAAAGTTGCGCGCGTGAAGCGCCGTGTTCGCCGCCATTTCGTCGTGCCGTGCGCGCGCGCTGCCGACGCCCCCGCGTGATCGGCCCGTCGCTTGCAGTGACCGGGTCGGACCAGTGCCTTCTGAGGGGGAAGAGCGATGATCCGTTCATTGTTCGGAAATGGAAGCGTGACCTCGATGCTGCGGGGAGGGCTCGAAGAGACCTCCGCGACGCACCGTGCGATCGCACAGCGTGTGGCGAACGTGCTCGGCACCAGTACGAGCACGGATTTCGCCAGCGCCCTGCAGGCGCGCACCGCCCAGGGCAAGCTCGACGCGGCCGACCTCGAGCGCGACATGGCGTCGCTCGCGGACACGCAGCTGCGCTACGAAGCGGACGCCAAACTGCTGCAGGCGGCCTACCAGCGCCTCCGCACCGCGATGAGGGATCGTGGCTAGCCCGGTCTCGCGGTTCCCGCAATGGCCGCGGCCGGTGCGGCAGCTCATGCCCGGACTGGGAACGAGCGCCGACGGCATGTCGGTCCAGCAGCGCTTCATGGAGGTGATCGCGAAGAACCTCGCGAACGCCGAAGTGACGCGCACGCCCGAGGGCGGCGCGTACAAGCGCGAGGTCGCGCAGATGGCGACGGACCCCGCGACGGGTCAGCCCACGCTGCAGGTCGCGCAGGACCCGAATCCGGGCCGGAAGGTCTACGACCCTTCGCACCCGGACGCCGACGCGCAGGGATTCGTCGAGTACCCGAACGTCGACGTCAACACCGAGCTGGTGGATCTCATGATCGTGCGCCGCGTGCACGAGGCGAACGTCACCGTGTTCCAGGCCGCCAAGGCGATGATGCGCCGGGCGCTGGACATCTAGTGCGAAAGGAATCGAACACATGAGCATCCCGGGCCCGACCTCCTTCCCGTACCGCCCGCTCGGCGGCGCCGCGCCGGCG
>JACRIW010000117.1 GCA_016215625.1 Candidatus Eiseniibacteriota bacterium | reverse complement strand
GGGCGGGGGCGCGGCTCTCGTGCGCCGCCGCGACGGCTTCCGCGCGTCCGGCGCCGCACACGCGCGTGCTCTTCGCGCGGTTCGATTCGCTCGCCGCGCACGCGAGCGCCGACGACGTCGGGCGCTGGGTGGGCGGTCCCGAGTGCGGCGCGAGCGCGGACACCTCCGCGCGCGCCGTCGCGGCGGCGCTGCGCGCGCGGCAGTTCCTCGCGGCGGCGCGCTACGCCTCGTGCGCGGCGCAGGCGAACGCCGCGATCGCGCACGCGCGCGCCACGCGCGACACGCTGCTCGAGTGCCGCGCGCTCTACGCGCTCGGCATGGCGCACGCGCTCTCGGGCGACGTCGCGCCCGCACCCGCGCACGCCCGGCGGCTGGTGGCGCTCGCGCGCCGGGCGCACCTGAAGCGCGACGAGGCGCACGGCCGGCTCACGCTCGCGTACCTCGACGTGCTCGCGGAGCGCTATCCGGCAGCCGAGCGCGGCTATCGCGCGGCGTTGCGCGGGCTGTCGCCGGAATGGGACGCCGGCCTGCGGCGCATCGCCCGCGTGGGCCTCTCTCGTGCGCTGTTCAACCAGGGCCGCACGCGCGAGGCGCGCGCGCTCGACGTCGAGATCATCCGCGAGTCGCGTGCCGCCGGCGATGTCGTGCAGGAGGCCATCGCGCTCAACAACCTCGCCACGCACGACCTGATCGCGGGCGATCCGGCCGAGGCGATCCCGAACTGGGCCCGTGCCCTTCGCCTGCAGCGCGCCGGCGCGCGCACGCAGGACGCGGTCACGACCGCGCTCAACCTCGCCGGGGCGCTCGCGCGGCTCGGACGCTACGACGAAGTGGGCGAGCTGCTCGAGGAGTACGCCGACTCCACGCGCACGCCGTTGCGCGCGTGGCAGCGCGCGGAAGTGCTCGCCGTGCTCGCCTCCGCGCGTTCGCGGCAGGACCGCGACGCCGAAGCCGACCGGCTCGCGAAGCGCGCGTGGGACCTGGCGCTCTCGGCGCGCGTGCGGCCCGCGCTCGCGCTGCTCGGCACGCGCGCGGAACTCGCCACCAACCGCGGCGACACCGGCGGCGCCCTCGCGCTCGTGGACGAGTGGCTCGGCTCGGGCGCCGGGGATCCGCTCGACCGCGACGACGCGCTCATGGCGCGCAGCATCGCCGCCATGCAGGCCCTGCGCGGCGGTCGCCCGGCCGAGGCGCTCGAACGCTGGCACGCGCTGAGCGCGGACGTGGACACGAGCGACGCGCTCGGGCGCATGAAGCGCTCGCACGTGCTGCTCGGGGAGGCGCTCGCGCACTTCCGGCTCGGCCATCGCGCGCTCGGGCGAGAGGCGGCGCACGCGGCGCTGTGCGCGTGGGAGAGCGGCCGCGGCGCGTTCCGCTCGGCGCAGTGGCGCGAGCTGCTCGAGCGCGACGGCGTCTATCTCTGGGGCTCGGTGCTCGCCGAGCTGCGGCTGGCCGGTGGCGGCGCGAGCGAGGCGTTCGACGTGGCGCAGCGGCTCAAGGCGCGCACGTTCACCGAGCGCATGGGCGGCGCGCGCGCCGCGCCGGTCACGCTGGCGAGCCTGCGCACGCGCGTGCTGCGCCCGGGCGAAGTGGCGTTCGACGCGTTCCCCGGGCTCGACAGCCTGCTCGTGTTCGTGGTCGCGAACCGCGAGCTGCGCGCGTACACCGTCCCCGAGCGCGCGGGCCGCGGCGCGAGGTGCGCGACGCGGGGAGCGCTGGCGGGCGCGCTCGAGGACGCGCCGGAACTGCGCGCGTCCGCCGCGCGAGAGCTGTCGCGCGAGCTGCTCGCACCGGCCGCCGCCGCGGCCGGGAGCGCACGCCAGTGGATCGTCACCGCGGACGGCGTCACCGGCGCGCTGCCCTGGGACGACCTGCCGCTTCCCGGCGGCACGCGGACGCTGGGCGCCTCGCGCGCGGTGGCGAACGTGCCGTCGCTCACGGCGCTCGCACGGCTGCGCGAACGCACGGCGCGCTCGCCCCGGCCGGGACCGTTCGTGCTGGCCGGAATCACCGGGCCCGGCGGCCGCGAACTTGCCGGTGCGCGCGAGGAGGCCGAGTTCCTGCGTGCGCGCTACGCGAGCGCCGACGTGCGCGTGCCCCGCACGGGCGCCGACGTGCGCGCGGCGCTCGAGCGCATGCGAGGGGCCGCCGTCGTGCACGTGGCGGCGCACTTCACGGCCGACCCCGAGAACCCGTGGCGCAGCGGCGTGCTGCTCGGCCCGGTCGCGCGGGACGAATCGTGGCTGCGCGCGGCGGACGTGGCCGGCCGCGTCCCCGGCACGGCGCTGGTCGTGCTGGCGGGGTGCGGCTCGGCCGCGGTCGGCGAGCCGGACGTCCGCGGCGAGCGCGGGCTGGCGACGGCGTTCCTGGCCGCCGGGGCGCGCTCGGCGGTCGGGGCGATCGGCCCGGTCGAGGACCGCGCGAGCGTGGAGTTCGCCCGCGCCTTCTACGCCGGGCTCGACGGGGGCCTCGCGGTGAGCGAGGCGCTGGCGCGCGCCCGCGGGGAAATGAGAACCTCTTCACGCGCGCCGTTCGTGCTCTTCGGCGACCCGGACGTCCGGGTCCGCCTGCCACGCCGCCGCGGTCTCGCGCTTCCGGCGCTGGACCGGCTTCTCCGCTGACGGATTTCCCGAACGAGGGTCTCACCCCATGGAACGACACGTACGCGAGCTCGACGACGAAGCGCTCGTGCGTGCCGTCCAGCGGGACCCGGACTCGGCCGAAGCCCGTCACGCCGCCTCGGAGCTGCTGCTCCGCTGGCGCGAGCGGCTCTTCGCCTGGTGCTGGCGCGTGACGCGCGACCGCGAGCTCGCGCTCGACCTCACGCAGGAGTGCCTCGTGCGCGCGCACCGCGCGCTGCCGGGGTTCGAGTTCCGCTGTTCGGTCTCCACCTGGATGTTCACGATCGCCCGGAACCGCTGCCGCAGCGCACTGCGCGCGAGGCGTCTCCGCCGCGACGACGGCATCGAGCCCGACACGCTCGACGACTGGGCGGCCGGGCCCGAGGAAGCGGCCGATGCGCGCGTGCTCCTGGAGCGCGTGCTCGACGCGATGGACGAGGCGTTGTCCCCGATGGAGCGGCGGGCGCTGTGGCTGCGTGCACACGAAGGGCTTCACGTCGAAGAGATCACACGGCTGCTGCGGCTGGGCGGCGCCTCGGGCGCGCGCAGCCTGCTGCAGACCGCGCGCCAGAAGCTGAGCGCCGCGCTGCACGCGCGCTTCGAGGAGGTCGAGTGAGCGATCGCTGTCCCGCCATCGAGGAGCTCGAAGGGCTGCTCGCGCTGCCCGAGGCCGATCCGCGGCGCCGCCACGTCGAGGACTGCGCGCGGTGCCGCTCGCTCGCCGACATGCTGGGCGAGTTCGCCTCGACGACGGCCGCGCCCGCGGCGGCGGGCTTCGCCGCGGCCGACGCCTCGCTGCGCGAGACGATCGCGGAGCTGACGGGAGTGCGGGAGTCGCGGGAGCCCGAGGGCGCTCCACAGCCGGCGGCGCCGCGCGAGTTCGTGCCGGAGCCCGCGCCCGCGCGTGTGCGCGCGCGCGCGCCGTGGTGGAGCTTCGGGGCGCTGCGGCCGGCGTTCGCGTTCGCGGCCCTGCTCGTCGTGGCCTCGGCCGGCGTCGCGCTCTGGCGCGCGAACGCGCCGGAGCCCGTGATGCGCGACGCGGCCGGCGCCGAGTCGTTCGTGGCGAACCCGGCGAGGCCTGTCGCGGGCGGGCTCGAGCTGTCGTGGAGCGCCGAGCCCGGTTCGGACGAATATCGCGTCGTGTTCCTCGACGGCGCCCTGCGCGAGATCGCGCGCACGAAGATCGTCACGGACACGCAGCTGACGCTCGAGTCGGCGGCGTTGCCCGACGGGCTGCGGCACGGCGACCAGGTCGCGTGGTACGTGGAGGCGCGCGCCGGGGGAGACTTCGTGGCGCAGACCGCACCGCGGACGCTGCGCGTGCCGTGAACGGGGATTGACACATCTTCAAAGAGCTCGAGGAGTTTCTGGTTGCATCCGTATCGCGTGATCGCCTAGCGTGCCCCTGAGCGATTTGCCCCCCGCTGGATCAGCCGAAAGGCCTCCGGCGGGGTACCTTTTTGCCCCCGCTTCGGAGTCGCCTTGGTGAAAGAGCCCTGGGTGAAGCGGGTGGTTGCGTTCGTCGACGGCCAGAACCTCTTCCATGGAGCGCGAGAAGCCTTCGGGCACGAAGTGCCCGATTACGACGTCCTGCGCCTCGCCCGTACGATCTGTGGCACGCGCCATTGGCTGCTGGAGGGCGTGTACTTCTATACGGGAATGCCCGATCCGGTGACGCGGCCGCACTGGCACTCGTGGTGGGCCACTCGGCTCGCCACGATGGGATCTCGAGGCATCCGGACCTTCACGCGGCCGATTCGATATCGGCAGCAGTCCGTCTCACTCCCGGATGGTTCGAAGATCTCCCTGAGAGTCGGACAGGAAAAGGGAATCGATGTGCGCATCGCCCTCGACATGGTGAGACTGGCCCGCGCCGAGTCCTATGACGTCTGCCTGCTCTTCAGTCAGGACCAGGATTTGAGTGAGGCGGTCGACGAGATCCGGGCTTTGGCCCGCGACCAGGAACGTTGGGTTCGTGTGGCCTGTGCATTTCCCCTCGCCTCGAGATCCCGAAATCGCCGAGGCGTGAACGGAACGGAGTGGATTCCCATCGATGCTCCGACCTATGAACGTTGCCGGGACCCCGGGCACTCCAGATGACCCGGAGACGCTGTCACGCCCCGGTCAGGCTTCGACTTCGGGGCACAGTCGGGGAGGGCGCGGACCGATAACGGCCTTGACGCGAGCCGCCCGCGGACGGCAGGCTTCGTCCGTCATCCGATTCCAACGAGGGGTCCTCACTGATGCGTTTCGTTTCGGCCATCCGCGTACTGCTCGTCCTGCTCGTGGCGGCGCTCATGCCGCTTGAGTCCGCGCGTTGCGTGTGCGCCGGGATGATGGCCGCCGAAAAGGCCCCGGTGGCCGAGCGAAGCCCGGCCCACGGCTGCTGCGCGGCGAAGGCCGCCAAGGCGGCCGCGGCGGCCGCGGCCGAAGCCCCCGCGCGGTCGGGGTGCGATTCGCCGGTGTCCTCGCACTCCTGCAACTCCGGACACTGCAGCTGCAGCCTCACGACGGCCGAGTCGCCCGCTCCGCTCGCGATCGCTCCGGCGCCCGAGTCCGAGTCGTTCGCGCCGGTCGCCATCCTCGCCGTCGCTTCGCTTTTCGCCCCGGACGCGCCGATCGTCTCGGCCGATCCCGCGCCCGACGTCGGCGGCCCGTCTGTTCCGGCCCCGGCCTGCGCGCACGGGCTGCGCGCTCCTCCCGCCATCGCCTGACACCCATCCTTCGCGGCGTCTGATCGCCCGCGCCTGAACCGCGCGTGCCTTCCGCCGTGAACGTGGCGCATGCGGCGTACTCCGCCGCGACCTGCGCCGGGCGATGCACCGATCGTTTCGGGAGTGTCCTTCATGAAGTCTTCCACCCTGCGCGTGCCGTTCGCGCTGGTCCTGATGTGCAACGCACACGCTTCGCCCGTCGGCGCGTACGTGCCCGCGGAGACGCCCCTGCCCGCGCCCGTCGCGGCGCCGGTGGACAGTTTCGTCGTGCGTGCGCTGGCCCAGTCGCCGGACGTGGCCGAACTGCGCGCGCGGTTGCAGGCGGCGCGTGAAGCCGTGCGCGGCGCGGGCGCGCTGCCGAACCCGATGCTCGAGCTCATGCTGCAGGACGTCGGCTTCCCGACGTACACGGTGGGCGACGTGGACATGTCGATGATCGGGCCGCAGCTCACGCAGACGATCCCGTTCCCCGGCAAGCGCGGCGCCCGCAGGCGCGCGGCCGAAGCGGGCGTGACGGTGCGCGAGCGCGAGCTCGAGGCGCTGCGGCGCGACCTCGTCCGCGACGTGCGCGTGCTCTACGCGCGGGCGTACGCACTGGGCATCGAGCGGCAGGCGCTGGTCGAAGGCCGTGAGGCGCTCGCCTCGATCGCCGCCAGCGCGCGAGAGCGCTACAGCGCCGGCTCCGCGGAGAGCGAGCCGATGATCGAGGCGCGGCTCGCGCAACAGCGGCTCGACGTGCGGCTCGAGGACCTCGACGTGGAATCATCCTCGACGCAGCTCGCGCTGCGCCGCCTCGCGGGTGCCGACGACACGCAGGACTTCATCTGGGGACGAGTGACGGCGCTGCCGCCCACGCCCGAAGCCGAGGGATTCGGCACGCTCGACAAGTCCGACGAGGCGGCCGAGGTCGCGGTGCGCGCCGCCGAGACCGGCGCCGCCGAAGCCGAGCTGCGCGCCGCGCGGATCGAGCGCCTGCCCGACTTCGTCGCGGGCGCGGGCGTGGGCTTCCGCGGAAGCATGGACAAGGTGGTCACGTTGCGGTTGGGGATGGACCTCCCGTTGTGGGGCGGGTCCGAGACACGCGCCAAGGCACGCGTGGCCGAGCAGCAGTTGCTCGCCGCACGCGCCGCCGAGCGAGGCGCGCTGCTCTCGGCCCGCTCCGACTACACACGCCTCGTGCACGAAGGCATTCGTTCGCAACAGCAGGTCGCGCGATATCGCGACCGGATCGTTCCGGACAGCAGGCTCTCGTACGAATCGGCGCGCTCGAACTACATGGTCGGCCGTGGCGACTTCACGGCGGTGCTCACGAACTTCCAGGCCTGGCTCGACGCGCGCGCGGAACTCGCGCGCCGCGAGGCCGAGGCGTACTCCAACTGGGCCGAACTGGCCCGGCTTCGCAACGAGAACGGCGAAGCCACGAATCCCGGAGGTGCCCGATGAGTCGCACGGCGAGATGGCTTGGGGCCTGCCTGTCGCTCCTGCTGGTCACGGGCGCGCTGGTCACGAGCTGCGCGAAGCACGACGGCGCGACCCACACGGCGGCCGCGGCCGCGAAGTATCACTGCCCCATGCATCCGACGTACGTGTCGGACCGGCCGGGCAGCTGTCCGATCTGCGGCATGAGCCTCACGCTGATCACGGCACCCACCGATGCCGACACGGCACACGGCGCGGGAGGCACGTCCTCCGGCGCCGTGGAAGGCCACGCCGTCGTCGAGCTCACCGAGCGGGAGCTGGAGCTGACGGGCGTCCGGACCGCGACCGCGCAGTACGGCGAGCTCGCCTCGACCGTGCGCACGGTGGGAGAGGTGAAGGCGGACGAGACCCGGCTGCGCCACGTGCACACCAAGGTGCCGGGCTCGGTCGAGCGGCTGTTCGTGAGCTTCAGCGGGCAGGAAGTGCGCAAGGGCCAGCCGCTGCTCGCCCTCTATTCGCCCGAGCTGCTCGCGACGCAGGAGGAGTACCTGCGCGCGCTGCAGGCGAGCGATCGCGCGAAGGACGGCCCGTCGGACGACGCGCGCCGCGCCGCGGCCGAGATGCTCGACGCCACGCGCCGCCGGCTCGAACTGTTCGACGTGCCCGCCGACGTGATCGCGCGCATCGCGTCCACGCGCAGGACGACGCGCACGATCACGCTCGACGCTCCGGTGTCGGGCTTCGTGAGCGCGAAGGAAGTCTTCGAGGGCATGCAGATCGAAGCCGGCACGACGATCTTCACGGTCACCGACCTCTCGCGCGTGTGGATCGAGGCGGAGATCTACGAGAACGAGGCCCGGCACGTGCGCGTGGGGCAGAGCGCGCGCCTGACGCTCTCCGAGGAGCCGGGCAAGGTGTACACGGCGCGCATCACGTATCTCTATCCCTTCCTCGACACGGACACGCGCACGCTGCGCGTGCGGTTCGAGTTCGACAACCCCGGCCAGCGCCTGAAGCCCGGCATGTACGCGAACGTCGAGCTGCAGGGCGAGCACGACGAGGGCGTGCTCGTGCCGAACGACGCGATCATGGACACGGGCGTGCGGCAGCTCGTGTACGTGCAGACGGGCGACCGCCGCTTCGAGCCGCGGGCCGTCACGGTCGGCGGCCGCACCGGCGACCAGGCGCTCGTGTCGTCCGGGCTCGAAGCCGGTGAGTCCGTCGTCGTGCAGGCCAACTTCCTGCTCGACTCCGAGTCGCGCCTGCGCGCCGCCCTGCAGGCGGTGCCGGCAGCCACGGCGCCCGCCGACCCGCACGCCGGACACCGGCGATGATCCGCCGCATCATCGATTTTTCCGCGCGCAACCGCGCGATCGTGCTGCTCGCGACCGCCGCGCTCGTCGTGTTCGCGGTGCACACGCTGCAGCGCATCCGGCTCGACGCTCTGCCCGACCTGTCGGACACGCAGGTCATCGTGTATTCGCGCTGGGACCGCTCGCCGGACATCATCGAGGATCAGGTCACGTACCCGATCATCTCGGCGCTGCTCGGCGCACCGAAGGTGAAGGCCATCCGTGGCTTCTCGGACTTCGGGTTCTCGTTCGTGTACGTCGTGTTCCAGGACGGCACCGATCCGTACTGGGCGCGCTCGCGCGTGCTCGAGTACATGAGCAAGATCCAGTCGCGCCTGCCCGAGGGCGTGCGCACCGAACTCGGGCCCGACGCGACCGGCGTCGGCTGGGTGTTCCAGTACGCGCTCGTGGACGCATCGGGCGAGCACTCGCTCGACCAGCTGCGCTCGTACCAGGACTGGACGCTTCGCTACGCGCTGCAGTCCGTGCCGGGCGTCGCCGAAGTGGCGTCGATCGGCGGCTACGTGAAGCAGTACCAGGTCGTCGTGGATCCGAACCGCCTCGCGGCCTACGACCTGCCGCTGTCCGCGGTCACGGCGGCGCTGCGCGGTTCGAACAACGAAACCGGCGCGCGCCTGGTGGAATGGAGCGGCACCGAGTACATGGTGCGCGTGCACGGCTACTCGCGCAGCGTCGAGGACTTCGGGCGCATCGTGCTCGCCACGCGCGAGGGCGGCGTGCCGGTGCTCATGCGCGACGTCGCACGCATCGAGCTGGGGCCGGAACTGCGCCGCGGCGTCGCCGACCTCGACGGCATCGGCGACCACGTCGGCGGCATCGTGGTCATGCGGCACGGCGAGAACGCGCTCAACGTGATCAAGGCGGTCAAGGCGCGCCTGCACGAACTGGAGCCGTCGCTGCCCCCGGGCGTGCGCATCGTGACGACCTACGATCGCGCCGACCTCATCACGCGCGCGATCGAGACGCTCAAGCACGAGCTCGTGATCGAGATGCTCATCGTCGCGGCGGTGATCCTGCTGTTCCTCTGGCACATCCCGTCGGCCATCGTGCCGATCCTCACGATCCCGATCTCGGTGCTGCTGTCGTTCATCCCGCTCTACTACTTCGGCGTGTCGGTGAACATCATGTCCATCGCGGGCATCGCCATCTCGATCGGCGTGCTCGTGGACGGCGCGATCGTCGAAGTCGAGAACGCGTACAACAAGCTGCACGAGTGGGAAGCGGGAGGGCGCAAGGGCGACTTCCACGAGGTGCGCCTCGAGGCGCTCAAGGAAGTCGGGCCGTCGGTGTTCTTCTCGCTGCTCGTCGTGAGCGTGTCGTTCCTGCCGATCTTCGCGCTCGTAGACCAGGAAGGCCGGCTGTTCAAGCCGCTCGCGTACTCGAAGAACATCGCCATGGCGCTCGCGGCGGTGCTCGCGATCACGCTCGATCCGGCCATGCGCATGCTGTTCACGCGCATGAACCCGTTCACGTTCAAGCCGGCGGCGCTCGCGAAGCTCGCGACGCACGCGTTCGTCGGCACGTACCACTCCGAGGAGCAGCACCCGATCAGCCGCGCCATCTTCAAGGTGTACGACCCGGCGTGCCGGTTCGTGCTGCGCCACCCGGGCAAGGTCGTGCTCGCGGCGGCCACCGTCGTGGCGCTCGCGATTCCCGCGTACTTCACGCTGGGGCAGGAGTTCATGCCGCCGCTCAACGAGGGCACGATCCTCTACATGCCCACGACGCTGCCCGGTATTTCGGTGGCCGAGGCGCAGGCGCTGCTCCAGAAGCAGGATCGCGTGCTCAAGTCGTTCCCAGAGGTCGAGCGCGTGTACGGCAAGGCCGGCCGCGCCGAAACGAGCACCGACCCGGCGCCGTTCTCGATGATGGAGACGACCGTCATCCTCAAGGACCCGGCGACCTGGCGCGGGAAGGACCGCTGGTACTCGCGCTGGCTGCCCGAAGCGCTCAAGGGACTCGTGCGCCCGATCTGGCCGGACCGCATCTCGTGGGACGAGCTGACGGCCGAGATGGACGCGAAGCTGCGCATCGCCGGCGTCACGAACGCCTGGACGATGCCGATCAAGGCGCGCATCGACATGCTGACGACCGGCGTGCGCACGCCCATCGGCATCAAGATCTTCGGCTCGGACCTCAAGGAGATCGAGCGCCTGGGCGGCGAGATCGAAGCGCTCATGCGCACGGTGCCGGGCACGCGCAGCGTGTACGCCGAGCGCGTCACGGGCGGCTACTTCCTCGATCTCGAGCCGCGCATGGACGCGCTCGCGCGCCACGGGCTCACGGTCGCCGAACTGCAGGACGTGATCCTGTCCGCGGTCGGCGGCGAGAACGTCACCACGACGATCGAGGGGCGCGAACGCTACCCCGTGAACGTGCGCTACCCGCGCGAACTGCGCGACGACGTCGGCCGCCTCGGCCGCGTGCTCGTGAAGACGCCCGCCGGTCCGCAGGTGCCGCTCGCGCAGCTCGCCACGATCCGGCTCACCTCCGGGCCCTCGATGATCCGCGACGAGAACGGCTTCATGGCGGGCTACGTCTACGTGGACATGACCGGCCGCGACGTCGGGCACTACGTCGAGGAGGCCAAGAAGCTCGTGCGCTCGCACGTGACGCTGCCGAAGGGCTACGTGCTGCAGTGGAGCGGGCAGTACGAGAACATGATCCGCGTGGGCGAACGGCTGAGGTTCATCGTGCCCGTGACGCTCGTGCTGATCTTCGCGCTGCTCTTCATGAACACGAAGTCGTTCTTCAAGACCTCGCTGGTCATGCTCGCCGTGCCGTTCTCGGCGGTGGGCGCGATCGGGCTGTTCCACCTGCTCGGCTACAACGTGTCCATCGCGGCGTGGGTGGGCATGATCGCCTTGCTCGGGCTCGACGCCGAGACCGGCGTGTTCATGCTGCTGTTCCTCGACCTCGCGTACGACGACGCGAAGAAGAACGGCCGGCTGCTCACGCGCGCCGACCTCGACCACGCCATCCTGCACGGCGCGGTCAAGCGCGCGCGACCCAAGATGATGACCGTGTGCGCCGCGTTCATGGGCCTGCTGCCGATCATGTGGTCCACGTCGGCGGGCGCGGACGTCATGAAGCGCATCGCCGCGCCGATGATCGGCGGGCTCGCGACGTCGTTCCTCATGGAACTGCTGGTGTATCCCGCGATCTACAAGCTGTGGAAGCTGAAGACCGACCTCAAGCACCTCACCACCTGAAGGAGAGCCCCATGAAGCGCATCCTGTTCGCCTGTACCGCCGTCCTGATCGCCGCCGCCTCGTTCACCGCCACGCCCGCGCGCGCCGCGAAGCCGAAGGAGCAGCGTGTCTTCGTGAGCGTGACGGCCAAGGGCTTCGAGCCCGCGAACATCCCGGTCAAGGCCGGCAAGCCGATCGTGCTCGTGGTCACGCGCAAGACCGATCGCACGTGCGCGACCGAAGTGGTGATGAAGTCACCCGCGATCAACGTGCCGCTGCCGCTCAACAAGCCGGTCGAGATCAAGCTCGCCGCGCAGAAGCCGGGCACGTTGCGCTTCGCGTGCGCGATGGACATGATCACGGGCCAGCTCGTCGTGAACTGACTCCCGGCCCCGGAGCAACGCCCATGAAGCGCCGTCCCGCCGCACTCGCCGTACTCGCCGTCGCCCTGTCCGCCGCGCTCCTCACGCTCGGCGGCTGCGCCGCGCTGCAGCAGATCGCCGCGCTGCGCACGGTGAGCTTCGCGTTCGCGAACGTGTCCGACGTGCGCTTCGTGGGCATCCCGATCGACGAGGGCACGACGTTCTCGAAGCTCGGGATCGTCGAGCTGGGCAAGGTGACCGCGGCGGTCATCGCGAAGAAGGCGCCGCTCGAGCTGGTGGCGCACGTGAACGCGACGAACCCGCCCGACAACACCGTATCCGCCCGCATGGTGAAGATGGGCTGGAAGTTCTTCGTGAACGACGCCCAGGCGCTCGCCGGCGACATCGGCCAGCCGGTGGTGATCGGTCCCGGCGCCACGGCGGACGTGCCCGTGTCGGTGCGCGTGGACCTGTACTCGATCAGCAACGGCACGGCGCGCGAGATGGTGGACCTCGCCGTGGCGATCGCGGGCAAGGGGCCCATCCGGCAGGAGCTGAAGCTCGAGCTGACCCCGACGATCGACACGGCCATCGGGCCGATCACCTACCCGAGCCCGGTCGTGATCCGGCGGACGGCCTCGCGTTAGCTCACGCCGCGTCGCCCTTCGCATTCGTGCGCTGGTGCCAGATCCACAGCAGCACGCACGAGCCGAGCACGGAGGCGACGAAGCCCATCGGGAAACCGGACGGCCATCCGAGCAGCGCGAAGATCAGCTTGCCGACGATGCCGCCGATGAACCCGATCAGGATCGTCATCGGCCAGCCCACGTTCTGGCGGCCCGGGAAGACGGCGCGCGCGACGAGTCCCACGAGGAAAGCGCCGATCAGGTTGAAGACGATCCAGCCACCGACGAAGGTGGCGAACAGCGCGAGCAGGGCGGTCATGAGGAGCCTTCCGTTCGGTGGAGTGTTCGGTGCGGAGGCAGGTGGAGCGCCATGAGAGCGCAGCGTGCGCAGCCGCGCAACAGCGAAGCCGGAGTCTCCGGGGGAGTGGTGGTCGCCGTACGGGCGAAAGGGCGGAAAAGCACGGCGCCCGCCCCGGAAATCCGGGGCGGGCGCCGTGCAATCTGCGAAAGACGCGGCTACTTGCCCGTGTAGTACTTGTCCGCCACGTCGAGGGCCTTGTCGATGGCCGCGAGGCCTTCGAGCGCCTCGGCGTCCGACGTCGTGCACGGCGGGGTGACCTGGAGGCGGTTGAAGTGCGCGAACGGCCACACGCCGCCGGCCTTGCAGGCGCCCATGACTTCCATCATCGGCTTGGCCGCCGGACCCGACGCGTTGAACGGCACGAAGGGCTCGCGGCTCGCGCGGTCCTTCACGAGCTCGATGCACCAGAACACGCCCAGTCCGCGGACTTCGCCGACCGACGGATGCTTGTCCATGATCTTCTTGAGCGCCGGCCCGATCACGTCCGTGCCCAGGTGCCGCGCGTGCTCGACGATCTTCTCTTCCTTGAAGATGTTGATCGACGCCACGATCGACGAGGCCGCGAGCGGGTGGCCCGAGTACGTGAGGCCGCCCGGGAACACCTTCTCCTTGAACGTGTCCGCGACCTTGCGCGAGATGATCACGCCGCCGACGGGCAGGTAGCCGGAGTTGGCGCCCTTGGCGAACGTGATGAGGTCCGGCGTCACGTTCCACTTGTTGACCGCGAACCACTCGCCGCAGCGGCCGAAGCCGGCCATGACTTCGTCGCAGATCATCATGATGCCGTGCTTGTCGCACAGCGCGCGCACGCCCGCGAGGTAGCCGTCGGGCGGCACGAGGATGCCGTTCGTGCCGACGACGGACTCGAGGATGATCGCGGCCACGGTGTGCGGCCCTTCGACCATGAGCACGTTCGCGAGATGCTCGAGGGCGCGCTCGCACTCCTGCTCGCTCGTCTGCGAGTAGAACGCGGAGCGGTAGAGGTACGGGCCCCAGAACTTGACCGCGCCCGCCGCGCCCGGCTCGTTGGCCCAGCGGCGCGGGTCACCGGTCAGCGTGATCGAGGTGCCGGTGGCGCCGTGGTAGCTGCGGTAGGCCGACAGCACCTTGTGGCGGCCGGTGTGGCCGCGCGCCATGCGGACGGCGTTCTCGACGGCCTCGGTGCCGCCGTTCGTGAAGAACACCATGTCGAGGTCGCCGGGGGCGAGCTCGCAGATGAGCCGCGCGGCCTCCGAGCGCATGTCGTTCGCGAAGCTCGGGGCGATCGTGCACAGGCGGCCCGCCTGTTCCTGGATCGCGGCCACCAGCTTCGGGTGCTGGTGCCCGATGTTCACGTTGACGAGCTGGCTGGAGAAATCGAGCCAGATGTTCCCCTTGTCGTCCCACATTCGCGAGCCCTGGGCTCCGGCGATGACGACGGGATCGATCATTCCCTGCGCCGACCACGAGTGGAAGACGTGCTTGCGGTCGTTGGCGTGGGCGTTGGCGAGATAGGGCGAGGTGTTCGTTTGGGTGGTAGGCATGGCCGCATGGTACGCCCGGGCCCCGAGAAGCGGCAACGGTCCCGGCGGACCGGTCGGAGGGGGCCGGAAGGGCGAGGGGTACTTCAGGCTCGATGCAGCGGATCGAACTCGTTGTTCTCCTTCGTGAGCAGATCCAACAGGCGCGGGTTCACGAAGAGTACTTCGCGACCCACTTTGCGCTCCTGAAGGACGCCGACGCGCACGAGGTCGCGCAGGTATCGGGCGGCCGTCTGTCGCACGGCGATCTGGCGATCGACGATGTTCGAGATCCGGCAGTAAGGCTGCTCGAAGAGCAGATCGACCAACTCGCGGGTGTAGACCTTGGGCAGCGTGCTCCGGACGTATTCGACGGTCTGTTCGGAGAGCGCTCGCACGGCCGCGATCTTTGCTCCCGTCCAGCGCGCGGTGTCCTCGATGCCCTTGAGCATGTACAGCAGCCAGTCCTCCCATGCTCCATCCGTCGTGACCGCAAGCAGGAGTCGGTAGTACTCCGGTTTCGTCGCGATGATGTATCGACTGAGGTAGAGAATGGGCAGGGGGAGCAGCTCTTGCTCGACGAGGAACAGGGTGTTCAGGACGCGGCCGGTGCGGCCGTTTCCGTCGGTGAACGGGTGTATGGACTCGAACTGGTAGTGGGCCGCCGCCATCCTCACGAGCGGATCGAGCGGGCCTTCCGCGTGGAGGAACGACTCCCAGTTCGTCAGCAGGTCACGCAGCACGTCCTCGCCCTCGGGGGGCGTGTAGATCACTTCGCCGTTCGACGAGTTCGCGAGCTTCGTTCCCGGCACTCGACGAACCTGCATGTCGACACCTTTGATCTTCGAGCACACGGCTTCAGCGGTTGCGGTCGTGAGCGGTCGGTGTGCGAGCGACTGGTGTCCCTCGAGAAGGGCCTGCCGGTAGCGCAGGGCTTTCCGAGTCGCAGCGTTCGCTCCGGCCTCTCCGTTCATGTGACGAAACAACTCGTCTGCCGTGGTGACGATGTTCTCGATCTCCGAACTGGCCTGGGCTTCGAGCAGCGGCAATGTGTTGATGAGCATCGCCGGGTTCGGGAGGAGCGCGGCCGCCTGTTTCAGTTCCGCCAAGGCCGCTCGTGCCGGGATGCACTGCTTCAGGACGACGGCTGTCTCCAACCCCATGGTTGGGGAGAGCTTCGGGAGTTGGTTGCAGGGCAGGTCTCGATCCCAGACGGGCTGTGACATGTTGCAAAAACCTCCTTTTTGCGACACGTCCGGTCCATATGTCGCTCCCTGCGACACGTCAACAACAGCCTGTGGGCGCCCCGAGCACCGCGAGTCCTGTGAGAAACTGCCGCCCGTCCTTGTCACCAACCCCCGCCCTCGCGACATGAGGGGGTGACGCACGACGGACCGCCGCACCCGGAGAGCCCGGCCGCGGTCCCGAACGCGAGACAGGGAGAGCCTCCGATGACCTCGATCGCCCCCGAAGCACATGCCGCGGGCCAGACCGGCGGGACGCTGGTCGCCGTGGACGGGAAGACTTATCCGCTCGAGTCGGCCGCCGTCACGGCGCGCGCCGAGGGCGGCTTCGCGACGACCACGCTCACGCAGGTGTACGCGAACCCCCACGACGAGCCGCTCGAAGTGCAGTACACGCTGCCGCTGCCGGCCGACGGCGCGGTGCTCGGCTACACGATCACGATCGGCGAGCGCGTGATCCGCGCCCGCGTCGAGTCGCGCGAAAAGGCGGACCGCCAGTACAGGCAGGCGCTCTACGAAGGGCGCACGGCCGGGCTGCTCGAACAGTCGCGCCCGGATACGTTCCAGCAGCGGCTCGGCAACGTGCCGCCGCGCACGAAGGTCGCGATCGCGATCGACGTGCTGCACCCGCTCGCGTTCGTGCCGGGCGACTCGGCCACCGGCGCGCCCGTGTGGGAGTACCGCTTCCCGACGGTCGTCGGCGTGCGCTACTTCGGCGGCCGCACGCCGGACGCGGCGGAGTTGTCGCCCGATCGCGCCGAAGCCGGCGTGCCGGTCGAGACGAGCTTCACGCTGCGCGTGGGGGATGCGCACGGCGCGAGCGCGCGGTGCTCGACGCATCGCGCGGCCGTCTCGCGTGGCGAAGACGGAGCGGCGACGCTCGCGTTCGAGCGCGGCGAAGCGCTCGATCGCGACATCGTCGCGCGCTGGGACGCGTGCGCGGCGGAGATCGGCGTGCGCGTCGCCGAAGGCGGTGGGCTCGAGGGCGACGACGGCCGCTATGCGCTCGTCACCGTGGTGCCGCCCGCGGTGCCGGTGAGCACGTGGTCGCGCGACGTGACGCTGCTGCTCGACACAAGCGGTTCGATGAGCGGCCTGCCGCTCGATCTCGCGAAGCGCGTCGCGAGCGACCTGCTGCGCAGCCTGGGCGAGGGCGACCGCTTCGAGGTGATGGAGTTCTCGAACCGTCCGCGCCCCCTCACGAAGGGCGTGGTCGGCTGGAGCGAGAAGTCGCTCGCGGCGGCGCTCGCGGCGATCGGTGCGCTGGAGGCGGGCGGCTGCACCGAGATGGCGACCGCGGTGTGCGAGGCGCTCGAACGTGTGAGCGAGACGGCGCAGCGCCAGATCGTGCTCGTGACCGACGGCGACATCGGGTTCGAGAGCGAGGTCGTCGCCCAGGCGGCCGGTGCGCACAACGTGCGGCTGCACGTGGTCGGCGTGGGCTCGGCGCCCAACCGCTCACTCACGCAGCAGGTGGCGGCGGCCAGGCGCGGCACCGAGGTGCTGGTCGAGACCGAGGCGCAGGCGTTCGAGGGCGCACGCCGCCTCGTGGCCGCGACGGCGAAGCCCGTGCTGACCGGCGTCACGGTGTCTGGCACCGCGCTCACCGGGCTCGAGCCGGAAGCGCTGGGCGACGTGTTCGCGGGCCAGCCGCTCGTGTTCACGGTCGAGCTGAGCCGCGCGGGAGGGTCGCTCGAGGTTTCGGGTGACCTCGCAGGTGACGACGGCAAGTGGTTGCACCGCATCACGGTCCCGGCGCGCGCAAAGGCGACGCTCGAACGGAGCCCGCTGCCGCTGGGTGCGCTCTTCGGGCGTCAGCGGATCGCGGAGCTGGAGCGTCAGGGCAGGGGCGAGCGCGCGATCGAGCGCCTCGGCCTGCGGCACCAGATCGCGAGCAGCCGCACGAGCCTGATCGCGATCAGCGTGGAGCCGACCGTGGACCCGAAGCAGCCGCGCCGCGTCGAGCGCCTGGCGGTCGAGGTGCCCTACGGCGTGTCGGCGGAGGGTGCGGGGTTGAGCGAGTGGGGCATGGGCGCGGGTGACTATTGCGCCATGCTTTGCTACGAAGAGCCGTCGGCGCCTGCGATGCGCGTCGTGGCTCACATGAAGAGGAGCTCGCTGCCTCCCGCTCCCTCGCACGACCTCGAGGCCGTCCGCTGGTACGACTCGCGTTCCATCGAGTGCGAGCTGAGGCTCGGACTCGACGCACGGGAGCTCTTCCAGCAGGAAGCAATCTGGATCGCTCCCGACGGATCGGCTCACGAAGTGAGGTTGCACTGGACGGACTGGAAGGGTGAGGACTGGCCCGGCCATCGCGCGAAGCTTCTCGTCGAACTGCCCGAGCACTGGGCCGGGAGCACGGAAGGACTGCAGTTGCTACGGATCGGCTCGGTCGAGCTCCCGTTCCTTTTCCCCGCGAATCGCCCGGAGCAGCCGTGATGACGGAAGTCGACGATCTCTGGAGCCGCATCCCGCTCGACGGGGAGCGTGCCTTCGGACGATGGGCGGGGCGCGTCGAGCGCCCCGTCCGGTTGTACCTGCGTCCGTGGGCGGCGCGCGTGGACGTCGAGTGCATCGTGCAGGAGGCGCTGCTGCGTATGTGGCTGCGTGCGAACGACGACGCGGCCGAGCCACTCACCGGCGAGAACGCGTCGCTCCGTTTCTGCTGCGGCGTCGCGTGGAACCTCGCGCGCAACGAATCGCGCAAGCGCGCACGTGAAACCGTGACCGATCCGCAGGAGATGCCGGAAGTGAGCGTGGGCCCGGAGGAACCGTCTGCTCCGGGCCTGCGTCAGGCTATCGTGGAGTGCGTGCAGGCGCTGGGCGAGAAACTGCGCTCGGCGCTGCTCGCGCGATTGGAGGATCGCGGCATGAGCGGCGACCACGAGCTCGCCGAGTCGCTGCGCATGAAGAAGAACACGTTCCTGCAGAACATCGTGCGCGCGCGCAAGCAGGTCGCCGCGTGCCTGGACGGCAAAGGTGTCGCATTCGAGGAGATGCTGCGATGAGCGCGAACTCGCCCGAAGACCTGCTGGTCGAAGCCACGCTCGGCGCCTGGCGCCGCCGCGATCGCGACGGCCTGCCGATGCCGCCCGCGGAGTGGGCGGACCTCTCCGACGCCGGCCGCGTGCGCGCGTACGAGGCGCAATTGCTGGCGCGCGAGTGGGAGCGCGCGCTCGCCGGCGACGGCCTCAGCAGCTCCGTGCACGCGGTGCTCGCGCGGATTCGGTAGTCTCGCGCGCATGACGCAGCCCCGCGATCCTGATCGTCCCGACCCGTACGGCGGCGCGGCGCCGCCGCCGACGCCCCTCGGGTCGCCCGTGCCGCCGCCCGCGCACGACCCCGATTCGGCCGAGGCCTTCGCGGCGGAGCTCGAGGCGCTCGGCTACATCCCGCCCGATCCGGACGAGCCGCCACCGCTCGACCTGTGGGCGTCGGTGGGCGACGTGCTGCCCTGGGGCTCGCTGCTGCTGCTGTTCTCCTGGGCGGCGATGTACCTGCTGCTCGGGGCGCACGGCGCGCTCACGGATTCCGGGGCGATGTTCGCGTGGGGGGCGAACGCCACGCAGATGCCGCTGCGCTCGGGCGCGTGGCGGTGGCTGGCGTCCACGTTCCTGCACGCCGGCGCGGCGCACCTGTTCTTCAACGCCGTCACGCTCGCGGTCCTGGGGCCCGCGGTCGAGCGCATCTTCGCGCGCTGGGGGTTCTGGATCGTGTTCGTCGTCGGCGGTGCGTTCGCGTCGTTCGCCAGCATGCTCGCGCGCGAGGCGTTCGCCTCGGGGCAGAGCCTGAGCGTCGGCGGCTCGGGCGCGCTGTTCGCGCTGGGCGGGGCGCTGCTCGTGGTCGTGTGGCGGCTGCGCCACCGGCTCGCGGTGGCGCGTTCGCGCGCGCTCGTCGCGTCCGTGCTCTACCTGATCGCGCCCGGCTTCGCCGCGGGCTACGCGCACCCGGGCACCGACAACGTCGCGCACGCGGGCGGGCTGATCGCCGGGCTCGTGCTCGGCGCGCTGCTGCCGACCGACGCGCGGCTCGAGGGCCGCGGCCCGAACGCTGCGCTCAAGGCGCTCGCGTTCGGGTGCGTGCTGGCGCTGCTCGCGTCGCTCGCGCTGGCGGTGAAGTCGGGGCTGGCCCGGTAGCGGCTGTCCGGGGCGCTACTTCGCGACGAGCACCATCTTGTTCACCGGCTTCGCGCGTCCCTGCGAGAGGCGCACGAAGTAGGCGCCGGGGGCGAAACGCATGCCCGATCCGGCCTCCACGCGCATCGTCGTTCCGGCGGCCGTCGGCTGCAGCATCCGCTGCGCGACACGACGTCCGGCAAGATCGAAGACTTCGAGCGTCGCGGCCTCGGCGCTCGGCAGGTCACACATCACCATCACCGTCGCGCAGAGCGGGTGATTGATCGCGTGGATGGCGAGTGCACTCGACGTGGGAGATGTGAGTTCGGCCGCCGCCGATTCACACTGGCCTTCGACTGTGGCGAGTTGCTTGGCCGGCATCTCGACGTCCTCGAACCATGCGCGGATGTACCAACGACCTGGATGACGCACCTGTCCCGGCGCCAAGAGAGCTGCGTTACCGCGCACGAGGTAGAACACGTGCTGCCCCGGCAGGTTCTCGATGATCTCGTCCCTACCGTCGTGCACGATGACCGCATGGAGCTTCATCCGGTGCGCGATCACGACTCGATAGTGCGAGAGGGAGTCGGCGTGTTCGGGATCCGGACCGGACTCGAAGCGGTCCACCGAGGTGCGGATCTTGGAGAACCTCCGAAAGACCCCGGCCGCCTTTTCGAGTTCCACGTCTCGCGTGAACCCTTCGAGCCATCCCGCTCCGCTCAGGTCCTCTTCGGGGAAGTGATAGCGGTAGTCGTTCGTGAGCACAGCGCCGAGTTCGTCGACCGACCGGTGCTCGTAGGCGTCCACCAACATGCGGATGGCCGCTTCCGGCGTGCCCGCGGCGGTACGCGGGAGCGAAGGCGCGGACGGAGCCCCGGGCGCGGCGACGGCGGCACCGGCGAAGAAACAGATGACGAGAACGACGGAAGACAGAAGGCGTGGCGATCGCATGACGGCCTCGTGGGCGAATGTGGGCCGGGGGAATGGTGGCATCCTACTTGCCCCCCCCCGATCGCAATAAAGAAAAAACGGCGCCGCTCCCGCAATGGGGACGGCGCCGTTCGAACTTCCGCCGCGCCCTACTTCAGCACGAGCATCTTCCGCTGCTGCGTCACGCCGCCGGCCTCGATGCGGCACAGGTACATGCCGGCGGGCAGGCCGCGCGATTCGATCGTCATCTGGTGCCGCCCGGCCTCGCGCGGACCGTCGAACAGCGTGCGGACCTCGCGGCCCTGCACGTCGAACAGACGCAGCTTCACGTGCTGCGCGGTCGGCAGCACGAACGCGACCTGCGTCGCGCCGCGGAACGGGTTCGGCCAGTTCTGCGCGAGCGCCAGCCGCCCCGATCGCCCGTCCGTCACGTCGGTGACGTGGATCGAGTCGCCGCCGCCGAACTGGTAGTAGCGCGCCGCGAACTCCTGCAGGTACTGGTTCGCGATGTCGGCGTCGTGGACGATCAGCGTGTTCTCGTTGTTCGAGTTCTCCGCCGAACTCGACCAGTTGTGCGAGCCGGTCAGCACGAAGCCGTTCCAGGTGGGGTTCTCGGCGTCGCCGATCAGGTACTTGTGGTGGAGCAGGCCGGACGCGTTCGACTTGAGCAGCACGTCCACGCCGCCGGTGACGAGCGTGCCGTACTCCGAGCCCGTGTCCGAGCTGGAGTCGAGCGCGCCGCGCACCTTGCGGCCCGCGTTCTTCTGGGCGATGAGCGCGTTCGCGAGGTTCGAGCGCGTCATCGTGAGCAGCATGAACCCGAGCGAGTGCTGCGCGGAGTTGATGGCGGTCTGGATCTCGAAGTCCGTGCCGTCCGACGGGCTGAAGAAGCACTCGACGTTCCGGCCGCCGACGACGAACTTGTGCGGCGTGTCGTCGAGCTTGCGCGCGCCCATGCGCGAGGCGCTCGCGTTCGGGGTCTGCGTCGTGCTGCCCCACATCTCCTGGAACTCGAGCGTGAAGACGTTGCCGAGCGCCTGGTCCTGCAGCTCGATCACGTTCTGCATGTCGTTGTTCGTGCCCGGGTCGGTCGGGTTCCACGAGCCCGTCCACACCCAGACGCTCTCGGGCGCGCCGCCGCGGCCGTCGATCACGAAGAACTTGTCGTGCATGAGGCCGAGCCCGAAGTTCACCGGATCGAAGCGGTCGTTGATGAGCGGGACGCCCGCGCCGGTGAGCGCGGTGAAGCCGCTCGCGGACGAGTTGTCGTACTCGCAGATGACGCGCACCTGCACGCCGCGGTTCTTCGCGGCGATGAGCGCGTTCGCGAGCGCGGTGCCCGGCGTGCCGCTCAGGTTGTAGACGGCCGCGTCCACCGAGCGCTTCGCGTGGTCGATCCGGTTCACGAGCAGCGAGGTGAAGTCGGCGTTGCCGTTCGCGGCGTGCACCGTGGCGAGCGAGGTGTTCACGCTCTTGTTGAAGTACACGTTCACGACGCCCGTGCACGCCGGCGGCGAGGCCGTGCTGAACAGCAGGTCGGCCGAGAAGTTCGTGCCGTTCACGTCGGTCGAGCCCACGCTGTAGTGGTAGACCGTCGCGGGGGTGAGCCCCGTGAGCGTGACCGTGTGGTTCGTCACCGCGGCGCCGTCGGTCGCGCTGTCGCCGTAGGCCGTCGTCGTGCCGTAGCGCACCGTACTCGTGCTCGCGACGTCCGTCGTCCAGTGGATCTGCACGGACGTGGACTGGATGTGGTCCTCGTAGGGCGTACCGACGACCACCGGGCCCGGGTGGGCGATGATGTCGTCCGGCGTGCGCGGCGAGATCTCGTAGTCGGCCGTGTACGGCGGCCCGGGCGCCGGCGTGCCGGGCTTGAACTGCTTGAGGATGCCGATCACGTCGAACACCGACGGCGGGGTCGGCCAACTCGCGGGCACGAAGATGTTCGTCGTGCCGGACGGGTCGGTGATCGTCGAGGTCGTGGGGTTGTACGAGCAGCCGTCGATGCGGATGAGGCGGCCTTCGTTCGGTTCGGTGCCGTCGATGTGGAACGTGGCGTTGACGCCCGCGCACGTGATCACGGCGGGAGCCGGCACGGGACGCCCGGTCGCGTGCTTCACGATCAGGTTGAAGTCCACGTTCACTTCGGTCAGCCCGCGGAACTGGAGGATGTTGCCCGTCACCGTGACGCTGTCACCCACGTCGAACGTGACCGGCGAGATCGCGGAGTTGAAGATGTTGATGCCGCCGGTCTCGTCCTGGATGTAGACGTCCGTGCGCGTCGCGCTCAGGTTCGCGGTCACGATACCGGTGATGGTCGCCTCGGCGCCGACGGCGTAAGGAGCGGCGCACACACCGTTCGCGTCGTTCACGTGCACGACCGAGATCGGCACGAGTTCGAGCACCCGCGTGCTGGGCTGCGACGAGATCGGCGTGAGGGTGCCGGCCGCGACGGCCGTGCGCACGTGGAACGCCGACGTGCCCTTGGACACGGGGGTCGTGAGGTTCTGGATCACGACGTCGCCGGTGTTCGCGGTGGACAGCGCCGCGCCGTCGACGACGACCGTGTCGCCGTTCACGCTGGCGGTCGCGGACGCGAACGCCGCGCCTTGCAGCGAGACCGACGCCGCCGAGTGCGACCACGTCCACGTGGGCGGGATCGCGATCGAGAGCTTCGCGATCGTCTGCGACGAATCCTGCGCGAACGAGAACGTGAGCGCGGCGAGCGCGTGGTCGCCGTAGACCACCGTCGGCGACACCGTCACGCGGCCCGTGCCGTTGCCGCCCGAGGCGAACGCGGGTTCGATGGGCGTGGCCGCGTTCTGCGGGTTGCGGCCGTGCGTCTGCACGACGTAGTCGGCGCTGTTGACGTTCGTGTCCTGGCCGTTGCCGAGCAGCGCGTGTGCGCCGCCGGTGAAGAGCGAGTCGGCCGTGGAGGTCGCGAGCGCCTTGCGCTCGACCGAGTTGTTGTTCGCGGTCGTGCCGTGGTTGGGCGCGGCCGAGCCTTCGGGCGCGATGGCCGTGCCCCAGCCGACGAGGTCCACCTCGACGGCCGCGGCGTCGATGATGCGCTCGTGGCCGTTGTCCGCCATGCCCGTGCCGCTGTTCCAGGCGCCGGACGTGAAATCGGGCGTGACCGCGCCGATGTAGCTCTGGTTCGCGATCAGGAAGTAGCCGTGCGCCGCGATGAACGTGTTCGCGGGCAGCACCGCGCGGTCGTTCCAGGTCGTGCCGGTCGCCGACTTGTACTGCAGCTTCCAGCCCGAGACGTTCACGGGCGCGTTGGTCGGGTTGTACAACTCGACGAACTCGTCGGTCGCGGCCGAAGGGCCGCGCGTGGCGAACTCGGAGATGACGACGTGGTTGGCGGCGGCGTGCGCGGCGTCCGCGGTGCACAGCACGGCGAGCGCGAGGGCGGAGAGGAAGCGGGAGAGCCGAGTCGTGAGTCGCATGGGTGCTCCGGAGGTCGATCCGCGCGTGGGGGCTCGGGAAGTGGATACGAAAGCCTAGCACGCGGCCGCCGCGGGGCCGCCCCCCAAAACGGCGATGGCCCCCGTCTCGTGCCGCGAAACGGGGGCCACCTTCGGGTGGGCGGGGACTACCAGACCGCGACGCGGTCTTCCGGCTTGCGGTACATCGGGTCGCCGGGCTTCACGCCGAACGCCGAGTAGAAGTCGGCGACGTTCACGACCGGTCCGTTCACGCGCAGGAACGCCGGGGCGTGCACGTCCGTCATGATCTGCTGCGCGAGCGACTGCGGGCGGCGGTGTCCCAGCCACGACAGCGCGTAGCCGAGGAAGTAGCGCTGCGTCGGCGTCTGGCCGTTGAGGATCACGTTGCGGCGGTACTGTTCGGTCTTCTTGAACGCCTCGAGCCCGAGCACGACGCCGCCCAGGTCCGCGAGGTTCTCGCCGAGCGTCGCCTGCCCGCGCACGCGCTTGTCGCCGACGGTGTAGCCGTTGAACTGCTCGACGAGCTTCTGCGCGCGCTGCGTGAACGCGACCGAGTCGGCCTCGAGCCACCACGCGTTCAGGTTGCCGTTCTCGTCGCCCTGGCGGCCTTCGTCGTCGAAGCCGTGCGTGATCTCGTGGCCGATCGTCGAGCCGCCGGCGTACGAGTAGAGCAGCGCGTCGTCCACGAGCGAGTCCGGCACGCCCGGGATCATGAACATGGCCGCGGGCAGCACGATCTCGACCTTCGAGGGGTCGTAGTACGCGTTGTACGTCTGCGGCGTCATGTCCCACTCGGTGCGGTCGATCGGCTTGCCGAGCTTGGCCGCCTCGTGCGCGAACCACCAGCGGTCGGCGCGCACGTGGTTCGCGAGCCACGAGTCGCGCTCGAACTGCAGCGTGGAGTAGTCGCGCCACTTGTCGGGGTAGGCGACCTTGCGCGACACCTTCGCGAGCTTGGTGAGCGCGCGCTGCTTCGTGACCTCGCTCATCCACGGCAGCGTGCGCATGCGCTCGGCGTAGGTCGTGATGATGTCCTGCGTGAGCTTCTCGTAGCGCGCCTTGGTCGCGGGCGAGCAGTACTTCTTCACCCACTCCTGGCCGAGCAGTTCGCCGATCGAGTCCTCGGTCTCGTCCACGACGCGCTTCCAGCGCGGACGCTGGGCGGTCGTGCCGTTCATGACGGTGCCGTAGAACCGGAAGTTCTCCCGGTCGAACTCCGAAGAGAGGTACGGCGCGAAGCCGTGCACGGCGGTCCAGCGCAGGTAGGTCTTCCAGTCCGCCAGCGGCGCGACGCGCAGCAGCGAGTCGGCGGCGGCGAGGAACTCCGGCTGGCCGACGATCACGCTGTCGGCGGCGCCGAGCCCCATCGCGGCGAACTGCGCCTTCCAGTTCGACGCGGGGTACTTCTTCGCGAGCTGCGCGAGCGACATCTTGTGGTAGTTCGCCCACGGGTCGCGGCGCTCCTCGAGCGTGCGCGAGCGGCGTGCGAGCGCGCTCTCGATCCGGAACACGGCGTCGGCCGAGCGCTTCGCCACGGCCGGGCTCTCGCCGAGCAGGGCGAACATCGCGGCGACGTGCTTGCGGTACTCGCCGCGCACGTGCGTCGTGCTCGAGTCCTTGTCGAAGTAGTAGTCGCGGTCGGGCATGCGGATGCCGCCCTGGAACAGGTGCACGACGTACTTCTCGCTGTTGCGCTCGTCCTGGCCGACGTACATGCCGTACAGCGGGCGAAGCCCGTCGGTCTGGAAGCGCGCGATCGCGGACGTGAGGCCGGCGCGGTCGCGGATCGCGGCGACGTCCGCGAGCCACGGCGCCATCGGCTTCGCGCCGGCCGCCTCGACCGCGGCCGAGTCCATGCCCGTCGCCCAGAAGTCGCCCACCTTCTGCGCGCTCGTGCCCTTCGCCGCGCCGGAGGAGGCCGCCGCCGTGCAGATCTCGACGCGCTGGCGATAGGTCTCCTCGTACACGAGGTTCGCGATGCCCCAGCCGCGCTCGCTGGCCGGGATCGGGTTGGCCTTGATCCACGCGCCGTTGGCGTAGGAGAAGAAATCCGCGCCGGGAGAGACCGACGCGTCGATGTTGCGCACGAGCGGGTCGGCCGCCGCCGGCAGCGAGGCGGGCGCCGCGAACGCCGCCGAGGCGAGCAGCAGCGCGCCGGCGGCGAGGGTGAGTGCGTGACGGGGAACGAGCGGCGTCTGCGGCATGAAGGCCTCCGGGTCCGGAACTGTCGGGGAATGGAGCGATTGACCCCGGCACCCTAGGCAGTGGGCGAGCTCCCGGCCAGCCCGACGGGCGCAACGCGGGCGCCGGCGCGACGAGCGCGGCGGAAAACCTCCGCCGGAGGGGTCACGCGCGAGTCCGTCCTGCCGAGACTGGGCTTGGGGCCCGGCGCCATGCCGTCCGCGCCGAGTGCGCGCGGCGGCGAAGCCGCGCAGCCGCGCAGCCGCGCCCTCGACCCAGCACACGCGGTTTCGGATGCACATCGATCCCGCCCGGGGTGGCGGCTCGCCACCCGCGGGCTGCACGTCGGAGTTCGGCACGTGACTCTCATGAAGTGCTCCATACGCAATCGCCTCTTCGCGCTCGCACTCGTCGGTGTCCTCGCGACACTCGTCGTGAGCGCCGTGAGCCTCGGCGCCCTGCACGGCCAGGAACGCGCGCTCGACTACGTGCTCGTCTCGTCCGTGGCCGTGCGCAATCACACGCTCGGCGACCGCTACCTGAACGCGATGCACGCCGACGTGGCGCTCGCCTACATCGCCGAGAGCCCCGAAGAGCAGCTCGCGGTGGTCGAGAAGACCGTGGCCGACGCCGACTCGTTCCGCGCGTGCGTGGACGCGAACCTGCGGCTCGCGATCGATCCCGCCGTGCGCAGGGAGATCGTGGCGCTCAAGCCGGCGATCGACGCCTACGTCGAGAGGTCTTCGCTCATCGTCGCGCTGGCGATCCAGGACCACGCCACCGCGCGCGCCGAGATGGCGCCGTTCCTCGAACAGTTCCGCGAACTGGAGAAGGGCCAGGCGGCGGTCGCGCGGTTGATCCGCACGGCGGACCTGCGCACCGTGGAGAAGGCGCAGCAGGACGCGCATCTCCAGCTCGCGCTGCTCGTCATCGTGGCCGTGGCGGGATCGGCGCTCACGTGGATGCTCTCGGTCCTGCTCATGCGAAGCGTCGTCGGGCCGCTCGACCAGGCCACCTCGATCATGAAGGAGATCGCGCAGGGCGAGGGGGACCTCACGCAACGCATGCACATCGCCTCGCAGGACGAACTGGGGGAACTCGCCGCCGCGTTCAACCGCTTCACGACGGCGATGCACGACGTCATCCGCCAGGTCCGCACCGCCGCCGACGAGGTCGCGCAGGCGTCCGTCGAGCTTTCCGACGCTTCGGACACGATCTCGGCCTCGGCGCAGCAGCAGGCGTCCGGGCTCGAACAGACGGTGTCGAGCCTGCGCGAAATCACGAACTCCGCCCAGCAGAACGCCGAAAACGCCGGACTCGCGAGCGCGCTCGCGGCCGACGCGCGCCGGGTGGCCGAGAAGGGCGGATCGGTCGTGTCCGAGGCGGTCGAAGCCATGGGCGTCATCAACGCGTCGTCCACGCGCATCGCCGACATCATCACGACGATCGACGAGATCGCGTTCCAGACCAACCTGCTCGCGCTCAACGCCGCCGTCGAGGCCGCGCGTGCGGGCGAGCAGGGCCGCGGCTTCGCCGTCGTGGCGTCCGAGGTGCGCAACCTCGCGCAGCGCTCGGCCTCCGCCGCGCGCGAGATCAAGACGCTCATCGGGACGTCCGTACAGCAGGTCGAGGACGGCACCGAGCTGGTGAACCGTTCGGGCGCGACGCTGCGCGACATCATCGGTGCGGTGAAGCGCGTGACCGACGTCGTGAGCGAGATCGCGGCCTCCTCGCGCGAGCAGGCCACGAGGGTCGAGGAAGTGGACCGCGCCATGTCGGGGATGGACGCGGCGACGCAGTCGAACGCCGCGCAGACCGAGGAGCTTTCGGCCACGGCGGGCCACCTGAGCGCGCAGGCGCGCGAGGTGCAGTCTCTCGTCGGGCGATTCAAGGTCGAGCGGACCTGACGTCCGCGGCTTCCGTGAACAGGGACCGCGCCACACTCCGGCGCGGGCCTTTTCGCTTGGGCCGGAGAGGAGGGTTCCGTATACAGTGCCGCCATGATCCGATTCGTGTCGGCGGTACTGCTGGCCCTGCTCACCGCGCGCGCCCACCGGGGCGAGGCCACGCGCGACGAAGCGGCGCGTGGGCGCGCCCGTGCGCGGTTCGCACTTTCGTTCCTCGTGCAGGTCGCGGCGCTGCTCGCGTTCGACCTCGAGGCCGGCGTCGCGGCGCTGCGCACGCCGCTGCTCGTGTGCGCCACCCTGGCGGGCGTGGTCGCGTGGGAGGCGTTCGCGCAGCTGCTCGCGACGGGCACGCGCCGGCGCGACCGCATCGCGCGCTGGTGCACGCTCGGTGTCGCGTTCCTGCTGCTCGCCACGCCGGCGCCGTGGGGCGTCGCGGGCGCGTTCCTGGCGATGGGTTCGCTCGCCTTCCGCTGGCGCCACACGGTGCCGACCCGGAACAAGTACCTGCTCGCGGTCGCCGCGATCGTGCTCGCCGTGCTCGGCTTCCTGCGCTTCGGCGGAGCGGGCGAGGCGGGCTCGGCCGTCCTCACCGCCGCGCAGCACGCGTGGTGGGACACGGCGCACACGCTGCGCCTCGCGCTCGCGATCGCCTCGAGCGCCGGAGCGTTCGTGCTGCTGCTCGCGATCGTGAACGACCCGAGCCTCGGCATCCGCGGCGTGGGGCGGCGGCTCGCGCTCTCGCACCTGCTGGTGGTGCTCGTGCCGACGGCGCTGCTCCTGGTGCTCTGGGCCGCGGTGACCGTGCTCGGCGTCAATCGTGACCGCGCGCTCGTCGGGGCGCGCGCGATGCAGAGCGAAGGGGAGCGCCTCGCCACGGCCGTCGAGCGCGCGGCGTCGGCGCCGGATCCCGCGGCCGCGCTGGACGCGGTGGCGCTCGCCTGGAATGCCGCCGGCTCGCCGGTGACGGTGTATGCGGGCTCCGGGCGCGAGCTCGAACTGCGCCGCGGCCCCGCGGTGCCGGGTGGCGTGCCGGCCGTGGCCGCGTGGTGCGACTCCATCGGAACGTTCCCGCGCTGGAGCTGGGTGCGGGCCGGTGAAGGCCTCTGGGTCGCCGCGACGGTGTCGCGCCCGGGCGCGCGCTGGGCGGTGTTCGTGCCCGGGGACTCCATCGTGCGCCGGGACGTCGCGGCGGTGGCGGGCGGGCGCGCGAGCGTCGTGATGACGTCGCGGAGTTCGGCACGAGGCGGCGCCGGCGTCACCGTGCTCGCGGACTCGCTCGAGGCGATCGCGGACTCGCTCGAGAATCTCGTCGACGGCGAGAACGCCGATCGGCGCCTCGCGCAGTTCGCCGAGCGCGCGCGAGTGAGGGCGGACTCGGCCGACTCGGTGTCCCGCCGCAATCGCCCGAACGTCTCCTTGAACGTCGGCCAGCAGACGTACCGCGTGGACGAGGGCAACATGAGTGCGCGTGCGTTCCTGCTCGAGGGGCACGCGTTCGTGCCGTCGCTCCGGTGGCGCGGCGCCGAGAAGGGCTGGGACCGCGGGCAGTTGATGCTCACGATCGGCGTGCCGCCGAACGAGGTGCTCCGCGGACTCTTCCACAACTCGGAAGACGATCCGATGGGTTACGTGCCGCTCGTCCTGCTCGTGACGCTCGGCGGGCTCATGGCGCTCGTGGCGCTGTGGGACATCGTCATGGTGACGAACATGGGCCGCAACGTGGCCGCCGCGATCGGCGCGCTGCACGGCGCCGCGCGCAAGCTCGAGTCGGGCGAGCTGAGCCACCGCATCGAGATCCGCGGCGAGGACGACCTGTGGGCCGTCGCGCGCGCCATGAACCAGGCGAGCGAGGGGCTCGAGCACGCGCGCTCACTCGAGAAGGAGCGCGCGCGCATGGAGAGCGAGCTGGCGCTCGCGCGCCGCATCCAGGCGCGGCTGCTGCCCGCGATGCCGCCGTCCGTGCCCGGGCTCGAGATCGCCGGTGCGAGCGAGGCCGCGCGCGAGGTCGGCGGCGACTACTTCGATCATCTCGATCTCGGCGACCGCCGCGTCGGGCTGGTGATCGCGGACGTGTCCGGCAAGGGCGTGCCCGCGGCGCTGCTGATGTCCGCGTTCCGCGCCGCGCTCGTGAGCCACGATCTCGGCGCCGAGGAACCCGCCGCGCTCGCGACGCGGCTCAACGAGTTCCTGCACAAGAGCGTGGACCCGGGCAAGTTCGTCACCGCGTTCCTCGGCTTTCTCGACGCGGGGACGGGCGAGCTGCACTACGTGAACGCCGGCCACAATCCGTCGCTGCTCGTGCGCGCCGACGGCACGCACGAGTGGTTGTCCGAGGGCGGCACGATCCTCGGCATCCTGCCGTTCAGCGTGTTCACGAGCGGCCGCGTGAAGCTCGAAGTGGGCGACGTGCTCACGCTGTACACCGACGGCGTGACCGAGGGCGCCGACGCCGCGAACGAGCAGTGGGGCGAGGACCGGCTCGTCGAAGCCGTGAAGCGCCTGCACGACCGGCCGTGCAAGGAGATCGCGCAGGCGCTCGTGCGCGAGGTGCGCACGTTCGAGGGCGACACCGGCCCGGCCGACGACCTCACGGTGATCGTGGCGCGCCGCGTGGTGTAGCGGCGGACGTCCGGAAAGACGAAGGCCCCGCGGGCGGCGAGCCGGCGGGGCCTTCGTGCTTCCGGGAGACGGCTACTTCACGACCGTCTGCAGCAGGCCGTAGATGCCGAGCCCGAGCGCGGCGAGCGAGTCGCCGGCGATCAGGCCGCCGCCGACCAGCGACATCGTGCTCATGTCCTCGGGCAGCGCCTCCTCCGTGGCGGCGGGTTTCGGGCGCTGCGCGGCCTGGCGCCCCTGCCACGTCTGCAGCAGCGAGCTGAACGTGCCGCCGAACCCGAACCACAGCGACGTGCCGAACTCGACGAAGCCGCCGAAGCTCGAGGCGTACGGGCTGGGCAGGAACACGCAGTCGAGCGCGAGGTCGGTGAAGTACCCGGCCTTCGTGTTCTTGACCCACGTCTTCCAGCCGTCGTTGTGCTTGATGAGCTTGCGCAGCGCCTCGGTGAGCAGGCCGATGCCGATGCCGAGACCGAGCGCGACCATCACCTTCGGGCTCGGGTGCGTGAGCGAGTCGAGCGCGCCCACGAACTTGTACGTCATCGCCGCCTGCCACTTCTCGGCGCCGGGCGTGCCGGGGTTCGCGAGCTGGTTCACCGCCAGCACGGGGTACGCCTTCATGAACAGCCGCGCCAGCACGACGCTCATGACGGCGCCCATGGCGATGCCGATCACCTGGAAGCGGAACTGGATCGTCCGGTTGGTGCCGAGGCGCCAGCCCGTGGAGCGGTCCTGCTGCATGTCGCCGCCGACGCTGGTCGAGATGAGCAGGATGCTCGCGCACAGCAGGCCCGTCACGGGGTCCTTGAGGCCGATGGTCGCGAGGATGAACACCGTGAGCACGAACGCGCTCGAGATGGGGTTGCTGTCCGAGATGCCGAGCGAGATGCCGTTGACCATCAGGAACACGAACACCAGTGCGATCGCGACGCCGACGAACAGGGCGGGCAGGTGCAGCACGAACACGCCCATCGCGAACACGGCCACGGCCCAGAACGCCACCCACGACCACAGGAAGCGCATGTCGGTCTTCTTCCAGTCCTCGGCGGGCTCGACCGGCTTCATCCGGCCGAACTCCTTGATCGCCGATCCGGCGATCAGCGCCATGTCCACGGCGGCGGCGCCCATGATCGTGCCGAGCGCGACGATGAAGCCGATCTTGCGGAACGGGGCGTGCGCGTCGAGCCACATGTCACCCTGCCAGCCGTGCGTGCGCAGCCACGGCGTGAGCATCACGCCGATGCCGCCCACGACGATGGCGGGAATGCCGATGCGCGCGCCGACGATCATGCCGGCGCCGAGCGTCGAGGCGGAGAAGTTCGCGAGCGTGCCGCCGAAGAACGCGACCGAGGCGCTCGTGCTCTCGGCCAGCTTGCCGAGGACGGAGGCGACCTGCGGGGCCGCGAGCGCGAGCCCCCCGCCGATGCCGGCCGCGGTGCCGCCGCCGAGCTTGCCGATGGACTCGCGCAGCAGCCGCTTGTCCGTGAGCGCGCGCAGGATGTTCGCGACCGCGTAGCCGGAGGGGAACGTCAGCCGCATGCGGTCCACGAGGATCGGCGTGTAGAGCATGCCGACGCCCACGCCGAGCATGCCGATGCACATGAAGTAGAGCACCATCTGCCAGATCGGAGGCTCCGGCAGGCCGAGCCACGTCATGGCCTGGATGAGCACGGCCATGCCCGAGAGGCCCGCCACCGAGGCGGCCATCGTCTGCATGTAGTTCGCGCCGTGCTTGCCTTCGGAGCCGTAACCGTAGGTCACGACGCTGCCGAGGATGCCGGCGAGCACCTGGCCGCCGACGAAGAACCCGATCGAGAAGTTCATGTAGGCGGCGGTGATGCCGCCCAGGGGGCCGAGGATGAAGATGGCGATCGCGCCGAGGAGGACGTAGTAACCGGGGCTGCCGATGCGCGGTAGGAAGCGGTTGGGTTGGGTCATGGTGCGCAATCTACCCATGCGCGTGCGCGGCCCGACAGTGAAAACTGCGGGCCGCGTCCGGGAAATGCTCGTGCTCAGCGCTCGGGGGGGCCGGCCGCCCGGGCCCAGACGCCGAACAACCGCAGCGCCCGGTCCGCCGCGCGGAACACGGGGATGCCGCCCGCTTCGAGCGCGGCGCTCATCGGGTCGTAGAGCGGACCCGCGTCCACGACCGCCACCCACGGCTTCATGCTCTCGGTCCAGAGCTGGCGCAGCCGCATGACCACGCCGTCCTCGCGATCGAGGTCGTCGCCGTGCCCTTCGCCGGCGTTCAGCGTGTCGAGCGCCGCGGTGAGCGGAACGCACCCGAGCACCGCGGCGTCCACGCCGGGGTCGGAGAGCATCGCGCGCAGCGCCGATTCGTAGCCCTCGTCGCCGAGGATCGGTGTGACGTCCATCGGGTTGTGGACCGCGACGATGTCGCCGAGCTTCGCGCGCTCGAGCGTGGCCGCGAGCGAGGCCTGCGTGGCGGTGGTGAACTTCGCGAGCGTGAACGCGCCGAGGTTGTCGGCGATCGCGACGGATTCGAAGCCGGCGTTCGTGAGCGCGCCGATCCGGCCCGCGCCGGCTTTGCGCCCCTGCAGCCGGGCGAACAGCCGCACGAGGTCCTCGAAGTCCTCGAGCGTGTCGGCGACGACCGCGCCGGCGGCGCGCGCGAGCTGCGTGGCGACCGCGTGATCGCCCGCGACGGCGGCCGTGTGGCTCGCCGCGGCCGCGGCGCCCGCGGCGGTGCGGCCGGCGAGGTAGACGATCACCGAACGGCCGGCGCGCGTGAGCGCCTCGACCTGCCGCACGAAGCGCGCGCCGTCGAGCGGGCGGAAGCCCTCGAGGTACACCGCGACGATCTTCACGCGCGGCTCGCCGGCGAGGTACTCGAGGTAATCGGCGATCGTGAGATCGGTCTGGTTGCCGATCGTGATCGTGTAGAGCGGTTGCAGGCCGGCGAGCTTGCTCGCCTTGCTCACGGCGAAGGCGCCGCTGCCGGTGACGAGCGCGATCGGGTCGGCCGCCCGCGCGGAGCGCGGCAGCTTGTGCTCCGGAATGAACAGCGTGTCGAACCGCCCGGGCAGCGACCGCACGCCGAGGCAGTTGCCGCCGTTCACGACCGGACCGCCCCATTCGGTGCGGCGCGATCGCGCGATCGCCTCGCGCATGCTCGTGACGAGGGTCTCGTTGCCGGCCTTCTCCTCGAGCCCGCCCGGGATCAGCACGATGCTCTCGGCGAGATGCTCGTCGGCCGCCTGCGCGATCGCCTCGGCCGCCTGCGGCGCGGGGATGCTCAGCACGAGCAGGTCCACGGGCGCGGGCACGTCGGCGAGGGACGGGACGCACGCGCAGCCGTCGATGCTGTTCGTGCCCGGCTTCACGATCGTGACGTCGGCGGGATCGAAGCCCTCGCGCAGCACGTTGCGCAGGATGATGCGGCCCGGGTTCATGCGTTCGGAGACGCCCATGACCGCGATCGTGCGCGGCTCGAGCAGCGTGCGGATGCGCGCGATCGGGCGCGGCGCGGGCGGGTCCTCGCGCCAGGGCGCGAGCTTCGCGAGCGCGTCGAGCGCGACGAGGCGGCCCTCGCTCACGACGAGCGGATTGACCTCGAACTCCTCGAGCGCCTCGGCCTGTGGCGTGCGCGCGAAAGCGAGCAGCCGCCGCACGGCGCCGGTGAGTTCGGAGCGGTAGACGAGCGGGCGGTGGCCGCGCTGCGATTCGATCGCGAGGCGCGCCACGGCGAGGCGGTCGATCGCGGCGTCGAGCACGTCCTCGCGGTCGAGCTCCGGACTGAAGAGCGCGGTCGCCTGTTCGGGGCGGAGCGCGTGCGCGAGGAACTCGGCGTGCACGCCGCCGGCGGCCAGCGTCACCACCGGGCCGAAGTCGCGCGTGTGCCGGAGCCCGAGCAGGAACTCGCGTCCCGGACCGTTCTCGTGCGGAACGAACTCGCACACGAGGAAGCCTTCGAGCCCGCGGCCGGCGAGCCGCGTCTCCATCTCGGCGGCCGCCTCGTGCAGCGCGGCGACGCGGTTGGGGAGCACCGCGACCGCGTGCGCGTCGGTCTTGTGCAGGATCTGCGGCGAGAGCGCCTTGAGCACGACGCGCTCGCCCGGGAACGGTGACGCCGTCCAGCGCGCGATCGCGTCGGCGTTCGGGACGACTTCGCGTTTCGGCGTGGCGAAGCCCAGCAGCTCGAGCAGGGCCATGCCTTCGGATTCGAGCAGCACGCGCTCCGGCCGCGCCGCGGCCCGGGCGATCAGCTCGTCGAACGGTCCGGCGGCGGGTGCGGCCTCGGCCGTGCTCATGCGAACGCCTGCCTTCCGGACGCGAACGCCTTGAGGTTCACGTTCAGCACGGCGTCGCCCTTGCGCGCGAACGTCTGGCGCACGCTCTGCTCGAGTGACTCGAACTTGAGCGGCAGCAGCCGGGAGGCGGCGCCCACCATGACGGTGTTCACCGCCTGCAGGTGGCCGGCCTCGTCGGCGAGCCGCTCCGCCTCGATCACGCACGAATGCGGCAGCGCGCGGATCTTGGCGAGGATGCCGTCCATCTCGGGGTAGTTCGGGATGTTCACGAGCGCGTTGGCCGAGGTGATGAGCGTGCCGGTGGGGGACAGCCACGCGACGTAGCGCAGCGCTTCGACCGGCTCGAGGCTCAGCACGAGGTCGGCGCCGCCGCGCGGGATGAGATCGCTCTCGATCACTTCGTCCGACAGGCGCAGGTGCGCCTGCACCGCGCCGCCGCGCTGCGCCATGCCGTGCACTTCCGACTGCTTCGCGTTCAGGCCCTCGAGCACCGCCGCGCGGCCGATCAGCGCCGCCATGCTCAGCACACCCTGCCCGCCCACGCCGCTCAACACGATGTCGTATTTCATCGCGCCACCGCCTCGGGAATGCGCGCATGCTTCGCATGCGCGACCTTGCACTCCCGCACCGCGATCACGACCGACAGGCCGCGGTGCGCCATTTCCTTGCGCAGCACGTCCGCGGTCTCGTGCACCTTGCGCGGGTGTGCGTCCACGATCTTCAGGTGCTCGGGCTTCACGCCGACCCCTTCGACGATCGCCTGAAGGCGGCTCGAGGCGATGAGCGGATCCTGCACGCCGGTCATGGCCGTCGCCTGGTTGTCGAGGATGAGCACCGTCATGGGCGTGTCGGCCGCGGCCGCGTCGGCGAGCGAGGCCGTGCCCGAGTGCAGGAACGTGCCGTCGCCGATCACGGCGACGACGTGCTCGAAGCCGGCTTCGGCGGCGCCCTTCGCCATGCCGATGCTCGCGCCCATGCACACGCAGGACTCGATGGACGAGTAGGGCGGGAGCGCGCCGAGCGTGTAGCAGCCGATGTCGGCCGTGACCATGGTCGCGCCCATGCCTTCGAGCGCTTCCTTGAGGGCGTTGTACGAGTGGCCGTGCGGGCAGCCCTGGCACAGCTGCGGCGGACGGTTGGGCAGCAGCAGGCCGTCGAGGTCGAGCACCGGCAGCGCCGGCAGGCCGAGCGCCGCGCGCACGATCTCGGGGCTCAGTTCGCCCGTCGGCGGCAGTTCGCCGCTCATGCGGCCCATGATCTTCGTCCGGCCCGGCAGGATGCCGCGCATCATGCGCTCGACGTACGGGTAGCCGTCCTCGAGCACGAGGATCTCGTCGCAGTGCGCGGCGAGTGCGCGGACGTGGGCCTCGGGAATCGGGTAGGTGCCGATGTGCAGGTGCGAGGGCTCGTCCTTCAGCGCGCGCGCGTTCTCGCGGTAGTAGTTGCGCGCGATGCCCGTGGTGATGACGCCGAGCTTGCGGCCCGGGCGCAGGTTGAGCAGGTTCCAGCGCGACGCCTCCGACCACGCGAGCACGTCCTTCTGGCGCGCCACGAGCGAGCTCCACTGCCGCCGCGCGTTGCCGGGCAGCAGCACCCACGTGTCGGCCTTCGGCGCCTTGTGCAGCGCGTTCTCGCCGCGCATCTCGCCGACCTGCACGTTCGTGCGGCTGTGCGAGAGGCGGGTGACGAGGCGCAGCATGACCGGCACGCCGAAGCGTTCGGAGACGTCGTACGCCTCGCGCGTCATGTCGTACGCCTCCTGCTGCGTCGCGGGTTCCATGCAGGGGACGCGCGCGAAGTCGGCGTACCAGCGGCTGTCCTGTTCGTTCTGCGAGCTGTGCATGCCCGGATCGTCCGCCACGGCGACGACGAGTCCGCCGTGCATCGAGACGAGCGCCGAGTTCACGAACGGATCGGCCGCGACGTTGAGCCCGACGTGTTTCATGCACACGATCGAGCGCCGCCCGGCGAAGCACGTGCCGAGCGCTTCTTCGTAGGCCGTCTTCTCGTTCGCGCACCAGGCCGCGTGCGGTCCGCCTTCGCGCTCCTTGTGCTCGAGGAGGTATTCGAGGATCTCGGTGGACGGCGTGCCCGGGTAGGCGTAGGCGGTGCTGATTCCCGCGTGCACCGCGGCCAGGGCGACGGCTTCGTCACCGAGGAGAATGCGCTGAGGCATGGCGGCGATCTCCGAAAAGCCGGGGCAGGATCGAAGCCCGCGGCGTGACATGTCGTTGAAGAGTGCAACTGGTCCACAACATGCCTGCACTGCCCGTGCCTAGTGGTTCGCAGAATGTTGCCGGGCGCTCCGGCCCGGGAATCCGGGTGATGCGGTCACGGAGCGGCAACGAGTTACGTGCGCGCGACGGCCCGGCAACATTCTGCGAACCACAACCCCCAGGCCCCGACGCGGGGTCGGGGAGGGTGAAGTGGGAGAGCGGTTTGCCAAATTGTCCGGTTCGTCATGCCGTGGTTCACTCGCGGCCTGCCTGCCGGTTCATCCATAGCCCCCAACGAGGACACCATGAACCCCATCCGCATGGCCGCCGTCGGAACCGTCACGCTCGCGCTCATCCTCTACTCGATCGGTACCCTGCGCACCCACCAGAGCCGCAAGGCCACCGGCGCGGCGCGAGGGTTCCTGTCGGCGGGGCTGTTCTTCGACATCCTCGCCACGGGGCTCATGATCGTCGCCTCGGGCAGCCTCGAAGCCACGCTGCACGGCTGGCTCGGCTATTCCGCGCTCACGTTCATGCTGGTGGACGTCGCGCTCCTGTGGCGCCACTGGAAAGTCAGTGGAATGGCGGAACTGCCGAGCGGCCTGCACCTGTATTCGCGGCTCGCCTACGCCTACTGGGTGGTCGCTTATTTCACCGGCGCGGCCCTCGTCATGGCGGCCAAGCGCGCCGGTCAGTGAACCTCGGGTTCGCCCGAGCGGACGATTTTCCGGGGTGTTTCGCAACTACCATGCGGTAGGGTGGGCGCGGCAGTTCTCCGCAGGGCTGCGGTGAGCGTGTTCGGTGGGTGAAGCCCGCAGGGACTTTCGTCCCCCGGGCCTCACGTGGCGGCGCGTCCTGCCGAAACTGGGATCGCCATCCCTCGCGCAGTGCACCCCGGTCTCCCCCCTCGAGGCCCGAAGCTCCGAGGCAGCATGCCGGTCGCGACCGCAATCGCGCTCATCACCGCGACGTTCAACCTGGCCATGGCGGTGGGGCACCTGGCCATTTCGCGTGCGCCCGGCTGGCGCATCGCGCGGACGTTCTCGCTCATCGCCTCCACGGCGGCGCTCTACAGCGTCGGGAACATCGTGTTCACGCTGCACGACCTGCCGCTCGACGTGTACCTCGCCGGGCTGCGTGGCCAGTACGTGTGGGCGAGCCTGCACGTCGTCGCGTGGCTGCCCTACGCCTACGGTCTCGACACGCCGAGCCTGAAGCGCCTGCCGGCGCTGCCGCGCTGGTACGCGTACGTGCTGCTCACGCTCACCGCGGTGTTCGCGGTGACGGGCTGGCACATCCGCGGGCCGCTGCACCACCTCACGATCGAGTGGGCGTCGGCGACCTACCACTACGTGTCGAACACGCCGCTCGGCGACGCCTACAGTGCGCTGATCGCGGTCGGCATCGCGCTGCCGCTCGTCCAGTTCGTGAAGCGCGCCCGGGCGGGAGAGCCCGGCATGAAGCTGATCGCCGCCGGATTCGTGCTGTTCGCGATCACCGTGATCGTCGAGGCGCTCGTCGCGGCGGAGATGCTCGAGTTCCTGTCGCCCGCGGACATCGGCTTCCTCGTCGCGCTCGTGCCCGTCTCGGCGCAGCTCCTGAAGCGCTTCGTCGCCGACGCCGGACGGCTCCAGGAACTCACGGGTCAGCTGCGCGGCGAAGTGCGCGACCGCACCGAGGAGCGCGACCGCGCGCAGCAGGCGCTCGTCGAGGCCGAACGCCACGCCTCGCTCGGGCGGCTCGCGGCGGGCGTCGGCCACGAGATCAACAACCCGCTCGCGTACGTGCGGCTCGCGCTCGAACGGATCGGCGAAGAGCTGTCGCACCTCGGCACGCCCGCGCAGGTGTGGGAGTCCATCGGCCAGGCGCACGACGGCATCAACCGCATCCAGAAGGTGGCCGAGGGGCTGCGCACGTACTCGCGCCGCATCGACGAGCGTGTCGCGCTCGATCCGCGCGAGATCGTGCGTGCGGCGATGAAGGTCGCCAATCCCAACCTGCGCCACGTCGCGCAGCTCGAAACCGACCTGCAGCCGGCGCTCGCGGTCATGGGGGACGAGCCACGGCTCGTTCAGGCGCTCGTCAACCTGCTCGTGAACGCGGCGCAGGCGGTGGCCGAGCGCGCCGGTGCGGGCCACGTGCGCATCCGCACGTTCGCGACGGAGGCCGGTGAAGCGTGCATCGAGGTGGGGGACGACGGACCCGGCATCGATCCGGAGGTCCGCGATCACCTCGGCGAGCCCTATTTCACCACGCGAGGCTCCGGCGGCGGCATGGGGCTCGGGCTCTTCGTGACGCGGGGCATCCTCGACGCGCACGGGGGCCGGCTCGAGTTCGATTCCTCGCCCGGGCGTGGCACGCGCGTGCGCATGGTGCTGCCCGCCACAGCGGGCGTGACGCCCGAGGTGTCGGAGCCGGTCGAGTCGAACCTCGAGCCGCCCGCGCGGTCCGCCCCGGGCGGGGAGCGCCCGAAGGTGCTGATCGTGGACGACGAACCGCTCGTGCTGCGCCTGCTCGGCAAGGCGCTCGAACGCGAGTGGCGCGTCGCTTTCGCGAAGGACGGCGCCGAAGCGCTGCTGCTGGCGCAGCGCGAGAAGTTCGACGTCGTGCTCTGCGACCTGATGATGCCGGGCATCTCCGGCATGGCGCTCGCCGACGAACTCGCGCACCGCGACCCGAGCCTGCGCGAACGCATGGTGTTCATGTCCGGCGGTGCGGTGACGCCCGCCTCCGAGCAGTTCCTCGCGCGGCGAGGCGTCGTCTGCCTGCCCAAGCCGCTCGACATGAAGCTGCTGCTCCGCATGCTGCGCGACGTCCGCGACGGCGTGCACGGCCCGCGCTCCTAGCCCGCTTTGCGCGTTTCTCCCGAGAGGGTGCGGCACGCGCCTCCCTGACCGAGTGTCAGGAGTCGTTCCCAAGCTGTCAGGCCGTGCGTCCACACCACGGCCACCGGCCGGGTCGAACGCGCCGCACCGCTTGCAGCCGCACGACTTGGCGGCCTCGGCCACAGCGGAAATCGCCCGCGCTCGCGGCACGAGGGATGCCTCCCCGCAGGTGGTACTCGAACTGAAGGTCCGACCGGGGAGGGATCGGCCCGTTCGTTGGGGGGGCGAGACCGACCTCCGTGTGGGCGGAACACGCGCCACGGGAGGCAGCGATGCGCGAACTCAGGATCCACGGGCGTGGCGGACAGGGGGCGGTGATCGCTTCCAAGCTTCTGGCCACGGCCCTTTTTCTCGAAGGCAAGTCGGTCCAATCGTTCCCGGCCTTCGGCGTCGAGCGCCGGGGCGCTCCGGTGACGGCGTTCCTGCGCACCAGTGACGGGCCCATCCTGCTGCGGTGCGAAATCACGAAGCCCGACGGGCTCATCGTGCTCGACCCGACGCTGATCGCGGCCGTCGACGTCGCCGCCGGCCTCAAGGACGGCGGCAGCATCCTCGTGAACGCCGAAGGCGGGCCGGAGACGTTCCCGAAGCTCGCCGAGCGCTTCCGCGTCGGCACCGTCGACGCGAGCGCCGTCGCCCGCGAGTACGGCCTCGGCTCGAAGAACCAGCCGATCGTGAACACCGCGATCCTCGGCGCGTTCGCCGCGTTCTCGGGGATCGTGTCGATCGACTCGGTCTGCCGCGCCATCGAGAGCGAAGTGCCGTTCAAGACCGCCGACAACGTCACCGCGGCGCGCGCCGCGGCCGGCCTGCTGCGCACGTCCGAGGCCCCGGCGCTCGCCGGCGCCGCCGCGCGGGAGGTGACCCGTGGCTGAGTCCAAGGCCGTGCTCGACATCGCGCACGGCGTGCCGCCGGTGTCCGTGAGCCAGACGTCCACGCGCGTGAACAAGACGGGCTCGTGGAAGTACATCCGCCCCCTGTATCGCGACCGCGTCGCGCCCTGCAACCAGGGCTGCCCCGTGGGCATCGACATCGAGGGCTACATGAACCTGCTGCGCGAGGGGCGCGTGGACGAAGCGCGCGATCTCGTGCTGCGCGAGAACCCGCTGCCCGCGACCACGGGCCGCGTCTGCTACCACCCGTGCGAGTCGTCGTGCAACCGCGCGTCGTTCGACCAGCCGGTCGCGATCCACGCGGTCGAGCGCATGCTCGGCGACCTGGCGCTCGGCAAGAGCGCCGCACCCGCGCTCGCGAAGCGCGCCGAGACCGTCGGCGTGATCGGCTCCGGCCCCGCGGGACTCGCCTGCGCCTACCACCTCGCGCGCCTCGGCTACGGCGTCACGGTCTACGAGGCCGAGCGCGAGCCGGGCGGCGTGCTGCGCTGGGGCATTCCCGAATACCGCCTGCCCAAGGCGATCCTCGCGTCCGAAGTCGGGCGCATCCGCGATCTCGGCGTCACGTTCCGCACGAGCACGCACGTCGGGCGCGACGTGACGCTCGCCGAGCTCGGCCTGCACGACGCGGTCTTCGCCGCGACGGGTGTGCACAAGTCCCGCGAACTGGGCATCCCGGGTGAAACGCTGACCGGCGTGTGGCGCGGGCTCGACCTGCTGCGCGCGGTGAACGCGGGCGAACGCCCGCAGCTGGGCAAGCGCGTCGTCGTGGTCGGTGGCGGCAACACCGCCATGGACTGCGCGCGCACGGCGCTGCGGCTCGGGGCCGAAGTCACGGTGCTCTACCGCCGCTCGCGCGCCGAGATGCCGGCGAACCACGAGGAGGTCGAGGCCGCGCTGCACGAGGGCGCGCGCTTCAGCTTCCTGACGCTGCCGATCGAGGTGACCGGCGACCCGCGCGAGGTCGACGTCGATCCGCTGCGCGCGATCGAGGACACGTTCGGGCAGTTCGACCGCTCGTCCGAGGAGCCGCGCGTGAGTGCGGTGCTCTGCGCCCGCATGGAACTCGGCGAACCCGACGCGTCGGGCCGCCGCGCGCCGCGCCGCATCGAGCACGGCGAGTTCCGCATCGTGTGCGACACGGTCGTCACCGCGCTCGGCGAGGAAGCCGAGACCGACTACCTGCCCACCGAACTGCACGGCGGCGCCATCCGCGTCACGGCGCTCGGCGAGACGAGCCGCACCGCGCTGTTCGCGGGCGGCGACCTGCTCGAGGAGCCGCACACGGTCGCGTTCGCTCTCGGCTCGGGCAAGCGCGCCGCGATCGGCATCGACCACTACCTGCGCATGAAGGCGGGCGAGGCCGGCGCCGAGGTCGAACTGGGCGAACTCAAGCTCGGCCCCGAAGGCAACCTGTCCATGACGCGCTGGCGCGCCGACGATCCGGTCGCGCGCGTGAACCCCGTGAACGAAGTCGTGAAGGTCACGGACCTCAACCTGTCGCAGTTCGGCCACGCGCGCCGCGCGGAGGACGTGCTGCGGCCGGCCTGGGAGACGCGGCACGACTTCCTCGAGGCGAACCTCGGGCTGCCGCGCGAGGACGCCATGGCCGAGGCGCGGCGCTGCTTCAACTGCGCGGTGTGCAACGGCTGCGAGGTGTGCCTGATCTTCTGTCCCGACGTGTCCATCTCGCGGCGCGACGACGGCAAGTTCGACATCGCCTACGACTACTGCAAGGGCTGCGGACTCTGTGCCGCCGAATGCCCGCGCGGAGCCATCACCATGACGCGGGAGGGACTGTGAAGAAAGTCATCGTGGGCAACCACGCCGTGTCCTGGGGCGTGTCGCTGGCGCGGGCCGAGGTGATCGCCGCGTACCCGATCACGCCGCAGACGCAGATCGTCGAGGAGCTGGCCGAGATGTGCGACGACGGCCGCCTCGCCGCGAAGTTCATCAAGGTCGAGTCCGAGCACTCCGCGATGGCCGCCTGCATCGGCGCTTCGGCGACGGGCGTGCGGGCCTTCACCGCCACCAGCTCGCAGGGGCTGCTGCTCATGCACGAACTGCTGCACTGGGCGGGCCTCGGCCGGCTGCCGATCGTCATGGCCGACATCAACCGCGCGGTCGCGCCGGGCTGGAACATCTGGACCGACCAGAACGACACGCTCGCCCAGCGCGACACCGGCTGGGTGCAGCTGTACTGCGAGAACAACCAGGAAGTGCTCGACACGACCATCCAGGCGTTCGCGCTCGCCGAGAAGCTGAGCCTGCCGGTCATGATCGTGCTCGACGCGTTCTTCCTGTCACACACGTCGGAGCCGGTGGACATCCCCTCGCCGGCCGAGGTCGACGCGTTCCTGCCGCGGCGCGACGCCGCGCTCAAGCTCGACACGCGCGATCCACACGCGTTCGGTGCGCTCACCACGCCGGCCGTGTACATGGAGATGCGCAAGCGCCAGCAGGAGGCGTTCGACCAGGTGCCCGAGACGCTGCGCCTCATCGACGCCGACTGGGACCGCCGCTTCGGCCGTTCGTGGGGCGCGGTCGAGTCGTACCGCACGAGCGACGCCGACACGGTGCTCGTGACCTCCGGCACGATCACGTCCACGGCCCGCTACGTGATCAACGAGCGGCGCGAGCGCGGCGAGAAGGTCGGGCTCGTGAAGATCAAGATGTTCCGCCCGTTCCCGACCGAGCCGCTGCGACGCGCGCTCGCCGGGATCCCGAAGGTGGCGGTGCTCGACCGCAACATCTCGCCGGGCCACGGCGGGATCTTCGCCGAGGAGCTGCGCTCGGCGCTCTACGACCTGCCGTCGGCGCGCCGGCCGCGCGTGGACGGCTACGTGCTGGGACTGGGCGGGCGCGACGTGACGCCGGAGGTGATCGGCGAGTGCCTCGACGCCACGCGCGGCAACGACAGTTCGGCGAACGCGCGCGAGGACCTCTGGGTGGGGGTGAAGCCATGACGCAGATTCCGATCAAGGAAATCATGCCGCACGAGGAGTTCCTCGAGTCCGGCCACCTCGCGTGCCCGGGCTGCGGCGCCTCGCTTTCCATGCGCATGGTGCTCAAGGCGCTGGGCGAGAAGACCGTCGTGGCGCTGCCCGCGTGCTGCTGGAGCATCATCGCCGGGCCGTATCCGCAGAGCTCGCTGAAGCTGCCGCTCTACCACAGCGCGTTCGAGACGGGCGCGTCGGTGGCGTCGGGCATCAAGGCGGCGCTGCTCGCGCGCGGCGACACCGAGACCACGGTCGTCGCGTGGGCCGGCGACGGCGGCACGTTCGACATCGGCCTGCAGGCGCTTTCCGGCGCGGCCGAGCGCAACGAGGACATCCTGTACGTCTGCTACGACAACGAGGCGTACATGAACACGGGCATCCAGCGTTCGAGCGCGACGCCGCTCGGCGCGTGGACCACGACCACGCCCGGGGCGCATCCGGAAGCCCGGCCGAAGAAGGACATCCTCGCGATCCTCGCCGCGCACCGCATTCCGTACGCGGCGAGCGCGACGGTGGCCTATCCCGAGGACCTGCTCGCGAAGGTGCGCAAGGCGAAGGCGACGCGCGGGACACGGTTCCTGCACCTGCTCGCGCCGTGCCCTCCGGGCTGGAAGTCGGGTGACGACGAGACGATCGAACTCGCCCGCATGGCGGTCCGCGCCCGCGTGTTCCCGCTGATGGAGGTGGAGAACGGCGAGACGTGGCGGATCACCGTGGACAGCCCGGGCGATCCGATCGGTCCGTACCTCGCGAAGCAGGGGCGGTTCCGCCACCTGAAGTCCGAGGACGTCGGAGCGATCCAGTCCCAGGTGGACGCGCGCTGGAAGGCGCTGCAGCGCCGGGTGGCCGGAGGCTGACAGCCCCGAGCCCACAGCGCGAAGGCGCGCCGCGGCCGGTCGCGGGG
>JACRIW010000113.1 GCA_016215625.1 Candidatus Eiseniibacteriota bacterium | reverse complement strand
GCGCCACGCCAGGTCGGCGCGCCAGCAGCACGCCCCGTCGCGGGACCGCTCAGCGCGCCGATCCGGCAGATCGAGGGCACGTCCTACGTGGGCGCCAACGACCTCGCGCGGCTGCTCGACGGCGCGAAGTACTGGCGTGCCGACGTGCGCAAGCTGGTGATCCGCGCGAACGGCCACCGCATCACGTTCACGGCCGACAACCCGATCGTGCTGCTCGACGACCGCACGCTGCGGCTCTCGGCGCCCGTGCGCTCGCTCGGCGGCGAGCTGCAGGTGCCGGTCGAGTTCGTGCCGCTGCTGCCGCGCGACTCGTCGCAGTCTTCGCCGGGCCGGCTCGTCGTGGACGCCAACGGCGCGCGCGTGCGCATGGTGCCGCCCGGCGGCTACGTGGGTTCGCCGCGCGTCACGGTGGAAGGCGGCGAGACGCGCGTCGTGCTGAGCGGTGAGGGCGCTGCCGCCGCGGCCGTCGTCGGCCGCGATCGCGCGCACCTGCGCGTGCGGCTGCCCGGCGTGTTCGCGGGCGAGCTGCCCGACTCGCTCGATCCGGCCGCGCTCGTCACGAGCATCCGCCGCGTCGGCGCGCCGGACGCGCTCACGTTCGAGCTCGCGGTCTCGGGCGAGGCGCTCGGCTGGCGGCTCGACACGCAGCCCGGCCGCGCCACGCTCGTGCTCGCGCGCGCGGGCGCCGACCTGCAGGCGTTCGCGCCCGAGAGCCCGGCCGGTCCGCGCCCGATGCGCGTGGTCGTGCTCGATCCGGGCCACGGCGGCGCCGACGCCGGCGTGCAGGCGGAGGGCGCGGTCGAGAAGGACCTCGCGCTCGCGCTCGCGCGCAAGGTGGCGGTCGAACTCGAGCGCCGCGGCGTGCGCGCCGTGCTCACGCGCACCGACGACCGCACGCTCGCCACGTCGGCGCGTGCCGAGATCGCCAATCGCGCCCGTGCCGACGTGGTGCTGTCGCTGCACTTCGACGGCTTCCAGTCGCCGCGCGCGCGCGGCGCGATCGCCTACTGCCCGAGCGCGTCGTTCGCCGCGAGCCCGGGCGAGCCCGTCTCGGGCCTCACGCCCTGGCGCGACGTCGCCACGCGGCACGCCGCGCAGGCGCGCGCGCTCGCCGAGGCGCTCGCCACGTCGTTCGAGAACGCCGCGCAGGGTCCGGCCCGCGTGCGCGAACGCCTCACGCAGCCGCTGCTCGGCGTCAACGCGCCGGGCGTCACGCTCGAGTGCGCCACGCTCACGCACGCGCAGGACCGCGCCCGCGTCACCTCCGAGTCCGGCCTGCAGGCGCTGGCGAGCGCGATCACCGACGGCCTGCTCGCGTGGCAGCGCCATGAATAAGCGACGCGTCTTCCTCGCGCTGGGCGTGCTCGCGGCGATCGCGGTGGTGAGCGTCGCCGGCTGGCGCCTCTGGCGCTCGCGCGAGGCCGTGCCCGTCACGTCCACCGTGGACTCGACGCAGGCCGGCGTGCGCGCCGTGACGCTCTGGTTCGCCGACGACAGCGGCGATTCGCTCGTCTCGGAGACGCGCGAGATGCTCGAGGCCGAGGACCTGCACGGGCGCGTCTCGGCGCTCGTCGCCGCGCTCGGGCAGGGCCCCTCGCGCCGCGGGATCGCCGCGCTGCCGCCGGGCACGACCGTGCTGCACGCCTACCTCGACGACACCGGGCTGCTCACGCTGGACCTTTCGCGCGCGTTCCAGCAGGGTTTCCGCGGCGGCACCCGCGCCGAGGAACTCGCCGTGGGCTCGCTCGTGCGTACGCTCGGCGCCAACGTGCCCGAGGCGCACCGCGTGCTCGTGGTGTGCAACGGCGCGCCGCTCCCTTCACTGGCCGGGCACGTTCCGCTCGACCAACCGCTCGACCTCCAGGACTGGCCGTAGACCCGAGGAGCTTCATGCCCGCCACCCACGATCCGCGTCCCATCGGTGTGTTCGACTCCGGCATCGGCGGCCTCACCGCCGTGCGGGAGCTGTTCCGCCAGCTGCCGCACGAGTCGGTCGTGTACTTCGGCGACACCGCGCGCCTGCCGTACGGCAACAAGTCCAAGGAAACGGTCACGCGCTTCTCGGTCGAGATCGCGTCGTTCCTCGTGCGCCAGAACGTCAAGTGCATCGTGGTCGCGTGCAACACCGCGTCGAGCCACGCGCTCGAGGCGCTGCGCGTGCGCTGGGAGCTGCCCGTGATCGGCGTGATCGAGCCCGCGGCGAAGGCGGCGGTCGCCGCGAGCCCGCACGGCCTGATCGGCGTGGTCGGCACGCTCGCCACCGTGGGCAGCGGCGCGTACCTCGACGCGATCCACAAGATCGCGCCGGGCGCGAACGTGCTTTCGCGCGCCTGCCCGCTGTTCGTGCCGCTCGTCGAGGAAGGCTGGCTCGACCACAAGGTCACGCACCTCGTCGCCGAGGAGTACCTCGCCGAGCTGCGCGCCGCGCACCTCGAGAGCCTGATTCTCGGCTGCACCCACTACCCGCTGCTCGCGCCGCTGCTCCACGAACTCATGGGGCCCGGCGTGCACCTCGTGGACTCGGGCGCCGAAGCCGCGCGCGCGACCGCGCAGCTGCTCGCCGAGCGCGGCCAGCTCGCCGCGGACCCGGGCGCGCGAGGGGTCCAGCACCACTTCTTCCTTTCCGACGAGCCGCGGCGCCGCAGTTTCGCGCGCGTGGCGCAGACCTTCCTGGGCCGTCCGCTGCCGCACGTCACCGTCGTCGACCAGACCGACCTGCCGTGGTTCGAGCGCGCCCATGCCCATCCCGACCTTTCCGGAGGAAATCCCGCGTGACCCGCAAGCCGCAGCCCATCCGTGACTCCGAAGCGCGCGTGCAGGAGAGCGAAGCGTTCCAGCGCCACGACGGGCGTTCGCCGAAGCAGCCGAGGCCGTTCAAGATCGAGCGCGGCGTCATGTCGCACGCCGAGGGCTCGGCGATGGTGCACATGGGCCGCACGCGCGTGCTCGTGACCGCGAGCGTCGAGGAGCGCGTGCCGGGCTGGCTGCGCAACACGGGCAAGGGCTGGGTCACCGCCGAGTACGCGATGCTGCCGCGCGCGACCGGCTCGCGCACGCCGCGCACGAGCCAGACGGGCGGGCGCGCGCAGGAGATCCAGCGCCTCATCGGACGATCGCTGCGCGCGGTCACCGACCTCACGGCGTTCGGCGAGCGCACGATCACGGTGGACTGCGACGTCATCGAAGCCGACGGCGGCACGCGCACGGCGGCGATCAACGGCGCGCTCGTGGCGCTGCACGACGCCTTCGTGACGCTGTCGAACCAGAACGCGCTGCGTCACGCGCCGCTGCGCGACGCCGTCGCCGCGATCTCGGTGGGCGTCGTGAAGGGCGTGCCGTGCCTCGACCTCGACTACGTCGAGGACTCGAGCGCCGAGGTGGACATGAACGTCGTGATGACGGGCTCGGGCCGGTTCGTCGAGGTGCAGGGCACCGGCGAGGGCGCGACGTTCTCGGACGCCGACATGCGCGACATGCTGCGCGTGGCGCGCGCGGGCATCCGCCGCATCGTGGCCTCGCAGCGCAAGCTGCTCGCGGGCTCGGGACTGCTTCCCGAAGCGCTCGCCAAGGCGCCGAACCAGTGAAATACGTCCTCGCCACGTTCAACCGCGACAAGGCGCGCGAACTGCAGGCGCTGCTCGCGCTGCCGGGTGTCGAGATCGTGCCGCTCGCGGACTATCCCGGCGCCGTCGCGCCCGAGGAAGACGGCGCCACGCTGCTCGAGAACGCGCGCATCAAGGCGCGTGCGGCGCTCGCGCTCACCGGCCTGCCGTGCATCGCCGACGACACCGGCCTCGAGGTCGACGCGCTCGACGGCGCGCCCGGCATTCACGCCGCGCGCTATGCCGGTCCCGGCGCCACTTATGAGAGCAACGTCGCGAAACTGCTCGCCGAGCTGGCGGCGCGCCCGGGCGCCCCGCGCTCGGCCCGCTTCCGCACCTGCTGCGTCGCGCTCTTCCCCGACGGCCGCGAACTGTGCGCGGACGGCGTGCTCGAGGGAGAGGTCACCGAAAGCCCACGTGGTACCCACGGGTTCGGCTACGACCCGGTGTTCCTGCTACCAGATGGGCGTACCCTCGCCGAAATACCGGCTTCGGAGAAAAACGGCATCTCGCATCGCGCGCGCGCTGTGCTTAGTCTCGCCGCGCTGCTGTCCCCCATCTAGTAGGTTTCGGCGACCACCGGCCTTCCCCCCGAGAGGCGGATCGCGCACTTTCGCCCGAGAGGCTCGATGTCCTTGAGCAACGACGAAACGCGCATTCGCAGGAAGCTCCCCGCCTGGCGGCTGCTGGCCGGGCCGGCGGCGACGTTGGCGTTCTCGGCGGTGCTGCACCTGCTCGAGGTGACGCCCGCGGCCCTGCCGAATCCCGGGGTGCTGTTCTCGCTCGCCGTCGTGACCTCGGCCTACATCGGCGGCGTGCTGCCGGGCCTCTTGAGCGCCGCGATCGGCGCCGCGTACGTGACGTGGTTCCACTCGCAGCACGTCTGGCCGCTCGCGTTCGATCCCGAGGACTTCCGCCGCCTGCCGGCCACGTACCTCACGCTGCCCGCGCTCGCGGTGCTCGTCGGCCTCCTGCAGGCGCGCAGGAACGCCGCGCTGCAGCAGGCGGCGCTCGCGACCGCGGCGGCGCGCTTCCAGGACATCTTCCAGCGCGCGGGGGACGCGATCTTCGTGGCCGACCCCGACGGGCGATACCGCAACGTGAACCAGCGCGCGTGCGAGCTGACCGGCTACTCCGAAGCCGAGCTGCTGCAGATGCGCATGTCCGACGTGCTCGCGCCCGGCGAGCTGCAGCGCCAGCCGTTCCGGATCGCGGAGCTCAACGCGCGCGGCACCATGCGCACCGAGCGGCGATTCCGCCGCAAGGACGGCACGCTCTTCATGGTCGAGATCTCGGCGAGCATGACGCCCGAAGGCCGGCTGCTCGGCATCGTGCGCGACGTCACCGCGCAGCACGACGCGATGGAAAAGCTGCGCCGGGCGCTGTCGCTGCAGCAGGCGACGATCGAGTCCGCGACCGACGGCATCCTCGTCGTGGACACGCATGGCCACTGGGTCGGGTTCAACCGGCGATTCCTCGACATGTGGCGCATCCCGCCCGAGCTCGCGAACGCCGGTGACGACGCGCGCGTGCTCGCGCACGTGCGCGGCATGCTCGAAGACCCGGCCGGGTTCCTCGCCCGGATCGAGGAGCTGTACGCGCATCCGGAGGCTTCGAGCTTCGACGAGCTCACGTTCCGTGACGGCCACATCTTCGAGCGCTACTCGCTGCCGCAGATGCTCGACGGCCGCCCGGTCGGTCGCGTGTGGAGCTTTCGCGACGTGACCGAGGTCCGGCAGCAGGCCGCGGCGATGCGCGACACCGACCGGCGCTGGCAGCAGACGCACAAACTCGAAGCGCTCGGCCGGCTCGCCGGCGGCGTCGCGCACGACTTCAACAACATGCTGCTCGCGATCCTCGGCGAGGCCGAGCTGCTCGCGCTCGCGCTGCCGCCGGATTCGCCGCACCAGGAGTCCGTCGCGAACATTCGCGCCGCCGCCACCCGCAGCGCCGCGCTCACGCGACAGCTGCTCGCGTTCGGCCGTCGCCAGCGGCTCGAACCGCGCGAGGTCGTGGTCTCGAGCCTGCTGCACGACCTCGAGCCGCTCATGCGCCGCATCGTCGGCGTGCGTGTGCATCTCGCGCTGCAGCTGCCCGCGCGCGACGAAGGCCCGCGCGTCGTCGCCGACCCCGGACAGATCGAGCAGGCCGTGCTCAACCTCGTCGTGAACGGCAGCGACGCGATGCCCGAGGGCGGCGAGCTGGTCGTGTCGGTGGCCCAGACCGAACTGTCGGCGTCCGAGGCGACCCGCCGTGGCGCTCGAGCGCCCGGCCCCTACGCCGTCATCGAGGTGCGAGACAGCGGGCTGGGTGTTCCCGACGACGTCCGGCCGCACCTGTTCGAGCCGTTCTTCACCACGAAGGAGGCGGGCAAGGGCACGGGCCTTGGGCTCGCCACCGTGTACGGCGCCGTCGAGCAGGCGGGCGGGTTCATCGAAGTGGACTCCGTGCTGCACCAGGGCGCGACGTTCCGCGTCCTGCTGCCCGTCGCGCCCGCACATCCGGAGGGCGCGCCGGTCGAGCCTCGGACCGCCGAGGAGCCCGCCGGGAAGATCGAGGCGACGCTGCTCGTCGCCGAGGACGAGCCGCTCGTGCGCCAGTTCGTGTGCGCGACGCTGCGCCGGCTCGGCTGCGACGTGCTCGAGGCCGAGAGCGGCGAGCAGGCGCTCGCCGTGGCGCGCGCGTTCTCGGGCCGCATCGACCTGCTGATGAGCGACGTGATCATGCCGGGCATGACCGGGCCCGAACTCGCCGAGCAGCTGCTCCAGGACCGTCCGGACGTGCGCGTGCTGCTCATGTCCGGCTATCCCGGCGACGAGCTGCCGCTGCCACAGCGGGGCGAAGCCTCGTTCCCGCTGCTCGCCAAACCCTTCGGCGGCGACGCGCTCGAGGACAAGCTGCGCGCGATGCTCGCCTGAGCGAGCCGCGCGTCCCGCGCCTCCCGCGCGTCAGACCGCCGCGAGGCGGTGGACGCGCACGGTGTTCGTCGAGCCCGCGGCGCCGGGGGGCGTGCCGGCCACGATCACCACGAACTCTCCCGCGACCCCGCGCTTGAGCGCGAGCATGGCGGCATCGACCCAGCGGACGAGTTCGTCGGTGTTGGTCGGCTGCGGCACGATGAACGTTTCGATGCCCCACTGCAGCGCGAGCTGGCTGCGCACGGCCGGCGTCGAGGTGAACGCGAGCAGCGGCACGGGCGAGCGATGCCGCGACACGCGCCGCGCCGACGAACCCGACTCGGTGAACGCCACGAGCGCGCGCGCGTGCGTGTCGGCGGCGATGTGCACCGCGGCCGCGGCGATCGCGTCGCCACGGGCGGCGGCGGAGCCCGGAGGCGGGGGCAGCGTGGACAGCGCCTGCTCTTCGACCGCGGCGATGATGCGCCCCATGGTCTCGACCGTTTCGATCGGGTACCGGCCCACGCTCGTCTCGCCCGAGAGCATCACGGCGTCGGTGCCGTCGAGGATCGCGTTCGCCACATCGGAGGCTTCGGCGCGCGTCGGGCGGGAGTGCGTGATCATGGACTCGAGCATCTGCGTCGCCACGATCACGGGACGCGCGTGCTTGCGCGCGAGCGCGACGGCGCGCTTCTGCACGAGCGGCACCTGTTCGAGCGGGATCTCCACGCCGAGGTCGCCACGCGCCACCATGAGGCCGTCGAACGCCTCGACGATCGCCTCGAGCTGCTCGACCGCCTCGGGCTTCTCGATCTTCGCGATCACCGGCAGCCGCGCGCCGAACTCGTCCATGATCGCGTGCACCTCGGCGATGTCGCCGGGCGAGCGCACGAACGACAGCGCGATCAGGTCCACGCGCAGTCCCATCGCGAAGCGCAGGTCCTCGCGGTCCTTCTCGCTCATGCTCGGGGCGCTCACGCGCACGCCGGGCAGGTTGATGCCCTTGTGGTTCGAGATGCGTCCGCCCTCGGCCACCGTGCAGCGCACGCGCACGCCGTCGGTGTGCTCGACCACGAGCTTCACGTTGCCGTCGTCGATGAGCACGCAGTCGCCGGGCTTCACGTCCGTGGCGAGGTGTTCGTACGTCGTGCTCGCCATGGTCGCGGTGCCGGGCACGCCGGGCTGCGTCGTGATCGTGAACGTCGCGCCGGCCTCGAGCACCTCGGCGCCGTTCACGAAGTCGCCGAGGCGGATCTTCGGTCCCTGCAGGTCCACGAGGATCCCCACGGCGCGGCCGGACTCGTCGGAGGCGCGGCGCACGTGCGCGTACACCTCGGCGTGGTCCTCGCGCGAGCCGTGGGAGAGATTCAGGCGCGCGACGTCCATGCCCGCCTTCACGAGGGCGGAGATCGCCTCGTAGGTGTGGGTCGCGGGGCCCAGCGTGCAGACGATCTTCGCTCTTCGGTTCATGGGCGAAAGTATCGGCTCGCGCGTCCGCGGCCGAGAGGCCCGGATCGGGGCCGGAAGGAGGGAAAGATGGGGTGGATGACGGGGTTTGAACCCGCGACCCCCGGGACCACAACCCGGTGCTCTGCCAGCTGAGCTACATCCACCACCACTCGTCGTATCCGGCCGCGCCGACGGCGCGACGCTGGCGCGCCTGGAGGGGATCGAACCCCCGACCGTCGGATTAGAAATCCGATGCTCTATCCAACTGAGCTACAGGCGCTGACCGGCAGTCACGAACGCCTCCCGAAACGGGCGGACGTTCGGCCTGCCGGGTTATTTCCGCTGTCTTTCGGCTGCATGCCGCGATCCGGTGGCCTGCGATCCGAGAGACGGCGGGAAGCTGGTCGGGGCGAGAGGATTTGAACCTCCGACACCCTGCTCCCAAAGCAGGTGCGCTACCGGGCTGCGCCACGCCCCGATGCATGGTGCTTCGAATCGGGCGCGCAGAATAGTGGGCGGGGCGCGAACGAGTCAAACGAACCCGCGAAACATGCGGCTTTGGCGAGTCTTTGCTTGGGAAGGACGCTTGCAGGCGGTAGATTGCGCGCCACGACGCAGACGCCCTCCCTTCGGGCCCCCGCAGCTCTCACACCGGGCCCCCAACACGGAGCTTTCCATGAGCCTCAACAAGGTCATTCTGCTCGGCCGTCTCGGTCGCGATCCCGAGATCCGCTACACGCAGAGCCAGCTCACCATCGCCAACCTGAACATCGCGACGGACGAGCGCCGTCCGGACGGCAACGGCGGCTGGAAGCAGGAAACCGAGTGGCATCGCGTGGTGCTGTTCGGCAAGCAGGCCGATCTCGCCAAGCAGTACCTGACCAAGGGCCGCGAAGTCCTCATCGAGGGCTCGCTGCGCACGCGCCAGTGGCAGGACCAGCAGGGCCAGAAGCGCTACTCGACCGAGATCGTCGCGCAGAACATGCGCTTCGTCGGTGGCCGCGGTGGCGCCGGCGGCGCGGGTGGTGGTGGCGGCTTCGATCGCGGCCAGGACGACTTCGGCGGCGCGCCGGTGGGCGCCGACACGGGCGGCATGGACGACTTCGGCGGCGCGCCGGACGACGACATCCCGTTTTGAGCAGTGCCTCCGCTCGGGGCGGCTCGCGCCGCACCGCACGGGGGAGCGCCGGCATCGAACGGCGCGTGGAATCCCATCGGGGGCGACAGGCTTCGACGGGGGACCTGAACCAACGAGTGCAAGCCGGGGACCCATCAACCTCGTCAAGAAAAATGGGAAAAACTCATCTGCCAACGAGCAGATGGCTCTCGCTGCCTAGTTAAAAACTAGACCCAGCGACGCCTTCCCGGACCCTGCCTGTGGGGGCCGGAGCGGGCGCCAGACAAACACAGGCTGGTCCAATGCGGCGGCCCGACCGCGGCGGACGAGACCTTTTCGGGCTGGCGAGCAGCGACCCTGTCGGCCGGGGCAACGCTCGCGAGACTCAAATGACCGACTACGCTTGTAGGACTCGTTGCGGACGGACTTTCGGACGCGGGTTCGATTCCCGCCGCCTCCACCATTTGTGCACGAACGCCCCGACCGGATGGTCGGGGCGTTCGTGTGAGGGGGAGGGTTCACGCGGGCTGCGTTCACCGGTCGGCGCAAGCCGAACAAAGCGCTTGCCCCCATGGGGGCAGCCCTCTAGTCTCCCGCGTCCCGTGAAAACCACCTTCGCCACTCTGGCGGACCGACTCGCCGACATTCGCGCCCGCATCGCGGCCGCGGCGGCCCGTTCGGCCCGACCCGCCGAGGCGGTGACGCTGGTGGCGGTGGTCAAGACGCTGCCGGCGGAACTCGTTGCCGAAGCGGTGCGACTGGGCGTCTCGGACCTCGGTGAGAACCGGGTCCACGAAGCCCAGGCGCATCAGCAGGTGGTGGCCCGGGATGCCGCACGGTGGCACCTGATCGGCCACCTGCAGCGCAACAAGGCCGGCAAGGCGCCGGGCCTGTTCGACGTCGTGCACAGCGTGGACGACGCCGAACTCGCCGTGGCGCTCGCGCGCCGCGCCCGCGAAGCCGGGCGCGTGCTGCCGGTGCTGATCGAGGTGAACGTGAGCGGTGAGGACAGCAAGTTCGGCGCGTCGCCGGACACGCTGGACGCGCTGCTCGAGCAGGTCGCGTCGCTCGAGGGTCTCGAGCTGCGCGGGCTGATGACGGTGCCGGAAGCGGTGGACCGGCCCGAGGACGCGCGCGCGGCGTTCGCGCGCCTTCGGGGCCTTCGCGACGCGGGAGCGGCGCGGCTGGGCCGTCCGCTGCCGGAGCTGTCGATGGGCATGAGCGGCGACTTCGAGGTCGCCGTCGAGGAAGGCGCGACGCTGGTGCGCGTGGGAAGCGCACTGTTCGGCGCGCGAGCGTGAGGGAGCGGCCATGTTCGTGATGGGCAACTTCGTCGGCATGCTGGCGAACCTGCTGGGCTGGGCGCTGCAGGCGCTGCAGCTCGTGCTCGTCGTGAACGCGGTCCTGTCGTGGTTCCAGCCGCGGCCGGATCACCCGATTCTCGACGTCATCGAGAACATCTCGCACACGGTCTGCGGGCCGGTGCGGCGGCTGTTCCCGACGGCGATGGGCGGCATCGATTTCGCGCCGCTGCTCGTGCTGTTGATCATCCAGTTCGTGGGCCTGGGTTTCCTCGTGCCGACGCTGCACGAGATCGCCTATCGCATGCGATGAACGTCCGGCTCGCCGTGCGCGTGCAGCCCGGAGCGCGACGTGACGCGCTGGTGGACCGGCTCGCGAACGGGGACTGGAAGCTGGCGGTGAGCGCGCCGCCCGAGGACGGGCGCGCGAACGACGCGGTGGTGGAGTTGCTGGCGGAACTGCTCGGCGTGAAGCGCCGGCAGGTGGTGGTCACGCGGGGCGCGTCGTCGCGCTCCAAGACGATCGAAGTGAGCGACCTCGACGCGGTGGTGGCGGAGCAGCGGCTCGCCGCGGCGCTCGAGCGAGCGAAAGGCGAACATGGCGAGTGAACTGGTGGAGCACATCCGCGAGGCGGCGCTGTACGTGAAGTCGCGCACGAAGCTCGTGCCCGAGGTCGGCATCATCCTCGGCACCGGGCTCGGCGATTTCGCGAACGCGCTCGAACTCGACACGGTCGTGCACTACTCCGAGATCCCGCACTGGCCGTCCTCCACCGTCGAGAGTCACGCGGGCGAGCTGCACATCGGCACCCTCGCGGGGCGCACCGTTGCCGTCATGAAGGGCCGCGTGCACTTCTACGAGGGCTACACGATGCAGGAAGTGTCGTTCCCCGTGCGCGTGCTCAAGGCGCTCGGGTGCCACACGCTCGTCGTGACGAACGCCTGCGGCGGCATGAACCCCGACATGCCCCCGGGCACCATCGTGGTCACCAAGGACCACATCAATCTCATGGGCGACAATCCGCTGCGCGGCGTCAACGACGACGAGCTCGGAGTGCGCTTCCCCGACATGAGCGAGCCGTACTCGCGCGTGCTCATCGAGCTGGCCGAGCGCGTCGCGCGTGACGAGAAGATCCCGCTGCAGCGCGGCGTGTTCGTGGCCGTGGCGGGCCCGAATCTGGAAACGCCGGCGGAGTACCGATTCCTCCGTGGAATCGGTGCGGACGTCGTGGGCATGTCGCTCGTGCCCGAGAATCTCGCAGCCGTGCACGGCGGGCAGCGCGTGCTGGCCTTCAACGTGGTGACGGACGCCTGTCTCCCGGATGCGCTGCATCCGTGCGACATCGCGGCCGTGCTCGCGGTGGCCGCTCGCACCGCGCCGAGCCTGCAGCGCCTGCTCACCGGCGTGCTGGCACGGCTGGACGAAGCGAAGCCGCAGGCTTGAGAGGGAACGGCGTCCGACGCCGGTGATTCTTACGGAGGATGTGACCATGGCGACCGCTCGGAAGAAGACCGCCGGCAAGGCGACCAGCAAGGGCAAGTCCGCTCCCAAGGCGAAGGCGGCCGTGAAGCCGAAGCCGAGCGCGAAGCCGGTGCCCAAGAAGAAGCCGGCTCCCAAGGTCGCTCCGAAGGCCGCAGCGAAGGCGGCGAAGCCGGCGAAGCCGGCGAAGTCCGCCAAGTCAACGAAGCCGGTCAAGGCGGCCAAGCCCGTCAAGTCCGCCAAGAGCGCGCCGAAGTCCGCCGCGAAGAGCGTCAAGCCCGCGCCGAAGCCGGCCGCCAAGGCGCCCGCGAAGGCCGCGCCGAAGCCGGCCGTGAAGAGCGCCGCCAAGCCCGCCGGTCCGAAGTCGCTCAACAAGGGCGCCGCGGCCGCGAAGGCGCTCGCCGAAGCGCGCGCGAAGGCCGCCGCCGAAGAGGCCGCGCGCAAGAAGGCCGCCGAAGGCCCGCGCCGTCTCGTGCCCGCGACCGCCGAAGCCAAGCTCGCCGCGCAGCGCGCCGCCAAGCAGGGCACCGGCAAGTCCAAGGTGAGCGTGCGTCCCGCGCCGGAAGTGCGCCCGCTCGGCGTGCTGCCGCCCGAGTCGCAGGCCAAGCCTCGCTACACGACTCCTCCCAAGTCCGCGCCCTCGCGCCCGATCGTGACGGCGAAGCCGATCGTCGCCGCCAAGATGACGCCCAAGCGCGGCGACGACCGCCTGTCGGACGCCGACCTCAAGCATTTCGAGGAGCGCCTGCGCGAGGAGTACGCGCGCATCATGCGCGAGATGGGCTACATGGACGACACGCTGCTCAAGGTGAACCCGCGCGACGCCGCGGGCGAGCTGAGCGGCTACTCGTTCCACATGGCCGACGCCGGCACCGACAGCATGGAGCGCGAGAAGGCGTTCGACCTCGCGAGCAAGGAAGGCAAGCTGCTCCGCGAGATCAAGGACGCGCTCACGCGCCTGTATAGCGGCACGTACGGCATCTGCGAAGTGAGCGGCAAGCCGATCAGCAAGACGCGCCTCGAGGCGCTGCCGTGGGCGCGCCTGTGCATCGAGGAACAGGAGAAGTACGAGCGTGACCTGCGTGCCGGCCGTCTGGCGGCGAAGGACGAGTGAAGCGCTCCTATCCGCTCCTGCTCGGGCTCGCCGCCGCGCTGGTGGCGGTGGACCAGTGGACCAAGCACTGGGCGACCGCACATCTCGCGTTCGCGCCCAGCCGGCACGTGATCGGGGATCTCGTCCAGCTCACGTACACGCGCAACTCGGGTATCGCGTTCGGGCTGTTCGCCGACATGCACTTTCCGCTCTGGGCGTTCTCCGCGCTCGCGTCGGTCATCGTGCTCGTGCTCGCGTCGCGTCATCCGGTCATGTCGCTCGGACGCCAGCTCGCGCTCGCGTTCATCCTCGGCGGCGCGATCGGCAACCTCATCGACCGCGCCGCGACCGGCGAGGTCGTGGACTTCATCTACCTGCAGTGGAACGGCCACGGGTTTCCGGTCTTCAACGTGGCCGACGTGTGCGTGAACGTGGGCGTGGCGCTCTTCGCGCTGGCCTGGACACGCGAAAGCGAGGGGCAAGCGAGCGCCACGAGCACCGCCGGCGCGGCCCCGGAAAGCGATGCGCATGAAGCTGGTGGAGCTGACGGTCCCGCCGCAGGGAGCGGGCCAGCGGGTGGACCGCTGGCTGGCGAAGGCGCGGATCGGCCTCTCGCGTAACCGCCTCCAGGCGCTCATGGACGCCGAGCGCGTGCAGGTGAACGGCAAGCTCGCGCGCCAGTCCCTGAAGCTGAAGGAAGGGGACGTCGTGCGCGTGGAGGTGCCGCCGCGCCGTGCGAGCCGGATCGTCGCCGAGGACGCGCCGCTCGCGATCCGGCACGAAGACGAGCACGTGATCGTGCTGAACAAGCCCGCGGGCGTGGTCGTGCATCCCGGCGCCGGCGTGGCGAGCGGCACGCTCGTGCACGCGCTGCTGCATCACGCGCCGCAGATGGCGGGCGTGGGCGGCGAGGGCCGCCCCGGCATCGTGCACCGGCTCGACAAGGACACCTCGGGACTCATGGTCGTCGCCAAGACCGAGGTCGCCTACCAGGCGCTGGTCGAGGCGCTGCGCGTGCGCAAGGTCCGGCGCGTCTACCAAACGATCGTCTGGGGCGATCCCGGTCCCGACGAGGGCTACATGGACATGCCGCTCGGGCGCGACCCGCGCGAGCGCAAGCGCATGGCCGTGGTTCGCAACGGGGGCAAGTCGGCGCTCACGCGCTGGACCGTGCTCGAGCGCTTCGGGCTGGCCAGTTTCGTCGAGGCCCGACTCGAGACCGGCCGGACCCACCAGATCCGGGTCCATTTCGCCGCGGTCAAACATCCCGTCGTGGGCGATCCGCTCTATGGCGGGAGAGTGAGAAAATCGTTGAGCCTCCGGCAAGCCGAGCGTAGCCTCATCCTCGCCCTGCTCCGCACACTGCGCCGGCAGGCCCTCCATGCCGCCGAACTCGAGTTCGCCCATCCCGTTTCGGGTGAGCGGCTGCACTTCGAGTCGGCGTTACCCGAAGACATGGCCCGCGCCCTGACGCTGCTGCACGCGTTCGTCGCGGACCGCAACCCGTAGAAGACCCTCATGTCGGAAGCGCCGAAGCCGGAAGTCATTCGCTTGAGCCTGCCCAGCCGGCTGGAGCTGCTGTCCGTACTCGATCGCGTCTCGTTGAGTGTGTGCGAGCGCATGGGCTTCGACGAGGACACCACCACGCAGGTCGGCATGGGCGTGGTCGAGGCCGGCACGAACGCCGTTCAGCACGGGCACAAGCGCGACGCCAGCCTGAACTTCGAGATCGAGTTCCACATGTACCCCGACAAGCTCGAGATCCACGTGTACGACCGTGGCAAGGGCTTCGACATGCAGCGCGTGGTGCCCGACGTGACCACCCCGGAGCACCTGTTCGACATGCGCGGACGCGGCATCTTCATCATGCGTTCGTGCTGCGACGACGTGACCTTCAGCTTCAGCGACGCCGGCACGCACTGCGTGCTCGTGAAGAACCGGCCCGCGGGCCGCATCGCCGCGGACGCCTGAGTCCCGCCGTTGCCGAGAGTCCTCGCGGTGGACTGGGGTGAGCGCCGGATCGGGCTCGCCGTCTGCGATCCGACCGGGACGATCGCCAGCGGGCTCGACACGCTGGTCGTGCACAGCCCGGCCGAGGGCGTCCGGCGCGTGCTCGAGGCGATCGCCGAGGTCGAGGCGGACTCGGTCGTGGTCGGGTTGCCGCTGCTGCTCTCGGGCGAGCGCGGCGAGGCCGCGAACGCCGCGAGCGCGTTCGCCGCTTCGGTGCGCGAGGCCTCCGGGCTGCCCGTGCACGAGTACGACGAGCGCCTGACCTCGGCGCTGTCCACGCGCCGCATGCACGAGCGCGGCGAGAGCGGCGGCAAGGGCAAGGGCAAGTCGCGCGTGGACCAGGGCGCCGCGATCGCGCTGCTCGAGTCGTGGCTCATGCGTCTGTCGCACGAGGCGCGTCGCGCGGCCGAAGCGACCGCCGGCCCGGACGACCCGAAGCACGACGGCGCCACGCAGCAGGACGGCGCCACGCAGCAGGACGGCGCCGGAGGCGCCGATCTCCCATGACCGCCGCCGCCGCGCGACGCCGGGGCGCGTTCCGGCCCCTCCGCTGGGCGTGGCTGCTGCTGCTCGTGGCGCTGCTCGCCCCGGCCTACGAGCTGCTGCTGCCCGCGGGGCTGATGCACCCGGACGAGCGCCGCACGGTGATCATCGAGCGCGGCCAGTCGCTGCACCAGATCGCGCAGGAGCTGCAGCGCGCGGGCGTCATCCGCGGCACGTTCGGCTTTCTCGCGCTCGCGCGCGTCATGCACCTCGACCGCACGGTGAAGGCGGGGCAGTACTCGTTCCCGCTCGGCATGACCGTGCCCGAGATCCTGCGCGCGCTCGATCGCGGCATGTTCGGGCTCGACCTGCTGACGCTGCCCGAGGGCCTCACGGTCCGCGAAGTGGCCGAGCGCCTCGGCGAGCGGCTCGGCGTGAGCGCGGCGAGCATCGACTCGCTCGCACACGATCCGGCGCTGCTCGATTCGCTCGGCGTGGACGCGCCCTCGCTCGAGGGCTATCTCGCGCCCGACTCGTACGAGTGGCTGCCCGGCACCGCGCCCGAAGTCGCGCTGAGGACCATGGTCCGCCGCACGCTCGATCGCGTGCAGAAGGCCACCGCCGGCTGCGACTCGCTGCCGCTCGGCTTCACGCCGCACGAGGTGCTCACCCTGGCGAGCATCGTCGAGTCCGAGGCCCAGGTGAACGATGAGCGCCCGCGCATCGCGCGCGCGTACCTGAACCGCCTCGTGAAAGGCATGAAGCTGCAGGCCGACCCGACCGTGGGCTATGCGCTCGGCCGCAACCCGCGCTCGAAGCTGACGTTGCGCGAGCTGCGCACCGAGTCACCCTTCAACACCTACCTGCACGAGGGGCTGCCGCCCGGGCCCATCTGCAACCCGGGGCTGGCCAGCATCCTGGCCGTCATGAACGCCACGCCGGACGAGCGTGCGCTCTACTTCGTGGCGCGCGGTGACGGCCGGCACATGTTCGCCACCACCTACGAGCAGCACCTGTCGAACATCACGGCCGCCCGCGCGCTGCAGGCGGCCTACGCCGCGCGCAAGGCGGCACAGGATTCGGCCGCCGCATCGGCGGGCGAACTTCCCGCTCCCGCGGGTGCGATCGCGGAGCCCGAAAGTGCGCGCTAAGCGACGAATCGAGCGTGTGATACAGTCCCGGCCCGCGCGTGCGGCAGACACGTCGACGGGCTCACGGAAAAAAGTCGGAACCGACTCCGGGGTGCGTTGTATGACACGGTGCGCCCCATCGGAGGCGGCGGCACTCCCCGCGATCTTCGCTGAGATCGTCCACGTGCCCCGGGCCTCAACCAGGCACCGGTTGCATGCACGGCGATCTCGAACGAAGACGCTTCGTTCGAAGTCGTCGGTATTGCGTTTTGACGCCTCCGCTGGTGCAAGGAGAACGGAATGAGCAGCAGGCAGATGACCACACAACCCAAGTCGCTCCGGGCGAAGCTCAAGCCCGAGGTGGATCTCGGATTCCGATGGGGAACGCTGAACACCGTGCTGCTGGCGGCCGGTGTGGCGTTGTTGGGGGCGGGGTACCTGAGCCTTTCTCGTGGTTCGATCACGTTGGCTCCGGTCCTGCTGGTGGTTGGCTACTGCGGGCTCATCCCGGCGGCACTCCTGGTGCGGGGCAAGGAAGCGGAATCGGGCGAATAGCTCAGTCGGTAGAGCGCTTGCCTTACAAGCAAGATGTCGCAGGTTCGATCCCTGTTTCGCCCACCAGAGTGAAGCCAAGTCCAAGAGATGCAGTCGCTTGATCCCTTCGGCCGGGGCGAAGTCGCGGTCCGGCCGAGGACCGGTTGAGCAAAATGCAGTGTTCGGTGTCCTTGCAGGGTCCAGGACGAAAAACTTTCTTGACACGGCGGAAGACCGCCGCCTAGACTTTTTCTCGTCTTGGAAGGCCTTGTTGTTGCGTCAGATAAGCGCGCCAAGGCACTCGAACTCGATCTCGCTACGACAAATAGAGAGTTCGAAAGGGGGTGGCTCGCAGCCAGACCTGATTGCGTGCAACTGAGCCTTGCCTAGAACTCAGCAACAGGTTTCAACCACTTCGGGAGGTGCAACAATGACTGGTTTGGTTCGCAAGGCCACGCTCCTCAGCGCGTGCAGCATGCTGGTCGCTGCTTCCGCGTTCGCGGGTGTGCCTAGCCCGGGTAACTCCACGCTTCCGTCTCCTGCTTTCTTCACGATCGTCGGCCACGCGACTGGTGTGCCGGATGCGCTCGGCACGTTCAGCATCGTCGTGCGTGACCTCGCCAACAACCCGATCAGCGGCTCGTCGGTCGTTCTCGACTTCTCCGCCGCGTCGGACCTCGTCCCTGCGTCCGACCAGCTCGACGCTGGTGCCAGCACGGTGAACTGCGCGGCGAAGACCGTCCGCAAGTTCACGGCCGTGACCGGTACGGCGACCTTCACGGTCGTCGGCGCCGCGAACAACGCCGGCGCTTCGCCGGGCGCTGGCCTGGGTGGTGTGAAGGTGTACGCCGACGGCGTGCTCCTCGGCTCCCTCACGGCTGCGACGTTCGATCAGGACGGCCTCAGCGGCGCCGGCGCGAATGACCTCGCCGTGTGGCTCTCTGACGCCGGCTCGCTCGGCTACTTCGGCCGTTCGGACTACGACTACAGCGGTGACCTCGGCGCCAACGACCTGTCGGTGTGGCTCGGCGCCGCCGGCGCCCTCGGCTCGGCCGAGTCCGGCACGCTCTGCCCGTAAGCTTCTCTTCGGTCTGCTCACCGGCCGCTCACGTCCACCAGTGACGCGAGCGGTCGGGTGGCGACCGGGAAGTGCGAGGCGCGGCACAACACTTTCGCTACCCGTATCCAACCCTGCGTGACATCTTCGGAGGCATCACAATGAAGAAGGCTCTCCTCCTCTGCGGCGCGCTCCTCGCTCTGTCGGCCTCTGTTGCCGCGGCGGCGGGCATCAACTTCAACTGGACGGACTGCAACGGTACGGTCAACAAGACGTTCGCCTGCAACAGCAACACGCTGTCGGGCGCCGTCATGGTCGGCTCGTACATCCCGCCGGCCGGCTCCACGGCGATCACGGGCGAAGAAATCGTGATCGACCTGCAGTCGTCGGGCGCCACGCTTCCGGCGTGGTGGCAGTTCAAGAACACCGGCTCGTGCCGTCAGACCGCCCTTTCGACGTCGGCCGACTTCACGGCCAACGTGAACTGCGCGGACTACTGGCAGGGTCTCGCCGCTGGTGGCGCCACGGCCTACATCACGCCGTACGCGACCGCTGCGAACCGTGCGCGTCTGCTCATCATCTACGCCACCGCCATCGCGAATGCGGCGCCGGTCGACGAGAACACCGAGTACTACGCGTTCAAGGCCACGATCACGGGCGCGAAGTCGGTCGGCACGGGCGCTTGCGCCGGCTGCCTCGACCAGGTCTGCCTCGTGCTCAACGAGATCAAGCTGACGCAGCCTGCCGGCGTCGGTGACTACCGCATCCAGAACCCGGCCGTCCGCAACTACATCACCTGGCAGGGTGGCGTGGTCGCTGGTGGCTGCCCGGCCGCGACCCCGACGCGCAACACGACGTGGGGCTCGGTCAAGTCGCTCTACCGCTAGTCGCATCGGCGGTTCGCAGTCACGCTCGAGGCGGTCACCACACGGTGGCCGCCTCGAGTTTTTTCGTGTCCGGCGGTGCGCCGGTCCGAATGGGGTATTGCACGCGGGAAGCCCGCGGGCGTTTCATGATGGGGTGTTCCCCCGGCCACGAACGCCCACTTTTTCATCGGAGGCTGGTCCCATGAAGCGTCTGGTCGCATTCACCGCGCTGCTCGCCGCCTGCTTCACATCCACCGCGCTCGCCGCGGGCATCAACCTGAGCTGGAACGACTGCGGCGTCTACGGCGCGACGAACAGGTCCTTCGCGTGCAACTCCAACACGCTCACGGGCGCCGTGCTCGTGGGCTCGTACGTTCCGCCCGCGGGCACGACCGCGATCACCGGCAATGAGATCGTGATCGACCTGGTCTCGGCCGGCTCGACGCTGCCCGCGTGGTGGCAGTTCAAGAACTTCGGCTCGTGCCGCCAGACGTCGCTGTCTTCGAGCGCGGACTTCACGAGCGGTCCGTTCAGCTGCGCGGACTACTGGTCCGGTCTCGCCGCGGGCGGGCTGGCGGCGTACCTGACTCCGTACATGACCATGCCGAGCCGGGCGCGCATCCTGCTCATCTACGCTGTCGCCGTGGAGAACGCGCGACCCATGGACGAGACCGTCGAGTACTACTCGTTCAAGCTCACGATCAATGGCGCCAAGACCGTCGGTTCGCCCTCGTGCAGTGGGTGCGTGGATCCCGTGTGCCTCGTGCTCAGCCAGATCAAGATCACGCAGCCCGCGGGTGTGGGCGACTACCGCCTGCAGAGCCCGCTCGATCACCAGTTCGCCACGTGGCAGGGCGGCGTGGTGATCGGCGGCTGCCCCGGCGCGACGCCCACGCGCAACACCACGTGGGGCTCGCTCAAGTCGCAGTACCGGTAGGGGGGGCACGCCATGCGCCGAATCTTCTCGTCGCTGCTGCTGCTCGCCTTCTTCGCGTCGACTGCCACCGCGGCCGGCATCAACCTGAGCTGGAACGACTGCGGCGAGAGCGGCGTGGCGAACAAGACGTTCACCTGTTCGTCGAACACGTTCGTGGCCGGTTTGTACGCCTCGTACATGCCGCCGCCGGGCACCGTCGCGATCACCGGGAACGAGGTGCTCGTGGACCTGCAATCGGCCGGGGCCACGTTGCCCGCGTGGTGGCAGTTCAAGAACGTCGGCGCCTGCCGGCAGACCGCGTTGTCGGTGAGCGCCGACTTCACCGCAGGCCCCACCGGCTGCGCCGACTACTGGTCGGGCCTGGCGTCGGGAGGCGTCGCCGCGTACACGACCCCGTTCAACGCGATCGCGAATCGTGCGCGGCTGTTCATCATCTACGCGACGCCGGTGGCGCTCGCCATGCCCATGGACGACAACACCGAGTACTACTCGGTGCGCATCAGCTTCCTCGGCACGAAGACGGTCGGGCCTGGCGCGTGCGCGGGATGCATCGAGCCCGTGTGCCTCGTGCTCAACCAGATCAAGCTCACGCAGCCCGCCGGTGTCGGCGACTACCGTCTGCAGAACCCGCTCGTGCGCAACTTCGTCACGTGGCAGGGAGGGGGCCCGGCATTCCAGTGCCCGGGAGCCACACCCACGCGCAACACCACGTGGGGCTCCCTCAAGTCGCAGTACCGTTGATCGCGCGGCACGCTCTCACCCTTCCTCGGGGTTCGACACCATGAGAAGACGATTCGCCCTGCTCGTGCCGTTCGCGTGCGCCTCGCTCGCCGTGCTTCCGGCGAGCGTCGCCGCGGCGGCGGGGCTCAACTTCTCGTGGGGCGACTGCGGCACGTTCGGCGCCGTGAACAAGTCGTTCGCCTGCACGAGCAACACGCTCGCGGGAGCGATCATGGTCGGCTCGTTCGTGCCGCCCGCGGGGACGACGTCGGTCACGGGCGAGGAGATCGTGGTCGACCTGCAGTCGGCCTCGCCCACGGTGCCGCCGTGGTGGAAGTTCAAGTACGTCGGCGCCTGCCGCCAGACGTCGCTGGCGACGAGCGCGGATTTCACCTCGAACGTGAACTGCGTGGACTACTGGCAGGGGCTCGCGGTCGGAACGTCCGTGACCTACGTCACGCCCTATCACTTCACCGCGAGCCGCGCGCGGCTGGTGATCATCAACGCGCTCGCTCCCGCGGACGCGGGGCCGTTGAGCACGGGGTCCGAGTACTACGCGTTCAAGGTTTCGCTCGCGGGCCAGAAGACCGTGGGCACAGGCGCGTGCGCGGGCTGTCTCGATCCGGTGTGCCTCGTGCTCAACCAGATCAAGATCACGCAGCCCGCCGGCGTGGGCGATTTCTACGTGACCGCGACGGTGCAGCGGAACTACGTGACCTGGCAGGGCGGAGTCGTCGCGACGGGCTGCCCCGTCGCCACGCCCACGCACAACGCGACGTGGGGCGCGCTGAAGGCGCTGTACCGCTAGAACGGGCGCGCCAGAGTCGTGTGAAGGCGGTCACCGTCCGGTGGCCGCCTTCGTGATTTCGTATTGCCGCCGCGCGCGAATCGCGCTCTACTCGGCGGGCAGTTCCCCCCGAAACCGCACGTCGTCGCGCCCCGCCCGGGGCGTGCGTGCGCCGTGTTCGGAGGCCGCCGCCATGAAACGTCTCGCACTCGTCACGTGCTTCGTGATCACCTTCGCCGCACCTTCCGTCCACGCGGCCGGCGTGAGCCTGTCCTGGGAGGACTGCGGCGCGCACGGCTTCGAACGCAAGTCGTTCGACTGCGCGAGCAACACGATCCCGGGCGGCGCCCGGATGATCGGCTCCTTCATTCCGCCCGCCGGCTCGACCGCGATCACGGGTGAGGAGATCGTGCTCGAGTTCGTGACGTGGGAGAAGAGCTCGCTTCCCGACTGGTGGCAGTTCAAGAACGCGGGCACCTGCCGCCAGACCGCGCTCTCGGCCTCGGCGGACTTCACGGCGTACTCCGCGTGCACGGACTACTGGAACGGACTCGCCGCCGGTGGAATCACAGGATTCTTCTGGCCGCTGAACCAATCGTCGGCGCGCGCACGCCTGTTGATCGTCTTCGCGATCGCGCTCGTCAACGCGACGCCCGTGGACGAGTTCACCGAGTACTACGCGTTCCGCCTGACGATGACGGGGCAGAAGAGCGTCGGCGCGGGCGCGTGCGCCGGCTGCCTCGATCCCGTGTCCATCCTGCTCAGTGAGATCAAGCTGACGCAGCCCGCGGGCGTGGGCGACTTCCGTCTGCAGATACCGGCGAGCAACTGCATCATGTGGCAGCCGAGCAGTCCGCACGCCTCGTGCATGTACGTGTGGGATCCCGTGCGCAACAGCACCTGGGGCGCGATCAAGGCGCAGTACCGATGAGCGCGCGCGTGTGTGTGGCATCCGCGTTGACGCTGCTCGCGCTGGCGTTCTCGCCGCCGTCCGCGTACGCCATGGGCATCAACCTGTCGTGGGACGACTGCGGCGCGTACGGCGCCGAGGTCAAGACGTTCGCGTGCGACCGCAACGCGATTCCCGGGACCGCCAGCCTCATCGGCTCGTTCGTCCCGCCCGCGGGCAGCACGGCGGTCACCGGCGAAGAGGCCGTGCTCGACGTGAACGACGGCGGCTGGCGGACGATTCCCGACTGGTGGCAGTTCAAGTACGTGGGCGCGTGCCGTCGCACGGCGTTGACGGCCTCCGCGGACTTCACGGCGTACCAGAACTGCGCCGACTACTGGATCGGGCTCGCGCAGGGCGGCGTGACCGCGTACATCACGCCCTACTACGGCGACGCCGCGCGCGCGCGACTGTTGTTGATCTTCGCGACGGCTCTGGCGAACACCGGACCGCTCGACGAGCACCTCGAGTACTACGCGTTTCGTGTCACGATCTCGGGCGCGAAGACCGTGGGCACCGATGCGTGCGCGGGATGTTCGCGCGAGATGTGCATCCGGTTCACGAGCCTCAAGCTCACGCAGCCGATCGGCGTGGGCGACTACCGCATCGACAACGGCGAGCAGCGGCCGTGGGTGCTGTGGCAGTCCAAGGGCGTCGTGGTCGGCTGCAACGCGGTGATCCCCACGCGCAACAGCACCTGGGGCGCGATCAAGTCCCAGTACCGTTGAACTTCGCCGGGCCCGACCGGTTGGGGGCGTTACGCCCGGGAAAACGCGCGGCACCGGACCCGGCCGAGGCCGAGGCGTGCCGGAGCCGCCCACTCGGCGGGGGTGGAGCGTGGACCTTCCGGCCACGCCGAGACGGCTGAACTCGTTGCGGCCCAGCGGGGCAGGCGCCCTCGCGCGCATGCGTCCGCGACGACCGAGCGGTTCCGGGACGAGCCCCTCGGCGGGAGTTTTCCCGGCGTCCACGCCGCGTTCATTCGGACGTCACTTTGCACGACCCGTGCATGCTGCAACTCGTGTTTTCTCTTACTTTTCCCTTGCTAAGCCCGGCTGCGCGCGTGCTACAGTTTTCACCAGCATGACGTCCCACAGGTGCTCCCGCTGAGCACCACCAACCCCCAGGTGTACCGGAGGCATCCCATGAAGAAGACGCTACTTCTCAGCGCTGCGCTTCTCGCTCTGTCGGCTTCTCTGGCTTCGGCGGCGGGAATCAACTTCGGCTGGAACGACTGCGGCGGCGGTCCTTCCTCGCTGAACAAGACGTTCGCCTGCAACAGCAACACGCTCTCGGGCGCCGTGCTCGTCGGCTCGTACATCCCGCCGGCCGGCAGCTCGGCCATCACGGGCGAAGAAATCGTCATCGACCTCGTGTCCTCGTCGGCTTCGCTGCCGGCGTGGTGGCAGTTCAAGAACGCCGGTTCGTGCCGTCAGACGGCGCTCTCGACGTCCGCTGACTTCACGAGCGGTCCGTTCACGTGTGCCGATTACTGGACGGGTCTCGCCGCTGGTGGCGCCACGGCCTACATCACGCCGTACGCTGCTTCGCCGAACCGCGCTCGCCTGCTGATCATCTACGCGACGGCGATCGCGAACGCCCAGCCGGTCGACGCGAATCTCGAGTACTACGCGTTCAAGGCCACGATGTCGGGCGCCAAGACGGTCGGTGCCGGCGCCTGCGCTGGCTGCGCCGATCCCGTCTGCCTCGTGCTCAACGAGATCAAGCTGACGCAGCCTGCCGGTGTCGGTGACTACCGCATCCAGGCCCCCGCGCAGCGCAACTACGCGACGTGGCAGGGTGGCGTCGTCGGCGGTGGCTGCCCGGCCGTCGTCCCGACCCAGAACCGCACGTGGGGCTCGGTGAAGGCGCTCTACCGCTAAACCGACCTGCAACAGAAGCTCGATCGAGGCGGTCTTCTTCGGAAGGCCGCCTCGATCTTTTTTCCCGAGCGCGCACATGCGCCGCTTTGCCGTGCGTTCTCCGGTCACAGAACTGTTTCGCGGGGATTTGCGCTGCAGGGATTCAACCCACGCGCCGACAATCCCAGCGGCCAGGCTTGTGTCGCCACTTCCCGCCATTTTTTCCTTGCGCAATGCGCGTCTGCGACTACCCTGTGCCCGACTCTGGAGACCCGGAATGGAAGGCGGCCCCCGCTCCCTCTGCGGTGGCCGTGCGGCAGCATCCTGACTGGCCGGTCGTGGTCTCTGCACCGATCTCTGACCTGAGGAAAGGGAGGTTCTTCGTGATGAGCAAGTTGCTTCGACTGGCGACCGTGACCGCAGCCCTGATGCTGGTGGCCTCGATGGCATCCGCGGCGGGCATCAACTTCATGTGGAACGACTGCGCGCTTGGCGGCGGCGTCCAGAACAAGACGTTCGCCTGCACGTCCAACACGGGCACGAACTCGCTCTACGCTTCGTTCATCCCGCCGGCCGGCATCACGGCCGCGACGGGCGTCGAGGTCGTCGTCGACCTGCTCGTCGAGAACACGGCGACGCTGTCGGGCGGCTGGTGGGCGTTCAAGAACACGGGCACGTGCCGCCAGACGGCGCTCTCCTCGAGCGCGGACTTCACGGCGAACACGGGCTGCACCGACTACTGGCAGGGTCTCGCCGCCGGTGGCGTGACCGCGTACATCCAGTCGTACAGCGGCAACGCGAACCGCGCCCGCCTGCTCTCGATCTACGCCACGGCCGTCGCCAACGCGACCACCATGGACTCGAACCTCGAGTACTACGGCGTCAAGTTCAACATCTCGAACGCGAAGACGGTCGGCACGGGCGCCTGCTCGGGCTGTCTCGACAAGGTCTGCCTCGTGTTCAACTCGATCAAGATCACGCAGCCGGCCGGTGTCGGCGACTTCGTCGTCTCGAACGAAGCGACGGGCCGCACGGCGACGTGGCAGAACGAAGTGGCCGGTACGTGCATCCCGGTGCCGGTGAAGAACCGCACGTGGGGCGCCGTCAAGTCGCTCTACCGCTAGTCGCACTCGCAGTCTGATCTGCAGGGACCGGGGCTTCCGCATCGCGGATGCCCCGGTTTCTTTTCCCGGGAGAAAGGCTCCACATGCTCCTCGGCTCGAGTCCGTGGTCCTGCGCGCGTCGCGCCTGCGCCGCTCTCGCATGCGCGCTCGCTCTGGTCGCCGGCCCGGCGTTCGCGGACGACCTCTCGCTCCGCTGGAACGAGTGCCCCGAAGGCGGCGGCCTCGCGCAGCGCACGTCCGGGTGCGGCAACCCGCTGGCGGTCGAGCACCTCGTCACTTCCCTGCAGCTGTCCGCCCCCGTCGACAGCGTCGTGGCGATCGAGATGGTCGTGGACCTCGTGTCCTCGAGCGCGACGCTGCCGGACTGGTGGCAGTTCGGCTCGGGCGGATGCAACTCGGGCGCGCTCTCGGCGAGCGCCGATTTCAGCGCGCTCGGCGCCTGCTCGGACCCGTTCTCGGGCACGGGCGTGGCCGTGGTGCAGACGTGGTTCGTGACCCAGCCGCGCGGTGGCGCGAACATGGCCCGCATGATCGTCACGACCAGCGTGCTCGCCTCGCAGCAGACGACGATCGGGGCGGGCGCCCCCTACTATGGCGCCGACATCCGCATGACCCACGCGCGTTCCAGCGGGGCTTCGGCCTGCGCCGGGTGCGCGACCGCCGTCTGCCTGGTGTTCAACTCGGCGCAGCTGATCCGCCACCCGGCGGCCGTGCCCGCCGAGGTGACCGTCCTGCCCTCCGGGGCGTCGAACACGGCCGCCTGGCAGGGAAATTTTTCGAACTGTTCGCTGGTCCCCGCGCGTAATACCACGTGGGGTGCGATCAAGAGTCTCTACCGCTGAAGGACCGTCCATGCCCGTTCGACCGAATCCGATGCGAGCTTTCCTGACCGTGGGGGCGGCGGCCGTGCTCCTCGCCGCCGCCGCGGCGGGCACCTCGCACGCCGACGGAACGCGTCCCGACACCACGCACCGTGCCGTGCGCCCGATGGTCGAGGTGATGACCGAGGCCGACAGCGCCGTGCGCGCCCGCGGGGGCGCACGCGCCGACGCCGCGCGGCTGCTGCTCAGCTGGCGCGCGCCGTGGGGCGCGAAGCGCGCGACGCAGGAGCTGCGCCCGAGCCTCGCCGACACGACCGCCGAGGACACGCTCTACCTGTGCTTCCGGCCCGGCCGCACGAGCCCGACGTTCAACGGCTTCACCGCCACGCTCGAGTTCCACTGCGCGCCCGGCGACACACTCGGACCGTTCTGGCACTTCGAGAAGACGGGCGCGAACGCGGGCGGGCTCGCCGTGCAGTTCGGGCCCGAGCCGCGCTTTCCCGGCCCGCAGCCGTGGACCGGGCCCGGCATGGGGCGCCCGGCGTGGGAGCACACGAGCGAGGGCGGCAAGCTCCGGCTCGTCTTCGCGGTGCCCTACACGCAGCCCGGCGCCGTGGACTCCTCGGGCGTGTACGCGCTCGGCCGCGTGCTCATCCGCCACAAGCGCGCCGCGCTCGCCGGCGCCCGCCAGCCCATCTGCATCGAGTGGAAGGAAGCCTCGCTCGCGTTCGCGCTCAAGGACGAACCGATCGTGCGGCAGGGCGAGCGTTTCGTGACGTGGAACGCGGCGCCCGGCGAAGGCTGCGGCCGCTGGAACGCCGTGCGCAAGCCCGAGAGCTGGAAGCCGCCGCAGGCTCGCCGCAAGGCGCGCTGAGGCACCGTGCCGCGGCGCGACGCCACGCAAGAGAACGGGGGCCTTCCCGCTTCGGGAAGGCCCCCGCTGCTTTTCCGGATCCGAGCGATCCGAGGCTACTCGTCGAGCGTCGGGTCCACGAGCTTCACGCGCTGCAGCAGCTCGTAGCGCGCGGTGATCGGGTAGCGCGCCATGAAGCGCGCGAGCATCGCCTTGAGCATCTGCTCGCCGCGCACGTTCTGCATGGACTCGTCGATCAGCCCCTCGACCTCTTCGTAGGGCAGCAGGTGGCCGGAATCGAACGCGATCGACTGCATGACCGCGAAGTGACCGTCGCGGTCCGGGCCCTCGACCGTCACCTGGCCCGGGCGCATCTCCTCGAACAGCAGCTTGTGATACGGGCCGTGCTCGTTCTCGAGCCGCACCTGGATCGAGCCGCGGTGGATGCCCGCGATCGAATCCGCCGCGAGGATGGCTTCGGCCTTCTCGCCGGCGCGCAGGCGCTTCGCGAGCGCGTCCGCCGCCTCGCGCGAGTTCTCGGCGAACACCGCGAACCGCACGTTGGCGTACGTCGTGAAGTCCGACGGGTGCTCCTTGTAGTACTTCTGGCGGTCGGCCTTCGAGATCCAGACCTTCGATTCGACCGAGTCCGAGAACATGTGCTTCACGAGCAGCTCTTCGCGCTTGCGCTCGATCTGCGCGACGACCTCGGGGTCTTTTTCGAGGCCCAGTTCGCGGCCGTACTCGGCCATGTAGGGCTCGAGCACGATGGCGTCGATCTGACCCTGCACCGCCTCGGGCGTGTTCATGATCGGGCGCGACACGGGCGAGAGGTCCGTGTAGGCCTTGAGCAGCCCGGCGAGCGAGAGCCGGCCGCCGTTGTTCCAGACGGCCAGCGTGCGCGAGGTGTCCTCGGCCGAAAACGCCGGAACGGTGTCCGCGATCGACAGCGAGGGCGAACCGCCCGGGCCGGTCTCCATGCCCATGTTGCTGCCGCCGAACCGCGTGCTCACCCACTGCACGGCGGTCGTGTCGTAGCGCATGCCGATGCGCGCGCGCAGCACGACCTGGATCGCCTCGGCGCGCTCCGACGTGCGCAGGCCGCCGATCGTCATGCGGATCAGCGTGCGCATGGACTCGATCGGGGGCACGTTCGTGCGCGGCCGGTGCTCGACCGACTGGAACACGTGCCACCACGAGCGATCGGCCACCGGCTGCGAGATCTCGCCCGGCTTCAGCGGATACACGCGCACGGCGATCTCCGGCGGCATCGAGGTCTGCTCGACCCAGCCCAGGTCGGACTTGCCCGAGCCCTTGTGGTGGCGCGTGAAGGCGACGTCCCACTTGAGCTTCCCGGACGCGATCTCGTCACGCACGCGCTGCGCGGTGGCGCGGTCGGCGAACAGGATGTGGCGGAAGTGCTGGTCGTACTTCTGCGTCTCGTAGAACGCGCGGATCTCGTCCTCGGTCACCTTCACCGAATCGAGCACGTAGTGCTGGTACACCGCGTTCGAGAGCGTGCGCTGCGTGTGCGTGCGCATCGCGAGGCGATCCTCGAACCCGAACTCGCGCGGGATCGACAGCGCCGTCATGCCCAGCACGTCCTTCTGGATCATGCTGTTCAGGAAGTCGATGCGGCCGAGGCTGTCGGGGCGCGGGCGGTACTCGGGGTACTGCGCGAAGTACGCGTTCACGTACGAACGCACGGTCACGGTGCGCGGACCGATCGTGGCGAGCACCGTCGTGTCCGCGAGGAACTGCCCGGTGTCGGCGATGCCGTTCACGTACTCGAGCTTCTTGCCGGGCGCCGCGGGAGCAGGAGGGGTCGCGGGCGCGGTGGCGCGCGCCGGGGGCGGCGTCTTGGGCTTGTACGCGGGCGGCCGCGTCTGGGCCGCCGCGGTGACCGCGACGACGAGTAGACCCAGCGTGATCAGGCGCGTCAGCTTCATGCGTTCTCCAGGTGAATGAGCTTCGGGGACAGGTGACGTGGGGTCAGTTGCCGAACAGCTTGCGAAGGAACGCCATCGCGGCCGAGCGCACCGCCGCCTGCGGCGCGTCGTGCCCGCGGTCGGCGAACCAGCGCGTTTCGACCTTCGCGCCGGCCTTGCGAAGCGCCGCTTCGTACGCGTGCGCCGCGGCCGCGGGCGCGGTCGTGTCGAGCTCGCCGTGCACGAGCAGCACGGCACACTTCGGGATCGGCTGGCGCAGCACCGTACGCGCGCGCAGCGCCGCCGCGTCCTTGCCGGCTTCGGCCGCGATCGATGCGCGCGTGGGCGCGTCGGCCGCCGTGACCGCCGCCGCGAGATCGTAGGTGCCCGACTGCGCGACCAGCGCCGCCACCTCGGGATGCCGTGCCGCGAGCAGCGCCGCCGCGGTCGCGCCGCGGCCGGAGCCCCAGACCGCGAGGCGGGCCGGGTCCACGCCCGGCGTGGCGCGCAGTTTCGCCCAGGCCGCTTCGAGCGCGGCCGCCGTCGCGGGGCCGCACCAGTCGGCCTCGCCGCTCGAGCGCCCGAAGCCGGGCATGCTCACGAGCGCGACCGCATAGCCCCGACGCGACAGCATGCGCGCGACGGGCAGCGCCGTGCGGCCGTGCCCCAGCTCGTCGTGCACGATCAGGATCGCGGGCGCGCGGCCCTCGGGATTGCCGGGAGGCAGGAGCGTGAACTCGACCTTGCCCTTCGCGCTCTCGAGCAGCGCGGACGGGTAGCTCGTCTCGAACGGTCCGGGCCGCAGTTCGACGGTGTGCGAGAGCGGGGGCACCGTTCCGGTGGTGGTGTGACCGTAGAGCACGAGCGTGAGCCGGCCGTGCTCGAAGCGCGCGGGGCAGAAGTAGGACGCCTGCAGGCTGTCGTGTCCCGACACCGGCAGGATGCCCTTGGCGAGCGCGTCGATGTTCTCGCGCCAGCGGCGTTCTCCGCGCATCCGGACGTCGTCGGCGTTTTCGAAGTCCACCCGGAAGCTGTCGGGGAAGAAGCCCGTGTCGAGCGTGTTCACGATCTGGTAGTCCACGTTCCAGACCAGTTCGCCGTCCGCGCGCACGGTGTCCACGCCGTTCATGTACGGCGGCGGCGCGTCGCCGGCCGAGGCGCGCGGGGTGAACACGGTGGCCGCGGCGAGGCACGCCGCCACGATCGCCAGGACGGTCGTTCGCGAGGTCGTCGGCTTCATCGGGCGCTCCGGTGCGGCTTGTCCGCGAGGTAGGGGGACTTCTCGTTGAGGAAGATGATCGTGTGCTTGCGCATCTCGTCGAGCACGCCGCGCATGATGCGTTCGCCCTCGCGCTCGTACCAGTCCTGCTTCACCTGGTCGTAGCCCTCTTCGAACGACAGCCGCCGGTCGAGGTTCAGCTTCATCACGCGCATGACGCGCCAGCCCTGTGCGGTGGAGTCGGGCCCGAGCACGGCGCCCACGCCGCCCTTGCGGACGCGCTTGAAGAGCGCCGAGTCGGCTTCCTCGTGCAGCGTGGCGAGGTACGGCACGCGCGCGCGCGCCGACTGCGTGGCGAGCGTCTCGGCGCGCACGGGGTCGCGCAGCTGTTCGCCCCAGCTCGCGGCGTCGGCCTGCGTGTCGAACACCATCCGGACGATTTCGGCGTTCGCCTTGGACCGGAACCACGCCGGGTGCTTGTCGTAGTGGCGCCGCAGCGTGACGGTGTCCATGGCGATCTTGGCGTACACGTTCTTGGTGACCCAGCGCTGGACGTCGAGGAACTCCGCCTTTTCGGCGAGCTGGGCCGAGTTCATCTTCATGCGGTCGTACCCGCGGGCCTCGGCCGTGGCGCGCAGCTGGGCGTTGTAGAGGATGTTGCCGACGAGGTCGACGACCCCGCCCTCGTCCTCGATGCGCGGCCGGTACATGGGATTGAGCCGGGCGTACTCGCGCACGACGTCCGCGACCGTCAGCGTGTCGGAGTCGCACTGCACGAGCACGCGGCCCGTGTCGGCCGGGGCCACCACGGGCAGCTTGCCCATGGCCTCGATCTTCTGCATCGCGTTCATGTCCGGCGACTGCTTGGGCAGCGCCGCGAACGCCGCCGCGAGGTGGCGGAGCGACCAGTCGTCGTACTTCGGGTGCAGCTTCGCCATGGCCGTGTCGCGCGCCATGATGCCGAGCGTGCGCATGTCGGGCACGGAGTCGCCGCGGTCCATGAAGCCGGCCGCGACCGCGAAGAGGGCCTCGTTGAGGGCCGTGTTCAGGAGCAGCTTGTCGCGCAGCTGGTGGTAGTCGGCGCTGTCCTTGGCGGTCCAGTGGCGAGGCTCGCGCAGGGCCCGGTCGGCGAGAATGGCCTGGTCGATCAGCACATCGAGGACCTGACGGCGCTCGAGCGGTGTAAGAGCGTTGGGGTCCACCCCCAGCTTGCGGCAACCCTTGAGCAGGGCGCTCCACGTGACGTCACGGGCGCCGTAGACCTTGGCCAGCACCGTATCGGGCATGACCGGGGCGCGCATGGGGAGCTTCATGCCCGAGGGCAGCGGCGCGGTCGCCGTGGGCCTTGGGGCGCCGGGGCGGGGAGTGGGCCGCGGAGCGGCCGTGGAACCCGGGGCCGCGAAGGCCAGCAGGGGCAGGAAGGCGAGCGCCAGGAGGGCGATGGCGGCTCGGAAACGCGGCTGATTCATTCCGGGAGATCTCCTCGTCGACTGCCGATGAAGTGCCGCAGCACCATTTCGGGCCGCGCAGTCTAGCACCTTGTGGTTCGCAGAATGTTGCTTGCGCCAAAAGTCATCGGATCGGGGGGGAGCCCCCCCGCCGGGACAACGACTTGGCCGGGCCCGAAGGCCCGGCAACATTCTGCGAACCACGAACCTTGACCCCCAAGCGACGGGCTTCCTAGACTCCATCCCACATGCGACTTCCCAATCCAGTACGCGCCCTCGCCGCCGTTCTTCCGCTGCTCGCCCTGCTCGCCCTTCCGGCGGCCGCGGCGGGCCTGAGAGTCCTGGCCACCGACCCGCGGGGCGTGACCCTGCAGGTATCGGCCGGCGACTGGTCGCTTTCCGCTCCCAATTCGAAGGGCCGCAGCAAGATCGTCGGCGTGCCCGACGCGCACTCGCTGGCCGACCCGGGACACGCGCTCCTGCCGGCCTACGCGGCGATGCTCGCGATCCCCAACGACGCGCGCCCGAGCGTGCGCGTGCTGCAGGCGGACGCGCCCTCGACGCGCACGGGCGTCAAGCTCGCCATCGCGGGACGGCCCGACTTCATTCCCTCGCCCGACGGCGGTGACGCCGAGCCGGTCATGCTCGAGATGACGCCGCTCGTCGACGGACCATGGCCGGTCGAGCCGGTGCGCCTCGGCACCCCGACGCCGTTCCGCGGCCGCAAGCTCGTCTCGATCGAAGTGCGCCCGTTCCGTTACGACGAGAGCGCGAGCGCGCTGAGCGTGAACGCACGCCTCGTCGTGCGCGTGGACTTCAACCGCCCCGCCGGTGCGGCCGCGCTCTCCGCGGAAGTCGTGCCCGGCGCCGAGGACCGCCACTACGACGACGTGCTCGCCGCCGGCGTGCTCAACTTCGACCAGGCGAAGCCGTGGCGCACGGTGCCGCGGGGCGCGCAGCGCCTCATGGACGGCTTCGCCGCCGAAGGGCTGCCGACGTCCGAGACCGAGCCCGAAGTGCGCGTCAAGATCGACAGCACGGCGCTCTACACGCTGCCGTACGAACAGCTCGTCGCGAAGGGCTACCCGGCCGGCACGCCCGTGGCGCAGGTCGCCGTGCACCGCCACGAGTACGTCGAAGGGCAGGCGACGCCCTTCCAGACGATCGACATTCCCTGCGAAGTCGAGGACGCGAACGCCAACGGCACGTTCGACGTGGGCGACCGCGTCTGGGTGTACGTGCGCACGGGGGCGCTGCGCTCGAACGCGAGCCAGTACCAGCGCTACTGGGGCGACTCCGAAGTGATCTACGTGACGCGCGAGACCGCCGGCGGCGCGCGCATGAGCAAGCGCTCGGGCTGGCGCAACGCGTCGGTGCCCGGAACGCTCGCGAGCTATCCGTTCAAGGAGCACTTCGAGAAGAACTTCTCCTCCTACCTCACGTTCGTGCAGCAGCCCACCGACACGATCGTGGATCCGTACCAGTGGAACGAGAACCAGCTCTACTACACGCGGCTGGACACGCTGAAGTTCGGCATCGCCGACATCGACACGAGCCGCACCGTGACCGCCACGATCCAGTGGGTCGGGCTCAACTCCGGCGGCCACTTCATGTGGGCCGCGGTCAAGAACGGGCTCAACCAGGTCAGTTCGCTCGTGGACTCGGTGTACTGGACGAACAAGAGCGCGACGACCGTGTCGCGTTCGGTGCGCGGCTCGGCGTTCACGAGCGGCATCAACTCGTTCCGCGAATGGGGCAAGTCGTTCAACTCGCCGCCCGACCCCGTGAACAACAACCTCTGCCGCGCCGGACTGAACTGGTTCGAGCTCACGTACTGGCGCCGCTTCGCCGCGATCCGCGACTACCTGCCGTTCAACAGCGGCGACGCTTCGGGCGAGTTCCAGATCCACGCGACGGGCTTCTTCGGTGACTCGATCCGGTTGTACGACGTCACCAACCCCGACGCGCCGCAGCGCATCCTGCTCGATCCCGCGCGCGTCGCGCTCGAGAACAACTACATGGCGTTCGACTTCCAGGACTCCACCGCGAGCGCGAGCCCGAAGTCGTACGTCGCCGCGTTCGTGCAGGACCCGGTGGATCCCGCGTACGGCCCGAAGGTGCCGCCGGCGGCGAACTTCTCCGCGGTCACGCGCCGCAACCTGTACGCGAACACCGCCGGCGACTGGCTGCTCGTCGTGCCCGAGGCGTTCCTCCCGGCCATGCAGCCGCTCGTGGACCTGCGCAACGCCAGCGGCCTGCGCACGGTCGTCGCGCCGCTCGAGTCGGTGAACGACGAGTTCAACGGCGGGCGCCACTCGGCCGCGTCCATCCAGCGGTTCACGCGCTGGGCGTACGAGCACTGGCAGAGCCGCTTCCTGCTGCTGTTCGGCGACGGCAACATGGACCCGATGAACTACCGCCGCTCCTCGGGCCGCGACTGGGTGCCGACCCTGCCCACGCCGGGTCCGGTGCCGGTGTCCGAGTGGGAGCTCATCCCGAGCGACAACCGCTACGGCTTCCTCACGGGCAACTCGGACCCGATCTACAACTTCGGCGACGTGATCCCGGAGATGATGGTCGGCCGCATCCCGGTCAACACGCTCGGCGAGGCCACCGCGGTCGTGAACAAGCTCGTGAAGTACGAGGACCTCTCCTCCGGCGACCAGTCGTGGCGCCGCTCCATGCTGCTCTCGAGCGACGACGCCTATTCGGGCGACAGCTTCTTCGGCGGCGGCGGCAGCACGAGCGGGTACTGCTTCCGCTGGCAGGAGCAGCACTTCGTCGAGCTGAACGCGAAGAGCGCCTCGCTCATCACGCGTGACGCCGGTCTCGCGCAGACGGACATCGACCTGTTCAACCTGCGCTGGTACCTCGCCGACCAGCCCTACACGAACCCGACGCCGAGCGACACATGCCGCCCGGACCGCGCGGCGACGCGCACGTACACGCACGCGATCGTCACGCCGATCCTCTTCGACAAGATCAACGCCGGCGTGTCGTGGTGGAACTACCAGGGCCACGCGAGCGAGTGGGTGCTCTCGCACGAGGACCTGTACGTCAACGACACGGGCCTCGACGACAAGGTCCGGTTCGCGAACACGGACAGGCCGTTCCTCTTCACCGCGTTCTCCTGCCACGCGAACATGTTCGGCCGGCCCGAGAAGCAGTTCGGCGCGCAGGGCCCGGCGCTGGGCGAGGAGTTCGTGACACTGCCGAACCTCGGCGCGATCGCGTCGTGGGCGTCGGTCAGCTACGAGGTCGTGCCGCGCGACGACTCGACGCACGTGAACGTCGAACTCACGCGCTCGATGTTCTCCGCGGCGCCGCACGACAACATCCTGTCCGAGCGCGGCGCAAGGCTCGTGCTGGGCGAGGCGATCCAGACGACGTTCCTGCGCTTCATTCCGACCGTCGCGAGTTACGCGTACGAACGCGGCATCGCGATGAGCTACACGCTGCTCGGCGACCCGGCCACGCGCATGAGCATCGGCCGGCCGCAGACGCTCGTGACCGCGAACGACGTGCCGGCGACGGACCTGCAGGCGGTGCGCCTGCACACGAGCGGCGACACGCTGACGATCGTCGCCGACGTCGTGTCCGCGGTGCGCATCGACAGCCTCGGCCTCTATCGGCGCGCGAACGGCGCGGACACGGCGATTCCGGCGAGCGCGTACACGCTCGCGCCCGCGTTCCCCGACACCGTGGGCGGCGGCGAGTGGGGCGGCAAGCGCTACCGGCTCGTGTACGGCGGCCGCACGCACGCGTACGACGAGACCTACGTGCTGCGCGCCATCGACCGCGACGGGCTCGTGAGTGAGCACCGCACGGTGTTCACCTACGACGTGACCCTGCGCTCGGACGGCGTGGCGCTGCACGACAACGACGACGTCTCGCCGGTCGCGAACCTGTCGCTGCTCGTGCAGAGCCCGAAGCCGTTCGACCCGGCCACCGACCTGACGCTCACGCTCAACGAGATCGCGCAGCCCTTCACGTACGCGCCCGCCCCGGGCGACGCGTCGGGCCGCGAGTGGATCGTCACGCTCACGCACGGCGAATACCTCAAGGCGAGCTACGCGCTCGAGGTGCGGCTCACGGGCGCGCCGCTCGTGACGCGGCTGTTCCGGGTCACGACGAGCCAGGGTGAACTCAAGCTCGCGGACCTGCTCGTGTTCCCGAATCCGTTCGGGGTGGACGGCACGGCGTTCTCGTTCACGCTGCTCGGCTCGCAGCCGGCCGACGTGAAAGTCTCCGTCATGACCGTGACCGGACGCGTCATCTGGACCGACGTGGTGCGGGACGTGGCGCCCGGCTACCATCAGATCCCCTGGGACGGCAACGACGCCGAAGGTGACGCGCTCGCCAATGGCGTGTATTTCTACCGGGTCAGCGCGCACACGCCGGGAGGCGGTCACGTCCAGCAGCTGGGACGCATGGTCAAGCTCCGGCCCGCGCGCCACGTGGACTACAACACGTCGCCCTGAGCGGCCCGCACGCGGGCGGCATCGCGGCGTTCGTCCCGATCGGATGGAGGTCGCGGTGAAGCAGGTCCTGCGGATGTGGCTCCTGGTCTTCGCGGCGGCGCTGCCGGTGTTCCCGGCCGCCGCCGCGGCCGTTCCGGCTCGTGCGGCCCGCACGGCCGCTCCCGCCGCCGCGCCAAGGGCGGGCGGCCCGATGCGCGCGATCGCGATCGCCGAGGACCAGCGCCGCTGGGCCGACGGCGAGCTGCGCGGCTACCTCTCGCACGCGCTGCCGGCGGTGCGCGCGCGTGCCGCCCTCGCCACCGGACGGCTGCAGGACACGACCAGCGTGGGCGCGCTGCTGCCGCTGCTCGCCGACGCCGTGCCGTCCGTGCGGCGCGAGGCGGTGTTCGCGCTCGGCCAGATCGGCCACCGATCCGCGCGAGTCGCGCTCGAGGGCGCGCTCGCCGATCGCGACCCCGAGACCGTCGTGCTCGCGGTCGAAGCGCTCGGCAAGCTGCAGGACAAGGCGGCCACGCCGAAACTCGTGCCGCTGCTGTCGTCGCCGTCGCCGCGCGTGCGCGGGGCGGTCGCCGTGGCGTTCTGGCGGCTGGCGGATTCGGCCGCGGTCGCGCCGCTCGTCGAGCACCTGCGCGAGCGCGACCCGGCCGTGCGCTGGCGCATCGTGTACGCGCTCGAGAAGGTCGTCAGCCCGCGCATCGTCGTGCCCGCGGTCTCGACCATGCTGCGCGACCCGGACGCGCTCGTGCGCGCGCATGCGGCGCGCACGCTCGGGCGGCAGAAGTCGCCGCTCGCCCGCGTCGCGCTGCTCGAGGCGTGCACGGACGATTCGTCGGCCGTGATCATCAACGCCGTGCGCGCGCTCCAGCAGATCGCCGACTCGACCTCGAAGAGCACGCTCATCGTGTTCGGCGGGCTGCTGCAGCACCCGAATCCGCACGTCACCGTGACCGTGGCGACCGCGCTCGCCGACGGCTTCGCGTGGCACGCCGTGGGGCCGGACGAACGCCGCAACGGCGTGCTCGCGCTCGTCGAGCGCATCAAGCACGGCGAACCGGCGACGCGCGGCGCCGCGGCGCGCGCGCTGCTCGTGCGCTTCGGCACCAAGTACCAGGACGACTGGCGCGCGGTGCTCGCCGACAGCGTCTCGGTGTACGCCCGCGTCGCCGTGCTCGACGGGCTGCGTACCCCGGCCGTCGCCGAACTCGCGCCCGACGTGCTCGTCGGCTCGCTCGGCGCCGACCGGCCGCTGCTCGAGCGCATGACCGCCGCCGACCTGGCCGGCGCGCTCTACGGACGCGATCACTCCGTGGGCCTCGAACAGCTGCTGCCGAAGCTCCGCGCGGGCGTGAACGATTCGCTCGTGCTGTTCGCCGCCTCGTGCGCCGGGGCGCTCGGGGAATGGGGCGACACGGCGTCCGTGCCGCTGCTCGCGCGCGCGTACGCCGCGCGCGGTGCCGACGCCGACCCGGACGCGCGGCAGGCGATCGCGGGCGCGCTCGCGCAGCTCGCCGGCAAGGCGTTCGCCGACAGCGTCGAGAAGGCCGCCGCCGCGCCCGCTCCGGCCGCGAGCGCCTATCCCGCCGGCTTCGAAGCCGCGCCGCGCGAGCGCCGCGCCGTGCTGCACACGAGCGAGGGCGACATCGTGTGGGAGTTCTTCGGCGCCGAGGCGCCGCAGACCGTGCGCAACTTCGTGAAGCTCGCGCGCAAGGGCTACTTCGACGGCCTGCGCGTGCATCGGGTCGTGCCCGACTTCGTGATCCAGGACGGCGACCCGACCGGCACCGGCTCGGGCGGCCCGGGCTGGACCATCCGCTGCGAGTACAACCAGCGCCGCTACGAGACCGGCATGGTCGGCATGGCGCTCTCGGGCAAGGACACCGGCGGCAGCCAGTGGTTCATCACGCTGTCGCCGCAGCCGCACCTCGACGGGCGCTACACGATCTTCGCGCGCGTCGTGCGCGGGCAGGACGTCGCGGCGCGCATCACGCAGGGCTCGGTGATCCGCAAGGTCGAGCTCCTGCCGTGAGCGAAGCGAAGCCCCGGGGCGCGGCGGCGTTCCCGCCGCGCCGCGCCCCGCGCGCCGTGCGGCCCGCGGAGCCGCTGAGCGCGGCCGCGTGGGCGCTGCTGGTGCTGCTCGCCGCGGCGCTCGCCGTGCTCGTGACCACGTTCCGGATCTACGATCCCGACCTCTGGCTGCACCTGCGCGTCGGCCGCACGATCTGGGAGACGCACGCCGTGCCGCACACGCAGGTCTGGGTGTGGCCCACGTACGGTCAGCCCGACGTGCCGCCTTCGTGGCTCTTCCGCGCGCTGCTCTGGCCGTTCTACGAGCTGGGTGGCGTGCATGGCCTGTTCGCGTGGCGCTGGCTCACGACGCTCGTCACGTGCGCGTTCCTGTGGGCCGCGGCGCGCGAGTCCGGCGCGAAGGGCCCGTGGGCGCTGGTCGCGATCCTGTGGTGCGTGCTGCTCTACCGCTATCGCTCGCAGGCGCGCCCCGAGACGCTCGTCGTGGTGCTCATGGCGGCGCAGCTGTGGCTGCTCGAGCGCCGGCGCGCACGCGGCGCGGCCGCGGGAGTGCGCGCCGGCGCCTGGGCGCTGGTGCCGATTGCGTGGGTCTGGGCGAACGCGCACATCTCGTACTACCTCGGGCTCACGCTCACCGGCGTGTACGCCGTCACCGCGACGATCGCCGCGCGCGTGCGCGGAGCGCGCGGAACGCGCGGCGCCGACACTCCGGACCCGCGACCCACCGGCCTCTGGCTCGCGCTCGCCGCGTGCGTCGCCGTCTCGTTCGTCAATCCCTTCGGCTGGCCGCTGCTCGCGCAGCCGTTCGACTACTTCTTCGTGTGGCGGCACGAGCCCATCTACCAGACCATCGGCGAGCTGCAGCCCGTGGACTGGGAGGTGTACGCGAAGGTGTTCCTGCCGCTGTGGCTCGCGCTGCTCGGCGCCCTCGCGGTGTGGCGCTGGCGCCGGCACGGCATGGACTGGGCGCAACTCGCGCTGCTCGTCGTGTTCGTGCCGCAGGCGCTGCTCACGCAGCGCTTCCTCGGTTACCTCGCGGTGCTCGTGGCGCCGGTGTTCGCGCGCGATTTCGACGGCGCGATGGACGCGCTCACCGGGCGCTTCCTGCGCGCGCCGTGGCTGCGCACCCTGACGATCGCCGCGGTGATGCTGGCGCTGCCGCTGCCGAGCCTGCGCGATCCCGCGCTCGCGCCCGGCTACGGGTTCCGCTGGGAGTTCTTCCCGGTGCGCGCGTGCGACTGGATGGCCGAGCACGGCGTGCGCGGGCGCGGGTTCAACGCGTTCGACCAGGGTGGCTACCTGCTGTGGCGGTTCTGGCCCGAGCGCGACCGGCTGCCGTTCATGGACATCCACCAGAGCGGCACGAAGCAGGACCGCTACACGGTCGCGTACGTGCCGCAGGACTCGGCCGCGTGGCGCACGCTCGACGCGCAGCGCCGGTTCGACTGGGTGCTGTGGCCGCATCCGAAGGACGCGCGGCTCGGCCTGCCGGACTTCCTCGACGCCGACACGACCACGTGGGCGCTCGTCTTCACCGACGACGCTTCGGCGCTCTGGCTGCGTCGCGACGGGGCGCTGTCGGCGCTCGCGAACGCGCAGCGCTACCGCTGGCTGCCCGCGGGCACGCGGCGGTTGAACGACGTCGGCGCGGCGGCGTTCGCGGACACGGTCGTGCGCGCGGAGGTGCGGGCCGAACTCGAACGCGCGCTGGCCGCCTCGCCCTACACGGGCTACGCGCACTCCATGGCCGCCAACCTCGAGCTGGGCGCCGGGCGCTGGGCCGAGGCGCTCGCGCACGTGCAGGCGGCGCGGGCCGCGGTGCCGTGGATGGAGGGGCTCGACCAGCGCGAGCGCATCGCGCGTGATTCGCTGGGGGCCGCGGCGCGCTGAGGCGGTGGTGGTGAAGGCGAAAGGGCCGCGCGATCGGATCGCGCGGCCCTTCGCATGGAGTGTTGGAGGAACCGAGAACCGATTGGCGGAGCCCCACGCACCAGCCGAACCAGCTTCGATCCTCCAACCCGGGAGCGGGCGTTACTTGCCCGCCTGCTTCGCGACGATGAGCGGCGCCACCTTGTCGTAGGCCGCCTTCGTCAGGACGTTCTTGGACAGCAGCTGCGATTTGTTGGCCCAGGGCCGGCCCGCGATGATCTTGCCCGCGATCGCCTCGCCGATGGCCGGGAGCTTCATGAGCTGTTCCTTGGTCGCGCTGTTGATGTCCACCTTGTTCGCTTCGGCGGTCGCCGGAGCCGCAGGCTTCGCCGGCTTGGCCGGCGCGGCCGCGGGCTTGGCCGCAGCCGCCGCGTGCGCGACGTCCATGGCGGAAGGCGCGAGCGAGACGAGCGAGAGCAGGGTCAGGGCGATCAGCGCGGCGACGAGATTGCGCATGTTCATGACGGTGAACCTCCGAGGGTCGAGGCCAGCGCGGCGCCGGAGCCGATCGGGCACGGCGAAGCGGAACCCGTGCAGGGCGCGGCGGCGGCGATGGCGGCGAGGTCGTCGTTCCGGGAACGGTGGGGGGCGAAGGCAGGCGGGAAGGTCTTCGCCGGATGAAGCGGCGCGGCCGGGGCGGCCAGCGCGAGAGGCGCGGACACGGACACCCGGGCGGGAGGAGCGCGGCCACCGTGCGGCCGCAATGGCCGCGTGGGCACCGATTCCTCGAGGAACGAGATCTCGCGACCGACCGTCATGCCCATGCGGATGAGCGTGCCCATGCCGGGAGCGGCGGGCAGCGGACGCGTGTTGACGCGCGGGCGGTGCTGAGGCGCCTGGCGTGCGACACGCGGCATGGGTGCGATGACGGTCTTCGATTTGTCGCGGCGTTCCTGCGAAGGCTCAGGCGCGGATGGCTGGCGCGTGGGCTCCGGAGTACTGGGGCGCAGGCTCTCCGTGCGGCCGGTGCTGGCGAGGCGCGAGGGAGGCGTGACGCAGATCGGTGGATCGTCGGGGTTCGCGTTGCCCGGGTGGGTCGGCGTCGCGCGCGGCGACTGGACCTCGGTGGCGGGCGAGTGCGGCTGCGAACGCGACACGTTGTCTTCGGTGGAGCCGGGGGTGCCCACACGCCGCGCCAGAGCCGGGGTCGCGCACATCGCGACGACGCTCAAGATGACGGCGGCACGTCGGAACAGGATCACGAGAAGCCCTCGCGGAAGTCCCCGGTACGGTCGAGGCGCGGTTGCGCGCGCCGGAAGCGTGGGCGGGACTATACAACGGGATTTGGGCGACCCGAACGCGGAAACTTCCGGGAACACACCGCCACTCTTCAAGCCCGCGTCAACTCGGTGGTGCTCGGAAGATTTGGGGTGGGGGCGATTCGAGCGTCGCGGGGGTGGTCGTGCGCCGGAAAACCGCAGGGATTTCGTGCCCGACGGGCCGGCCACCGGCCCCGGCGGGGGGCCCCACCAATCTTCCGAGCACGACCCTCAGGATTCGGGGTCGTAGGGGGTTCCGACGGCGCGGGGGGCGACGGCGCGGCCGATGAACCCCGCCAGCGCCAGCATCGTGATCAGGTACGGCAGCGCCTGCAGCAGCTCGCTCGGGAATGCCGAGCCCTGCAGCTTGATCTGCAGCGCCTCCGCCGCGCCGAACAGCAGGCACGCGGCCGCCGCGCCCATCGGGTTCCACTTGCCGACGATCATCGCCGCCAGCGCGATGTAGCCGCGCCCGCCGGTCATGCCGTCCGTGAACGAGTGCTGCTCGCTCGACAGGTAGGCGCCGGCCAGCCCGGCCAGCAGCCCGCACAGGAGCACGCCCGCGAACCGGTGGCGCGTCACCGACAGTCCGAGCGTGGCAGCGGCCTCGGGGCGTTCGCCGATCGCGCGCAGGCGCAGCCCGAACACCGTGCGGAAGAGCAGCGCGTGCACGAGCACCACGAGCGCCAGCGTGACCAGCACGAGCGGCGAACTGAGCAGCGCGCCCACGCCGGGCAGGTCGGACAGGACGGGCAGGCGCCACTCGGGCAGGCCGGGGACGCGCGGCGAGTTGCTCGAGGAATGGAACACGCGCACGAGCACGAAGCGCGTGAGGCCGGCCGCGAGCAGGTTGATGCCGAGCCCGGTCGTGATCTGGTCCGCGCGGAAGCGCACGGTGGCCTCGGCGTGCAGCCAGGCGGTGAGCAGTCCGGCGAGCAGCGCGCACGCCACGCCTGCCCACGGGTTCTGCGTGGCATATGCGCCGAGCGTGTAGGCGAGCGCGCCGTTGAGCATGAGCCCCTCGAGCGCGATGCAGACGACGCCACCGCGCTCGGACAGCGACGCGCCCATCGCGGCGAGCGCGTAGGGCACCGAGATGCGCACGGCGGCGGCGGCGAAGAGCAGCACGTCCATCACGCCCACCTCCGCGCGGCGCGCTCGAGCAGCGGCCGGGCGCAGATCGCGAACAGGATCACGAGCGCCATGAGCACCTCGACCAGCTCGCGCGGCACGCGCGTGTTCACCACGAGCGCGCCGTACGAGAGCGCCCCGAAGAACAGCGATGCGACGATCACCCCGGTCGGGTGGTTGCGGCCGAGCAGCGCCACGGCGATGCCGATGCACCCGGCGCCACCCGAGAAGCCCAGTTCGAAGTAGTGCTTGTAGCCGAGCACGAAGTTGCTGCCGCCCAGGCCTGCGAGCGCCCCCGAGAGCGCCATCGCGAGCAGCTGAGTCCCGCCGATCGAGACGCCGCCGTACTCCGCGGCGCCGGCGTTGTGCCCGACCGCGCGCAGCTCGTAGCCGAGCCGCGTCCGGAACAGCAGCAGCGCGACGGCGAACGCGAGCGCGAGACCGAGCAGCAGCGAGACGTTGACCGGGGCGCCGCGCAGCACGGGCACGAACGCGTCGAGGCGCGGCAGCTGCGCGCCGGCGGCGACGTCGCGCGTGTGCACCGTGGCGGGCAGGAACAGCGCGCGGCCGGCCCACGAGACGAGTGCGAACGCGACGAAGTTGAGCATGATCGTGTTGATCACCTCGTGGGCGCCGAAGCGCGCCTTGAGCGCGCCGGGGATCGCGCCCCAGAGCGCGCCCGCGCATCCGGCGGCGAGCACGGCGGCCACCGCGGGCAGCGGCCCGGGCAGCGGCAGGTAGGCGCCCGCGAGCGCGGCGGCGAACCCGCCCACGTAGAGCTGGCCCTCGACGCCGACGTTGAACAGCCCGGCGCGGAACGCGAGCGCGACCGCGAGTCCCGTGAACAGCAGCGGCGTCGCGCGGAACAGCGTCTGGCCGAGCCCGTAGCCCGTGCCGAACGCCTCGCGGAAGAGCAGCGCGTAGATCTCGAGCGGCTTCTCGCCGATCGCGGCGATGAACACCGCGCCAGCGGCGAGCGCCGCCGCCACCGCGAGGAGGGGCGAGAGCGCCACGAGCCACTGCCACTGCACGCGGCGGTCGCTCACGCGAGGCCTCCGCTCGTGCGCGGCGCGCCCTCGCGCGGCGGCAGCGGGGAGTCGCCGTGCGAGGCGCGGCCGGTCATGTGCAGCCCGAGCGTGCGCTCGTCGGTCGCCGCGGGCGTGGTCTCGTGCACGATGCGGCCTTCGTAGAGCACGAGGATGCGGTCGGACAGCGCGAGGATCTCGGACAGTTCGCTCGAGACGAGCAGCACCGCGCGGCCCGCGTCGCGCTCGGCGAGCAGCCGGCGATGGATGAAGTCGATCGCGCCCAGGTCCACGCCGCGCGTCGGGTGCGCGGCGAGGATCGCCCGGGCTCCTTGCGTCAGTTCGCGCGCGGCGATCAGCTTCTGCTGGTTGCCGCCGGACAAGCGGCCCGCGAACGCGCGCGGGTCCGGCGGGCGCACGTCGTACTCCTGCAGCCGCGCGCGCGAGGCGTCCTCGAGCGTGTGCCCGCCGAGCCACGGGCCGGTGCCGACGCCGGGACGCCGCTGCAGCCCGAGCACGAGGTTCTCGGCGAGCGACATGTCGGAGACGAGCCCGCGGTGCAGGCGGTCGCTGGGAATGTGCGCGAGTCCCGCGGCGCGGTGCTCGCGCGCGCCGTGGCCGCTCACGGCGGCACCCGCGATACGCACGTCGCCGCGCGAGGGCGGGCAGAGCCCCGCAAGGCATTCGATCAGTTCGTGCTGGCCGTTGCCCTCGACGCCGGCGATCCCGACGATCTCGCCCGCGCGCACCGCGAAGCTCACGTCGCGCACCGCGGGCAGCCGGCGCGCGTCGCGCACCTCGAGCCCGCGCACTTCGAGCAGCGGCGCGCCGGGCGCTTCGTCCGAGCGCTCGGTGAGCGGCGCCGGGACGTGCCCCACCATGAGTTCCGCCATGCGCTCGATGCTCGTGTCGGCGACCAGCGCCGTCGCGACGCGCCTGCCCGCGCGCAGCACGGTCAGCCGCGTCGCCAGCGCCTTCACCTCGGCGAGCTTGTGCGTGATGAGCACGATGGACACGCCGTCGGCGACCAGCGCGCGCAGCACCGCGAACAGTTCGTCCACTTCCTGAGGCGTGAGCACCGCGGTGGGCTCGTCGAGGATGAGCACGCGGGCGCCGCGGTAGAGCGCCTTGAGGATCTCGACGCGCTGCTGCGCCCCGACCGAGAGCTGCGAGATGCGCGCCTTCGGGTCCACCGGCAGGCGGTAGCGCTCGGCCAGCGCCGCGACCTCGCGTTCGGCGTCGCCGGGCGCGAGCAGCCCGAAGCGCGCCTGCGTTTCGCTGCCCAGGGTGACGTTTTCCGCCACGGTGAGCGTGTCCACGAGCATGAAGTGCTGGTGGACCATGCCGAGTCCGTGCCGCATCGCCGCGCGCGGGTCCGTCATCCGGACGCGCCTGCCGTCGATGAGGATTTCGCCCTCGTCCGGCTGGTGGAGCCCGAAGAGCACCTTCATGAGCGTGCTCTTGCCCGCGCCGTTCTCGCCCACGAGCGCATGGATCTCGCCCGGGACCAGCTCGAGTTCGACCCCGTCGTTGGCGACGCAGGTGCCGAGGCGGCGGGTGATGCCCTTGAGGTGGACGTGAGGGGTGGACATGGACGGGCGAGACTACGCGGCGGCCCGTGGCGGGTCCAGAGGGCCGAAGGGACCGACCGGTCGCGCCGCGGGCCGGTGCTCGGAAGATTGGTGAGCCCGGGCCGCTCGGCTAGAGTCCGTCGCCATGGTGCCCAGACCGTCCACGCCGTCCACGCCACCCGCACGTCGCCGCACGGAGTTCCCGTGGCTGGTGCTCGCCGCGGTCTTCGCCGCCTGGTGGTTCGGCTCCGGCGGCCTGCTGCGCTCGAGCCACTGGGCGCACTACATCTACCTCGCGGACGCGTTCCTGCACGGTCAGCTGCACCTGTTCCGCGTGCCGAACGACGCCGGCGACATGGCGCAGATCGGCGACAAGCTCTACGTGGTGTTCGGGCCGTTCCCGGCGCTGCTGCTCATGCCACTGGTTCCGATCTTCGGACGCGGCACGCCCGACATTCTCGTGCTCGCGCTCACGGCGCTCTTCGGCGTGTGGGCGTTCCACGCGCTGATCGCGAAGCTGCACGAAGGCGCCGCAGGCGCCGGAGGCGACCGCGTGCGCCTGGCCTGCGCCGCGCTCACGTTCGCGCTCGGCACCGCCATGCACTACGGCGTGCCCATGGGGAACGTCTGGCTGCACGCGCAGGTCACCGCGACCGTGCTGCAGGTCGCCGCGCTGCTCGCCGCCGCGAACGGCAGGGCGTGGACGACCGGCGTGCTGCTCGGGCTCACCGTGCTCACGCGCTCGACGACGACGCTCGCGCTGCCCTTCGCCGCGTGGCTGCTGTGGTCGAAGCGCGAGCGCGACGGCGACGAGGCTTCACCGCCGCGCGCGCTGCTGCCCACCGCACTCGCCGTGCTCGCACCCGTCGTCGCGGCGGCCGTGCTGCATGCCGTGTACAACAAGGCGCGCTTCGGCTCGTACGGCGATGCCGGCTATCACTACATTCTGATGGGCGGTGAGTTCGAGGCGCTCGTGAAGCAGTACGGCCGCTTCTCGCTGCATTTCCTGCCGCAGAACCTCTACGGCTGGCTGTTGCGGCTGCCCACGTGGCAGAACGGGATGTTCCATCCCGACCCGCACGGCATGAGCCTGCTGGTGACCACGCCCTACCTGGTGCTCGCCGCGTGGCCGCGCAAGTGGACGAAGCTCGAGGTGTTCGCGCTCGCGAGTTTCGCCGCGATCTCGCTGCCGTCGCTGCTGTACTACAACGACGGCTGGGTGCACTTCGGCCAGCGCTTCGCGCTCGACGGCATCGCCCTCGCACTGATCGCCGCCAGCTTCGGCGCCGCGCGCGCCCCCAGGTGGCTGGTGATCGCCCTCACCGCGTGGGGCGTCTTCGTCGGCGCGTGGGGCCTGCAGTGGTTCGCGGGGAACTTCCTGCACTAGCAACCCCTCGCACGCGCACTGTCGAAGCGGGAAAACCACAGGGACGCAACTGAGGCGAGTCGGAGGGCGGCGGAGCCATGGAAGGCGGGAGCAGCCCTCCGCCTCAGTGAGGCTCCGCGGGATGCGGAGCCGAGCGGCCGCAGTTGCGTCCCTGTGGTTTTCCCGCGGGCTGGGCACCCGATGCGGGCGCCGTCGGCGAGGTAGGAAGGAGTCCGGCACCCGACGACCGCCACCAGCGAAAAGCTCAGCGCAACCGGAACAGCAGCATGCACCCCGCCGGCCGTGCCTCCGGCTCGCGCGGCCAGAGCGCGCGGAAGTCGAGCGTGATCGCCTGCTCCGTGCGGCCCGCCGACGTCGTCATGCGCTGCGACAGCCCCACGAAGTAGTAGCTCGAGACCGCCAGCCACTCGCTCTCCGCGCTCGGCTGCCCGCCCAGATAAGGCACGTACGAGATCCCGTAGACCGAAGGATCCGCCGTGCCGTGGTACGCCAGGTTCACCTTCGTGATCCCGCGCGCGCGCATCTCGGCGCGCAGCGCGATCAGCCCCTGGCCCCAGTCCACGTTCGAGTCGTTCACGATCCACTGGCCCTTCGCCGGGCCACCTGCGAGTGCGTTGTAGAAGCTCAGGTGCCACGGCGCGTGCGCCGCCATCTCGAGCCCCTGCACGCACGCCAGCGCGATCGCCGCCTGCTTCCACCACGCCGCGTCGCCGCGGCGGCCGCTCGCGAGCGCGCCGAGCGCCACCGCGAGCAGCGGCACGATCGGGAACACGTAGCGGATGCCGATGCCGAGCCGGCCCACGAACATCGCGATCCACAGGAACAGCGCCACGCCCGCGAGCGGCCACAGCATGCGGCGCGCGCGCGGGCGGCGCGCCCCCGCGTACACCAGCCGCCGCGCGAGCGCCGCGAGGAAGCCGAGCGGCCACTTGGCCGCGAGGGCGACGGGGAAGTACGCGAGCGGCGCGTCCGGATGCACCGTGCCCAGCAGGTAGCTCGGCGTGTGCCCCGCCTGCGACTCGACCGCCTGGCGGTCGAAGCCCATCAGGTACGTGTCGGGAATCGGCAGCCGCAGCGAGGGCGCCTTGGCCGCGAGCGAGCGGAACGACTCGGACGCGAACGGCATCTGCGCCAGCGGCGTGAAGCTCGTTCGGAACAGGTAGCCCGCGTTCAGCAGCAGCAGCGTCGTCACGCCGAGCGCCACGTAACCGAGCGCCACTCGTTTCGCGTCGCGCACACGCCTGCCCGCCAGTTCGGCCAGCGCGAGCACGAGCATCAGCGGCGGCAGGAACACCGCGGTGAAGCGCACGAGGAACGTGAAGCCGAGTGCGAGCGCCGTACACGCGAAGTCGCGCGCGCGCCCGGCGCGCACGAACGCCTGCCAGCCCATCAGCGTGGCGGCGAAGCCGAGCGCCGTGGGCACGTCCATCGTCACCACGCCCGCGTGAGCGAGCGCTTCGGGCGCCAGCGCGTAGAAGCCGAGCGCCACGAGCGCGCCGCGCGAGCCCCACAGCCGCCGCGCCCAGCGCCACACCACCAGCGCGAGCAGCACCGAAAGCAGCACCGTCACGAGCCGCCCCGCGACGAACACGCGCTGGTAGCGGTCGGCGTTGGCGCGCATGAACGCGAACCCCACGCGGCCCTGTTCGCCGTCGCCCATCGCTTCGTCGGCCGGCACGCGGGCGCCCGCGGCGAGCGCCGCCGCGCCGGCCAGGGCCTTCACGAGCGGCGGGTTCCCCGCCGAGACGCGCAGTTCGCCGCGCGCGGCCTCGAGCACGCCGGCTGGCAGGTGGAAGTTCTCGTCGAACGTCACGCTCTGCCGCACGGCGCCCCACGTCGCGAACGCCACGTGCAGCACGAGGAGCGCGATCACCCACAGGCGCGCGATCCGCGCGGGCAGTGGCGCGCGCGAGCAGGCGTGGGCGCGGCCGGAGGCCGCACGAGGCTTCACGCGCGCGTTCATGGCTACTTGTGCCTCTTCACCACCATGATCGTCACGTCGTCCTCGAACGGCTTGCGCGGCGCGTGCTCGTCGAGACGGCGCATGAGGTCGTCCACCGCTTCCTTGGACGTCATCTTGCGCGTGTCCTTGAGCCACTTGCGCACCTTCGCCATGCCGAACTCCTCGCCCCACGTCGTGCCGCGCTCGATCACGCCGTCGCTGTAGAGCACGAGCGTCGCGCCGCGGTCCACGTGCGTGAAGCCGAGCTTGTACGACGCCGTCGGATCGGGGCCGAGCACGATGCCGCCCACGGACAGCTCGTGGATGCCGCGCTCGTCCATGAGCATCGCGGGCGGATGGCCCGCGTTCACGTACGCGAAGTTCCCGTTCGACTCGAGCTCGCCGAACATCAGCGAGATGAACCGCGACGTGAGGCCGCTGCGGTGGATGACGCGGTTGAGCTTCTCGATCGCCGCGACCAGCTTGAGGTCGCGCTCGACCCCCATGCGCAGGCCGACCGCCACGTCGCGCGCCTGCAGCGCCGCGGGCAGGCCGTGGCCCGACGCGTCGGCGACCGCGAGCCCCATGGTGCCGGGCGCGACGGGGAGGAAGTCGTACAGGTCGCCGCCCACGCTCGAGGCGGGGAAGCTCTCGGCGTGGATGTCGTAGCCCGCGAACTCGCACTTCGCCGGGGGCAGCAGGCTCAGCTGGATCGCGCGCGCCTGCTCGATGAGATCGTGCAACTCGCTCTTCTCGAGGTGCTGGCGGATCGCGAACAGGAGCGAGTTGAGCGCGGCCGCGAACTCGGTGCGCGAGGCGCCCTTCTCGATCGCGCCGCGCGCCGGACCGAACATCACGAGCAGCGGGCCGTCCACGCCGCCCACGGCGAGCAGGCCCACGCGCTCGGACGACACGTCGCCGACCCACGGCAGTTCGCCGATGTGATCGTCGCCCGTGCTCGCGAACCGGCGCGCGAGATCGGCGCCCAGGTCGGCGCGCTTGGCGCCCCACGTCTTGGGCGTGCCGAAGCCGTCCTTCTTGCGCTCGTAGAGGTGCACGGCGGTCACGCCGAGCGAGCCCTTCATGCCCTCGAGCAGCGCCGGAGCGATGCGCAGTGCGAACGTTTCGCGCTTCTTCACCTTGCCCGCGGCGGCGAGGATCTTCTCGAGGCTGCGGTAGAAACTCTTGGTCTGGATCATGTCTCTTTCGTGCGGCCGTCCTGCCGCATTTCGGCCTGCTCGCGCAGCCCGTCGAACGCGAACTTCACGTTCGCGCGGTGCACGTCGTTCATGGAGTAGGCCGCATCCTTGCCCACGTAGCTCATCTTGGCCAGCCGGTCCTGCGTTTCCTCGAGCGACGCGCCCAGCGTGAACGCGTTGCCCACCTCGCCCTCGAGGTGGAGCAGGTAGTCGATGTCGCGCAGGAGCCGCTTGTACGAGTCCGTGCGTCCGTGCGCCACGCTGCCGTGACCGGGCACGAGGTGCTTCACCTGCTCCTGCTCGAACACCCAGTGCAGCGCCTGCAGGCTGCGGCGGTAAACCCACGGCGGTCCGTCGAGCCACGGGATCTCGATGTCCGAGAGCGTGTCGCCCGCGACGAACAGCCCGATGTCGGGAAAGTAACAGGCGATCTGGCTCGGCGAGTGTCCGGGCACGTCGTACACGAGCATTTCGCGTCCGCCGATGCGCACGCCGATCGTGCCGCGCAGCGTGAGTGCGGGGGTGAACGCCTCGAACGGGCGCGGCCACGCTTCGCCTTCGGACTCGACCCACTTCTTCGTGCTCGCTTCGATCTCGGCCGCGTCGCGATCGACTTCGTCGCCGAATCCCACGTGCGCGACCGTCGCCGCGAGCGGGAACCACGGTTTGCCGAGCACGTGGTCCCAGTGCGGGTGCGTGAAGACCAGCGTGGTGTTCTCGAAGCGCGGCGCGCGGCGCTCGACGAACGCCGCGAGGTCGGACAGCTCCGAGGGCAGCACGCCGGGGTCGAACACGATGGCGTTCCCGTCGTGGATCACGACGGTCGAGTTCATCTGGCAGCAGCGGCTCTGGCGGACGAACACGCCGTCGCCGAGGTCGGTCCAGGCGGACATGACGAGGCTTTCGGGAAGGAATCCGAGGGCGCGGCGCCGAGGGGGATGCGGCCGTCCGCGAGGCAGGGCGAGCGGGAGAGTGGCGCAGCGGCGGTGCGGTCCGCAAACGAAATCGCCCCGCCGGCCGTCGAGGCCCGCGGGGCGATTCGCGTCAGTGTGCGGCGGCGATCAGTCCGTCGTGCTCGGCACCACCAGCCGGCCCGCGATGATCTCCGCGGCCAGCGAGTCCACGCGCGCCTTCACGGCGTCGGGAATGAGCGCCTTGTTGTGCTCGTCGTACACCCACTTCACGCCGTCTTCCTTGAGCCCCAGGTGCTGCACGCCGCCCACGAGCGTGCCCTGCTGCGTCGCACGGATCGCCTCGAACACGGCGGTGTCCACGACCTTCACCATGGACGTCAGGATGAAGCCGGGCGCGTCCTCGTACTGGT
>JACRIW010000112.1 GCA_016215625.1 Candidatus Eiseniibacteriota bacterium | reverse complement strand
GTCCAGGAGGACTTCATGATGGTCCGGGTACGTGCACTGTTCGCGTCGTTGCTCGTGATGCTCGCCGTGTCGTCCGCGCCGATGGCCGCGTGGGCGGCGGAGTACGTGCTCGGGCCCGAGGACGTGATCTCCGTTTCCGTCTGGATGCACGCCGAGCTCGAGCGCACGCTCACGGTCAACTCCGAAGGCAACATCACGCTGCCGCCGATCGGCGAAGTGAAGGCGGCCGGCCTGACGACGAAGCAGCTCGGCGATCGCGTGGCCGAGCAGCTCACGCGCTACCTGCGCAGCACGACCAACGTCACGATCAGCGTGACGCAGTTCATGAGCCGCAGCGTGTACGTGACCGGCGCGGTGTCGAAGCCCGGCCGCTACGGCTTCGAGCACATTCCCTCGATGCCGGACGTGATCGCGCAGGCCGGTGGCGCGCTGACCGGCGCGGACCTGTCGCAGGCGCAGGTCGTGCGCAAGGACGGTGACCAGCGCCGCACGATCGCCGTCGATCTCGCGGCGGCGCTGCGCGGCGGCGACACGAGCGCGCTGCCCGAACTGAAGGCGGGCGACACGATCGTGATTCCCGGACCCGGCGCCGGTGGCGCCGTCGGTGGGGAAGGCGTGGGCGTGCTCGGCGAAGTGACGAAGCCGGGCATGTACGCGGCGACGGGCAAGCTGGACCTGTGGGCCGCGATCGCGATGGCGGGCGGACTCACCGCGAAGGGCAACCTCTCCGACGTGCGCGTGCTCACCCGGGCCGACGGCGGTCAGAGCGTGGCGGTCGTGGACCTGCGCGACGTGCTCGATCACGGCAGCCGCGCGCCCGTGGCGCTCTCGCCGGGCGACGTCGTCGTGGTGATGCCGAAGGGGCCGTCGGTGTGGACCGGGCTGACCGCGATCCTCGGGTTGTCGCGCGACCTGCTCAACATCGTCGTCGTGGCCGACTACTTCCAGAACAAGTCGTCGTCGTCGAACTGAAGAAAGTCCTCCGGAGACCATGAGCGAACTTCCGATTCCGTCCGGCCCGGCCCTCGATCCGGCCGAACTGCTGCGCACGATGATGCGCCGCAAGTGGCTCCTGCTGCTGCCGTGGCTGGCGGCGCTCGCCATCGGCGTTTCCGCGGCGTTCCTGCTCAAGCCGGTCTACTTCAGCACGACGCTGCTGCTGCTCGACCGCGGCCAGGCCATGCAGGGACCGCTCGGCAGCATCTCGGGCGGACCGGACGTCGAGCAGCAGGCCGACATCATGCGCGAACAGGTGCAGAGCAGCCTGTTCCTGCGCAGCGTCGTCGCCGCGACGGGCGTGAAGGAGGATCGCGCCACGCGCGCGTGGGCGCTCAAGTCGGCGTCGAAGTATCCCGGCCTGTCGCAGGACGAACAGGTCGAGGCGTTCCTCGTGGACCAGCTGCGCACGAACATCTCGATCAAGCGTTCGAAGGGCAAGCTGTTCCAGGTGCAGGTCGCGGACTTCGACTCGGAACGTGCGCGCAAGTTCTGCGAGGCCGTCTCGAACCAGTTCGTCGCGTCGTCCAAGGCGCGCCAGCTCGAAGCCGTGCAGGCGCAGCAGGAGTTCAGCGTCGAGCAGCTGCAGGTCTACAAGCGCGCGCTGCAGGAAGCCGAAATGAAGCTCGAGGGCGCCCGCCGTGCGGTGATCTCGTCGAGCATCGGCGCGACCACCGTGAACGGGGGCAACCTCTCGTTCGCGCTGTCGCTGCAGGAGCAGGCGTCCGTGGACGCCGAGGACCAGCGCCAGCGCGTCGCCGACCTGCGCTCGCAGTTCCCGGGACGGCTCAAGGAGGGCGACGCGCAGCAGCTCTCGAGCCCCGACGTGAACGCGCTCGTCGGGCAGATGGCGTCGCTGCAGAACCAGCTCGGCCGCGCCATGCTCAACGAGGTGTCGCTCACGGGCGGCTCGAGCGCCCGCGTCGCGCTCGCGCGCAAGACCTCCGAGCTCGAGTTCGCGCTCGCCGAGGCGGCGGCGCGCGCGCTGCCGAACGCCTCGCCCGAAGCGCGCGATCTCGCGGTGCGCTACCGCCTCGCCCAGGCCGACCTCAACGCGCGCGAATCGTGGCGCGCGTGGATCTCGTCGCAGGTCGACGGCTACCAGCGCGAACGCGTCATGGCGCCGAACCGCGAACTCGACATCTCGCGCCTGCAGGCCGAGGTCGACCAGGCCCGCTCGCTCTACAACGCGTTCCAGCAGCAGTCCGCCGCCGCGCAGATCGCCGAGGCGTTCCAGAACGCGAAGGTCTCGGGCCGCTTCGTCATCATGGAGCCGGCCACGCGACCCGCGTCGCCCGGCAAGCCGAACCGTCCGCTGCTCGTGCTCATGGCGCTCGTCGTCGGCGGCATCATCGGCGTCGGCACCGTGCTCGTGGTCGAGCACCACGACCAGTCGGTGCGCAACGCCGAGGAAGTCGAGCAGATGCTCGGACTGCCCGTGCTCGGCGCCATCCCGCGGGTCGAGGAACTCGCCCGAGTCCGCAAGCAGAAGACGCCGGTCGCCACCGGCGCCACCGCGCCCGGCGCACTGCCCGCCTCGCGCGAGGCCGGACTCATCCAGCGCCTCAAGGTCGAGAGCCCGCTCGGGCTCGAGTTCAAGCGCATCTACCTGAACCTCGCGCGTACGCGCGGCCGCACGCTGCCGCGCACGATCCTCATCACGAGCTCGACGCGGGGCGAGGGCAAGACGACGACGAGCGCGTGCCTCGGCATCACGCTCGCACGCGAGCACCGCCAGAAGACGCTGCTCGTGGACTTCGACCTGCGCAGCCCCGCGCTGCACCGTGCGCTCGGCATGCCCGGCAGCAGCTGGGGGCTCGCGCAGATGCTGCATCAGCACACGTTCGACGAGCGCTTCGTGCGCCAGACGGCGCTGCCGATGCTCGACTTCCTCGCGGCGGGCCGCAGCGAGCGGCCGGCCGCCGAACTGATCGACGCCGAGAACGTGGACTGGTTCCTCAAGGAGGCGATGTCGCGCTACGAGCTGATCGTGCTCGACTGCGCGCCCTGTCTCGCCGTGCCCGATCCGCTCATCCTCGGCCGCGCCGTGGAAGGCGTGCTGTACGTGATCAAGGCCGGCGCCACCGTGCGCAAGGCGGCGGAATACGGCGTCAAGGTGCAGCGCGAGGCGCGCGACAACGTGCTCGGCGTGCTCATGAACGACGCCGGTGAGTTCATGCCCCAGTACTACGGCTACAAGGCCAACTACTACGGCTACACCACCGAGGCCGTCGAAGGGTGACGGCGCCGCCGTCACCCCCGGCGACACGACCCGTGCGCGGCATTCGAGTCCTCCGCAACGTCGTCACGAACTACCTGCGGCTCATCCTGACCGCGGGCGTCGCGCTCGTGCTCACGCCGCTCATGGTGCGCGGGCTGGGCGACCGGGACTACGGCCTCTGGACGACGGTCTTCTCGCTGACCGGCTACTTCGGCCTGTTCGATCAGGGCATCCGCCCGTCGCTCGTGCGCTACGTGTCGCGCGACCACGCCGTGAAGGACTTCGACGGCCTCTCACGCACGATCAGCAGCGCCATCGCGCTCTACACCGCCGTCGGCGCACTCACGATGGTGTTCGCCGCGTTCGTGGGCTCGCACGCCGCGGACTGGATCCGCATGGACCCCGAGCTGCACGCGGTCGCCCCGACGCTCGTGCTGCTCGTCGGCGCGACGCTCGCGCTCGGTTTCCCGCTCGGCGTCTTCGGCGCCGTGCTCTCGGGCCTGCAGCGCTACGACGTCGCGAACGGCATCGGCATGGTGATCAGCCTCATCCGCCCGGTCGCGTTCGTCGCGGTGCTCCGGACGGGCGGCGGGCTCATCGAGCTCGCGTGGGCGTCGCTGATCGTGAACCTCCTCGGGCACGTGTGGTCGTGGTGGGCCGCGCGCGGGCTCCTGCCCGAGGTGCGCGTCTCGCCCTCGCTCGTCTCGAAGCGCCAGCTGCGCCAGATCGCGAGCTACGGCGGCTGGGCGCTCACCGGCGCGCTCGCGCAGAACCTGTCGTTCCAGACCGACGCGATCGTGATCACGTCGTTCGTCGGCGCGGCGATGGTGACGCCGTTCAGCCTCGGCTCCGGCCTCGTGGACAACGCGCGCCAGCTCGTGCACGGCGCCGCGTTCGTGCTCTCGCCCACGGCGAGCGAGATGGACACGCTCGGCGAGCGCGACAAGCTGCGTCACATGCTGCTCTCGGGCTCGCGCTATTCCGTGCTCGTGAGCGGTCCGGTGCTGCTCGGGCTCGTGGTCTTCGGCGGCAACCTGCTCACGACGTGGGTGGGGGCGAAGTACGCGGGCGCGGCCGTGCTCATCACGACGTTGGCGATCCCGACGATCGTGTCGCTGCCCCAGGCGGTGGCGTCGTCGCTGCTCTTCGGCATCGGGCGCCACAAGGGTGTCGTGCTCCTCTCGCTCGCCTCCGCGCTCACGAACCTCGGGCTCTCGATGTGGTGGGCGACGCACCCCGCGCTGCTCGAGCCTCTCGCGGGCGGCGAGATGGCCAAGCTGCTCGGCGTCGCCATGGGCACCGCGGTGCCGCAGTTCTTCCTGAGCGGACTCGCGACCGCGTGGTTCGCCTGCCGCGTGCTCGAGATGCCGTTCGGCCGCTACCTCTGGAGCGGGCTCGTGCAGCCGGCACTCGTCGCCGCCACGTTCCTGCCGGTCGCGCTCGTCGTGCAGCACTTCTTCCACCCGATCGGCTGGCTGCCGATCTTCGGGACGTGCGCCGGCGGCTGGGCGGTGTTCGCACTCGCCGCGTGGGTCTGGGGCATTCCGCCGTCCGACCGGCCGCGCTGGTCGCGCATGTTCTCGGGACTCGTGCGTCCCGCCGCCGGGGAGGGGCGACCGTGAGCCGTCCGACCGTGACCGCCGTGTTCGCCGCCTACAACGCCTCGTGGTGCATCGCGCGCGCGATCGACTCGCTGTTCGCCGGAACCGTCGTGCCGGACGAGATCCTCGTCTGCGACGACGGCTCCACGGACGGCATGCCCGACTTCGTCGAGGGCAAGTACGGCGACCGCGTGAGGGTGCTGCGCCTGCCGCATCGCAACGCCGCGGCCGCCCGCCACGACGGGCTCGCGATCGCGAAGGGCGAATGGCTCGCGTTCATCGACGCCGACGACTGGTGGGTGCCCGAAAAGCTCGAGCGCCAGCTCGAGTTCGTCGCGCGCCATCCGCAGGTGCGCTGGGTGAGCACCGACGGGGACTACGTCTCCGAGGAAGGCGTCGTGAAGGAGTCCTGGCTCGCCGACTACTTCCAGCCGCCGCGCGAGATGATCGGCGACCTGTTCGAGCCGCTCGTGCACCGCTGCTTCCCGCTCATGAGCTCGATGCTCGTCGAGCGCGAGGCCTACCACGCCGTCGGCGGCATCCAGCCGCACATCATCTACTCGCACGACTACGAGCTGTGGCTGCGCCTCGCCGCGCGCCACCCGGGCGGTCTCATGACCGAGAAGCTCGTGCACTACTGGTTCCATCCTTCGGCGCTCTCGCGCAACTTCGACGCGCGCCACCGCGACAACCTCGTGCTCATGGAGCGCGTGGCCGCGGGCGAGTTCCGGGCCGAGCCCGAACTGCGCGCGCTCGGCGCGGTGCGTGCGGCGGGTCTCGCGTACGACGTGGGCATCGCCGCGATCCGCGCCGGGAAGTACGGCGAAGGCCGCGCATTCCTCGCTCGGGCGAGAAACGCCGGGCCGTCGCGCCGCCGCATGATCGCGACGGCGGGTTCGCTCGTGCCCGCGCCACTCATGAAGCCGCTCATGCAGATGTCGTGGCTCAAGCAGCTCGTGCTGCGCGAGCGCCCGACGGCGCCCGTGCTGAAGGGCGGGGGCGGCTCGTGAACGCGTTCGTGCCCGAGTTCTCCGTCGTGATCCCGGCGCACAACGGGATGCCCGATCTCGTCGACGCGGTCGAATCCGCGCTCGCGCAGACGCTCGCGCCCGCCGAGATCGTCGTCGTCGACGACGCGTCCACGGACGGCTCGGGAGACGCGGTCGAGGAGCGCTTCGGCGCGCGAGTGCGCGTCGTGCGCGGCCGCTTCGGCAGCGCCGGCGCCGCCCGCAACGCCGGCTGGCGCGCCGCGCGCGGGGCATGGGTCGCGTTCCTCGACGCCGACGACCTCTGGTTTCCCGACAAGCTCGCCGTCGCCGCGGACAAGCTCGCCGCCGCGCCGGAGGCCGACTGGTTCTTCTCCGACGGCGCGTTCCGTACGCTCGACGGCCAGCTGCACGCGTCCTGGTTCGGGCTCTACGCCGACGTGGTCGAGCCGTGGTGCGGGGCGCCGCTCGCGCAGCTCTTCGAGGTGAACTTCGTGCTCACGTCGTCCACGGTCGTGCGCCGCGCCGCGCTCGCGGCGACGGGCGGGTTCGACGAGAGCCTGAGCCACGCCGAGGACCTCGACCTCTGGATACGGCTCTCGCGACGCGGCCTCGCGACGGCGTCGCGCCGCTCGCTCGTGCGCTACCAGCACCGCGAGGGCGGGCTCACGCGCCAGACCGAGAACCGGCTCAGGGGCGGCGCCACGCTGTTCGAGCGCCTCGCCGCCGACACCGGCCTCCACCCCGCGTTGCGCCGGTCGGCGAAGCGCCGGGCCGGGCTCTACCGGTACAAGCTCGCACTGCACGCGCTGCGTGAGGGCCGCACGGCCGAGGCGCGCGCGGGTTTCGCCGCCGCCTGGATGTTCCCCGAGCGCGTCACCCCGGTCCTCGCCGGCTGGTGCGCGGCCCTGCTGCCGCCCGCGCTGTTCGCGAAGCTGCGCGGGCGCAAGGCCGCCGTCGCGGTCGCCACGCCGATGGTCGCCGTGCGGCGCGTCGAACTGCGCGGAGACGCGCGCGTCGCTCCGTCGGGTTCCGCGCCGGGCGCCGAGGGCGCACGATGAATCCCGAACTCCAGCCGCGCACCCGTGACGTCGCGGGTGAGGTCCGCGCCACCGCGAGGCGGCAGGCGCAGGGCCTCAGCGGCGCGCTCGTCGCGGTCGTCGGCATGGTGGTCGCCGCGCTCGTGATGGCGGCGTTCGTCGCGCTCGACTACGTCTTCCACCAGGATCCGCACCGCGTCGTCAAGGTGGCGATCGGCCTCGGCGCGCTCGGCGGCATCCTCGCGTTCCCCCGCTTCGGGCTGCTGCTCGTGCCGCTCGTGACGCCGTTCCTGCCGTGGGTGCCGCCCACGCCGATCCCCGGCCTCAACGTGCTCAACGTGCTGCTGTTCTCGATCTTCGGCACGTACACGCTCTCGCGCGTCCTGACGCGGCAGCCGCTCATGCGGCCGAACATGCTCGGCGGCACCATCGGGCTGCTCCTGCTGCTCGCGGCGCTGTCGATCGTGCGCGGCGGCGTGTGGCCGACCGGGCTGGGCTACAGCGCTGCCGCCGCTTCGCTGCAGCTGTTCCGCGCCGGCACGACGTTCGCCACCTACTTCATCGTGCTCGCGATGGCGCGCGGGCAGGCCGACCGCCGCCGCGTCACGTACGCCGTGCTCGCCGGACTCGTCGCCGAATCGCTCGTCACCGTGGCGCTCGGCCGCAACGGCAGCGGCGGTCGCGCGACCGGTTCGCTCGGTCAGGCGAACGAACTCGGGGCGTATCTCGCGCTCTTCTCCGTCGTCTCGATCTCCCTCGTCGCGGGTGTCCGGCACGCGCTGGGCAAGCTGCTGCTCACGGGCATCTGGGCGCTCGGCAGCTTCGCGATCATCCTGTCGCTGTCGCGCGGCTCCATGCTCGCGCTGCTCGCGGGCACGATCCTCGTCACCTGGCGAGGCTCGCGCGTGCTGCTCGGCGGCCTGCTCGTCGTGCTGCTGCTCTCGCCGCTCTGGATGCCCGACTACCTCAAGGACCGCATCGCGCAGTCCACCGAGCAGACCGAGGACGCGGGCATCTCCGTGGACTCCGCGGCCGAGAAGCGGCTCGAGACGTGGCAGACGATCTTCAAGGTCGTCGAGGACCATCCGCTCGAAGGCGTCGGTTTCACGGGACTGGGCTACGTGCTGCCGGACCTCGGCGCCGAACTCGGCCTCGCCGACATCAAGGACTCCGCGCACAACACCTACCTGCGCATGCTCTCCGAGATGGGCATCTTCGGACTCGGCCTGTTCGTGTGGCTGCTGTGGTCGTGCTTCCGCCTCGCGAACATCGCCGCGCGGCGCGCGAAGTCGGTGTTCGATCGCGCGCTCGCGAACGGTCTCGCCGGGGCGGTGGTCTCGATGGCCGTCACGTGCGCGTTCGGCGACCGCTTCTTCAACGTCGTCATCGCGAGCAGCCTGTGGATCCTGTGCGCGCTCGTCGAGGACTCGCTGTGGCCAGAGCCGGGCAAGGAGGCGGTGGCGTGAGCGGGAGACTCGTGCGCTGGCTGCTCAGCCTCGGCGCGCCCGGCGGACGCACGTCGCCGGAGGCGCCGCTGCTGACCATCATCCGGCATCACCGCGTGTACGCGAACGGTGAACGGGCGCTGTACCACCTCGGCGTTTCCGAGGACGTGCTCGCGGGCCAGCTGCGCGCGCTCGCCGCGGCCGGCATGACGCCCGTGAGCGTGGCCGAGGGGCTGCAGCGGCTCGACAAGGGCGCCGCCGGGCACCACGTCGCGTTCTCGTTCGACGACGGCTACGCGGACAACGTCACCCGTGCGCTGCCGATCCTCGAGAAGGCCGGGGCGCGCGCCACGTTCTACCTCACCGCGGGGCTGATGGAAGAGCGCCGCGCGCCGTGGTGGGACGAACTCGCGCACGCGCTCACGTGCGCCACGCGGCCTTCGGCGACGATCGAGTGGGGCGGCACGCGGGTGACGCTCGACGTCGCGCACGGGCCCGGCCGCACGGCCGCGCTGCGCGCGCTGCTGCCGCTGCTGCGCGTCGTGCCCGCCGAGCAGCACGCGCGGCTCGCCGCGCTGCGCGAGGCGCTGGGCGTCGCCGATCGCGCGCCGTGCGAGTTCGCCGACTGGACGCTCGCGAGGAAGCTCGTCACGGCCGGGATGGAGGTGGGCGCGCACACGCTCTCGCATCCGTTCCTGACGCTGCTGTCGCCGGATTCGCAGCGGCGTGAGATGGCCGACTCGGCCGCGCTCCTCCGCGACAAGCTCGGCTGCGGCACGCCGGGCATCGCCTACCCGAACGGCGACCACGATGCGACCACCCTGAGCGCCGCGCGTGCCGCGGGTTTCCAGTATGCGGTGATCACGCGCTCGGGTGACGTCGTGGCGTCCTCCGGGAGGTACGACCTGGCGCGCCGCCCGCTCACGGAGGGCGCGTGCACGGGGCCGTTCGGCTTCTCGGCGCGCATGACGCTGGCCGAAACGCGCGGCGTGTTCGACTCGCTGCGCAAGGGACGCGTGGAGGCGGGCTCGTGAGCGATCCGCGCACGCTGGGCCTTCCGGGCCGCCGCATCCGGCTCCTGTACGTGGTCGGCAACTTCGTCACGGGTGGCGCCGAGCGCCACCTGCTCGAGATGTGGCGCCGGCTCGACCGCACGCGCTTCGACGTGCGCATCGCGTGCCTCAAGCGCGAGGGCGCGTTCACGCCGCTCGCCGAAGCCACGGGACTCCCGATCACCGACCTGCGCGTGGGCAAGCGGCTGTACGACCCGAGCGGGGCCGCGGGACTGCTGCGGCTCGTCTCGCTCGTGCGCGAGTTCCGCCCGGACGTGATCCACGGCTATCTCTTCGGTCCGAACCTCTTCGCCGCGCTCGCGGGCCGCTGGTGCGGCGTGCCGATCGTGGCCGTGGCCAAGCGCAACGTGGACGCGTTCGAGACGCCGCGCCAGATCGCGGTGCAGCGCCGGGCGCACGCCCTGGCGACGCACGTCACCGCGGTGAGCGAGGAGGTCGCCGCCAGTTCCGTGGCGCTCGGCGTGCCGCGCGAGCGCATCACGGTGATCGCGAACGGCGTGGACGTCGCTCGCTTCAGCGGCGCGGACGCGAGCGAGGCCGAGGCCGCGGCGCTCGGGCTCGCGCGAGCGGGCGGCCCGGCGCAGCCGCTGATCGGCGCCGTCGGCTGCCTCGCGCCGCGGAAGGATTTCGGCACGCTGCTCGGCGCGCTCGCGCTGCTCGCGAACGACGGCCGCGCGTTCCGCTGCGCGATCGCCGGCGACGGTCCGGACCGCGACGCGCTCGAGGCGCAGGCACGCTCGCTCGGCATCGCGGGCCTCGTCACGTTCCTCGGCGAACGCTCCGACGTGGACCAGCTGCTCCCCGCGTTCGACGTGTTCACGCTGTCGAGCCGCGAGGAAGGCATCCCGAACGCGCTGCTCGAGGCCATGGCCGCCGCGCGTCCGTGCGTCGTGACGCGCGTGGGCGGCAACGCCGAAGTGCTCGAGGACGGCCGCACGGGCTGGCTCGTGCCGCCCGAGAACCCGGCCGCGCTCGCCGCCGCGCTGCGCGAGGCGCTCGACGACCGCGCCGAGGCGCGCCGCCGCGGCGCCGCCGCGCGCGAGGCCATGCTCACCGAGCGCAGCATCGACGCGATGGTCCGCCGTCACGAAGCGTTTTACGAACGAGCACTCGGCCTCGCGGCCGGGTGGAGTGGTCGAGAAACCCGGGGAGCGGTCGCGTGAATTCCGTCCTGTACGTCACCGCGGCGTTCCCGACGCTCGCGGCGTTCATCGAGAACGAAGTGAAGCGCATCGACCAGCGCGGGGTGAAGATCCGCGTGCTGACGCTGCGCCCCGTGAGCACGCAGTACCAGCCCGAGCACGCGCCTCTCGTGACGCTCACCTCGTCGGTGGGCTCGCCACTCGACCTGCGCAACTGGGGCGACCTGCTGCTCTGGACGCTGCGCAGGCCGCACGTGCTCATCCCGGACTTCCTGCGCATCCTCTGGGCCTCCAAGGCGAGCCCGTACGCGCTCATGGGGCACGCCGGCTACCTGCCCGCGGCGGCGCGCGTCGCGAGCATCGCCGAGCGCGAGGGCTTCGAGCGCATCCACGGCGCATGGGCGCATTTCCCGGCGACGGTCGCGTACCTCGCGTCGCGCCTGACCGGCAAGCGCTTCAGCATGGCCGGGCACGCGGGCGGCGACCTGTATCGCATGCAGGAGTTCCTGCCGCAGAAGGCGCGCGCCGCCGACTTCATGACGTGCTGCGTGCGCGGCAACGCCGAGATGGTGCGCAGGCTCGTGCCCGAAGCGCGCGTGCACTGGCTCTACCACGGCACCGACCTGTCGCGCTTCGGCTCGATCGTGCGCGCGCGCGCGACCGAACCCACGCTGCTCATCGTCGGGCGGCTCGCCCGCACGAAGGGCTACGACGACCTCTTCAAGGCGATGGCCGTGCTCAAGCGGCGCGGCGTCACGCCGAAGCTCGTCGTGGTCGGCGACGGACCCGAGCGCGCGAATCTCGAGGCGCTCGCACGCGAAGGCGGCGTGATGGAACAGATCCAGTGGTGCGGCTCGCTCACGCACGACCAGCTCGCGCCGCACTACGCGGCGGCGTGGCTGCTCGTGGCGCCGAGCGTCGTGCTCGCCAACGGCCGCATGGACGGCATCCCGAACGTCGTCGTCGAGGCGATGGCCGCGGGCCTGCCCGTCGTGGGCACGCGCGCCGCGGGCCTCGAGGAGATCGTCGTGCCCGGCCGCACCGGCGCGCTCGCGAACCAGCGCGACCCGGAAGATCTCGCGAGCGCGATCGAGCCGCTGATCGGCGACGCCGCCGAAGTCGACCGCCTGAGCGCGATCGCGCGCACCGAGGTGCGCGAGGCGTTCGACGTCGAGCGCAACTTCGAGAAGCTCTGGGCGCTCTTCGCGGGCACCGCGGAGGGCAGCCGCCCATGATCCGCGTCGCGCACGTCGTGGAGGCCATGCATCAGGGTGGCGCCGAGTCGCTCGTGATCGAACACGTGCGCCTCGCCGCCCCCGACGTGCACTCCACCGTGATCGCGCTCAATCGCGGCGGCCCGGCGCTGGAGGCGGCCGCGGCCGCGGGCGCCGAGACGCTGCTGCTCGGCAAGGGTGGCGCGCGTGCGCAGGGGCTGCTGCGGCTCGCGCGCGAACTGCGCGAGCGCCGCATCGACGTCGTCAACGCGCACAACCCGATCGGGGCCACCTACGGCACCGTGGCGGCGCGCATGGCGGGCGTGCGCGCGGTCGTGCGCACCGAGCACAGCATCCACTACCCGGGCCGCGGCGGACGGCTGTACGCGTTCGTCGAGCCCGTGCTCACGGCGATGTCGGACCGCGTCATCTGCGTGTGCGAAGCCTCGCGCGAGAGTCACGTCGCGCGCCTGGGCGACCACGCGCGGCGCTTCGTCACGATCCTCAACGGCATCGCGGACGAGCCCGCGCCGAGCGCGGATGCGCGCGACCGTGAAGCCGTGCGCGCTTCGCTCGGCGTGTCGCCGCACCAGCCGCTCGCGCTCACGGTCGGCAGCCTCACGGTGCAGAAGTCGCAGGACGTGCTGCTGCGCGGCATGGCCGAAGCGGTGAAGCGCGTGCCCGAGGCGGTGCTGCTCATCGCGGGCGAGGGGAAGCTCGAAGCCGAGCTGAAGGCGCTGCACGCAGCACTCGGCCTCGGCGAGCGCGTGCGGTTCCTCGGCGCCCGGCTCGACGTACCGGATCTCATGCGCGCGTGCGACCTGTTCGTGCTGTCGAGCTCGCGCGAGGGACTGTCGGTGACGCTGCTCGAGGCGATGCGCGCCTCGCGCGCGACGCTCGCGACCGCGATCGGCGGCAACCCCGAGGCGGTCGCCGACGGCGTGAACGGCCGCATCGTGCCCGGGGGCGAACCCGCGGCGCTCGGGGCGGCGCTCGCGGACCTGCTGGCCGACCGGGCCGCGCTGGCCGCCTTCGGCGAAGCCGGGCACCGGCGCTGGCGGGAGCGGTTCACGGCCGAGCGCATGGTCGGGACCACGGAAGCGCTGTACCGGGAAGTGCTGGCGCGCGGGTCCTGAGACCCGTCCGCCGGGGGGCCGCCGCAGGGCGCGAGAAACGCGCCGCGACGGCCGATGACGAAGGAGCGTTCGCGGCCGGGAGGCCGCGACGGGGAGGATCACCGAAAAGTGCAGCCCAAGCACAGGATCTGGGACACCACGACCGCATTGCCCGAGGAGTTCACGAGCGCCTGGAGCGCCCGGCTCGCGAAGGCCCCGTACGCGCATTTCGCGCTGCGCCTCGACTGGCTGCAGTGGGAGGCGAAGCACGGCCGGCACGCGCGCGCGGTGCTCGCCGACGACGGCGGCCGGCGCGCGCTGCTCGTGCTGCGCCGCGAGAAGCAGGGCTGGCACTGCGGCTGGCCGTGGCGCACGCAGGTCGCGTTCGAACGCGGCGGGGCCGAGGGAGACATGGGGCTCGACCGCGAGACCGCGGCGTGGGCGTTCGAGCAGGCGCAGCGCGCCGGCGCGGGCGACCGCGTGCGCGTCTTCCTGCCCGCCTCGACGCTCGGGCGCGGAGCGCTCGCGCGCGGTACGACGATCGTGAAGGACCTCGCGCTCGACGACGAAAAGCTGCTCGCCTCGCTCGACCCCGACAAGCGCCGCCAGATCCGCAAGCTCGAGAAGGCCGGCTGGGAAGTGATCGAAGGCACGACCGCCGAACACTTCCGGGCGTTCCGCCAGCTGCAGTTCGACAACGACGCGCGCCTCGGGCACGGCACGCCGACGCCGATGGTCGAGCGTCCCGCGCCGGGCGAGGACTGGCGCGAGTGGGAGCTGCCGTGGCAGTGGCTGCTGCTCGCGGTGCACGAAGGTGTGGTGCACGCCGGGTCCGGTTATGGTCGCGCGGCGAACGGCATGGTGGACTACCGTGCGAACGCCTCGACGCCCGAGGGCCGCAAGGCCGGCGCGAACGCGCTCGTCGCGTGGGCGGCGCTGCGGCGGGCGCGCGACGGCGGCTGGACGCACATGAACTGGGGCGGCAACACGACGTTCAAGAAGCAGCTCGGCGGCGAGTCCGTGGTGATGTCGGACCGGCTCGGCGGCGGCCCCCTGTGGGCGGCGCCGAACGCGGTCGAAGTGGCGGTCGGACGCACACGGGCGAAGCTGGCGAAGTGGGTGAAGGAACGGCGCGCGAAGCCGGGCCGCAAGGAAGCGAAGTCGTGAGCGGCGAGAGCGGCGAGGGCGGCGCGGAGCACGCGAGCACCGGGAGGACGAGATGAGCGGAACGAGCGGAACGGCGCGCGAGCGCTTCGAACGATTCGTGCGCTGGACGATCGAGAAGGAATACGGCCCGGTGCAGTCGCGCCTGCCCGACGGCGAGCGCGAGGCGTTCGCGGACTACTACAAGAAGCTCCCGAAGCCCGGCGACGAGGCCGCGATTCGGCGCTACCTGCGCGGCTTCTGGCGCTCGGAGGCCGGTTGGACCGCGCGCTGGATCGTCAATCGTGCCAAGGCGATCGGCGGCACGCCTCGCGTGATGGATGCGGGTTCGGGCTTCGGCACCTACTCGATGCTCTACGCCTCGGTCGGCTCCGAGGTCGTGGGCGCGGACCTGCGCCCGGACCGGCTCGACGCGGCCGAGAAGCGGCTCGCCTTCCACGCCGAGCAGACGAAGGAGAAGCTGCCGGTGAAGTACGTGCGCGCGGACCTCACGCGCGAGTGGGACGCGGACTACGACCTCGTCTGGGTGTACAACGCGCTCTCGCACATCGACCCGCTCGAGGCGTTCCTCGCGCAGACGCGCAAGCACCTCAAGAAGGGCGGCGTGCTCGTGGTCGGCGACATCAACGGCGCGCATCCCGAACACGTGCAGCGGCTGAACGAACTGCGTGGCGACGCCGTGCACCAGGAGTACGTCGCGCCGGACGGTGAGCGGCACGCGTACGCGGTCGAGCGCCCGTTCCCGCCGACGGAGATCCGCCAGATCTTCGAGAGCAACGGCCTGAAGATGGTGCATCACGAACTGTACTGGGGCGGACTCGGCGCGCTGCCGGAGCCGGTGTACCAGACGTTCATGGCGCCGCTGCAGAGCCAGTGGCAGCTCGGGCACTCGGTCGCGAGGCGCCAGCTCGTGGTGGCGACCGCGGCGTAAGGAGTCATGGCGAAGGAACGCTTGTCGGTCCTGTTCGTGACGCAGTACTACCCGCCCGAGACCGGGGCGGCGCCCGCGCGCGCGTGGCATTTCGCTCGCGCCCTGCGCCGGGCCGGGCACGACGTGCGCGTGGTCACGGGACTGCCGAACCATCCGAGCGGCGTGATCCGGCCCGAGTACGCCGGCATCAAGCGCCGTCGCGAGACGCACGACGGTCTGCCGGTGGACCGCGTGTGGCTCTACGCGACGCCGAAGAAGACGCCGATCACGCGGCTGTGGAACCACCTGAGCTTCGCGCTCTCGGCGATTCCCGCGATGTTCGGCGGCGAGCGCCCGGATGTCGTCGTCGCGACCACGCCGCCGCTCTTCCACGGCGTGACCGCGTGGCTCGCCGCCAAGTGGCACGGCGCGGCGTTCGTGAACGACTGCCGCGACGACTGGCCGCACGCGGCGATCGCGCTCGGTGAGATGCGCCCGGGTCTCGTCGCGAAGGTGCTCGACGGCGTGTCGCGCTTCTTCCAGTCGCGCGCCGCGCGCATCCTCGTGGTGACGCCGGGCATGCGGCGCCAGCTCGCCTCGCGCGGCTTTCCCGAGCGCAAGCTCGTCTTCCTGCCGAACGGCGCGGACACCGAACTGTTCCATCCGCGCGACGAAGCGCGCCACGGTGCGCGCGACGCCGCGATCGAGGGCCGCCCGTTCACCGTGCTCTACGCCGGCACGCACGGGCTCGTGCACGGCATGGACGCGATCGTCGAGGCCGCGGACCTGCTCCGCGACGAACCCGTGCGCTTCCGCTTCGTGGGCGACGGCGTCGCGCGCGAGGGGCTCGAACGCCGCGTGAAACAGCTCGGCCTGACGAACTGCACGTTCGAGGAGAGCGTGCCGCCCGAGCAGCTCGTGGCGCTGCTGCACGAGGCCGACGCCGCGATCGCGACCACCCGCGGCAGCGAGTTCGCGGGCGAGACCATCCCCGTGAAGCTGTTCGACTACCTCGCGACCGGCTGTCCGGTCGTCGCCGCCGTGCGCGGGGACGCCGCGCGCGTCGTCGAGGAATCGGGCGGCGGGCTCGTCGCCGAGCCCGAGAACGCCGCTTCCATCGCCGCCGCCGTGCGCCGGCTCGTGGCCGAGCCCGCGCTGCGCGCGCAGCTCGCCTCCGGCGGCCCGGCGTTCGTCGAGCGCGAGCACTCGCGCCGTGCTCTCGGTGCGAAGCTCGTCGAGACGCTCGCCGAGGCGGTGGTCGAGACGAACGGACGCGCGATCCCGCCCCGGCCCACGGGGCTGCACGCCTTCGCGAAGCGCGCGCTCGACGTGCTGCTCTCGGCGGTCGCGCTCGTCGTGTTCTCGCCGGTCATGCTCGCGGTGGCGATCGCGATCAAGCTCGAGTCCGAAGGGCCGGTGCTCTTCACTCAGCGCCGCAGCGGGCGGGGCAGCTGCGAGTTCGTGCTCTTCAAGTTCCGCAGCATGGCCGTGGGCACGCCCGATCTCGCCACGCATCTCGTCCAGCCCGGCGTCGTGCGCGTCACGAAGGTGGGCGCGTTCATCCGCCGCACGTCGCTCGACGAGCTGCCGCAGCTCTGGAACATTCTCCGGGGCGACATGACGCTGGTCGGGCCGCGCCCGGCGTTGTACAACCAGTACGACCTCATCGCGATGCGGCAGGGTCAGGGCGTGGACGCGCTCCTGCCCGGCCTCACCGGGTGGGCGCAGATCAACGGGCGCGACGAGATACCGATGGAGCGCAAGGTGGCGCTCGATCGCGAGTACCTCGACCGGCTGTCGATCGCCTTCGACCTGGAGATCCTCGTGCGCACCGGAATGACGCTCTTCACCATGCGAGGCACGCGATGAGCGCCGACTTCTCGATGCCGCGTGCCTCCGGCACGCCCCGAGAGCTTGCGTGGGCGCAGGCGCTCGCGCTGTTCGCCGCCGCCGTGGTGATGTACCACCGCACGGGCGCCGGGCTCTGGGAGACGTGGTCGACGAACGACAACTACTCGCACGGCCCGCTCGTGCCGCTCACGTCGGCGGCGCTCGTGTGGCTGCGCTGGCCCAAGCTGCGACGGCTCGAGGTGAAGCCGTTCGCGCCCGGGCTCGCGCTCGTGGCGCTCGGCTGCCTCATGCAGGTGTTCGGCACGCGCGCGGACCTGTTCGCGCTGCAGGGCTGGTCGATCCTGCCGCTGCTGTTCGGGCTCTCGCTCACGTTCTTCGGCCGGGCGGTGACGCACATGCTCGCGTTCCCGCTCGGTTACCTCGCGTTCATGCTCACGTTCCCGCCCGTCGTCATGAACACGCTCAGCTACGGTCTCAAGGAGCTCGCGGTGCAGGCGTCGGTCGCGGGGGCGAAGCTCGCGGGCGCGCACGTCACGCGCTCGGGTATGTCGCTGTTCCTGCCGACGGGCGAACTGCGAGTCGAGAACCCGTGCAGCGGCCTGCGCAGCCTGCTCGCGCTCGTCGCCACCGGCACGCTGTTCGCCTACTTCCAGAGCGGCGGCATGTGGCGCCGCTGGGCCGTGATGCTCGCCGCGGTGCCGATCGCGCTCGCCGGCAACATCGCGCGGCTCACCGTGCTCGTCATCGTCGCCGACCGCACGAGCGTCGTGGCGGCGACCGGCAAGTTCCACGACGCCTCGGGCTACGTGATGTACGCGGTGTCGCTCGCGCTGCTGCTCGCGATGCGCGCGGCGCTCACGCCGAAGGAGGCGAAGCGATGATGCGCTTCGTCACGGCGTTCGTGCTCATGGCGCTCACGGCCGCGGCCGTGGTGCTCAACCCGCCCGAGAACCTCGCGCTCGGCCGCGGCGTGCTCAAGCAGGTGCCGGCCGCGTTCGGGCCGTGGAGCGGCACGGAGCTTTCGTTCGAGGACGCCGTCGTCGAGGAACTGCAGGCGGACGACATCCTCATCCGGCGTTACGAGAACGGCAGCCAGCCCGTGTGGCTGTGCATCGTGTATCACCAGAACCGGCGCTACGGCGCGCACGACCCGCTGCTCTGCTACGAGTCGCAGGGCTTCGTGATCGAACGCGAAGGGCACGCGCGCATCGCCGACGGCTCGCCGGAGGGACTCGAGGTGAACACGTTCCAGACCGAGCGCCAGAAGCTCAAGCGCGTCGTCTGGTACTGGTGGACGACGAACGGCCTTTCCACGAGCGACGTCGGCGCGTTTCGCCGCCGCATGGCGTTCACGGGTGCGCTCGACAACCGCTCCTGGGGCGCGTTCGTGCGCGTGGAATCCGTGGCGCCGGACGGCGACCTCGACGCGGCGCGCGCGCGGGTCGAGGACTTCGCCACGCGTGTGGCGCGCGAGATGCCGGGTGTGTTCGCGCGCGCGGTGGCGGCGCCGGCGGCGACCGGCGGAGCCGCGCCGGCCGCCGACTCGAGCGCGTCCGCCGATTCGGCCTCAGCCGCCGCGGGCAGCCCCGCCGCACGATGAACGTCTTCGAGCAGCTCGCGCTGGGCGCACAGTGCCCGTGGCGCACGCTGCGCGAGGCGGGCCGCGCGGAACTCTGGCGGCCGTGGGCGCGCTACCTGCTCGCGTGCGTGCTCGTGCTGTTCGCGATCGGCTTCGCGCCGCATCCGGCGCTGTCGTGGTTCATGGCGCCGCTCGTGCGCTGGGCCTCGGGCGACGACGCGCTGCGCTATCCCGAGCTGTACGCGCGCCTGCCGGGCCTGTGGAAGTGGGCGCAGCTCGTACTCGACGCGGCGGTCGCGCCGTTCGCGGCCGGGGTCGCGGCGCTGCTGTGGTCCGAACGCTTCCGCGGTGCGCCGTTGCACGCGCGCGAGGCGCGCGCGCTCATGTGGCGGCACCGGTTCGCGCTGCTCGCGGCGTCGGCTCCCGTCACGCTCGTCACCGTGCTCGGGCATGTGGGACTCGGCGCGCTCGAGCAGGTGCGGCTGTCCGGGCTGTCGCGCTCGCTCGCCCCGCAGGCGCTCGCGGCGCTCGTGTTCTTCGTGAAGGCGGCGTGCTTCTACGCCGTGCCGATGGTCATGCTCGATCCGCGCGGATCGCGCCGTGCGCTGTTCGCGCTCCCGCGCACGTGGGCGCACGGCCTGCTGCCCGCGCTGGTCGCGAGCGCGGCCCTCTCGCTGCTCGCGCTGCCGCTGCAGGTGCTGCTGTCGCGCCCGGCGGCGCTCGTCGCCGTGCTGCCCGAGGGCGTGCTGCTCGTGGCGGTCGCGAACGCGGCGGTGCGTGTCGGCGTGCTCGGGCTCGCCGCCGGCGCCGGCACGCTGCTCTACCTGAGCGCGCTCGTGCCGGGGGAGGACGACCGGTGAGCGGCGGCCCCCGCCCGCTCCGCGCCGCGCTCGCCGCGGTGGCGTTGGCCGCGCTCGCGTTCGGCGCGAGCGGCTGCGGCGATCCGCTGCTGTGGGAGCGCTGGCAGGCGGAGCGCGCGCTCTGGCACGCGCGTGCCGAGGCGGCGAAGCTGCCCGGTGCGAAGGCCGAGCCCGCGCGCGTCGAGCAGGTCGCGCGCGAGGCCGAAAGAGTGCGGCTCGCGTACCCCGCGGCGCGCTGGGCGAGCCCGCCCGCGGCGGGCGGCGCCGCGCGGCACGTCGCGCTCGCCTCGGGCGGCGCGGCCCTGCTGTGGGCCGAACTGCCCGCGCGCGGCGGGGACGACTCGACCTGCGCCGCGCGGCTCGCGGTCGTGCTCGAGGAGTACGCGGCGCTCAGCGCGATCACGATTCCCGCGCACCTCTCGCGTGCGGCCGCCCTGCAACGGCTCGGCCGCTTCGACGAGGCGCTCGCCGAGCGCGAGGCGGTCGCCGCCATGGACCCGATGACGGACGACGATCTCGGCGGGCCCGCGCCCGAGGTCGTCGAGTCCGCACTGCAGGCCGCGCACGAACTCGAGCGACGCGGAATGCCCGAGCGCGCCGAAGCGCTGTTCGCCGCGACCGCGGCACGCTACGTCGAATCGGCCGCGCGCGTGCACGGCCGCGACTCGCTCGTCTTGTGCGACGCGCTGGCGCTGCTCCACGTGCACCGCGGCCTCGCGGCCGAGGCGCTCGCGGGCGGGCGCAGGGCGCTCGAGCGAGCGCCGCAGGGCGAGCGTGCCGCGCGTGTGCTCGTCATGGCACAGGGCGCGCTCGACGCGGGCGCGCCCGACTCGGAGGACCACTACGCGCGCTGGGCGGCGCAGATCGGCTCGAGCCGGCGTGTCGTCGGCAACGCGCTCTTCGTCGCGGCGCAGGCGTGGGAGCGCCTCGGCCGGGCGGACTCGGCGATCGCCGCGTACGACGCGGTGCTGCGCCGCTGGGTCGACCCCGGCGCGCTCGGCGCCCCGGCGCACTTCGAGCGCGCGCGGCTGCTCGAACGGCGCGGCGACTGGATCAACGCGCGCGCCGAATACCTCGCGCTGTCCGCCTCGCAGCCCACGCACCCGCTCGCGTTCCGCGCGGTGCAGCGGCTCGTGCAGCACCCCTTCGAGCAGGGCGAGGCCGAACTCGCGCGCGTGCAGGGCCAGCAGGAGATCGAGAAGCTCGGCTACCTCGTCGCCACGAACTTCGACCCGCAGGTCCGGCGCCAGGCCGGGCTCGTGCGCGCGGAACTGCTGCTCGTCACGGGCCAGCTCGCCGGCGCCGAGTCTTCGTTCGTCGCGCTCTGGCGCCAGTTCCCCGGGGACTCCGCCACGGAGGACGCCGCATTGCGCGGCGCGCGGTTGGGGGCGCATCTTCCCGGCGGTGCCGCGCGCAGCCGGGAAGTCCTCGAAGCACTCTCACGGCGGGCGCTCGATCCCGTGGTGCGGCGTTCGGCGGCGGAGGAACTCCTCCGCCTGACGGAGCAGTGAACGTGGGAGGCATGCCCTTGGAGTGGAGCTGGCACGCGTCACCGATCCAGGCGGCGATCGTCACCGCGAGTGCGCTGCTGCTCTCGGCGATCGGCCTGCTCGTGCTGCTGCGCCGCGGGCACTGGCTGACGACGCTGTTGTTCGCGTCGGCCTTCCTGTCGCTCGCCGCGTTCCAGGCCGGCACGCTCGGCATGGTGAACGCCGGTGACGCGCTGTCCGGGCGCACGTGGGCGACCTACCTCGCGCGCAACTCCGCGCTCGTCTCGTGGCTGTGGCTGACGCTCAGCGTCGTGCTCGGCCGCGCCGAGCCGCGCCATCACCTCCGCAACGCCGGCGCCTACCTGTCGCTGTCGCTGCTCGGCTGCGTCGTGCTCACGGCGGCCGCGGGCACGCCGTTCGTCGTCGAGTCGGTGCAGGGGCACGGGCCCGAGTCCGTGGTCGTGTTCGGGCCGATCGGCAAGCTCTACCTCATCTATCTCGTCGTCGCGATGGTCGCGGTGCTCATGAACCTCGAGAGCATGCTGCGCACGTCGCCCGCGGACGGACAGAAGCGGCTGCGCCCGCTCTTCCTCGCGATCCTCACCGCCATCCTTTCCGAGCTGCTCGTGGTCTCGGCCGGACTGCTCTACGGCGGGATGCGCGTGAGCTGGCTCGTCGCCACCGCGCCGATGATGTTCGTCGCGGGCTCGGCCGCGGCCATGGCGCTCGCGAAACGCCGGCTCTCGGACATGAGCATTCCGGTCGCGCGGCCGGTGATCTACTACTCGTCCGTCTCGCTCACCCTCGCCGGCGCGTTCATGCTCAGCATGCTCGTGCTGAGCCGCGTGCTGCCCGTGCTCTCGCCGCAGTGGAAGCTCGGCGTCACGGTCGCGTTCCTGCTCTTCGTGGGCGGTGGCGGGCTCGTGCTCATGGTGAGTCCGGCGACCAGCCGGCGCATCCGGCGCTTCGTGGACCGCAACTTCTACGCGAACCGCTACGACTATCGGCGCGAGTGGGAGCGCGTCAGCTCGGCGCTTTCGCCGAGCGCACGTCCCGAACAGGTCGCGGCGCAGATCGAGGCGCTCGTCGGCAGCGTGTTCGAGGCGTCGCGCATCGCCGTGCACGTGCGCGACGCGGCGGGCGACGCCCTGCGCCGGCTGCACGGCGGAGAGGGCGTGGACGATCGGCTCTCGCCCGGCAACCCGCTCGTCGAGCGGCTCGAGCGCACGCAGTGGCCGGTCGTCTTCCGCGAGCTCGAGGGCGACCTCGACCTCATCCCGATGCTCGTCGAGAACCGCGGGACGATCGAGGCGCTGCATGCGGCGGTGTGCGCCCCGCTCGTCGTGGACGGCACGCTGTTCGGCGTGCTCTGGGTGTCCGAGAAGCGCGGCGGGGACGAGTGGACGCTCGAGGACGTCGAGTTCCTCGCGGCCATGTCGCGCCAGCTCGGCGCGGCGCTGTGGTTCTCGCGGCAGGCCGAACTCATGGTCGAGGCGCGCCAGCTCGAGTCGCTCCACCGGCTCTCGAGTTTCGTGCTGCACGACATCAAGAACCAGGTGTCGGGGCTCTCGCTCGTGGTCGAGAACGCGAAGCGCCACCTCGGCAATCCCGAGTTCCAGCGCGACGCCATGTCGGTCGTCGAGCGCACCGTGAAGTCGCTGCGCGAACTCATGAGCCAGGTCTCGAGCGTGTCGCGCTCGCTGCACCTGCAGCTCGCGCCGTGCGCGCTCGGCGAACTCGTGGACGAGGCGCTGTCGCAGTCCGGCCTCGCGCTCGGCGCCACGCCCGGCGTGCACGTCTCGGTGGAGCTGCACGGGACCGGCGAGGTGGTGGTGGACCGCGAGCAGATGGTGCGCGTGCTCGTGAACCTGCTCACGAACGCGCGCGAAGCCATGGCGGGTCCCGGCGAGATCGCGCTCACCGCCGCCGTCACCGGCGCCGGCGCCGGGCCGGCGACGCTCGAACTGAGCGTGCGGGACGAGGGCCGCGGCATGACCGAGGAGTTCGTGCGCTCGCGGCTCTTCCGGCCGTTCTCGACCACGAAGCCCAACGGGCTGGGCATCGGACTGGCGCAATGCCGGACCATCGTGGAAGCTCACGGCGGCCGCATCCTCGTGCGCAGCCGTCCCGGTGCGGGCACGACCTTCACCCTGCGTGTGCCCGCCGGCCTCGAGAGCGGCGCGCGCGAACCGGCAGCCAGCGGAACCCCCGAGTCATGAGCCTCGAAAAGATCCTGATCGTCGACGACGAAGATTCCATCCGGAACCAGCTGCGCTGGGGCCTCGCGGACGAGTACGAGGTGCACACCGCGGGCTCGGCGGCCGAGACACGCCAGGTCATGCGCGAGGTGAAGCCGGGCATCGTCACGCTCGACGTCACGCTCGGACCCGCGGGTGGCCAGCCGGAAGGGCTCGACCTGCTCGACGAGATCATCGAGGAGTATCCGGCCACGAAGGTCGTGATGGTCACGGGCAACGACAGCCGCGAGAACGCGCTCGCCGCGATCCGTCGCGGCGCCGTGGACTGGTACGCGAAGCCGATCCAGCTCGAGGAGCTGCGTGTCATCCTGCGGCGCGCGGTGCACATCCGCGACATCGAACTCGCGCAGTCGCCCGACGCGCCCGCCTCGCGCAAGCGCTACCACCGGCTGGTGGGCGAATCCGAAGCCATGCGCCGGGTGTTCGGGCTCATCCAGCGTGTCGCGCCCACGGACGCCACCGTGCTGATCGTCGGTGAGAACGGAACGGGCAAGGAACTCGTCGCGCACGCGATGCACCAGGCCAGCCAGCGCCGCGAGGAGCCGTTCGTGCCGATCAACTGCGGCGCCATCCCCGAGGCGCTGCTCGAGAGCGAGCTGTTCGGGCACGAGCGCGGCGCGTTCACGGACGCCTACCGCACGCGCGAGGGCAAGTTCGAGCTGGCCGACAAGGGCACGCTGTTCCTCGACGAAATCGGTGACCTGCCGACGCACCTCCAGGTGAAGCTGCTGCGCTTCCTGCAGGACCACGTGGTCGAGCGCGTCGGCGGCCGCGATCCCATGACCGTGGACGCGCGCGTCGTGGCCGCGACCAACCGCGACCTGCGCGAGATGCGCGCGAGCGGCAACTTCCGCGAGGACCTCTTCTACCGCCTGAGCGTCGTGAGCATCCTCGTGCCGCCGCTGCGCGAACGCGGCGACGACCTGCGCCTGCTCGCGGAGTACTTCCTCGAGTTCTACGGCCGCCAGCACAAGCGCAAGCTCAAGGGGTTCACGCAGGCGGCGCTGCGCGCGATGGCGGCGCATCCGTGGCCGGGCAACGTGCGCGAGCTCGAGAACCGCGTGCAGCGCGCCGCGATCCTGTCGCAGGACTCGTACCTGCGCCCCGAGGACCTCGAGCTCGAGCCCGCGGGCGGCACTCAGGAGGGGCTGCCCACGCTGCAGGCGGCGCGCGACGAGGTCGAGCGGCGCCTGCTCGTCGAGGCGCTGACGCGCAACGCGGGCAACATCACGCGCGCGGCGAAGGACGTGGACGTCAGCCGGCCGACGCTGCACGACCTCATGCGCAAGCACGGCATCGACGCGGCGCGATTCCGGCGGCCCGAACTGCCCGGCGCGGACGACGGCGAGGACGACTGACGCGATTTCCCGTCCTCACGAGCGCGCACGAGCGCGAAGTCTTGACGCTCGCGCCCCGGCGCCGATAGCGTGCGCTCACCGCGGCGCCGAAAGCGAAACCCCGCCCGGGAATCCCGAGCGGGGTTCGTCACGAAACGGGGGGGTCGTTCTCGGAGTCGCGGGCCGCACGCGAGTTTCTTCGAACTCGCCCCCCAAACTTTGTGTACTGCGATAGACGCTTGGACCGGTGCTGCGGTTCCGGTTTTTTTCTTCCGCCCTCGCGACGCCCGAACTATGGCACTCGGCCCCGGCGCAAAGGTTTTGGAAGTGTCACTTCTCGGCAGGATGACGACATGGACGTGCAAACCGCCGTTTCACGCGAGGGCGCCGCGAACCCGGGATTCTTCCTCGCGATCGCCGGGAACATCGGGGTGGGCAAGACCGAGCTCACGACTCGCCTGAGCCAGGAACTGGGCTGGGTGGCGTACTACGAGCCGGTCATCCAGAACCCCTACCTCGATCCGTTCTACAAGGACATGCCGCGGTGGAGTTTCCATCTCCAGATCTACTTCCTGAGCGAGCGCTTCAAGGCCCAGGTCGAGATCAGCAAGGGTTCGCTGCCCTTCATCCAGGACCGCACGATCTACGAGGACGCCGAGATCTTCGCGCGCGTACTGCACGCGCAGGGCTCGATGACGCAGGTGGATTACGAGAACTACACCTCGTTGTTCGGCGTCATGGTGGATTTTCTCCGGAAGCCCGACGTCATCCTCTACCTGAAGGCCAGCCCGGAGACGCTCATGGGCCGCATCGCGCAGCGCGGCCGTGAAAGCGAGAAGGGCATCGGCATCGACTACATCCGGCGGTTGAGCGACGCGTACGACGCGTGGATGGTGCGGGCTCGGGCCTACACGGAGGTCATGGAGATCGACACGGACTCGGTGCCGCTGCAGGGCGAGACCCCGGCGTTCCGCAGGCTGGTCGAGGACCTCAAGCGCCGCTACCCGCGCCAGGTCGAACTGCCGCTCGACCAGGGCTGACGCGCGGCTGCGCCGCGGCTTCGCGAAAAGCACGAGCCCCGCGTTCCTTGCGTCCGGAACGCGGGGCTCTTCGCTTCGGGTGACCCGGGCCGCTCAGCGCCCCTGTGCCGTGAGCGCCTCCGCGCAACGCGAGCAGAGCTGCGCCTCGCCCCGTGCCGCGACGTCGGAGCGGAACGTCCAGCAGCGGTCGCACTTCGTGAGCGCGGACTTCACGACCTCGACCGCGGGCTCGGCCCCGGCCGCGCCTTCGACCAGCGTCGCCTTCGCCACGATGAGGAACGACTCGAGCTCGCCGGCGTAGGGCGCGAGCCGCTGCATCCACGCCGGCGGCGCGGTCAGCACGATCTCGGCCTCGGCCGTCGTCGCGAGCGTCTTCGCGGCACGCAGCGGCTCGATCGCCGCGTTCACGACGTCGCGCACTTCGCGCAGGAACATCCACTCGTCGCTGTTCCCGTCGCCCGTCGCCGCCCATTCCGCGAAGTGCACGCTCTCGCATTCGGCGAGCAGCCCCGGATGGTGCTGCCACGTCTCGTCCGCCGTGAAGACGAGCGCGGGCGAGGCGGCCAGGGTGAGCTCGCGCAACGCACGCCAGAGCACGGTCTGCGCCGAGCGCCGCGCGGCGTGGTCCGGCATCAGCGTGTAGAGCCGGTCCTTGCTCACGTCGAGGTAGATCGCGGACAGGTCCACGGTGCACACGTCGAGCACGCCGTCGAGCGCCTTGTGGAATTGCAGCGCCGCCCAGTCGGAGCGGATCTTCGCGAGCCGTGCGTCGAGATGATCGAGGAACGCGCGGTCGACCGCCGAGAGCTTCTCGCGCGGCACGGCCTTTCCGGGGGAGAAGTCCGCGAGATTGCCGAGCAGGAAGCGGAACGTGTTCCGGACCTTGCGGTAGGCGTCCGCGACGCGCTGCATGATCTCGTCGCCGACGCGCACGTCACCGCGCCAGTCGGTGGACAGCGCCCACCACCGCACGACGTCGGCGCCGTGCTGCTTGATGAGCGTGAGCGGGGAGACGACGTTGCCGAGCGACTTGTGCATCGCGTGGCCCTTGGCGTCGAGCACCCAGCCGTGCGTGCACACCTTCGTGTACGGCGCGTGGTTCTCGGCGCCGACGCCGACCATGAGCGAGGAGTTGAACCAGCCACGGTGCTGGTCCGGGCCCTCGAAGTACACGAGTTCGGCCTTGCCCTCGCGCGCGAGGTCCCAGCCGCGCTTGAGCTCCGGGTGCGTCACCTGGATCGCGCGGTGCGTCGAGCCCGAGTCGAACCAGACGTCGAGCACGTCCGTCTCCTTGCGGAACGGACCCTTCGCGCCGCACTTGCGGCACGTGTGCCCCGCCGGCAGGAAGTCCTCGACCGGACGCTCGAACCAAACGTCCGACGTGTGCGCGCGCGTGAGCGCGGCGGCCTGCCTCATGATCGCGGGATCGAGGCTCGGCTCGCCGCAGCCCTCGCAGTACACGGCCGGGATGCCGACGCCCCAAGAGCGCTGGCGCGAGAGGCACCAGTCGGGGCGGCTCTTCACCGCCTCCCGGATGCGGTTCTGCGCGCTCGCCGGGTCCCACGAGACCTGCCGCTCGATCGCGTCCACGCAGCGGTCGCGGTGGCCGTCGTGGTCCACGATCATGAACCACTGGTCGGTCGCCCGGAAGATGACGGGTTTGCGGCAGCGCCAGCAGTGCGGGTACGAGTGCGTGAATTTCGACGAGTGCAGGAGCTTGCCCTCGGTGCCGAGCCACGCGGTGATGTCGTCGTTCACGTCGAGCACGCTGCGGCCCGCGAAGTGCGGCACGTCCGCGGTGAGCTTGCCCGCTTCGTCCACCGGGCAGTTCATGCCGAGCCCGCTGCGCGCGCCGACGATGAAGTCCTCGGTGCCGTGGCCGGGTGCGGTGTGCACGATGCCCGTGCCGTCCTCCATGCTCACGTACGGCGTGCCGTCCACGGCGCGCGAATCGTTGCCGAACGGCGCCTCGAAGATCGAACCCACGAGCGCGGCACCGTCGAGTTCGCCGAGCGTCTCGGGCTTCTCGCCGAGCAGTTCCGCGAACGGCGCGAGGCGCGCGGCGGCCACGATCAGCACGTGGCCTTTCAGGCGCACGACGGCGTACTTCGCGGCCGGGTCCACCATGAGGCCGAGGTTGGCGGGCAGCGTCCACGGCGTGGTCGTCCACGCGACGGCGCTCGCGTCCGGCCACGCGGCCAGCGCGCCGGTGGCGTCCTTGCGCAGCGGGAAGCGCACGTAGAGCGAGGGCGAAGGGGAGTCCGCGTACTCGATCTCGGCCATCGCGAGCGCGGTGCGATCGGTCGGGCACCAGTGGATCGCACGCTTGCCGCGCTGCACGAAGCCCTTCTCGGTCAGCACCGCGAGCGTCTCGAGGATCTCGGCCTCGAAGTCCGGCGCCATGGTGAGGTAGGGCCGGTGCCAGTCGCCCCAGCCGCCGAGCCGTTCGAACTCCTCACGCTGGATGCCGATCCACTTGTCCGCGTACTCGCGGCAGGCGCGGCGCAGTTCGAGCACGCTCGGGCGCACCTTCTTCTCGTTGAAATCGCGCCCGACCTGCATCTCGATCGGCATGCCGTGGTTGTCCCAGCCCGGGACGTAGGGCGCGTCGAAGCCGGCGAGCGAGGCCTGGCGCACCGCGGCGTCCTTCCAGATCTTGTTCGCGGCCGTGCCCATGTGGATGTGGTTGTTCGAGTACGGCGGGCCGTCGTGCAGCAGCCACAGCGGACGGCCGGCGCGGAGAGCGCGCAGCTGCGCGTAGCGCTCCTGCTCGGTCCATGCGGCGAGGCGCTGCGGCTCGCGCGTGGCGAGATCCGCCTTCATGGGGAACTCGGTGACGGGAAGGTTGAGCGTGTCGCGGTAGCCGGGCTTCTTCGGCTGCTCCGACATGGGATCCTCCGCATGCGTGAAAGGCTCGAAAACGAAAACGCCCCATCGGCGATGAGACGCCGTTGGGGCGACGGAGGTCGCGGTACCACCCAACTTCGCGGCCGCCTCGCGGCGATCCGCCTCGTGGAGCCTCGCGGGCTCCTCCTCGTGTCGGCGAGGTTCCGGCCGGGCCTACTGGCGCGGGATCGCGCGTTCGGTCGGCGGCTCGGGGGTGATGTTCGGCGTCGCGCAGCGGGCACCGGGCTCGCACCGTCCCCGGCTCGCTCATGCCATGCGCGGGCTTACTGTCCCCGTCACAGCCTCTGGATTCGGGCGGGACAGTGCCACCGTGGCCGCGCGAGCGTCAAGCGCGCGGCGGGTCGGGCCGCGCACGCGTCAGCGGCGCTTCTTCTTCTTCGAGGCCGCCTGCTTCGCGGTCGTGGCCCGCGTCCGCGACGTGCGCTTGCCCTTGGCGACCTTGGCCTGCTTCGCGCGGCCCGGGGTGGCGCTCTTGAGTTGGACCTCGGGCGCGGGACCGGCGAGGTCGGCGAGCAGCACGCAGACGTCTCCGAGCGTCGGGTCGTTCGACCGGCGGCGCAGCACGCCCGTGTGGGCCGACGGCGAGCGGTGCTCGAAGCGCGACTCGCACTCGGCCTGGTGCGCCGGCTCCGGCAACGGACCGTGCGCCATGCGCACGCCGATCACGTGCAGGCGCTTCACGTCGCGCGCGCACTCCTCCCAGCCGAGGCGGTCCTGCGAGGACGCGCCGGCTTCCTCCTCGGGCAGCACGCCGTGCTCGATGAGCGAGTCGCGCAGGTGCGCGCCCGGAAGCGTCGGCGTGGGCCCGTCCTCGACCGCGCGCGAGAGAATGCGCCACCAGTCGGCGCGCGTGAGCGGTGCCGTGGGATCGAGGTGTCCCGCGATCAGTCCTTCGTATTCCGCCCACTCGGCGTAGGCGCGATCCGGTCCCGGCTCCTCGCGCTGGCCCGGGAGGCGCGCGTACAGGAACGGCAGTGGCTCGATCACGTGCGCGTTTTCCCAGCGCGCGAACGGATCGTCGCCTTCGCGCACCTCGAAGTGCAGGTGCGGGGTCGAGGCGCGCCCGGTCTGGCCGACGCGCCCGATCGGGTCGCCCGCGATCACGAGATCGCCGGGCTTCACCGCGACGGTGCCACGGCCGAGATGGCCGTAGACCGTGTACACCACCCGATCCACCGGAATACGGTGCGCGAGGACCACGTGCCCGCCGTAGCCGTTGCCGTTGTCACCGTCGAACGCGACGATCACCACGCCGCTGCCGGCCGCGCGCACGGTGTCGCCTGCCAGCCCGTTCGCGAGGTCGGTGCCCTGGTGCGTGACACGCCGCCGGCCGCCCTCGGTGCCGCGGTTCTCCTTGAAGGGCGGCGAGACGCCGTTCCCACCCAGCTCGTAGCGTGCCCCGACCGGCATCTGCCAGGCGCCGGCGTCGCTCCAGCGCGAGTCGAGTTCCGGCTCGAGCGGCAGCAGCCCGCCGAGCAGCGGCGGCGAGGTGGACACCGCGAGCGCGGTGAGCCAGGCGAGCAGCGCGGACTTCAGCGGATCACCACGAGCCGTGCGGCCGGGCCGCCCGCGCGCGGCCGGGCGAAGTACAGGCCCGGCGCCAGCGCGCGCGTGACCTCGGCGCCGAAGCGCAGCTCGCCCGTGCCGTCGGCGTGCGCGGTCGCGAGCCGCCGTCCTGCGGCGTCGAGCAGGTCCGCGGCGGCGCCGGGGGCGAACTCCGCGCCACGGAGGCGCAGCACCGTTCCGGCGAACGCGGGATTCGGGGCGATCGACAAGGCCGAGCGTGCGAGCGTCGGCGCGGGCGGCTCGGGCACGTCGGCCGCGGCGCGTCCGTCGAGCCGGCGCAGGCGCGTCACCAGATGGTCGCCGAGCGCATCGGAGCTCTGGTAGGTCACGTTCACCCCTCCGGGAGTGATCGCCGTGAGCGTGGCGTGCGAAACGCTGCCTTCGCTGCCGGAGAGCGTCGAGGCGCCCTTGTCCCAGCCGCGACCGGCGACCCAGCGCTTGTAGTTCAACTGCTGCCCCGACGGCGTGGTGCGTTCGAACAGCAGGTGCACGCCTCCGAGCGGGTCGGTGACGATGCCGGGGGACTGCAGTGCGTCACCCGAACCGGCGAGCACGGTGTCGCGTGGCGATGGGCTGCCCACGGTGGGGCGGCGCTGGTAGTGGATTTCGGAGAGCCCGGAGGTCTGCTGCTGCCACACGAGGTGGAACGTGCCGTCCGCCCCGGCCGCGAGATCGCACGCCGGCTGGGAATACGCCGCACTCGAGGTGAGGCGCAGGCGCGGCGAAAGGCCGCTGTCGGGAGACCAGCGCGCGAACTGCACGCGCGGCTGCGTCCCGGCGAGGTCGGACCACGCGACCATCGCTCGGCCGTCCGGCGTGGCCGCGATGGCGGGGGCGCTCGGGAAGTCGGTCGTGTCGCTCGCCGTGGCCGGCGTGCCGAAGGGTGAAGCCCAGCCGAAGGCGAGGAACTGCAGCGAGGGGCGCGGGTTGTGCAGCTTGATCCACGCGACGAACACGCGGCCGCGCCCGTCGGTGGCGATCGCGGGCGAGACGCAGCCGTCGGGCGCACTGGTGAGCGGGCGCTCCGCGGTCCACCAGCCGCCGATGCGCGCGCGGTACCAGATCTGGAACTGTCCGCCGCGCAGGTCGGTCCACGCGAGCGCGAGGTCGTTGTTCGGCAGCAGCGCGATCGTGGGCTCGAACGCCGCCGAAGGGCTCTGGGTCACGATCTGCGGTTCCGACCACACGCCGTCGAGCGAGCGCGTGCGCAGCAGCACCTGCGGTGAGCCGCCGCGCGAGTCGCTGCTCACCGAGTATTCCGTGCCCTGTGGCGTCACGACCGCGGTGCGCCCGCGGCTGCCGCCCGCGACGGGGGCGTTCGCCGGGTCGGGCACTTCCTCGACCGACCGCCAGCCCGGCGCGCGCACGCGCAAGCGCACCTGCGTGCGGCCGTTCACCGTGGCGATGTTCTCGAGTGCGATCTGGGTGATCGCGCCGCCGATCGAGCGCAGGTTGGGGGACGTGTCGTCGTCGAGACGCGTGCGGCCGAGCGCTCCGGGCAGGGGGTCGTTCGCGTCGCCGTGGTTCCAGCTCGTGGCGAGATCGAAGTCTCCGTCCCCTTCGAGGATGCGCAGGCCCGGCGTGGGCCCGGTGTTCACGCGGTTCGAGCCCAGCCGGATCCCGATGAGCGCGTCGTCCACCTGCGACACGATCAGGCCCGGCGCGGGCAGCGTGTGGTCGAAACCGCTCGTCGCGCGGCTCTCGAGCAGGAAGTGTTCGGAGCTCGATTCGCCCTGGAACCACACCTCGACGACGCCGCCGCCGTCGGCCAGCGGAGCCAGCGTGAGGAGTGTGTCGTTCGCGGGCCGCACCTTCTCGGCCCAGCCCAGGTAGAGCGAAGGCCACGCGCCCGGGTGTGACGGATATTGCGGCGAATGCCCGTCGCCACCGTAGGCCCCCGTGGACATGAGCGACCAGTTGCCGGGCCCGACGTTGGCGCTGCCCCCGAGCTGCGACGTGTCGTACAGGTCGGGCAGCCCCAGCGCGTGCCCGAACTCGTGGCAGTAGACGCCGATCTCGCTGATGGCGCCGGGCACGAACATGGAGAGCTCGGGAAGGATCGAGAATCGGTCCACGCGCATGTGCTGGCGGTCGGAGCCGGGCACGAGTTCGTCGGTCTCGATCACGCCGCCGTCGCTCCAGCCGCCCGAGAGCCGGCTGGTGATGGACCAGAGGCTGCGCATGGACGAGGCGCCCTCGCCGCCGATCCCGGCGTGCACGACCCAGATCATGTCCACGTACGAGTCGCCGTCGCGGTCGAAGCGGCGCCAGTCCACGTGCGGGTCGGCGGCGACGACGGCGTCGCGCACGAGGCCCCAGTCGTTGTTCGGCGTGGAGAGCCAGTCCACGCCGTAACGGTCGTTCGCGTAGTAGTTCAGGTCGTGCCCGAGCTGGACCGTCGCGACGATCTCGAAGCGCACGCGAGCGCGGCCGCGCGAGGCCCAGTCGAAGTAGTCCACCACCGAGCCGGTCGCCGTGGAGCGAGTCGTGTCGAAGAGCGCGTGCTGAAGCTGGGGCGCGGACCAGCGCAACGTGCTGTCCGTGAAACCCACCAGGACGACGGGCACGAGCCAGTCGTTCGCCTGCGCGCTCGTGGGGAACTCGGGAAGGACCGGCACATCGAGCAGCCCGGACTCACGCGCGGCGGAAAGCGGTGCCGGCAGACCGCCGCTGCGCGCGGGGGGCATGGCGCGTCCGGTTCCGAACGAGACGAGGATGGCCAGCAGGGCGGCGCAGGAAGCGCCTCGCACCCGGAGCTGGAAGGGTGATGAAATCCGCAATGAGCTCACCTGGAGGAAGGTTGGCCCGGCCACGCATGGTTTCCCGCATCCGCCCCCCGCCCGTCAAGAACCATTTTCCCGGTGCGGGTTTCGGCGGGCCGTGTGCTAGCTTCCGCGCCAGTGCTGCCCCGACGACTCGTGTTTCTCGCCCTCACGCTCTCGATCGTGCTGCTCGCCGCCGCCCCCGCAGGCGCGGCGGACCTTCCGCTGCTGCGGTCGTTCGCCCCTCCGTACTTCAGCGCCGACGTCGTCGTGTCCATGGACTCGACCGCGCGCGCCTCGGTCGGGGTGACCTTCACGGTGCCCTATTCCGAGCTGAATTGGACGCGCACCCCGGCGGGCTACGGCGCCGGAGCAGGCTTCTCGATCGTGTTCGAGCCGGACTCACGCGAGCGGCTCTACGGCGACAGCTTCGATCGGCGCGTGCTCATCGAGCGCTACGACCAGACGCGCAGCCCGCGAAACAACCTGCTGGTGACGCGCAGGTTCGACCTGCCGCCCGGGCGCTACAAGGTGCGGCTGCGCGTGCGCGACCTCGGCAGCGACCTCGAGTCCGAAGCCTCGGACCGGCTCTCGCTCCAGGACCTCTCGCGCGTGCCCGTGGGCTTCGCCGACCTGCAGCTGGGCGTGATCGATTCGAGCGGCGCCTTCACCGTGATGCCTACGCGACGCTTCGGGCTGAACGCCGAGGATTTCGCCGTACGCGTGATCGCCTTCGATCGCCGTCCGGGCGAGTGGCCGCGGAAGGTGCAACTGCACTACCGCGTGGTCGACGAGTCCGGGACGCCCTACGTGCAGGGGGACACCACGGTGACGCAGGCGCGCTCGGCGGACGCGGTGGTCGTCAAGCCCTCGCGCACGGACCTCTTCATCGGCTCGTACGTGATCGAGGTCGAGCGTGTGGAGGGCAAGTCCCGCTGGCGCACCAGCCGCTCCTTCGAGGTGGAGGAGAGCGGCCCGCCGCGCGGCCGCGATTTCGTGCAGATGCTCGACGCGCTCGCGTACATCGCCACGCCCGAGGAAGTGGACGGCATGCGGAACCTGCCGCCCGCCGACCAGGTCGCGGCCTGGGAGCGCTTCTGGCGGCGGCGCGACCCGACGCCCGAGACCGCGCGCAACGAGTACCAGATCGAGTTCTTCCGCCGCCTGCACTACGCCGACCAGCACTTCTCCGGCTTCGGCCCGGGCTGGCGCTCGGACATGGGGCGCATCTACGTGCGCTACGGGCCGCCGGACCAGATCGAGCAGCGCGCGGCCTCCAGCACGACGCCGCAGCTCGAGCTCTGGTTCTACAACCAGCCGTACCACCGGTTCGTGTTCGCCGACCGCGAAGGATTCGGCCGGTACACGCTGGTGCAGCCCTCGGGCGAATGACCGCCGCGCCGACCCACGGCGTGGTGTGCAGCGCCGCGCTCGACCTGCGCACCGCCCCCGAGCACCGCGCCGAACTCGGCTCGCAACTGCTGCTGGGCGAGGTCGTGCGGGTGACGGGCCGTGCGCGCAAGGGCTGGGTCCCGGTCGAAAACGCGGCCGATGGCTATCGTGGCTGGGTGCGAGACTGGGGGCTGGTGCCCGTCCCGGCCTCGCGCGCCCGGCGCTGGTCCGCTCAGGCCACGGCCCGGATCACGGCCCCGATCACGCACGTGACGGCGCGCCCGGGCCAGGGCCTCTCGGTCGGTCCGCTTTTCCTCGGCAGCGTGCTGATCGCGGGGCGAGCGAGGGGCGCTTGGAGGGCGGTCGAGCTTCCCGATGGACGCCGCGGTTGGGTGGTTCGCACGGTCCTGAGTGAGAAAGGGGACGCGCCGCCGCCGCTCGAGTCGAGGCTGCTGTCCCTGCTGGGGACGCCCTACCTGTGGGGCGGCCGCACGCCGGCGGGTATTGATTGCTCGGCGCTCGTTCAACTCGCGCTCGGGGAGCAGGGGGTGCGGATGCCACGCGACGCGCGCGACCAGCACGCGGCCTGCCGCCCGCTGCGTGCGAGCGAATCGCCGCGGCACGGCGACCTGGCGTTCTTCCGCGCACCGGGCGAATCGGTGGGCCACGTCGGGCTCGCGCTCGCGGACGACCTGTTCGTGCACAGCCGCGGTTGGGTGCGTGTGAGCTCGCTCGACCCGGCCAGTGCCCTGTGCGACAAGCCGCTCGTGCCGCAGTTCGTGGGCTGGTTCCGGCCCCGATCTCGACGCTCTGCGTAGTCTCGCCGGAGAACGTCTGCTGGCATTCGAGCCTTGACAGCCCCCGGTCGCTTTCCTAGCTTGCCGGGCGGGCGAGTGCCAGGGTCCTTCCCGGGAAGGAGTCGTCCTGGTTTTCTTCTTCGGGCTCCATCCCATGGACGAGGTGGAGCTTTTGGCATGTACCCCGGTTGTATCCGCGAAGCAGACGGTTGCGAAACGAAGGTGGCTTTACTCCGACGTCCGTCGGCTCCCGGTCGAAACTGGCCGAGGGGTGCCTCTGGGCAAAGCAAAGCCAGCCCGTTCCGCGCAAGGAGGCCTCAAGACATGAACAACGGAATGAAGCGTTTCTTCGCTGTCGCTGCCGTGGCCCTCATGGTGCCGGCGGTCGCGGCGGCCTCGACGGCTCGCATCTCGGGACTGAACGTCCCCGGCGATTACGTCAAGGGTGACTACACGGGCATGTTCACCTACATGTCCGAAGTGAACTCGGTCGGCAACCTCGCGTACGTCGAGGCCGGTTCGATCTACGACGACCTCGGTGATCACGGCGTCGGTGCGGTGCTGCCGGGCCTGTTCGACGGCAAGTACGGCGTGTGGTCGTTCCACCTCCGTCAGGTGCACCCGGCCCTCGGCCAGTCGTGGAACTACTCGCCGATCAACTCGGGTTACGACGGTTTCGACCCGAACTACGCCGGCGAAGCGTTCGACATCATCTGGGGCCACAAGATGGGCAATGGCAACCTCGCCCTTCGCCTCAACCGCTCGTTCCAGTCGTATGACGACGGTACGGACGTCGAAGAAGGCGACGGCAACCATGGCCGCAACATCCTCGGCTTCGGTGGTGGCTACGGTTGGGACATGAACGCCAACACGCAGGTCGAAATCGGTGCCCTCTACCAGCAGCGCTCGTTCGACGAAGGCACGAACGGCTACGTCGACAACGGCGGCACGAACCTGCTCGTCGCGGCCCGCGCGTTCCGCAAGGCCTCCGGCAACCTGACGCTGGTCCCGGCCGTGAAGTTCTACAGCCAGGACTTCTCGTACACGGACACCGAGACGAACACGAACTACGACCAGAAGTTCAACGGCTGGCAGGCGGGTCTCGCCGGCAACTGGACGGTCGGCTCGGACGATCTGCTCGTGTTCGGCGCCCAGTTCGCTTCGAACAAGTCGGACTACGGTGACGGCAACGAAGACACCGAAATGATGATGCCGAACGTGTTCATGGCTCTCGAGACGCACCTGAACCCGTGGCTGTCGTTCCGCGCGGGCGCCCAGAACGCCATGTTCTACTCGTACACCGAGAAGTTCACGGGCGGTGAAGACAAGTGGAAGGAGCACTACTTCACGTTCAACCTCGGCACGACGGTCAAGCTCGGCAACCTGACGTTCGACGCCGTTCTCGACCCGGCGTTCCTCCAGAACCCGTTCGCTCAGCTGATGGGCGGCTCGAACGCGTTCTACTACAACGACTACTACGGCTACCGTGGCAACGGCTACAACGCCGGCAACACGGCCTTCCCGCAGGTCTCGGCCACCTACACCTGGTGAGCTGACGACACGGTCGTCCGAAGTGACCGAAGGGCGCCCTCAGGGGCGCCCTACGGCTTTCCCGGCAAAGGGTTCCCGCTTCTCCACCGTTGACAGATTCCCTCGGCTCTCCCTACTTTCCATTCCAACGCGCCCATGGGCGCGCCGGCGTCCCCGACCGGGCCTGCGGGATGCCGACCACGGATGGTCCCCGGCCCGACACTGCAAGGAGGCAAGAAAGCATGCGTAAGGGAACTCGCGTTCTCGCTGCTGCCGCGCTCGCGCTCATGGTGCCGGTGCTGGCGGCGGCCTCGACGGCTCGTATGTCGGGACTGAACGTCCCCGGCGACTACGTCAAGGGTGACTACACGGGCATGTTCACCTACATGTCCGAGGTGAACTCGGTCGGCAATCTCGCGTACGTCGAGGCCGGATCGGTCGCTCGCGGACTGACCGACCACGCGGTCGGTGCGGTGCTGCCCGGCCTGTTCGACGGCAAGTACGGCGTGTGGTCATTCCACCTTCGCCAGACGCATCCGGCTCTCGGCCAGTCCGCGAATTTCGGCCTGATCAACACGGGCCACGATTCGGCCGATCCGAACTACGCCGGCGAGGCGTTTGACATCATCTGGGGCCACAAGATGGGCAACGGCAACCTCGCCCTTCGCCTCAACCGGTCGTTCGAGTCGTACGACGACGGTACGGAAGTCCAGGAAGGTGACGGCAACACCGGCCGTAACATCCTCGGTTTCGGCGGTGGCTATGGCTGGGACATGAACGCCAACACGCAGGTCGAACTCGGCGCCCTGTACCAGCAGCGCTCGTTCGACGACGGTGGCACGGGCGCCCTGACCGACGACGGCGGCACCGCCATGCTTCTCGCGGCACGCGCCTTCCGCAAGGCCTCGGGCAACCTCACGGTGATCCCGGCGGTCAAGTACTGGAGCATCGACCAGTCCACGACGAACGGCACGACCTCCACGACCGCGAAGTACAGCGGCTGGCAGGCCGGCGCGGCCGGCAACTGGAGCGTGGGTTCGGACGACCTGCTCGTGTTCGGCGCCAATTTCGCGCAGAACAAGGGCGACTTCGGTGACGGCAACGAGGACACGCAGACGTTCATGCCGAACGTCTTCATGGCTCTCGAGACGCACCTGAACCCGTGGCTGTCGTTCCGCGCGGGCGCCCAGAACGCCATGTTCTACTCGTACTCCGAGAAGTACACGGGCGGTGAAGACAAGTGGAAGGAGCACTACTTCACGTTCAACCTCGGCACGACGGTCAAGATGGGCAACCTCGTGTTCGACGCGACGCTCGATCCGGCGTTCCTGCAGAACCCGTTCGCGCAGCTCATGGGCGGCGACAACGCGTTCTACTACAACAGCTACTACAACAAGGGCCGCGTCGACGGTTTCACCAACGGTTTCGTGTTCCCGACGGTGTCGGCCACGTACACCTGGTAAGTCGCCGCACTCGCAGTCGCAGCATTCGAAGGGCGCCCTCCGGGGCGCCCTTCGGCGTTTCACGCCGGGGCTCGCGCGTTGACGCCGCGAGCAGTGGTTCCTACTGTCGCCACGTGAGTCCTCAGGCTCGACGGGCTCCTCTCGCCGCGGGAGAGAGGAGCCCGCCCCCGCAGTTCCATACCCGCACGTGCATGGAGGCATGAAACGATGCATCAGGGAACGAAGCGCATTCTGGCGGCGGCGCTGTTCGCGCTCGCGCTGCCGGCGATCGCGGCCGCCTCGTCGGCGCGCATGTCGGGTCTCGCGATCCCGGGCGACTACGTGAAGGGCGAGCAGACGGGCATGTTCACCTACCTGTCCGAGGTGAACTCCGCCGGCAACCTCGCGTACGTCGAGGCGGCGTCCACGTACATCGGGTTCCGCGACCACGCGGTCGGTGCGGTGCTTCCCGGCCTGTTCGACGGCAAGTACGGCGTGTGGTCATTCCACCTGCGGCAGACCGCGCCCTCGTTCGGCGGATCGTGGCTCGGCCAGCCGATCCAGCCCGGTTACTCCGGCCACGAGCTGAACTTCACGGGCGAAGCCTTCGACGTGATCTGGGGCCACAAGATGGGCTCCGGCAACCTCGCCCTCCGGCTCAACCGCTCGTTCGAGTCCTACGACGACGGCGCCACGACCGAAGAAGGCCACGGCAATCGCGGCCGCAACGTCTTCGGCTTCGGCGCCGGCTACGGCTGGGACATGAACGCGAACCTCCAGGTCGAACTCGCCGGCCAGATGCAGAAGCGCGACTTCGACTCCGGTGACGTCGAGAAGAGCGACGGCGGCAACGACATGCTCCTCGCCGCGCGCGCCTTCCACAAGGCTTCCGGTAACCTGGTGCTGATCCCGGCGCTGAAGTACTTCCGCGTCGACCAGTCGTACCTCGACACGGAAGGCGACGCCCAGACGGAAGAGTGGTCCGGGCTGCAGGCGGGCATCGCCGGCAACTGGACCGTCGGCAGCGGCGACCTGCTCGTGTTCGGCGCCCAGTTCGTCCGCAACAACGTGGACTACGGCAACGACGAGTTCGAGACCGAGCGCTTCATGCCCAACGTGTTCCTGGCGCTCGAGACGCACGTGAACCCGTGGCTCTCGTTCCGCGCCGGCGCGCAGAACGCGTTCCTGCACACGTGGGACAACAAGTTCTCGAACGTCGAGCGGCACTGGAAGGACCACTACTTCGGCTTCAGCATGGGCACGAGCGTGAAGCTCGGCAGCCTGATGCTCGACGCGACGCTGGATCCCGCGTTCCTGCAGAACCCGTTCGCGCAGCTCATGGGCGGCTCGAGCGCGTTCTTCGCCGGCGGTTCGTTCGGCGGCCCCGAGCGCCCGGCTGCGCCCGGCTACTACGTCGCTTTCCCCCAGGTGAGCGCGACCTACACCTGGTGACGTCCGCCGCCTTCCGCGCCCGCCGGCCCCTTCGAGGGCCCGGCGGGCGTCGGCGTTCCGGCGGGGGAGTGGGCCGCCGCCGGGCGCGAACACGTTCGCATCGGATGCATTCCGGGCGTTGACATCCCCCGGGTGAACTCCCTAGTTTTCCCGCCTAAGTGTGGCGACCGCATCAGGGCAGCCCCCGTTCCGGGCCGGGGCGGCTGCCGTCGTGATTCGCGTGGTCCGAACCTGCAAGGAGGCATCTCCGCATGCGTCATCTTCGGAATCGTCTCGCCGTGGCGGCCGCGCTCGCGCTGCTGGTCCCGGCGGGGGCCATGGCGAGCAGCGCTCGCATCGCCGGCCTGAACGTCTCTGGCGACTACGTCAAGGGCGACTACACCGGCATGTACACGTTCCTCTCCGAAGTGAACGGTGTGGGCAACCTCGCTTACGTCGAGGCCGGTTCGACCGAGCGCGCCTACGGCGACCACGCCGTCGGGGCCGTGCTGCCGGGCCTGTTCGACGGCCGCATGGGTGTCTGGTCGTTCCACCTCCGCCAGGAGCACCCGGCGCTGGGCCAGAGCGGCATCGGCGAGCTGCTCGGTCCGGACTTCGAGGACACGAACTGGAACAACAGCGGTGAGGCCTTCGACGTGATCTGGGGCCACCGCATGGGCTCGGGCAACCTCGGGCTGCGCCTCAACCGTTCGTTCGAGTCGTACGACGACGGCAACACCGTGGTCGAGGGCAACGGCGGCAACGGACGCAACGTGCTCGGCCTCGGCGCGGGCTACGACTTCGAGTGGGCCGACAAGGGCACCGTCCAGTTCTCGGGCCTCTACCAGTCGCGTCACTACAAGAACAGCGCGACCGACCAGTCGGACAACGGCAAGGCGCTCCAGCTGACGGCGCGCATGCTGCACAAGTTCGGCGGCAACGCGACGCTGATCCCGGTCGTGAAGTACGCGGTGCTCGACCAGGCCCGCATCGCGGGCACGGCGGACGTGACCGACAAGTACACGCAGTTCCAGGCCGGCCTGGCCGGCAACTGGACGGTCGGCTCGGGCGACCTGCTCGTGTTCGGCGCCCAGTTCGCGCACAACAAGCTCGAGCTCAACACCTCGGACATCACCGAGAACTACGCTCCGAACGTGTTCCTCGCCTTGGAGACGCAGCTCAACCCGTGGCTCTCGTTCCGGGCGGGCGCGCAGAACGTGATGTTCTACTCGCTCACGGCGGAGTCGGGCGCCAACCAGACCGAGACCAAGGGCCACGAGTTCTCGTTCAACCTCGGCACGAGCGTGAAGCTCGGCAGCCTCATGTTCGACGCGACGCTCGACCCGGCGTTCCTCCAGAACCCGTTCGCGCAGCTGTCGGGCGGCCAGAACGCGTTCTACTGGGGTGGCTACGCGGATCGCGCGACCGGCAACGCCGGTGCGGTCGCGTTCCCCAAGGTGACGGCGACGTACACGTGGTGAGCTGAGCCGAGTCACACGCGGCACGAGCCGGGGGAGGCCCATTCGGGCTTCCCCCGGTTTCGTTTCGCGCGTCGCGCCCGTTGCCGAATGTGCGCCGTCCGTGTCGGAGCCGTTGACAGTTCAACAGTTCTGGACATACGGTCCACACGGGCATCGCCCCAAAACGGTTTCCCACGCCATCGGATGGCGTTCCCTCGGCCACTCGGGGGAGCCGGAGGGTCCATGACGCACGCCGTTCCCCCAAGTGACGAAAAGTTCCCCCTTTCCAAGAACGCCAGGCTTGCCGTGCGACAGATCGTCGCCGCGGTGAGGCCCATTGCTGCCTGAAAGGAGACCAGCCCATGCCTCGAACTCTCGTTTGGGCTATCCGGCTCGCAGTCGTGGCCGCGATGGTCGCCCTCGCACCGCTCGCGCTCGCCGGCACGACCGGCAAGCTCAGCGGTCGTGTGACGAACGAAAAGAAGGAACCGCTCCCCGGCGTCAACGTGCGTATCGAAGGCCAGCGCCTCGGTGCGATCTCGGACGATCAGGGCGAGTTCTTCATCATCGGCATCCCGGCGGGCACGTACACCGTCCGCATGAACATCGTCGGCTACGCGCCGTTCGCCGCGACGAACGTGCAGGTCGCTCCCGACTTCACCACCACGCTGAACGGCCAGCTGCGCATCGACGCCGTGCAGATCGGTGAGACCCGGGTCGACGCGACGCGGCCGCTGCTGCAGAAGGACGCCACCGGCACGACGCGCTTCATCGGCGCCGAGGAAATCGCCAAGCTGCCGACGCGCGGATATCGCGACGCGGCCGCCCAGCAGACCGGTGTCGTGAACTTCAAGCGGCAGATCGACAACGAGTCGCAGAACGGCAACACCCTCATCATCCGCGGCGGACGCCCGAACGAGACGGCGTACTTCGTGGACGGCTTCTCGCAGCAGGATCCGCTGACCGGTACGTCGAGCACCTCGATCTCGAACAACGCGATCGAGGAAGTCGTCGTGCTCACCGGCGGTTTCAACGCCGAGTACGGCCGCATCATGTCCGGTGCCGTCAACGTCGTGACGCGCGAAGGCGCCGACAAGTACGCGGGTTCGCTCGAGGCCATCTCCGACATGTTCGGCGGGGACTGGATCGGCGCTCGCCGTACGGACTACAACATCTACGACTTCTCGCTCGGCGGCCCGCTCTGGCCGTCGATCCAGAACGTGAACTTCTACGTGTCGGGTGAGCGCCGCTGGCAGGCCGACCGCGCGCCGTCGTTCATGACGTCGCAGTTCCGCCAGTCGCTCGCCGACCGCGGCCTCGACCCGGACTACAAGCCTTCGAACAGCTCGGGCGGCTTCTCGTTCCAGGGCAAGGTCGGCTGGCAGATCAGCGAGAAGCTTTCGGCCAAGTTCGGCGGCATGGGATCCGAGGAGAACTGGCGCGAGTACAACCACGCCTACCTGTTCAACCTCGACCACGGCGCCCGCTACCTCGACCGCAACGTCTCGTACTTCGCGACGCTCAACCAGGTCGTGAGCGCCCGCACGTTCTGGAACGTGGGCGTGAACTACTTCGAGACCATGCGCAAGCGCGGCGACGCGAAGGCGTTCGACCGTCTCGCCGACTACTACGTCGAGACGAACCCGCGCTACGACCAGGACGTGCCCTTGTTCTTCGACGAGGGCCACATCTTCGACGACTACCTGCAGCGCCGTTCGAACTACTACGGCGTGCAGGGCTCGTTCACGTCGCAGGTCAGCCGCCACAACCAGGTCAAGGCCGGCGCCGACTTCCAGCGCCACACGCTTCGGCTGTTCAACCACTTCTTCCCGGTGCAGATCGGCGGCGACACGCCGAACTTCACGGACTGGGACGGCTACGGCTACGAGATGCGGGTCCGGCGCGACCAGGCCGGCAACATCCAGGCGGTGGACCTCGTCGAGTCCGACGGCGGCCGCGACGGCGCCAAGCACCCGAAGACGTGGTCGGTCTACGCGCAGGACAAGTTCGAGCGCGAAGGCGTGATCGTGAACGGCGGTCTTCGCCTCGATCACATCAACGTGAGCACGCAGGCGCTGGTGTCCGAGCTGTATCCGCTCGGCGATCCCGACGCGGCCTCGAACCTGCCGGACTCGCTCGAGAACCGCGACCTGCAGGAGAACAAGACGTACGCCCGGCTGTCGCCGCGTCTCGGCGTGGCGTTCCCCGTGGACGAGCGCACGCAGCTGCGCTTCAACTACGGCCAGTTCTACCAGCAGCCGAACCTGCAGGACCTGTACGTGTCGTACCGCTTCCTGCAGCACAAGGTGCGCACCGGCGGTTACTTCGTCGGCTTCGGCAATCCGAACCTGAAGCCCGAGCGCACGACCGCGTACGAAGTCGGCCTCGCGCGCCAGATCGGCGACCGCATGCGACTCGACCTCACGGCCTACTACAAGGACGTGAAGGACCTCGTCGAAATCACGTCGGTCCGTTCGTTCCCGAACGGCTTCTCGTCGTATCGCAACCGTGACTTCGCGACCATCAAGGGCGTGGACATCGGTTGGACGATGCGCAAGACGAACCACTTCTCCACGTCGGTGAACTACTCGCTGTCGTACGCGTTCGGCACCGGCTCGGTTTCGAACACGCAGGCGAACGTCGCGTGGACGAGCAGCAACGAACCGAAGCTCACCGCTCCGCTCGACTTCGACCAGCGCCACAAGCTCGCGATCAACGTGGACTGGGGGCTCGAGAAGGGCGAGGGCCCGATGATCGCCGGCCACCGCTGGTTCGAGAACACCGGCGTCAACGTGCTCTACAACGTCGGCAGCGGCACGCCTTACACGCCGACGGAGATCTACAACGAGATCACGCTCGCGAACGTGAACTCACAGCCTTCCGGTCCGATCAACTCGCGTTACGGCCCGTGGACGGCGAACCTCGACCTCAAGGCGACGCGCGGCTTCCAGCTCGGAGCCACGAAGTTCGAAGGCTTCGTGTGGGTGCTCAACGCGCTCAACTCGAAGAACGCGTACAACGTGTACACGGGCACGGGGTCGCCGTTCTCGACGTCGTGGCTGAACACCGAGAACGGCCAGGCGTTTCTCGCGAACGCCGAGTCGGCCGGCAAGGACGGCCTCGGTCTCTACACGCTCGCCGAGAACAACCCGAACCTCTACTCGAACCCTCGTCTGGTGCGCTTCGGCGTCCGGACCAACTTCTAGACCGTGGGCAGCTCTTTCGGCAGGAGGAATGGAATGAATCTCCGACGCCATACCGTCGGCCTGCTCGCGGCGCTCGGCGCCGTGGCACTGCTCGCCGGTTCGGTGGACGCTCGCACGCCGTCGGTGCGCCATGCGCGGCCGTTCGGCGCCGCACGCCCGATGCGTCCGACGACGACGGACATCGGCCGCAAGATCGACGTCAACAGCATCAACATGTACGTGACCAACGTGGGGTCGTTCGCTTTCGACCTCGCGGCTTCGGATGCCGGCCTCTGGTATCCGAAGGGCACGGACAAGAGCGCCATCTTCGCTTCCGGCCTCTGGCTCGGTTGCACGGTGAACGACGAAACGCGCACCGTGGTCGCCGAGTACTCGCAGGAGTACGGCCCGGGCGCCATGACGGGTGGATCGTTCGACGATCCGACGCGTCCCGCGTACAAGGTCTACAAGATGGCCCGCTGGTCGGGTAACGCCGACGATTCCGCACACGTCGAGCGCGTTCCGAACCCCGCGGCGTTCGAGGACGAGCTCGTGCACCACTCGTGGAGCGAGTACATGTTCGGCGCGGTGCCCTACGGCGCCCCGTGGAAGATGTACCGCCTGCCCAACACGGCGACGCCGACGGAAGGGGATTCCGTCGACGTTCCGGGCCCGGACGTGGTCGGCGACCAGATGCTGTGGGCGGTCTACAACGACGCCGATCCGGACCGCCACATCAATGACGCGGGCGCGTCGACTCCGCTGGGTGTCGAAATCCAGCAGACGACGTTCGCCTTCAATCGTCAGGGCGCGCTCGGCAACACCGTGTTCCTGCGCTACGTGCTCATCAACAAGGGCTCGAACACGCTCGAGAACATGTACATCTCGCAGTGGTCGGATCCCGACCTCGGCGGCTCGGCCGGCTTCACGGACGACCTCGTCGGCTGCGACACGCTTCCCGACGGCACCGGAAAGCCCCGCTCGCTCGGTTTCGTCTACAACTCGACGAACAACGACGGTGGCTACGGTTCGACCCCTCCGGCCCTGGGCTACGACTTCTTCCAGGGACCGAAGGTCGGCCTGGACTACCTGCCGATGTCGTCGTTCAACAAGTACATCAACGGTACGGACCCGGCCGACGCCGGCGAGACGTACAACTACATGAGCGGTCTCGCCTCGGACGGTTCGGACGTGTTCGACCCGTTCGGCGTGCAGACCCGCTTCCAGGTGGCCGGTGATCCGGTCAGCCCGACGCCCGGCGTCAGCTGGCTCGACACGAATCCCGCCGACCGCCGCATGATGCTCTCGACCGGTCCGTTCACCATGGCGCCCGGCGACACACAGGTCATCGTGTGCGCCATCGTCATCGGTCAGGGCAACGACCGCCTGTCGTCGGTCTCGGCGCTGCGGTTCAACGACGAGTTCGCGCAGGCCGCCTTCGACATCAACTTCGACCTGCCCAGCCCGCCTTCGCAGCCCATCGTGACGGCGAGCGTGGACCACGGCGAAGTGACGCTGTCATGGGACGCCGCCTCGCGCACGAACTACAACGAGGAAGGCTACGCGTTCGAAGGCTACAACGTGTACCAGGGTGAGACCGTCGCCGGGCCGTGGAAGCGCATCGCGACCTACGACGAGGTCAACGGTACGCGCGTCATCTACGACCGAGTCTTCGACAACGAGACCGGTCAGCTCATTCCCGAGTTCCCGGTCGCGTTCGGTTCCGACGTCGGCGTGCGCTTCTCGCACACCGTGACGCAGGACGCCGTGCGCGGCGGTGCGCTGCACGACGGCACGGAGTACTACTACGCGGTCACCGCGTACTCGTACGCGGCCGACGGGCTCCCGAAGGTGCTCGAGAACGCCCAGGCGGTCATCCGCGTGACGCCGCAGCGCCCCGCGGCGGGCACCGATCTGGCGACGGCCTCGGCCACGCCGGTGACGTACCTGCGCAAGGACGGCACGAAGGCGCCGGCGACCGACGTCGTGTCGGTCGAAGTCGTGAATCCCGAGCAGGTGACGGGACACGTCTACAAGGTGATCTTCGACGAACTGGAGCCCCCTTACGTCGGCCCCATCGGCAGCATCGCGGAGGCGACGATCTACTACTCGTGGTCGCTCGTGGACAGCACGACCGGGGAAGTGAAGTTCTCCGGCCAGCTGAACCGCAACGGCGACGACGACTACCGCGTCGTGGACGGCCTGAAGGTGAAGGTGACGGGCAAGTACGAGCCGCTCTTCCAGGACGGCGCGTACCGCAACAACGTGACCACTCATCGCCGGGCGCTCGCGGGCGTCAACTGGGGCCTGCCCTCGTTCTCGGGCGGCGCCGGCTCGGGCTGGGACTTCTTCGGCGGCACGCTGGATCCGTCGACGATGCCCGATTCGTTCACGACCGTCGAAATCCGCTTCAGCCACACGGCGACGCAGAACGCCTACCGGTACCTGCGTGCGCAGCAGGCGGACGGCTCGGCCCCGACTCCCGGCCGGATGTACAACTACGGCGGGTTCCACCCGGTCAACTTCCAGGCGTGGGACATCGTCAACGACCGCCAGCTCGACGTGGTCTTCACGGAAAAGGCCGTCACCGACATCGACGGCGGCCTGCTCGCTCCGGGCTCGCAGCTCGCGACGTTCGACTCGACCTGGGCTCCGACGACCGACGCGCTCGGTGATCGCGAGTACCTGTTCGTGACGAGCACGCCCTACAGCTCCACGCCGAAGGCGATGTACCAGGTCGACGGCGCGGTCGCGAACGACGAACTGCCGCTGATGTGGTTCCTCGGCGCGAACCTGCGCTCCGAGACCGACGTCATCGACGACGGTGACGCCTTCCGCTGGACGTGGGCGAACCCGGCGAAGGACAACGACGTGTACGTGTTCAACACGAGCGCGCTGGCACAGAACAACTCGGCGCTCGCGAAGTCGAACCTCAACCGCATCCGTGCGGTGCCGAACCCGTACTACGCCCACTCGTCGTACGAACTGAACCAGTTCTCGCGCAAGATCCGCTTCGTCAACATGCCCGAGCAGTGCACGGTCCGAATCTTCAACCTGGCCGGCCAGCTCGTTCGCACGCTCCGCAAGACCGACGCCTCGACCTCCATCCTCGAATGGGACGTCGAGACCGAGAACGCGCTGCCCGTGGGCAGCGGCGTGTACGTCTTCCACGTCGAAGTGCCGGGCGTGGGCGAGTACATCGGGCGCCTCGTGGTCTTCATGGAGAAGGAACGGCTGAACAGCTTCTGAGAGGGCAGGGACTATGACCGTGCACAAGAGCATGAAAGGAGACCGGACGATGAGCCGTGTCATCATTCGTACGCTCGGTCTTGCGGCCCTGCTGGCGCTGGTGGCATCCAGCGCCTTTGCGGGCTCGGACGAGCGAAAGGGCACTTCCGGCGCGCCGGAACTGCTGATTCCCGTGGGTGCTCGTGGTTCCGCGCTGGGTAGCGCGGCCGCGAGCGACATCACGGGCGCCGAAGCGATCTTCTGGAACCCGGCCGGCCTGGCGGGTCAGGAAGGCACCGAGGCGATGTTCACGAACACGCAGTACTTCGCGGACATGAAGGTGAACTACTTCGGCGTGGCCACGCAGGGCGGCTCGCTCGGACAGTTCGGCTTCAACGTCAAGGTGCTCTCGGTCGGCGACGTCATCGTCACGACCGAAGCCGCACCCGACGGTACCGGCGAAATCATCAGCCCCACCTTCTCCGTGCTGGGCGTCTCGTGGGCGAGGGCCTTCACCGATCGCGTCCGGTTCGGTGGAACGCTGAACTTCGTCAGTGAACGCATCCTCAGCATGTCGGCGAGCGGTGTCGCCGCCGACTTCGGTGTGCAGTACGACACCGGCTGGAGGGGGCTCAAGTTCGGCATGGTGATGAAGAACTTCGGCACGTCGATGCACTACGACGGCGAGAACATGGACGTGAACGTGCAGCCGCCGGGCTCCGACCCGTCGGCGTCGAACCGCACGCTGCGTTTCTCGTCGGCGAACTTCGAGCTGCCGTCGTACTTCACGCTCGCCGCGACGTACAACGCCTGGCAGCAGGGCCCGTCGCGCCTGCAGCTGCTCGGTTCGTTCCAGAACAACAACTTCGGCGGCGACAGCTTCAACGGCGGCGCCGAGTGGACGTACCGGGACATGTTCGCGCTGCGCGGTTCGTGGTTCGGGACCGTCACGAGCACGACGGATCTGGCGGGGGAGACGACCACCAGCTTCGACGGCGGTGACGACCTGTACTCGGGCTTCGCGTTCGGCGCCGGCGCGAAGATCAACGCGGGCGGCAGCAAGATCGGTGTGGACGTGACCGTCCGCCCGATCCGCAACTACTTCGACGACACCATCGAGATGGGGCTGCGCCTCAAGTTCTAGAACGGTGGCATCGAACGGCGGCCCGTGGCGAGCGATCGCCACGGGCCGTCCGCGTTTCCTCTGGCACGGCCGCCCCGCCGGGGCCAGGATGGCTCCGCGAGGAGAAGACCCGCATGAGAGTTTCCTGGGCAGCCGCCGCGCTGATCGCTCTGGCCGTGCCGTCATCCGTCACGGCGAGCGGAGCGGGCGCGCGCGCGTGGGCGCCACTGCCTCCCGGCTCCACCGCGCTGCTCGACGCGAACCACGTCGTGCTGCGCATCTCGAACGCCGGGCACTGGGCGTCGCCCTGGGATGACCCATGGCCGGCGCTCGAGTATCCGCGGGGGAGCGGCTCGGGGCTCTTCGACGCCGGCGGGCTGTGGGCCGCCGCGAAACTGGACGGCGCCTGGCGGGTGGCGATCGCCGATTTCGGCTCGGAGTTCGTCCCGGGCGATGCGCCCGGGGGCGTCTCGTCGATCGACGAGGTCCGGCATCGCGTGTTCCGGATCGTCCGCGGGGACACGACGGGGCACGCGGCCTGGCTGGCGCACGCCGCGCCCATGGGGGCTCCCGTGCGCTCCGGCGGTTCGACGCCTGCCGACCTCGGTGACGTGACTGTCTGGACGGTCGCCACCGACGCAGCGCCGGTCGTGTCGGCGATTCCCGTCCTCGGCGGGCGCCTGAGCGCGCCCCTCGGGTTGGAGGTGCGGCTGACGGGCTGGGCCTTCGACCGTCCGGGCGCGCTGCGTGACGTCGCCTACTTCCGCTGGCGGCTCACGAACCGGGGAGCCGTCGCGCTCGACAGCCTGCGCCTGGGATTGTTCCTCGACCCACTGGGGCTCGCCGGTAGTCCGTGCTGGGTGGCGAGCGACACGTCGCGGGACCTCGTGTACGCGTGGCGCCAGCGCGACCTCGATCCCGTCTACGGCGCCGCCGGCCCGGCGGCGGGCGTCCGCCTGCTCCGCGGCCCCGTGCGGGCTGGAAGGGCCGCGCGCATGAGCGCGGTGAGCGTGTGGCCGAACGGCTCCGATCCGGCAGACGCCGGGCAGTACGTGAACGCGCTGCGAGGCCTGAGGCCCGATGGCGTGGCGTTCGTCGACTCGAGCACGGGCGCGCCGACGACCTTCTGGTCGCCCGGCGACCCCGTCACCGGGCTCGAGTGGGTCGCGGAGGGGCCGCCGCACGGGCACACCGTTCTCGCGATCGAGCCCGTCGCGCTCGAGCCGGGTGAGAGCACCGAGTTCACGTTCGCTGTGGTGGCCGGCCAGGGAGGCGACCGCTTCGACTCCATCCGCCGCATGCGCGCGAACGCGGACGAGGCGCGTGCGCAATGGGCGGCGGATTTCGCACAGCTGCCACCTCGCGAGGTGCTGCCACTCCGCGCGGGGCCGAACCCGGCCGCCGGCGAGGTCCGGTTGAGCTGGTCGGTGACCGAAGGGCCGCGGCCCATGCGGGCCGACGTGTACGACCTCTCCGGGCGCCGCGTGCGAACGCTCCTGCGAGCGACGCTTCCGGTGGGGGACCACGCGCTCGTCTGGGACGGCCGGGACGACGCGGGGCTCGCACTGCCGCAGGGCGTCTACGTGGTTCGCCTGCGTTCGGGGGTGCGGGAGGCGAAGGCGCGCGTGACGCTGCTGCGTTGAGGCGGGCGCGGCCGCGCTCGCCTGCCGAACGCACGAAGGCCCGCGGGAACCGCTCCCGCGGGCCTTCGCCGTGCTTCCCGTCGCGGTGCCGCTACGCGGTCACGCGTACATCCCGCGCAGCTCGTACACGCGCCACACGCGCTTGATCGCCACCATGTAGGCGGCGATGCGCATGCTCACCTTTTCTTCGACCGCCACCTTGACGACGTCCGCGAAGGCCAGCTCGAGCTTCTCGCGCAGGCGGTCGTTGACCTCGTGCTCGGGCCAGTAGAAGCCCATGCGGTTCTGCACCCACTCGAAGTAGCTCACCGTCACGCCGCCCGAGTTGCAGAGGATGTCGGGAATGACCCAGCAGCCCTTGGCTTCGAGGATCTTGTCGGCGTCCGGCGTCGTCGGGCCGTTCGCGCCCTCGCCGATGATCTTCGCCTTGATCCTCGCGGCGTTCTCGGCCGTGATCTGGTTCTCCAGCGCGGCGGGCACGAGGATGTCGCAGTCGTACTCGAGGATGCTCGTCGTGAGCGGCTGGCCGCCGGGGAAACCGGCGACGCCCTTCTTCTCGGCGACGTACTTGAGCAGCGCCGGCACGTCGAGGCCGTCGGGGTTGTGGATCGCGCCCGAGACGTCGGAGGCGGCCACGATCTTCGCGCCGCAGTCCTTCACCAGCAGGTCGGCGCTCACACCGCCCACGTTGCCGAAGCCCTGCACGGCCACGCGCGCGCCCTTGAGCGGAATGTTCAGGTGCTTGCACATCTGTTCGATGCAGATCATCACGCCGCGGCCGGTCGCCTCGCGGCGGCCCGCGGAGCCGCCGACTTCGAGCGGCTTGCCGGTCACCACGGCGTACTCGGTCTTGCGCGAGTGCATCGAGTAGGTGTCCACGAACCACGCCATCTCGCGCTCGCCGGTGTTCACGTCGGGAGCGGGCACGTCGCTGTCGGGTCCGAAGATGTCCGACAGGTCGGCGGCGTAGCGGCGGGTCAGGCGCTCGAGCTCACCCTTGGAGAGCTTGCGCGGATCCACCACGATGCCGCCCTTGCCGCCGCCGAACGGAATGTCGGCCACGGCGCACTTCCACGTCATCCACGAGGCGAGCGCCTCGACTTCCTCAATCGTCACGTCCTGGTGGAACCGGATGCCGCCCTTGGCGGGCCCGCGCACGATCGAGTGCTGGCAGCGGTAGCCCGTGAAGACCTGGATCGAGCCGTCGTCCATCACGACCGGCAGGTGCTGGATGGTCGTGCGGCGGGGCTTCTTGAGCATCTCCTTCGCGCCCTCGGCGAGGCCCAGCTTCGCGGCGGCTTCGTCGAACTGGCGTTTCGCGTTCTCGAGCGGGTTGAGCTGTGAGTTGGCGCCGGCGGCAGCCATGGTGTTCCTCCACGCCCGTCGCTGCGGGCGTCATCGCGTGGAAAACCCGGAGCGGTCCCGCCCCGGGAGGGATGAACTTTGTTCGGTGAAGCGGGCGGAGTATAGCCATGCTCTTTCGGGCGAAACAAGCGCATGAAACAGAGGGCGGGAGCGCTCGAACGAGCACTCCCGCCGATGCTCCGGAGCCGCGGTGAGCCCGCGGATCAGCGCCCGGCTTCGACCTTCACCTGGCCGAACGACACCTGGCGGGGCGGCAGCACGACGAAGGGCTGCGTCCCACGGCCCGCGCGCGTCAGCTCCGCGATCGCGCCGCTGCTGCCGACCTGCAGCGTCTCGTCCTCCCAGCGCTCGATCCACCAGCGGGTCGAGTCGCGCACGAAGCCGCGGTCGGCGAGTTCCTGCGGGATCGCCGCCGAGTCGCCGCGCACGAGGAAGAAGAGCGCGTTGCCGGTGACGATCTGCTTGTCCACCGAGCCGCCTCCCAGGTCGAGGTCCACGGTGAGGTCCACGTGGGTGCGGATGGAGCGATGCCACTTGGGGTCCTTGCCGGGGCGCGGATCGGGCAGCGAGATCATGGTCTTGTCGAGCGTGAGCTGGATGCTCTTCGCGGCGAGCCGGTCCTCGCTCCCGTTGAAGAGTCCGCCGACGTTCGTCAGCTCGGTCTCGCGCGTGTAGGGCGTCTGGCGGTACGGCTGGCCGGCCGAGTCGCCCTCGGCGAACGTGAAACGGTAGTCGTCGGTGAAGATCTCCTCGTAGCGCGACAGGTCGCGGTTCTGCCAGCACCACTCGAACAGCTTCACGACACCGGTCGGCGAGGAGGGGATGGGCGCCTGCGTGGACGCGACGCGCTGCGTCGAGACGAGCGGCGCGAACGGATTGAAGCAGCCGGACACGCCGAACGCGGCCGCGAACGCGAGCACGGCGAACAGGTGGCGCAGCAGTCGCTGCGAGCGGGGAGCGGTCACAGGTCGAGCCTCCTCCAGCCCATGGAACGGTTGTAGAGATCGGTCGGATTGACGCCGTACGTGGGGTCGATCCGGTCGTCCCAGCGGGCGAGATACCAGCGCCCGCCGTATTTGCGCAGGAACAGGTCGGCATAGCCGACCGCGATGATCTTCTCGATCCGGCCGTCCGACGACGTCGCCTGCAGCACGTAGTAGCGGTGCAGCAGCGCCGTGCCGGCCGTGTTGTTGATGTCGTCGAGTTCCGAGTTCGGATCCGTGCTCCACTGGAACACGTAGTCGAACTGGTCGAGCACGGTCATGAGCTCGGGATAGAAGAGCCGCTCGTGGCGCACGTCGCCCGGATCGTACGGGTCGCGCCCCGGGGACGCCTGCCGCCACGCCGCGAGCGCGACGGGGTCGGGCGTGGCGTAGAACCCGAACGGGGTCGCGTTGCTGGCGGAGTCCGCGAGCGCGTCCGAGTACGCGAGCTCGCCGCCGCCTTCGGCCGAGATGGCCTCGGCGATCGTGTCGAGCAGCTTCTCCGGCGTGGAGAAGTTCGGGATCACGCCGCCCACGTTGGGGGGGACGGGATCGGCGGGTTCGAACGGGTTCACGCAGCCGCCGAGGACGGCCGCCACGAGGATCGCGGCACAGAGCCGCCGCGCGCTCAGAGTGCCCATGTCATCTCCAGCCGGCCGTTCCAGAAGTCGTTCTCGGCGCGCGGCGAGAGCTGGCCCACGCCGCTCGTGTACGTCGTGCTCCTCTGGTCGCTGTACGTCCGTCCGATGCGCCCGGTGAGCCGGCCCTTGCGGCTGATCGGCAGGTCGAGCTGCACCGAGCCGGTGAAGTTCACGCGCTTGTCGTCGCGCTGCTTCGTCTCGACGCCGTTCGTCGTGCCCGAGCGCTCGTTCGCCGAGTAGTCGGGCGTGAGCACCACCGCGAGCGCGCTCGAGGGCCGGTAGCTGATCGACGTGCTGAGCCCGAAGCTCTTGTTGTCGTCCGAGAGCTGCAGGTACTCGTTGCCGTCGGTGAACACCGTGTAGCTGCCGCGCGGCTGCTCGGACGCCGTGTGGCGCAGGTCGATGTTCAGCCGCGGCGTCACGACCGCGGCGAGGCGCGTGTCCGTGCTGTAGCTGAGCGAGAGCTGGTTGCGCGTCGCGTTGAACGGATAGAACTGGTAGTCGGCGCTGATCGAGTTCGTCTGCGTCGCGGTGAGCCCGCGCAGCAGGCGGTAGTTCCACACCCACGTGCCGCGGTAGGTGCGCGTGTCGGAGTTCGAGGCCGACGCGCGCTGCTCGAGGTTGATCGCGCGCGTGAGCGAGACCTCGAACGCGAGGTTCGTCGTGAGGCGCTGCGACGGCACGTAGATGCCGTCCACGCGCCACGACTGGCGGTACGAGTCGCGCGTCGCGGGCGGGGTCGCGGAGTCCGCCGTCGCGGCGTAGCGGAACTGGCCGCGCGAGATGTCGCCCGTGAACTTGGTCGTGATGCGCCCGAACGATCGCGTCGCCTGGGCCTGCGCCGAGCGCGAGTTCGAGCGTTCGATGTAGCCGCCGCCGCCGCGCTGGCGCGTGATGTCGGCGCGCGTGCGCGAGTCGTTGTAGTTGCCGTCGATCGCCCACGAGAACAGCATCCAGCGCAGCGTCGCCTTGGCGCCCTTGTCCGTGCGTGCGCCGCTCAGGCTCTTCGACTTGCCGAGGTTCGCGCTCAGGTTGAGGTAGCGGTCCGAGTCGCGGCGCAGGCGCAGCGTCGCGTCGGCGGCGTCGTTCGCCGTGCGCACCTGGTTCAGCGCGGCGACCCGGGTCGTGTCGTCGGCCACGGTGTCGATCACGGTGAGCGTGACCGGCTGTTCGACGCGCGTGCGGCGCGTGCTCCAGCCGACGTTCAGCCCGTAAGGCGAGGCGTTGAACAGCTGCATCGTGCCGCGCAGGCTGCTCGCGAAGTCGCGCGAGTCGAGATCGAACGTCTCCTCGGGGCGGCGCGTGCGCGCGACGTTGCCGTTCGCCTGCCCGCTCAGGTCGTGCGAGAACCAGCTGCCGCGCTGCGCCCGCACGCGTCCGTCGAGCGTGCCGGTCGCGCCGCGCTTGAGTTCGGTCGCCGGCTTCTCGTCGTCGAGGTAGCCCGCGCGCAGGTTGAGCTCGGAGCTGAGCCCACGCCGCATCTGCTGCTTCGAGCGTGCGGAGAACTGGAACTCGTTCAGCGTCTCGGACGTGCCGGTCGGCGCGCCGGGGTCGCGCGTGTTGAAGCGGTAGAGCCGCGCCTGCCCGCCGAGCGAGAACGTCTTCGAGAAGCGCGAGCCGAGTTCGGTCGTGGACTCGCGCGTCTGCTGCGGGATCACGCGCCCGGCGCTCTTCGTGCGGATGAGCTCGATGTTCGTGGTCTGGTTCAGGTAGTACGGCCCGCGTTGCGCGTTGTAGAGCGACAGGTTGGTCCACGTGCTCGAGGTCTTCTGGACGTCGTAGCTCGAGGAATACCGGAACTCGTTGCGCGCGAGGGCGTGCGTGGCCGAGGCGAGCGGGTTGTAGCGCTCGCGCCAGAGCACCGGCCCGACGCTGTCCACCGGCATGCCGAGGCTGTCGGCGAGGAACACGAGCCGCGGGATGTCCCAGCGCCAGCGGATCATCCAGGCGCGCAGCGAGTCCGGCGAGACCTGGAGGCTGTCGGCGGCGGGGAACAGCCGGCGGAAGTCGAGGCCGAGCGTGTCCCGCAGCAGCGTCGTGTCCGCGAAGGCGTAACGCGAAGAGCCCGCCTGCTGGGCCCGGCCGGGAAGGGCCGAGAACAGCAGCGAGCAGACGACGGGAAGCAGGGCGAGTACGACGCGTAGGGATCGGGGCATGCCGGAAGTGGAAGCGGCGTTCCTCGAGGTGTATCGGCGGGAGGGGAATGGCGGTGCACGGCGGATTCGCGGCCGCACTATGCCATACCCCGGAAGGCCCTGCCGTGCCCAAAAAGTTCGCCCCGGCCCCCCGGTGGGGAGCGGCGCACCGGGCGGAAGCCGGAGGGCGTTCGCCCGCGCCGAACCGCCGCCGGTGTGGCCCGCGGGCGAGAGGCCAAAGGCTTGCTGCCGTGGCGAATGGGATGCTAGTTTGCCGCAGTTTCGCAGGCAGGGAAGCCTCGACGAGCCCCTCGCACCCTCTGCTCCGCATCCCTACGGCGCGACATCGGACACAGGACGTTTCCTCCAGCTCCCAATCGTGAGGCAGGGATGTTTCTCGACAGCCTGATGGGCTACTTCTCCACCGACGTGGCGATGGATCTCGGCACCGCCAACACGCTCGTGTGGGTCAAGGGCCGCGGCATCGTGCTCAACGAGCCCTCGGTGGTCGCGGTCGAAAAGAGCACCAACCGCGTGCTCGCCGTCGGCAGCGAGGCCAAGCTCATGCTCGGCCGTACGCCCGACGAGATCAACGCGGTCCGTCCGCTCAAGGACGGCGTCATCGCCGACTTCCAGGTCACCGAGCACCTGCTGCGCGAGTTCGTGCACCGCGTGCAGAAGCACAAGTTCATCGTGCGCCCGCGCATCATCATCTGCGTGCCCTCGGGCATCACCGAGGTCGAGAAGCGCGCCGTGATCGATTCCGCCGTGCGCGCCGGCTGCCGCGAAGTGCTGCTCGTGCCCGAGCCGATCGCCGCGGCGATCGGTGTCGACCTTCCCGTCGACACGCCGACCGGCAACATGGTCGTCGACATCGGCGGCGGCACGACCGAGATCGCGGTCATCGCGCTCAACGGCATCGTGACCAAGACGAGCATCCGCACCGGCGGCGACGAGCTCGACGAAGCGATCTCCACGTACGCGAAGAAGGCGTACAACATGCTCATCGGCGAGCAGACGGCGGAGCGCATCAAGATCGAGATCGGCTCGGCGTTTCCGCTGCCGGAAGAGATGGACATGGAGATCAAGGGGCGCGACCTCGTGCGTGGCATCCCGCGCACGCTGCGCGTCTCGTCGGTCGAGATCCGCGAGGCGCTGCAGGAACCCGTCGGCCAGATCGTCAACGCGCTGCGCGAGTCGCTGGAGCGCACGCCGCCGGAACTCGCGGCCGACATCGTGGACCGCGGCATCTACATGACGGGCGGCGGCGCGCTGCTGCGCGGGCTCGACCTGCTCATGCGCGAAGTCACGAACCTCAACATCCGCGTCGCACAGGACCCGCTCACGTGTGTCGTTCGCGGCGCCGGCAAGATCCTCGAGAATCTCGAGGTCTACGAGAAGGTCATCCTGAGCGGCCACCGGGACTAGGCCTGCCTTGCCCAGCATCCTGCCGCCGGCCGAGCGCCGCAGCGTCGTCCTCGTGGCGACGTATGCGGCGCTTTCGCTGCTGCTGCTGGTGATCGGCGACCACCTGCCGGTCTCCTGGATGCGCGGCACGGGCGCGTTCGTGTTCGAGCCGCTCGACCGCTTCGTGCTCTCCGGCGACCGGTTGTTCGCCGCGTGGCGCGAGAACGGCACGTTGCACGAGCGCCTCACGTTGCTCGAGATCGAGAACGCCAAGCTGCGCGCCGCGGGCGCCGAGAACCGCCAGCTGCGCGCCCGTCTTGGGCTGCCCGAGTGGCACGGGCTGACGCTCAAGGCGGTCGAGGTCGTCGCGCTGTCCGACGAGCCGACGCCGACGGCCGCGACACTGAGCGCCGGCGCCGACCTCGGCGTGCGTCCGGGCGACGCGCTCGTGACGAGCGACGGTCTCGTCGGGCGCGTGACCGAGGTCTGGGCGCGTGGCTCGCGCGCGGCGCTGCTCACCGATCCCAACCTCGCCGTCGCGTGCGAGATCGAGACGACGGGCGTGAACGGCGTGCTGCGCTTTTCGCCGTCGCCCGCGCCGCGATTGCTGCTGTCGGCAGTGCCGCTCGCCGACACGATCCGCGTGGGAGAGGACGTGATGACGTCCGACCTGTCGCTGCGCTTCGCGCGCGGCATTCCCGTCGGACGCGTCGTGCGCATCCGGCGCGACGCCACCGGGCTCATGCAGGAGGTCGAGGTGCGTCCACTCGCGATGCTGTCGCGGCTTCGCCACGCGTTCGTGGTGCCGGGGCCGGTGAGCGCGACGGACGGATCGTTGCCGCGGCCGCGCACGGAGTTCGAACCCGTGCGCACGGTCGTCGCACCCGCGCCGCCGCTGCCCGCGGGGGCGAAGCCGGCGGCGCTCGCGGCCGACAGCACGGGGAGGCGCCGGTGAGACCGCTCGGCAGCTTCTTCCTCATGGTGATCGTCGCGCTGCTGCTGCGCTCGACCGCGCTCTCGAGTCTCGCGACGCGCGGCATCATCCTCGACGCGCTCGCGTTCGTCACGGTCGTGTGGGCGCTGCGCCACGGCGACGCGTGGGGTGCGTCGTTCGGGTTCTTCCTCGGCCTCATGGCCGACCTCGACGCCGCGCACTGGCTCGGGCGCCACGCGCTGCTGCTCACGCTGCTCGGCTACGCCGTCGGGCGGCTCTCGGGCACGCTCGTGCGCGACAGCGCGCGCACGCAGTTCGCGCTCGTCGCCTGCGGCGTGCTCGCGCACCAGCTGTGGGCGAGCCCGTTCGAACTGGGCGGCGGCTTCGTCGGCGTGCCGTTCCTGCTGGGCCGTTCGCTCATGGCGACGCTGCTGACCGCCGCCGTCGGCACACTCCTTCTCGCGGTGCTCCGCCGAATCACGGGCCGGCCGCTCTTCCGACATGCCTCCCGGACCGCCCAGAAGGATTAGGGACGAGCGCTTCGGCGTGCTCGCGGGCGTCGCGCTCGCGGGCTTCGCCCTCGTGCTCCTCGGGCTGCTCCGGCTGCAGGTCGTGCAGCACGACGAGCTGTCGCGCCTCGCCGAGCAGAACCGCATCCGGCTCGACGTGCTGCGTGCGCCGCGCGGCGCGATCCGCGACCGCTTCGGGCGGCTGCTCGCCGACAACCAGCCGAGCTTCGACATCGTGTTCCGCCCGATGCCCGCCGAGAGCCTGAGCCGCTCGCGCGCCGCGATCCACAGCGACTGGCTGCTGCGCGTCGCCTCGCTCGTGCAGGACGACACCGTCGTGGTGAAGCGCCGCGTGCAGGAGGCGAACCGCACGGGGCAGACCGCGGTGCTCCGCCGCAACGCGCCGTACTCGGTGATGGCGGCGGTCGAGGAGATGCGCGCGGACGTTCCGGGCGTGGACGTGCAGGTCGCGCCGATCCGCCGCTATCCCGAGGGCACGCTCGGCGCGCAGTTGCTCGGCTACGCCGGCGAGATCAACGACCAGGAGCTCGAGAAACGCGCCGAGGCCGGGTACCGGATGGGCGACCTCATCGGCAAGACGGGCGTCGAGCGAAAATACGAGGAGATGCTGCGCGGCCAGGACGGGGCCGAGTTCGTGGTCGTGAACGCCATGGGCAAGCGCGTCTCGACGCTGTCCGAGGGGCCGCCACGCCCGCCGATCCCCGGTCACGACGTCACGCTCACGATCGACCTCGACATCCAGCGCGCGCTCGAGGAAGGCATGGCGGGCGTGCAGCACGGCGCCGCGGTCGCGATGGATCCGCGCGACGGCGCGATCCTCGCCATGGTGAGCAAGCCGGTGTTCGATCCGAACGAGTTCTCGCGCGGCATCACGTTCGCGCGCTGGCGCGAACTGACTGCGGGCGGAGGCAATCCGCTGCTCAACCGCGCCATCCAGAGCGCGTATCCGCCGGGCTCGACCTTCAAGGTGGTCACCATGCTCGCCGGCATGCAGAACGGCCTGGTCGAAGCGGGCACGCACCTGCCGACGTCGTGCTCGGGCGGCTACTTCTACGGCGGGCGCCGCTTCGGCTGCTGGGACAAGCGCGGGCACGGCTCGGTGGACCTGCTCACGGCGCTGCAGTTCTCGTGCGACGTGTACTTCTACCAGCTCGGCCTGCGGCTGGGGCTCGACCGCCTGCAGTCCATCGCGCGCGCGGTGGGACTGGGGGAGAAGACCGGCATCGACCTGCCCGCCGAGACGCGCGGCCTCGTGCCGACCAAGGAGTGGTACGAGAAGCGCTTCAAGGGCTACATGCCCAAGGGTGCGCTGCTCAATCTCGGCATCGGCCAGGGCGAGCTGCTCGTCTCGCCGCTGCAGCTGGCGCTCATGACGTCCGTGGTCGCCAACGGCGGCCGGGCCGTGCGGCCGCACGTCGTGATGAAGGTGCAGGGCGTGCCGGAGTTCAAGATCGAGAAGCCCAACGAGCCGGGCCTCGAGGCCTCGCCCGAGATCTGGGCCGCGGTGCACGAAGCCATGCGCCGCGTCGTGGACGCCGGCACGGGCGGCGGCGCGCGGCTCCCCGGCATCGGTGTCGCCGGCAAGACCGGGACCGCGCAGAACCCGCACGGCAACGACCACGCGCTCTTCATCTGCTACGCGCCGACCGACGAGCCGCGCATCGCGATCGCGGTCGTGGCCGAGAACAGCGGCCACGGCGGCAGCGTGTGCGCGCCGATCGCCGCTCGCGTGTTGCGCCGCGTGCTGCTCGGAGACTCGCTCGCGACCGCGCCACACCCGGCCGCGAAACGCGACACCTCGCGCGCCTCGGCGCGTGGCGCGGCGACCGACACCACGGAGGCCGCCGGTGACTAGGCTGCGACTGC
>JACRIW010000111.1 GCA_016215625.1 Candidatus Eiseniibacteriota bacterium | reverse complement strand
CTACTGGTCGGGCGTGTCCGGCAGCGAACTCGCGCACGATCGCAGCCATTATTTCACGCTGGCCTGGTTCGATCGCTGGCTCAAGGGTGATCTCTCCGCGCTCGACCGCATCACGAGTCCGACCGTGGCGGGAGTTCCCGCTGAATCCCTGCTCAGCGCGCGCTACCGGTCGGCCCTCGCTGCGGACGGCCGGGAGTGCAGCGATCTTCGCGCGGGATGCTCGAGCACGTCCGGTGTCGGTCCCGGCGAAGTCCCCACGTTGGGACTCACGTTGCATCCGCTTCCCATGCGCGGCGGCTCGCTCACCATTCGCTTCACTCTGTCGCGATCGGGCCCCGTGGAAGTCGGCGTGTACGACGTTCGTGGCGCTCGGATACGCACGCTGTTCTCGGGGGTCCGATCCGCGGGCGCACAGGAGTTGCCGTGGGACGGCCGAGGGAGCGCCTCCCCCGCACCGGCCGGCTGCTACTTCGTGCGTGTGCGGGCGGGGGTGCAGGAATGCAGACCGATCGTTCTGCTGAGATGAACACCAAGCGCCCCCTCGAGCGGACTCACGCGCGAGCATGCGGGTCGAGTGGCGGGCGGCGAGAGGGCTGGTCCATACTGCGCCGCTCGCGAAGCACTCCCGACCACCCCGGAGCGGTCCCCGCATGTCCGCCGACTGGTTGCAGCTGCTGTCCACCGCCCGACACGGTGCGCCGGAAGACCAGGCGCCCGCGCGCTCGCCGTTCCAGCGCGACTACGACCGCGTGCTGTTCAGTGGCGCCTTCCGTCGTCTGGCCGACAAGACCCAGGTCTTCCCGCTCCCCTACGACGACCACGTGCACTCGCGGCTCACGCACAGCCTCGAGGTCGCGTCCATCGGCCGGTCGCTCGGTACGCTCGTGGGCGGCCGCGTGCTCGCGCGCGACCCGAAGCTCGCCGCGCGGCTCGACGCGCGCGACTTCGGCGACTGCGTCGCCGCCGCGTGCCTCGCGCACGACCTCGGCAATCCGCCCTTCGGCCACGTCGGCGAGGACGCGATCAAGGAGTTCTTCGGAAAGCTGCTGAAATCCCTCGACGAAGCGAAACACCCGTTGGCGAGCGAGCTTTCCGCCCGCCAACGTGCGGACCTCGAGCAGTTCGAGGGCAACGCGCAGACGCTGCGCATCGTGACGCGCCTCGAGCGGCCGTCCATCGGCGGCGGGCTGCAGCTCACGAACGCGACGCTCGGCGCACTGGTCAAGTATCCGTGCACGTCGCTCGTCGCGCACAAGAAGGCGCCCGAGAAGGGCGCGAAGAAGCCCGGACTCTTCGATTCCGAGATCCCGGCCTGGGTCGCGGTCGCGAACGCCCTCGGCCTGCCGCGCGCGAACGACGACCAGTGGCAGCGCCATCCGCTCGCCTTCCTCACCGAGGCCGCGGACGACATCGCCTACCTGCTGCTCGACTGGGAGGACGGACGGCGGCTGAAGCAGGTGCCCGAGCCCGTGTTCCTCGAGATGCTCGCGCCCTTCTGCAAGGACGATCCGCGCTGCCCCGATCTCGCCCCCGAGGCCGGCGACTACACGTCGCGCATGGACCGCGCCGACCAGCTGCGCGCGATCGCGGTGAACACGCTCGTGCACGACGCGGCCGATTCGTTCGACCAGGTGTGCGACGGCATCCTCGCGGGCACGTACGTGGACGAGCTCAAGGCGACGATGAAGCACCGGCAGGCGATGAACGACCTGCAGGGCCAGTGCGTGAAGCGCTGCTACCAGGCGCGCGACGTGCTCAAGATGGAGCTCGCCGGCGCGGAGGCCATCCAGGGCCTGCTCACCGTGTTCGTGAACGGCATCCTCGAGCCGGGCTCGCTCCGCGGCACGCACCTCGCGAAGCTCTACCCGAGCCAGTTCCCCAGGGCCGGCGCGCTCGCGCCGCTCACGCCCTACGAGCAGCTCCAGCGCCTCACCGACCACATCTCGGGCATGACCGACCACTACGCGGTTCGGCTCTACCGCGAACTGCGCGGCATGCGCTACCCGGGCGGACGCGACTGACGCGGCGCGGCCACGCGGGCGGCCGCACGCGGCGTCACCGGGCCTTCGTGATCCTCGCGCCCTGCGCGATCCACGCGCCGAGCGTGTCGCGCTCCTCCTCGGTGATGCCGGTGAGGTTGCCGAGCGGCATGGTCTTCGTCTCGACCGCGCGCACGCGGATGCGCTCGGTGAGCGCGGCCACGCGCTCGGGGTCGTCGAGCCGCACGCCGGCCGGAGGTTCGGGGAACGAAGGATTGGTCGGGTGCGCCGAATGGCAGGTCCAGCAGCGCCGCTCGAGGATGCCCTTCGCGCTCTCCCACTCGACCGGACCGACGTTCGCCGCCGCGGCGGCGGAGGCCGGCGTCGTGCCGGGACGCTTCGCGGGCGATGCCGTCAGCCCGGCCAGCGCGAGCAGCGCCAGGGCGCCGGCGCCCTGCACGAGCAGCGGCGTGCGGCCGCGGAAGTTCATCCAGTACTTGAACGCCGCGCCGAAGATCACGAACAGCGTGAGCACGAGCGCGGGCTGCGCGTGACCGTACATGCTCGGGAAGTGGTTGCTCAGCATGCAGAACACGACGGGGAACGTCATGTAGTGATTGTGCGTGCTGCGCTGCTTGGCGCGCGCGCCGAGCGCCGCGTCGGCCCGCTGCCCCACGCGCGTCGCCGCGAGCATCTGCGTCTGCGCGGGCACGATCCGGCGCCACACGTTCGCCGCCATGATCGTCGCGAGGAACGCGCCGGTCTGCAGGAACGCCGCGCGCGCCGAAAACGCGTGCGTGAATCCCACGATCGCCGCGACGAGCAGCGCGAACGACAGCAGCCCGGCCGCCGCCGGCTTCTTCGCGAGCGGCGACATCCAGATCGCGTCGTACACGAGCCAGCCGGCGACGAGACTGCCGGCGCTGAGCGCGACCGCCTGCGCGACGGTCAGCGACGAGACCGCGTTGTCGAGCAGCCACGCGTGCCCGCCGAACCAGTACACGACGGCGAGCAGCGCCACGCCCGAAAGCCACGTCGTGTACGACTGCCACTTGAACCAGTGCAGCGTCTTCGGCAACTCGCCCGGGGCGAGCGTGCGGCGCTTGACCAGCTCGTAGAAGCCGCCGCTGTGCACCATCCACAGCTCGCCCGAGACGTCGCCGTCCCTCGGGCGCGAGGGCTCCTCGAGATGGCTGTCCATCCACATGAAGAGGAACGAGTCGCCGACCCACATGATCGCGGCGATCAGGTGGGTCCAGCGCAGCAGGATGTTCAGCCACTCCGAAAGGATCGCGGGCATGTGATACTGGCTCCGAGCGGGACGACGAGGATGGAAGGCCGGAGAGGATACGCCACCGCATGCAGGGCGCTCCACAGCAGACTGACACCCGGGTACGCGATCTCGCGGGCGCGCTCGCCTACCACGGCCACCCGGACGCCCCCGCCACGCTGCGCGTGCGCGACTGGTCGCCCCCGGAGCGCAGTTCGCGCGCCGTGCGCGCGCTCGCGACGTGCTGGGGACTGGCCGTGCTCGCCGTGTTCCTGCCGGTGCTGCACTTCGTGCTCGTGCCCTCGCTGCTCGTCGCGGGCCCGGTCGTCGCGCTCTCGCGGCTGCGCGAGCATCGCACGGTGCGGGGCGCGAGCGGCACGTGCCCGGCCTGCGGCGCGGCGCAGGCCTTCGCCGTGAGCGGCGCGCTGCGCGACGTCACGCCCGTCCGCTGTGACGCGTGCGGGCGCGCGATATCGCTTCGCGCGCCCGTCACCACGGCACCGGATTAGTCCGACGACGCTACATGCGGCGGCGGCTGCGGCGGTCGTCCGCCTTCGCGGGCCGGCGGCCGTGCGAGGGCGCCTGCGGCGCGGCCGGAGCCGACGGACGCGAGGACGACTCCGAGCGTCCGCCGCGCGACCCGCCGGAGCGGGCGCCACCGGATTCGCGCTCGCGCTCGCGGAAGTGCATGCCCGGTTCCGGCGCGGCCTGACGGCGGCCGTAGTCGAAGTCGGGAATCTGCACGCGCAGGATCGAGCGGCCCAGGAATCGTTCGATACCCTCGACGTCGCGCCGCTCTTCGGGGCTCATGAGCGTGAACGCGTCACCGGTCGCCTCCGCGCGGCCGGTGCGGCCGATGCGGTGGACGTAGTCTTCCGGCGTGTGGGGCACGTCGAAGTTGATGACGTGCGTGATGTCGTCGACGTCGATGCCGCGCGAGGCGATGTCGGTCGCGACGAGCAGCTGCACGCGGCCGCGCTTGAGGTCGCGCAGCGCACGTTCGCGCTGGCTCTGCGTGCGGTTGCCGTGCAGGGCGGCGACCGAGTGCCCGCGGCGTTCGAGCTGGCGCGCGAGCCGGTCGGCGCCGTGCTTCGTGCGCACGAACACGATCACGCTTCCCATCGACGTGCGCTTGAGCACCTCGTCGAGCAGGTCGGTCTTGAGGTGCTTCGGCACCGGGTAGACGGCCTGCGTGATGCCGGCCACCGTGCGCGTCGCGGGCGCGAGGTCGATGCGCATCGGATCGATCAGCGCCTGACCGGCGACCTTGTTCAGTTCGGGCGGCATCGTCGCGGAGAACATCAGCGTCTGCCGCTTCTTGGGCAGGAGCCGCAGGATGCGCTGCAGGTCGGGCGCGAAGCCCATGTCCACCATGCGGTCGGCTTCGTCGAGCACGAGCACTTCGATGTCCTCGAACGCGACGCTCTGGCGGCCGTGCAGGTCGAGCAGGCGGCCGGGCGTCGCGACGAGCAGGTCCACGCCGTCGCCGCGGAGCATGCGCTCCTGCGGTTCGATGCGGACACCGCCGTAGGCGACGCCGACGCGGAGCTTCGTGTAGCGCGCGTAGTCGCGGGCGGCGGTTTCGACCTGCGCGGCGAGTTCGCGCGTGGGCACGAGCACGAGTCCGCGGAGCGCGTGGAACCCCTCGAGCAGTCGAGCGAGCACCGGCAGCACGAACGCGGCGGTCTTGCCGCTGCCCGTCTGCGCCGCGCCGACGAGGTCCTTGCCCTCGAGGATCCCGGGAATGGCGCGTTGCTGGATGGGCGTCGGGGTCTGGTAACCGGCGGCGCGCACGCCGCGGAGCAGCGGTGCGGGCAGGCCGAGAGCAGCGAAAGGCACGGAACCTCCAAAAGTACGTGGCGGCGCGGACACGCCGCGTCGTGCCCGGCCCCTCGCGCACGTGCGCCAGGGGCGGAGCGGCCGGGATGATACGCGAAAAGCCGCGCGGGCACTCAACCGGGGCCGGGATCCCGGCGGGAACGCCTCCCGAACGGCGCCGGCCCCTCTTCTTAATTAGGCAGCCCGCCGCAGGCCGGACTCGACCCGGTCAGATGACGCCGTCCGGGTGTGTCGCGGGCGCGGGCCCGGCGATCTCGAGCACGCGCCAGGAGCGGTCGGGCAGGATCTCGATCGCCTGGGCCGCCGACTGCGCCCCCTCGAGCGCGGCTTCCCTCGGGCAGCCGGTGAGCACGGTGAGGAGTGCGCGGTTGAGCGCCTGGTGGGCGACGACCGCGACGCCCTCACCGGCGAGCGCCTCCGGCTCGGCTTCGAGCCACGCGTGGAGGCGGGCGATCGCGTCGTCGTAGCACTCCCCGCCGGGCCATCGGTGCGCCCAGCGATTGCGGGCACGCTCGGCGAGCACGCCCGGGAACCGCTGCTCGCACTGCTCGAGCGTGAGCCCGGCGCAGTCGCCGAACGACATCTCGGCCAGCGCTTCGCGTGTCGCGATCGTGGCGCCGCACGCCTCGGCGATCGCGGCCGCGGTCGCCTGCGCGCGCCCGAGCGGACTCGCGACCAGGCGGCGCAGGCCTCGGCGTGCCGCCCACGCGGCGAGCGTCGCGGCCTGCTCGCGGCCGAGCGGGGTGAGTGGCGAGTCGTCGCGCCCCTGCAGCCGGCCGAGCGCGTTCCACTCGGTCTCGCCGTGCCTCAACAACAGAACGCCCGATGTCGTCCGCATGCGCTCCCCGTCCCGGTGCTCTCGTGCCGTTCGCTGCGCTCGAGTGACGCCCGGCGACCGGCTTCGGCCGCGAGCGGATCGCGAAGTTAGGTGGCGACGCCGCGTGCCACAAGTCGGGGCCGGCCGGAAACACGACGCGAGGGGCGCCTCCTCCCGGGAGACGCCCCTCGTCCTGTCTTTCCTCCCCGGGCCGATGGCCCGGCGGTCACTCGAAGCTCACCCGCACGAGCGGCACCCAGGCGTTCGCGACCTCGGAGGTCATGCCGGGATGCTGCACCCACTGCAGGCCGGGCGTGACCGACCAGCGCTCCGCGATCCGGTACTGGTAGGCGGCTTCGACCACGCGTTCGTAGTCGGGCAGCACGCCGCTTTCACCGTCGCGCGCCCACGCGTCGAGCTGCGCGCGCTGGGCGTCCCGGCTCACGTACGCGGTGGCGACACCGACCCCGAAGACGTCGCCGTCCCGGCCCGGCACGAGCCCGGCCCAGTTGAAACCCGCGTCCGTGCACCACTCGACCGCGCTGCGGTTCGACGGGGCGCCGGCGACGCGCATCCACGCCGTGAGGCCTTGCCCCGCGGAACGCTTCTCGGCCCACACGCGCTGTTCGAGCGAGCCGTACCAGCCGCGGTTGCCGCGATGCGTCGCGGGATCGAGACCGCTCAGCGTGAACGACTCGCCGTTCGCGTCCGCCCAGTTGTCCGAGAAGTCGGCGCTGTGGCGCCAGAGGCCCAGCTTGAGCGTCCCGGGCATCGGTGCGGCGCCGTCCTCGCCCCTCCACTCGCGCGAGAGTTCGCCGATCGCGAACGTGCCCTGCGACGAGCTCATGCTGAAGTGCAGTCCGTGCGAGTTGACCCTCGGGTCGCCGGCCGGGCTGTCGAAAGAGTCACCGTCGTAGAGCCCGGCCTGCAGGGCCCAGCCCGTGGCGGGCTTGACCGCGAGGCGTGCGCCCGGGGCGGGCGAATAGTAGATCGGGCCGCCGTTGACGATGTTCGCGCCGACGCCCGCGGTCCAGCCGAACGCGCCGTTCGAGAACAGTCCGCCACTCTCGGTGCCGGTGAACTTCTCGTCCGCGGCGAGGGATCCGGCGCGCAGCGACACGCGTCCTTCCCAGAAGTCCTGCTGCAGCCACACCTGGTAGAGGCGGATGCTGTCGTAGCCGTCGAGATTGCTCACCGTGAGCGCGTCACCGACGAAGTACCAGCTCGCGCTCTTGCCGCGGATCCAATAGAGGTCCGCGCCCGCGGTGGCGCCCTTCCACGCACCCGTGAACTTCTCGAGATCGGCCTCGACCGTGAAGACGCCGAGCGTGTTGTACACGCCGCCCTTCTGCAGGCCGCCGGCCACGTTCCCGAGCCACAGCCCCGTCGCCGACGCCGTGCTCGTGATGCCGCGCGCCGCGAGCTGTTCGTGCCACTCCGGCCCCGAAGCGGCCGGTCCCGCCAGCGCGAGAGCGGGCGCGAGCAGCGCGCACGCCGTCCCTGCGATGCACCATTCCTTGAGCTTCATGTCGTCCTCGCTCGAACGTGACTCGGGGGACGCGCGGGCGGAGTGCGCGCGCGTCCGGGATCGACTAGAACTCCTCGAAATCGTCGCCCGACGTGCCGGTCGCCACCGCGGAGACGGACGCGGGGGGCGCCGGCTCGTACTTCGGGTGCGACGCGATCGGCGTGAGTACGGGGCGGCTCGCGTGGGACACCTTCGAGGGGCGCGGCGCCGGGGCCGGCCGGTGCGCGCTCCGCGCGGCGCCGCCGGCGTGCGCGGAAGCCCCCGAACCGTTCACCTGGAAGCGCGCCACCTGCGCCTGCACCTCGGCCGCCTGGTCGGACAGGTGCCCGGCCGTCGCCGACAGCTCCTCGGTCTGGGCGGCGTTCGACTGCGTGAGCTGGTCCATCTGCGTGACCGCGCGATTGACCTGCTCGATGCCGATCGACTGCTCGCGCGAGGCCGCCGCGATCTCGGACACGACGTCCGTCACGCGCTTCACCGCCGTCACGATCTCCTCGAGCGTCGCGCCCGAGCGGTTCACGAGCGCCGCGCCCGACTCCACCTTGTGCACGGAGTCCTCGATCAGCCCCTTGATCTCGCGTGCGGCCGTCGCCGAACGCTGCGCGAGCGACCGCACCTCCGCCGCGACCACCGCGAACCCGCGTCCCTGCTCGCCCGCGCGCGCCGCTTCCACCGCGGCGTTCAGCGCGAGCAGGTTCGTCTGGAACGCGATCTCGTCGATCGTCGTGATGATGTCCGCGATCCGCCGGCTCGAGGCGTTGATCTCGCCCATCGCGGAGACCGCGTTCGACACCACCGAGCCGCCCTTCTCCGCCACTTCGCGGGCGCTGTTCGCGAGCTGGTTGGCGGTCTGCGCGTTGTCCGCGTTCTGGCGCACCGTGCTCGTGATCTGCTCCAGCGATGCCGCCGTCTCCTCCAGGCTCGACGCCTGCTCCTGCGCGCTGCCGCTGATCGTGTCCGACGCCGCGGTCAGCTCGCGCGAAGCCTGTGCGACGCCGTCGGCGGACGTGCGCACGTGCGCGATCACGTCGTGGATCTTGGAGACGAACTCGTTGAACGCGCGGGCGATCGAGGCGACTTCGTCGTTCCCCGAGGCGTCCAGTCGCTGCGTGAGGTCGCCGTCACCCGTCGCGATGCCCCGCATCGCCGCTTCGGCGCGGCGAAGCGGCGCGACGACACCGCGGATGATGGAGAGGGCGGCGAACGCGAACAGCCCCGCGCCACCGAGCACGAGCCCGATCATCCAGAAGAGGAATGCGCGCTGCTGGGTCGCGGCGTGCTGCTCGGCCTTCTCGCTCGCGGCGGTGATGGCGACGCTCAGGTCCTCCATCTCGGTCTCGAGCGCCGAGAACTTCTCCATGAACGCCGGGAAGGCGGCACGGGCCGCCTGCGGATCGTGCGAGGCGAGTTCCACCATCTCGCCGGCCGACGCGATGTACTCCTCCATGCGCGGCCGGGCGCCCGCGAGGGCGGTCTTCACCTCCGCGCTGATCGCCAGCTTGTCGTTCTCGCCGATCTGCGTGCGGAAGTTCGCGGCGTGCTCGGCGAGATCCTTGGCCGCCGCTTCACGCTCCTCCGCCGTGCGGGCCAGCATCGCGGCGAGCACGTCACCACGCAGCGCGTCGTGCATCATGTCCGCGTCGTCGTGATTCGACAGTGCGTGCCCCGTGACGTTGATCTCGTGCATCGCGCCGCCGAGCGTCCGGAAACCCACGATGCCCGTGATGCCGAGCGCCGCGGCGACCGCGACCCCGGCGATCGCCAATCCGATCAGCTTGTTCTGGATGGTCCACCTCATGCCCGCGACTCCCTTCCGAGCTCCCACCGAGGGGCAGCTCCGTCCGACATCCCCAACCTGCCGTGCCACTCCGGAGCCTTCGGGCTCCTGTTCACGAGGAATGCGTCACGTCACCCGCCGAGGGGGATCGCGACGCGCTTCGTTCGGCGACTCTTCCCGCGCCTGCTAGGCCGCGAGTTCCACCGAGGCCCGCGGTTCACCGACCACGCGGTCGATGTCGAGCAGCGTGATCAGGCGGTCGTTGTTGCGCGCGATGCCCTGCAGGATGCTCGTGTCCACCGAAGCGCCGAGATCGGGTGACGTCTCGAGGTCGTCGTGCTCGACGTCGAGCACGTCCGAGACGGAGTCCACGATCAGGCCGACCACTCGCGCGCCGACGTTCACGACCACGATGACCGTGAAGCGGTCGTAGTCCTTGCGCTCCATCCCGAACTTCAGGCGCAGGTCGAACACGGGCACGACCGTTCCGCGCAGGTTCATCACGCCCTTGACGTAGTCGGGAGCGTTCGGGATCGGAGTCACCGCCGAGAAGCCCTTGATCTCCTGCACGCGCAGGATCTCGACGCCGTATTCCTCTCCTCCCAGCGTGAAGGTCAGGAACTGCCTGCGGCCTTCGTCCTCCGAGCGCACGTCCTGGACCGGGATGTCGTTCATGCCACTTCCTCCTGTAGGGGTGCGGCGGCGGCGCCGTCCGCGGACCGTCCGTCCTCCTCCGGCGACTTTCGCCGCGTCGCGACTCGGTGCAGCTCCGCGACGTCGACGATGAAGGCCACCCGGCCGTCTCCGAGGATCGTGGCCCCCATGACGGCTTCGACCTTGCGGTAGTTCCTCTCGATGCTCTTCACCACGACCTGCAGCTGGCCGAGCACGTCGTCCACGAGGACGCCGAACCGGTGTCCGTCGTTCTCGGTGACGACCACGATGCCCTGCTGCGGGTCCTCGACCGCGCCGGCGACGCCGAAGAGGCGCGACAGGCGCACGAGCGGCAGCGGCTCTCCCCGAAGGACGAACACTTCGCCGCGGCCGCCGAGAACCGTCTTGATGTCGGAGGGCTCGGGACGCACGGACTGGCGGATCGACAGCAGCGGCACGATGAACGTGTCGCGGCCGAGCTGGACCGAGAGACCGTCGAGGATCGCGAGCGTGAGCGGCAGGCGGATCCGGATGCGGCTGCCCTTGCCGGGCGTGCTGTGCACCGAGATCGCGCCGTTGAGCGATTCGACGTTGCGCTTCACGACGTCCATGCCCACGCCGCGGCCCGAGACGTCGCTCACCACGGCCGCGGTCGAGAAGCCGGCCGCGAAGATGAGTCCGTTGACTTCCTCGTCCGTCATCGGCTGGTCCGCGCGGATCAGGCCCTGCGCGAGCGCCTTCGCGCGGATGCGTTCGCGGTCGAGCCCCTTGCCGTCGTCGGCGACTTCGATCACGACCGTCCCGCCCTCGTGGTAGGCGCGCAGCGTGATGACGCCTTCCTCCGGCTTGCCGGCGAGCGCGCGCTGTTCGGGATCCTCGATGCCGTGATCGATCGAGTTGCGGATGAGGTGCGTGAGCGGATCGCCGAGCTGCTCGATGACGCTCTTGTCGAGTTCGGTCTCGGCCCCCTCGATGTCGAGGCGGGCGCGCTTGCCGAGCTTGACGGTCAGGTCGTGCACGAGCCGCGGGAAGCGGTTGAACACCGTCCCGATCGGCAGCATGCGGATCGCCATGACCTGTTCCTGCAGCTCGCGCGTGCTGCGCTGCACGACCATGAGCGCTTCCTCGAGCTCGGGCGTCATCGCGAGAGCCGCGACGGCCTGGTTCACCATCGCCTGCGAGATGACGAGTTCGCCGACGAGGTTGATGAGCCCGTCCACCTTCTCGGTGGACACGCGGATCGAGGTCGACTCGACACGGCGATCGGCGGCGGCGCGGCGCTCGGTGCGGACGGCTCCGGCCGCGCTCGCCTCCGGAGCGGCGGTGACGGCTTCCGCGGTCACCTCGAGCCGGCACGCGCCTTCGACGAACATGAAGACGTCGCGAAGCTCCTGCGCGGCCCGGGCCGTGCGCACGCGCACCTTCCAGCCGAGGTAGCAATGTTCGGGATCGAGTTCGTCCAGCGCCGGAAGCCGTGAGCGCTGGCACTCCGACGAAAGGATCTCCCCGAGTTCGCCGAGTTCGCGCAGGAGGAGGAACAGGTCCTGGCCCTGGCGGAAGAACTCGAGTTCGGGCTCGAACACGACGGCGTACACGACTTCGCCGCGCGGCACGCCCGGCGGCGCGGCCGCGTCGGCCACCGGCGCCTCCGAGGGCTGGCCGCCGTTCAGCACGGCCTCCAGCTCGGGCAGGATGTCGTCGATCGGCACGCTTCCGGCTTCACCACGATGCGTGGCGTCCACCACTTCGCGCAGGCGGTCCGACGCGCGCAGCAGGATCTGCGTGAGGTCGGCCGTGGGCGCGAGGAGGTTCGAACGCAGCTTGTCGAGCACGTTCTCCATCACGTGCGTCAGCCGCACGATTTCCTTGAAGTCGAAGCTGCCGGCGGCGCCCTTGATCGAGTGCGCGGCACGGAAGATCGTGTTCAGGAATTCGTTGTCGGAGCCGCTCTCCTCGAGATGAAGCAACCCCGACTCCATGGTCGAGAGATGCTCCGCAGCCTCTTCGAAGAAGGTCTCCTGGAATTTTTTCAGGTCGATCTGCATGGACGGCCACTCCACCGGACCTCGTGAACGGCGACGCCGGGCCGGACTTCCGGCCGGCGTCCCGGCGTCGTCACCACGCGTCCGCGAGTCCCGCGACGCGCAACGTCTGCTGGACGGATTCGGGAAGGTTCTGCAACCTGAGCCGCGCTCCCTGTCCCCGGAGAGTCTCGTGGAGTGCCAGCAGAACTTGAACGCCCGCGCAGTCGATGTGCGTCAGGTGTTCGCAGCGCACCGAGACCTCGCGGCCGTCCTTCCCCAGCCGGCGCGCGACCTCGAGCAGCCGCCGCGCGCTCGCGACGGTCACCTGGCCTTCGAGGTGCAGGATGCGAAGCGCTCCCGCGGCCTCGGCCCGTATGGGTTCTCTCACGACTTCCGCCATCTGCGACCCTCCTCGCGGACCCGGAGCCCGCGTCAGAACAGCACGTCGTCCACGGACTGCTGGGCCTGCGCCTCGGCGGGGCCGGCCACCGGCGCTGCTGTCGGCGCGGCCGGAGCGGCCGGCGCGGCCGGCGCGGAGTCCACCGGCACGTCGGCGTCCACGCGCGTTTCCGTCGCGCCCCCGAGCATGCCGAGGCCGGGCGAGACCTGTTTCACGTGCAGGGCGACCTGGAACAACTCGCCGCTCGAGCAGCGGAAGCCCGCGGTCAGGTCGAACCCCGTCTCCACCGGCTCGCCCTCGGCCTGCGTGCGGATCTCGGGCAGTCCCATCTTGAGGTCGAAGCCGCGCGACATCAGGCATGCGCGCATGCGGCCCGCGATCGTGTTCGCGAGTTCGCCGACGACTTCGTTGGCGCCCTCCTCGAACGTGATCGGCCGGCGTACGATCTGGCTCGCCATGCGCTCGACCTCGCTGCGCCCGCTCATGATGATCGTCCGCAGGCTCACTCCGGAGGCCGTGTCCAGCTGGGAGAGCTCGGCGAGCACGCCGGTCGGGCCATCGGCACCCTCTCCCTCGCCGAGTTCCTCGATCTCGCTGCCGATCATGACGCCGATCGTCTGCTGGGTCGCGGTGACGAGTTCGGAACGCAGGCCCTCGCGCACGATGTGCCGCAGCCGCTCGTACGGACTCTGTTCACGCAGCACGATGCGGCGGAACTCGTCCACGAACGTCTGCGGGATGAAGCTCTTGCGGACGAAACCGGCGTAGCGCGCGGCCTTGTCCGGCGGCACCTCCGCCGTCTTCGAGAGCAGGAAGAACTGCGGCGGGTTGCTGCCGGACTCGATCGCCATCTTGCGGATGACGTCCACGAGCAGATCCTCGTTCATGAGCGGCAGTCCTTCGGCCAGGCACACGACCGTCGGCTTGGGCGACGCGTCGCGGTACGTGATCGCGGCGCCGGTGCTCGAGCCGGCCTCGAGGATCTCGAACGTCGAGTCGAGCAGCGGCTTGGCGAACGCCATGAAGTTCGGATCGTTGTCGACGATGAGCAGGCTGTTGATCGACCGGCTTGACTGGCGCTGCCGCCACTGCGCGACGCGGATCAGCAGGTTCTTGATCCGGGGCAGCACCTCGACGGGATTGATCGGCTTGAGGAGGAAATCCGCGACACCCAGCGCGACCATGCGGTGCACGTTCTCGCGCGTGCCGGACGCGGAGATCACGATGACCGGGATGTCCGGCCGCACGGGCGACTGCCGGATCGCCGCCAGGCAATCCGGACCGGTCAGGATGGGCATGTCGATCTCGACCACGACGAAGTCGGGGTCGGCCTGTTCGAGCGCGTTCAGCGCGATGAGGCCGTTGTCCGCCTCGATCACGTCGACGTTGACGTGACTCAGCAGGCGTTTGACCACGGCCCGCGCGGACCGATCGGGATCGACGACGAGTGCTTTCATGGTCCCGGCCTGCGTGGGTTCGGTTCGGTCTTCAGAACAGTTCGATCTCGCCGCTGTCCAGCGACTGCTGCTGCACGGCCTTTCGAACGTCGTTCCGGAGGAGGTCCCGGTGCCGCGCGAGGTTCGCGAACGCGGCGTCGAGTTCCTTCTCGGTCAGGTAGGGCGGCAGATGATTCGAACCGGCGTTCAGTATCGACATCTCCTTCGAGAACTGCTGGAGCGCTCCGAGACGGTGGTTCACGTGCGCGAGCAGCTGCGACGCCATGTCCTCGAACTGCAGGCTCTGGATCGTCGTTCCCGTCGTGGACGTCATCTCGGAAGTGATCTCACGGAGGCGCACGAACGGGTCCGAGCCGTCCGCGGCGGCCGCTTCGTCGAGCGCGCATCGCATCTGCCCCGCGCTCGTCGTGATGACTCGGAAGGCGCTCGAGAGCTTGATCGCGGCGTCGCCGAGAATGGCGCGCAGCTGTTCGAGGTCCCCCGCCACGATCTGGAACTGTTCGTTGAGCGTGTCGTGCACGCCCTCCCTCAGGCTCTGGAGGCGATCGATCAGGTCGCGCGAGCTTTCGAGATATCGGGCGATGGCTTCCGCCTGCGCGGCGTCCGCCGCGTCGTGGTCCTGGCTCACCGGGTTTTCCGACATGGACCCGTCCGTTCGAAGAAATGGGAAAGAGCGGAGAGAAGACTGCGTCCGCCGGCGCGAGCCGGCGCCGTCACTTCGGCACGACCTTTCCGATCACCTGCAGCAGCATTTCGGGGTTGAACGGTTTCACGAGCCATCCTGTCGCCCCCGCGGCCTTGCCCTGAGCCTTCATGTCCGCCTGGGACTCGGTCGTGAGCATCAGGATGGGAACGAACTTGTACTCGTCGCGCGAGCGGACGGCCTTGATGAAGGACAGGCCGTCCATCACGGGCATGTTCAGGTCGGTGATGATGAGGTCCACCGCCTGGCCGGTGAGCTGGTCGAGCGCCTCCTGACCGTTGCCGCCGGTCAGGGGCTCGAAGCCCGCCTGCTTCAGCGTGTACGACACCATCTCCCGCATCGTCGCGGAATCGTCGACTACCAGAGCGGTCTTGCTCACGGGACAACCTCACAATGCGGGGCGGTCGGGCTCGCCGGGGCGGGCCATGTCTCGCATTCCGGCCTGCCCGGGAACGCGAGCTTCCTGACGGCAGTATCGATGGGAACCGGGAATCCTTGAGGGCCGGCCGGACCGCCGGCGCGGCGATCGGGGCGGCTGCGCATCAACGGCCGCCGCCGGTGAGGGTGCGGAGCAGGGCCTGCGGCAGGTCGTGAAGCGGCAGCGTGTGCTCGGCGCCGCCCGCGAGGATGGCTTCGCGCGGCATCCCGAAGACGACGCAGGACGCTTCGTCCTGCGCGAACGTGCGCGCGCCGGCACGGCGCATGGCGAACATACCCTTCGCGCCGTCGTTGCCCATGCCCGTCAGGATCACGCCCAGTGCGTTCGCCCCGACCGCCTGGGCGCACGAGTCGAAGAGCACGTCCACGGAAGGACGGTGGCGGTTGACCGGCTCCGCGCTGAAGACGCGCACGGAGTAGCTCGCACCGCTTCGCTGGACGCTCATGTGGAAGTTCCCGGGAGCGATGAGCACGTGTCCCGGGAGGATGCGGTCGCCGTCCACGGCTTCCTTCACGCGCATCTGGCACTGCGAATCGAGGCGCTCCGCGAAGGACTTCGTGAAGTTCGCCGGCATGTGCTGCACGATCACGATGCCCGGGGTGTCGGGCGGAAGCGGAACGAGGAACTCGCGAAGCGCCACGGTGCCGCCGGTCGAGGCCCCCACCGCGATCACCTTGGGCGTGCCCTGGAGCAGCGCGCCGGCCGGCGCGTGCGCCACGGTGGCCGCGGCACGCGGCGCACCGTCGGGAGCGCGGCGCGGGCGGACGTGCGCGCGCGAAGCCGCCTTCACCTTTTCGACGATCTCGTCCGCGAGGTCGAGCGTGCCCGTGCGTACGTCGAGTTTGGGCTTCGTGACGAAATCGACCGCGCCGAGTTCCATCGCGCGCAGCGTCGTCGCCGCCCCCTGCTCGGTGAGCGAGGAGATCATGAGCACGGGCATGGGATGCGCGCGCATGAGCTTCTCCAGGAACGAAAGCCCGTCCATGCGCGGCATTTCGACGTCGAGCGTGAGCACGTCGGGATGGAGCGCCTTGATCTTGTCGCGCGCGACGAACGGATCCGAAGCGGAACCGACGACCTCGAGGGAGGGATCCTGGGAGAGGATCTCCGTCAGCAGCTGCCGCATGATCGCGGAATCGTCGACGATGAGGACACGAGTCTTCGACATGGCGTCTCCTAGAAGAGCTCCACCGAGCTCTGTGGCGGCAGCACCATCTGTTTCTTGATCTCGAGATCGTGGCTCTTCTCCTCGCGAGCCAGATCGCGCGCCACGGCGTCACCCAGGGCCCGGACGAGCGCGCGCGCCGTGTCGGTCGTGAACACGACCTCCACCGGGGCGCTGCCGCCGAGCCGCGAACTCACGAGCGGGATCCCTTCCGCGGAGAGGAACTCCTTGATGAAGCGGGCGTTCTTGCGCGGCACGTCGGGACTCAGTCCCGCCCCGGAAAGGACGTGGGCGGCGCCGAAGGCCTTCGCCTGCAACCGGCGGCGGTCGGCGCCGATCTTGAGCAGGTCGTTGATCAGCACTTCCATGGCGTTCACGCCGAAGCGCGTCGGCATCGCGTGCTCGTCGAGTCCGTCGGGAAGCATGAAGTGGTTGATCCCACCGACCTTCGCGACCGGGTCGTAGAGGCACGCACAGATGCACGACCCGAGCACCGTGCGCAGCACCATCGGCTCCCGGCTGGCGCGCACGCCCCCGATGATCACGTTCACCCGGGGCAGGTTGCGCGCGTCGGCGTCGTTCGAGCGCGTCTGCGCGGCGGCGGGCACCTTCGGCACCTTCGGCACCTTCGGCGCCTGCGGCGGCGTGGCGGCGGACCGGGCGAGCGCCGGCCGCTCGGGCGTCGAGCGCGGCAGGGGCGGAGCGGCTGCGGCGGCCACGCCCCGCGCCGTCACCTTCTGCTCGGGCTCTCCCGTCGCACGGCGGCGATAGATCGTCCCGCGCAGTGGTTCGAACAGGTGATTCAGTCCGCTCAGCGTCTCCGAGTGCCCGATGAACAGGTAACCGTCGGGGCGGAGCCGCTGGGCGAAGTTCTCCACGATCGTCCGCTGCGTGTCCTGGTTGAAGTAGATCATCACGTTGCGGCAGAGGATCAGGTCGAACGGGCCCTGCACCCACCACGGGTGATCGACGAAGTTCAGCTGCCGGAAAGTGATCAGCTGGCGGAGCGCGTCGGAGACGCGCACCTTGCCCGCGTTCGCGCCCGTGCCGCGCCGGAACCAGCGGCGCTGCAGGTCGGCCGGCACCGGGGCGATCGTCTCCTCGGGGTAGATCCCCGCCTGGGCGCGCTCGAGCACCTGCGTGTCGAGGTCGGTCGCGAGGATCTCGAGCGACCACGTTCCCGTGCTCGGGAACGCCGAGAGAAACGTCATCGCGAGCGTGTACGGCTCTTCCCCCGTCGAGCAGCCGGCGCTCCAGATGCGCATGCGGCGCTCACCCGTGCTCTTCGCGCGCTCGATGCACTGCGGGAAGAACGCCGACGTCATGAAGTCGAAGTGATGCTTCTCGCGGAAGAAGTCGGTCTTGTTCGTCGTGATCGCGTTGAGCATCTCGCGCAGTTCGTCGCCGTGCGGATCGCGCCGCGTGACGTACTCGTAGTACTCGCGATACGACGACAGGCCGTGCACGCGCAGACGGCGAGAGAGCCGTGACGTCACGAGCTGCTTCTTCGAATCGCTCAGCGTGATGCCCGACTTCTCGTAGATGAGATCCCGCAGCGCACGGAAGTCGGCGTCCGAGAGCGGCTGCATGCCGGCGGCCGCGACGACGTCCGGAACACCGGGCATGCCGGGATTGGGAATGGGATCCGCCATCCGACCACGCTCTCCGCTCATGAAGATGCGCCCGCTTCCTCGCGCGCCGGGTTGGCGCGGCCGGAATCGAGCCTGCCCGGGCAAGGCTCGGACGCCGGCGCACACTCTTGAGGGGCGGCCCCCGGCGCGGGAAAGCCCGAAACCGTGCAATCCGCGAGCACTCCGCGGACGGATTGGTCCTTTCGCGCAGATTCGGCTTGCCGCTCCGGACGCGGGCTCCGCACACTCGTCGGCACAGGAGGAACACATGACCCGACCCGAGTTCGAGCGCACCATGGCCGGGATCCGCGCCCGCATCGCGGAACTGCCGGAAGACGAACGTGCTGCGCTGGAGGCGCTCGCGGCCGAGACCGTCGAGCGGCACGAGGACATCTCCCGAAACGCCCTGCGGAGCACCCGGGCGCTCGAGCGCCTCGAACTGGCCTTCGAGCGGATGGACACGGCCTGCCGCCGCCTCGCCGTGCTCGCGGAAGAAGCACGCGAGGCGCTCGTGCGCGCGCGGTCGCCGCGGCAGGACGCACCGGGCCTGAACTGACGCACGGCGCAGCCCTCCCGGACTCGCGGCGGCCGCGGGGGCCGCGGCCCGCCCCCGTGCGCTGAAGTTCCTCGCCCCGCCGCCGATACCCGCAGTCGAGTTCCCGCCGCCCGACTCCCCCCGTTCCCGGACGATCCGCCGCATGCACACGCAACCCGTCGAGGTGTTCGCCGCGCGCCAGCCGATCTTCGACCGGCAGCGCCGGGTCGCGGGTTACGAACTGCTCTACCGGGCGAGCGAACGCAACCGGTACGAAGGGGGCGACCCCGAAGTCGTCTCCGCGCTGAGTCTCGAACGTACGCTGCTCGGCTTCGGGCTGCGCACGCTGATCGGCGACCGCGTCGCCTGGATCAACGCCACGCGGGGGCTGCTCGTCCGCGGGCACTGGGAGTTGCTGCCGCCGGGCTCCACGGTGATCGAACTGCTCGAGACCATCGAGCCCGACGCCGAGGTGATCGCGGCGTGCCGCCGCCTGCGCGACGCGGGCTACCGGATCGCGCTCGACGACTACCGCCACTCGGACGCGATGCGCCCGCTGCTCGAGCTCGCGGAATGGGTGAAGGTGGACTTCCGCGGGCAGCCGCGCGTCGAACGCCACATCCTCGAGCGCGACCTTCGCCGGCGCGGCCACCGCCTGCTCGCCGAGAAGATCGAGACGCACGAGGAGCACGTCGAGGCCATGGAATCCGGTTACGAACTCTTCCAGGGCTTCTTCTTCTGCCGCCCCGAGATGATGCGCATGCGCGACGTCGCGCCCAACCGCATCGTCTTCCTCCGGCTGCTGCGCGCGGTGAACGGCACCTCGCTCGACCTCGGGCTGGTCGAGGAGCTCGTGCAGCAGGACGTGTCGCTGTCGATGAAGCTGCTGCGCTTCCTGCATTCGGCCGCGAACGCCTGGGCCGCGGAGGTCACGAGCATCCGCCAGGCGCTGCTCATCCTGGGCGAGCGCCAGATCCGCCGGTGGGTCTCGCTGGTCGCCGTGTTCGGCCTCGCACGCGGCAAGCCGGGCGAACTCGTGGTGGTCGCGCTCACCCGGGCCCGCTTCGCCGAGCACCTCGCCGCGCTCGCCGGGCTCGAGGCACGCTCGGACGACCTCTTCCTCGCGGGCCTGCTCTCGGTGGCCGACGCACTCACCGACCAGCCGCTGGAAGCCGCGCTCGAGCCCCTCGGGCTGTCGGCCGAGGTACGGGAAGCGCTGCTCGTCGGCGCCCCGCCGATCGGGCCCGTCCTGCGGCTCGTGCTCGCCTGGGAACTCGGCGCATGGGACGTGGTCGAGAAATGCCTGCACGAACAGGCGTTGGACGAGAGCACGGTCGCGCGCGCCTACGCCGACGCCGTGCTCTGGGCCGAGGACCGCGCGCAGCCCTGACGGCCGCGGCCCGTGCCGCGCCGGACGTCACCGCCCCCCCCGTCGCCGCACGCCTTCCCACCGCGCGGCGCGCACGGCCGCCGGAGCCTCAAGAGCGGCGCGTTCCCTCCGATACTGGGCGCGGACCGGCTGCCCCTGCCGCCGTCATCGCACCTCCACGTGGAGATCAAGGATGCTCACCATCGTCGGCCTCGTCGTCGTGATCGGATCCGTCCTCGGCGGATTCATGATCGCCGGCGGCAATCCCGCCGCGCTCATGCAGATTTCCGAGATCATCTCGATCGTCGGCACTTCCGTGGGAACGGTGCTCATCTCCACCCCCGCACCCGTGCTCAAGGCGACCGCGAGCAAGCTCCAGGCGGTCGTGAAGCCGTCGCCCTTCAACAAGAAGCTCTACCTCGACTCGCTCAAGCTCCTGTACGAGCTGTTCCAGACGGCGCGCAAGGACGGCCTGGTGGCCATCGAAGGACACATCGAGAAGCCCAAGGAGAGCGCGCTCTTCAAGAAGTATCCCGCGGTCCTGCACGAGCACCACGCGATGGAGTTCCTCTGCGATTCGCTGCGGCTCGTGCTCGTCGGCAGCGTGCCGCCGCACGATCTCGAGGGCCTCATGGACTCCGAGATCGACACGCACCACGAAGCCGAAGGCAAGACCGTCGGCGTGCTGCAGAAGGTCGGAGACGCGCTCCCGGGCATCGGTATCGTCGCCGCCGTCGCCGGCATCATCGTGACGATGGGAGCCATCGCCGGCCCCATCGAGGAGATCGGCCACCACGTGGGCGCCGCGCTCACCGGCACGTTCATGGGTGTGCTCTTCGCCTACGGATTCCTCAATCCGCTCGCGACGAGCATCGAGCACGTGAACTCCGCGGAAGCGCGCTATTACCACTTCCTCAAGGCCGCCGTCGTCTCGTTCGCCAAGGGTTTCTCGCCCATCGTCGCCGCCGAGTTCGCTCGCCGCGCGATCTTCGCCGACGACCGTCCCTCCTTCGCGGAGATGGAAGGCGCGGTGAAGGGCCAGAAGGCCGCGTAAGGCGGGCCCGCCACCATGAGCGCGAACAAGGAACGCGAAGTTCCCGTCCGGATCATCTACCGCAAGAAGGGACACGGGCACGGCCACCACGGCGGCGCGTGGAAGGTGGCGTTCGCCGACTTCATGACCGCCATGTTCGCCATGTTCCTCGTGCTCTGGCTCATCAACCAGTCGTCCGACGTGAAGTCCGCCGTCGCCGGCTACTTCCAGGACCCGCTCGGACGCGCCGACGAGTTCGGCAGTTCGATCGTCCCCGGCGAAGGCGCACAGGCGTCGGTCGTGCGCCCGATGCGACCGACCGACGTGACCGACATGCGGTTGAACAAGATGGAAGTCATGTCGCGCCTCCAGGAGGAACTCGCGTCCGCGCCCGAGCTCAAGGGCGTGATGGACAAGATCGAGATCAAGCTCACCGACGAAGGTCTGCAGATCCAGTTGCTCGAGGATTCCACGGGCGTCTTCTTCGAGAGCGGGAGCGCCTCGCCGTCGTGGCGCGGGCGCGGCGTGCTCGCGATTCTCGGGCAGGAGCTCGGGCAGCTCCCGAATCCCATCCTGATCGCGGGCTACACGGACGCCCGGCCTTACCGCCGTGCGGACGGCTACTCGAACTGGGAACTCAGCGCCGACCGTGCGAACACCGCGCGCCGCATCCTCCAGCTGAACGGCGTGGGTGACCACCAGGTGCTGCAGATCCGCGGCTTCGCGGACCGCGACCTGCTGACGCCGGGCGACCCCTACGCCGCGAGCAACCGCCGGGTGTCGATCACGATGAAGTTCGACGGGACTCCCGCGCCTTCCGACTCCACCGGTTCGGCGGGCCCGCAGGCGCAAGGAGCCTTCGAATGAACGAACAGGCCACGCTCCTGCTGGTCGACCGCGACCCCGCGCACGTCGAGACGTTCCGCCGGACGCTCGAACTCGAGCGCCGCGTCCGCCTCGTGATCTCGCTGAACCCGGTCGAAGCGTTGAAGTCCGCGCACGATCTCAAGCCGGACCTCGTCGTCGTGACCCACGACATCCCCGGCATGAACGCGTTCTCGTTCTGCCAGATGCTCCGGAGCGACCCGGCGCTCGCCGGCGCCATGATCGTGCTGACGATTCCGGCCGGGGCGAACGAACTCCGCTTCGCCGGGCTGACGCACGGCGTGGACGAGTACCTCACCCACCCGATCGAACCCGCGGAAGTGCTGACGAAGCTGCACTCGATGCTGCGGATGAGGGACGTCTACGAGCAGCTGCTGCGCGACAAGGTCGAACTCGAGGAACTGCGCGATCACCTGCGTTCGAGCTTCGACCAGATGCTCCAGCTGCTCACGCACATCCTCGACCTGCGACTGCCCGGGGCCGGCGACCGCGGACGCCGCATCGCGGAACTCGCGCTGCAGGTGGCGGGACGCTTCGGCATTCCCGAAACGCACCTGCGCGACATGGAGATCGCGGCTCGGCTCCACGAACTCGGGCGCATCCTCAAGCCGGGCGCCGGCACGGACTCGGCCCCGGCGATGGACGACTGGCAGTACATCCTGAGCACGCGGGCGATCTTCTCGAAGGTCGAGGGGCTCGACGGCGCGACCGAGGTCGTCGGGGCGATCTACGAAAACTGGGACGGAACCGGCCGGCCGGAACACTGGGTGCAGGGGCAGATCCCGCTGCGCAGCCGAATCCTGCGCGTGATCGTCGACCTGTTCGAGCGGCTCGCCCTGCCCGGCGCGCCCGGGCGTGACGAAGTGCTCGACGAGATGCAGAACTTCGCGGGCACGCGCTACGACGCGATGGTGCTCGTGCACCTGAGGTCGGTGCTTCGCGGGGAATCCGGCGACGTCCGCGGCGACCGCGTACTCGTGCCGGTGCCGGAGCTCAAGGTGGACATGGTCCTCGCGGAGGACCTGTGCACCGAATCCGGGATCAAGCTGCTCGCCCGCAACACGCGCATCTCTTCGGAATCGCTCGAGACCATCCGCCGCCGCCATTCGCTCGAGCCGATCATCTCCGGCGCCGCCATCCTGCGGAAGTCGGCCGCCTGACCGGGCCGGCTCGCCCTTGCGGCGGGCCGCGCGCGCGCTTAGCTTGGCGCAGCTTCGCCGCCCGCGGAGCCACGCCCTCGCCGCCCGACCCGGAGATCCGCGCATGGAGGCGACTACCCGCCCGACCGGAACGCCCCCGCCGAACGCCGCCACGCTGACGGCCGCGGATCGCTGGCGGCTCTGGAGTTCGCTCGTTCGCGGGCTTTCGCACCAGCTCGCGAACGCCTCCCAGATGCTCACGCTGTCCGATCCCCCACCGTCGGCGATCGCCGAATCGCGCGAACGGATCGCCCAGGCGATGACGGCACTCCAGGCGCTGCGCCGCGGATCGGGCACCGGCCCGACCCTGCTCACCGAGGTGCTCGAGGACGTCGAGCGCCTGCAGAGCCTGCAGATGGACTTTCCCTCGACGACGCTCGCGCTCGAGTTCGCACCGGACGTCCCGGCGCTGGCGTGCCGCCCGGACGAAGCCGTGCACCTGCTGCTCGGGGTCGCGACCGCGTTCAAGGAAGCGGCCGGCGACCGGCGCGCCGAGATCCATCTCGAGGTGCGCCCGCAGGGAGAGGGCGCGCTCCTGGCGCTGCGCGAGCACGCCACCCGGCCGGCGCCCGAGCCCGCGCCCGGGATGCTCGCGCTCGTGGAATCGCTCGGCGGTTCGCTCGAGCGCCGCGCCGACGGGTCGCTCTCGCTGTGGCTGCCGGCCTGGCACCGCCACGCGCCGGGAGCGTGACCGGAACGAAGACGGCGCGCTCCCGGAGGAACGCGCCGCATCGGAAGCTCGCCGGCGGACTCGATCAGCGGAACATGCCCAGCATCTCCTGCATCATCGAATCGGCCACGCTCACGAGCCGTGCGGCGGCCTGATACGCCTGCTGCTGCGTGATGAGCGAGATCATCTCCTCGTCGACGTTCACACCGCTCACGGACTCGCGCGCCTGGTCCGCCCGGTCGACGAGCGCCTGCTCCGCCGAAATGTCGGCTTCCGCGTTGCTCACGTCGAGGCCGATGCCGGCGGCCATGATCACGTAGTGCTCGCGCAGCGTCCGGCCGCCCAGTGAGCCGACCCCCGTCGTGGCGAGCGCGGCGAGCCGGCCGGCGACGTCGCCGTTGCCCGCGGCACCGTTGGCCGAGGCCGCGATGTTGTCCGAGGACGTGCGGATCGCGGCCGACAGCTGGATCGAGCCGGCCGTCGTCCCGGCCGGATCGAAGAACGCCACGTTGGTCGATCCGCCGAGCGTGTAGCCGGCCGTGTGGGCGGCGTTGAACTCCGTGACGAGCGCGCTGGCGAGCTGGTCGATCTTCGCCTTCGCGGCCGGCAGCTGCGTCTGCGTGACACTGGTCAGCGCCTTGAGGCTTCCGGACTGCGGATCGATCGGCGCTCCGCCGATGGCCGGCACGATGCCGTAGCCGCTGCCCACGGTCGTGACGCTGATGTCCGTGTGCTGGGCGCCGTCCACGAGAATCGTGTCACCCGCGATCAGGCCGATCGTGCCGTCGCCGCGATCGAGCACGCGGACGTTCATCTTGGACGAGAGCTCGTCGACCAGAGCGTCGCGCTGGTCCTGGAGGTCGGGCACGCTGTGCTGCGCCCCGCCGGACGACTGGATCTTGTTGTTGAGGTCCGCGATGCGCGCGGTCAGCACGTTGACGTCCTTCACCTGGACGTTCAGGTGATCGAGCGCCTCCTGCTGGATCCGCCCGAGTTGCGTGTCGAGCGCGTGCAGCTGGTTCACGAGGCGGTTCGCGGCGGACACGACGAGTTCGCGGTTCGTGTGGTTGGCCGGGTCACCGGAGAGGTCCGACAGCGAGCGGAAGAGACCGTCGAGCGAGGACGAGATCCCCGAATCGGACGGTTCGTTGAGCGAAGTCTCGATCTGGCCGAGGTAGTCGCGCATGCCGGTCGCGAGGCCGAGGCGGCCGTTGTCGCTGCGGTACGTGGCGTCGTAGAAGCTGTCCCGGGAGCGCTGGAGTCCCACCGCGTCCACGCCACGACCGACGGTGTAGAGCGGTTCGACCAGCGGAGTCGCCGGCGAAAGCAGGAGCCGCTGACGGCTGTAGCCCGGCGTGTTCACGTTGGCGATGTTGTGCGACGTGACGTCCATCGCGCGCTGGTGAGCGAACAGCGCGGAACGGGCGATGCTGAGCATGCTCTGGAGACCCATGTCAGGCCTTTCGATCGAAGAGGTGACCGGCGCCGTCTTCCTCGCGACGCTCGCCGGCCCGGTACACGGGCTCGAGCGTGTTCGCGCCCGAGAACAAGGCCTGCAGGAACGCCTCGCCGGCTTCGACGGTGCGCGCGAGCACGGTGCGGTTCACGGCCGCCTCGCGCGCGGTGGCCTGGGCCTCGCGGCGCAGTTCGGCCCGCGCACGCACGAGAGACTCGGGCAGTGCCGGTCCGAGCACGCGCTCGAGCGAGTCGAGCGGCACGCCGCCCTCGGGCGAGACCGCTTCGATGCGCATCGCGCGATGGCGCTTGGCGGCTTCGATCGCCACGAGCAGCCGGGCGATGTCGTCGCAACTCTCGTTGACCGCGCCCGCGGAGTCGGCGGCCACGCCGGCACGCTGGCGCAGCAGCGCTTCACGCAGTTCACGAACGGTCCCGGTCTCGCGCTCCAGCGCGCGGGTGAGTTCGGCCAGCGCCACGTCCATGCGGCTCTTCCCTTCCATGTGTCCGCTCTCCGTTCGTTCGAGCAAGCCCGGCTTCCGCGCGTTCATGGCTTCGGGGCCTCCGTGGTGTCGCCGAGCCGGCCCGCGAGCTGCCGGTACAGCGCCTCGCTCAGGCCGTGCCGCATGTGGTCGGCGGCCTCCGCCGCCATCCGTTCGTCGAACATCTGCGTGAACATCTCCTGCCCGGGGTTCTGCGTGAGCAAGCCTTCCTGTGGAACGCTCGCGCGCATGGCCTGGAACAGCTGGTTCAGGAACACGCCCTCGAGCTGGCGCGACAGCTTGTGCAGCTGCTCGCGGCGGTCGGGCGCGGGGCGGGCGTCGAGGCGCGCGGTGCCGATCGCGGGGGTCATCGCACCACCACTTCGGCGACGAGCGCGCCCGAAGCGCGCAGCGACTCGAAGATCGCGGCCATGTCCTCGGGCCGCACGCCGGCGGCGTGCAGGCCGGTCGCGACCTCCTGCACGGACGAGCGCGCGTCCACGCGCACGATGCCCGAGCGGGCCGCGGTCGAATCCGGCTGCGCCAGCGAGCGTCCGCCGATCTGCAGCGTCACGCCCTGGTGATGGATCACCGCCGGCCCCAGCTGGATGCCGCCTCCCGCCACGATGGTGCCCTCCCGTCCGTCGATCACGATGCGGGCCGGTCCCTCGGCGAGGACCGCGACGGTGTCGACCGCGGCCAGGAATCCCATGTCGGTCTCGGTCGATCCGGCCTTCGGCTGAAGGGTCAGCGAGCCCGGATCGTCCACTTTTGCGGTGCCTTCACCGAACGCGGCGTTGATGGCGGCCGCGATCCGGGAGGCGGTCGGCAGGTCCGGCTGGCGCAGCAGCAGCCGGCGCTCGGCCACCGGCACGCGCTCCGGGTCCAGTTCCATGAGCCCGCCCTGCGGCACGCGAGCGGAGTTCGAGCGGCGGCCCAGCGCACGGCCGTTCCCGTCGTTCGGCAGGTAGAGGTTGCCCTGCGCGGTCGCCACCGGCGGCGCGTTCGGGTCCTCGACGAGCGGCGTCATCCACAGCACGCCGCCACGCAGCGACGAGGCGTCGCCGAGCGCGGAGACCTGCACGTCGAAGCGGCCGCCGGCGCGCAGGTACGGCGACACTTCGGCGGTGACGAGCACCGCGGCGACGTCGCGCAGGCGGAGCTGCTCGGGCGGCACTTCGAGGTGGAAGCGCCGGAGCAGGTTCACGACCGAGCGCACGGACGGCGTCGATCCGGTGGCGTTGCCGAAGCTGCGGTCGCCCGAGCCGTCGAGGCCCGTGACGATCCCGTAGCCCACGATGCGGCGCGGCACGTTGCCGGTGTGCAGCGTGAGGTCGCTCACGCGCGCGGGCGTCTGCGCGCCGGCGGGCGTGCTCGCGAAGGCGGCGAGCGCGAGCAGCAGCGCCGCACACGCGCGGACGAACGTGGGTCGGAAGGAACGCGTCATGGCCAGAGGATCCCCAGGATGTTGCCGAGGATGCCGTTGCGCGGGCCGATCTTCTTGCCCTTGTACGTCAGCACGGCGTCCACGATGGCGTCGGAGCGCACCTGGTTGTGGACGTTCACGTCCTCGGCGCGGATCGCGCCGGTGAGCGTGACGTCCTGCAAGCGTCCGTCGATGGTGGTCTTCTTCGTTCCCGAAATGCGCGCCACGCCGTTCGGCGAGACGTCGAGCACGCGGCAGGTGATGACCGTCGTGAAGTCGGCCGAACGTCCCGCGTCGCCCACGTCGCGCGTGTTGTTCTGCATGCCGGTGCCGAACGACTTGTTCGGCCCGACGCGCGCGTCGGTGCCGATGCCGGCGTTCAGGTCGGCGCGCTGCGAGCGCGAGCCGGTCGCGATGTGCTGCGTGCGCTCGCGGGCGGCGGTCTGCTCGTCCACGATCACGGTCACGAGATCGCCGGGGCGCAGCGCGGTGCGATCGGAGAGCCACGACGCGCGCAGCATGCGCGAAGGCGGCTGCGGCGCGGCCGCGGCGGCGCTGTCGGCGGCGGCCGCGGAGTCCGCGGGCGCTTCGCCGTCCTGGGCGTGCGCGAACGCCGCCACGCACGTGAAGGCCGCGCACACGACGAGCGTCCGGAACGTCCGGACGAAGAATGCGGTTCGGTTCATCGGGCACCTCCCGCGCCGAGCGCGGCGATGCCCGGCGCCGTGGCGGTGCCGGTCAGCCGGGCGGGACGCTCCTCGAGCCTCGCGCGCACCTGTTCCCCGCGGCGTGCGGAGTTGAGCGCGATGCCCATCACCGACACTTCGACGTCCCCGCTGCGCCATTCGAAGCGCACGGGCTCGCCGGCCACGACGAGCGGAGGCGCGGCGACCGCGGGCGGCGTCACGACGTCACCGGCACGCACCGCACGGCGGAGTTCCCAGCCCACGCCCGGCAGCACGAGGCTGTCGGACAGCGGCGCGCCCCAGTGCACGCGCACTTCCTCGCGCAGGTCGCCGGCGGCGATCACGCCGCCCGAGCGGAGCGCGCGGGTCGCGACCATCACGGGGCGTTCGACGCCGGCGCGCATGCGCACGGCGACGGCGGAGGAATCGGACGGATGGAACACGACGACGAACCAGCCGCCGGCGCCGTCACCGAGCACGCGGAACGGCGCATCGTCCTCGGGGGCGGCCATGCCGCTCGACAGCCCCCACGCGAGCCGCACGTCGCCCACGGGCACGCGCCAGAGATCGGCGAGCCGCGCGGCGACGCGGTGGGCGAGCGGGCGCGGCAGCTCGGACGCGCCGGAGCGCGACACGAGCAGCAGCGGCGAGAGCCCCGCGAGGAGCCACTTAGCGAATGATGTCATGGGTCGCCTGCATCATGTCTTCCGCGGCCTTGATGGCCTTGGCGTTGATCTCGTACGCGCGCTGCGCCGCGATCATGTCCGTCATCTCCTGCACGATCTCGACGTTGCTCGATTCGAGCATGCCCTGCGACAGCCGGCCGAAGCCGTCGTCCTGGCCGTAGCCGAGGATCGGATCGCCGGAAGCCGGCGAGGCGGCGTACTGGTTCTCGCCGATCGCGAGCAGCCCGCTCGGGTTGAGGAAGCGCGCGAGTTCGAGACGCCCGATCTCGACCTCCTGCACCGCGCCGCTCGTGCGCACGCTGACCGTGCCGTTCGCCGAGATCGTGATGCCGGAAGCGTCGGGCGGCACCGTGACGCCGGGCAGCAGCTGGTAGCCGCCGCTCGTCGTGAGCGTGCCCTGGTCCGAGATGGTGAAGCTGCCGTCGCGCGTGTACGCGGTGGAGCCGTCGGGACGCTGCAGCTGGAAGAAGCCCTCGCCCTCGATCGCGACGTCGAGCGGACGCTGCGTGTTTTCGGGAGCGCCCTGCGCCTGCAGGCGCATGATCGCGCCGACGCGCACGCCCTTGCCGACCTGCACGGGGCCGACGGTCTGGCTCGCCTGGTAGTTCACGATGCGCGAGCCCTCGAGCGTCTCGTAGAGCACGTCCTCGAAGCTCACGCGGCTGCGCTTGAAGGCCGTCGTGTTCACGTTGGCGAGGTTGTTGGCGATGACGTCGATCATCCGCTGCTGCGCCGCCATGCCGCTCGCCGAAGTCCGCATGCTGCCGTTCATGCTCGTCCTTTCTTCAGTCCCGCGTCCCGAGGGCCGCGAGTGCCGGGCGTCACGCCTTGCCGACTTCGTTCGAGATCGCGCCGAGCACGCCGTCCATGGCGCGCAGCGCGTCCATGTTGGCGGTGAATGCACGCTGGATCGTGACCAGGTCCACCATCGCGAGCAGCGGGTCGAGGTTCGCCTCTTCCACCGCGCCCTGGCGCACGTGCGTCACGTCGGGGTTCGCCGGCTCCGGCTGGCCTTCGAGCGCGAAGCGCCCGAAGCCTTCCTTGCGGAGCTTCGAAGGATCCGGCGCGTCCACGATGCGCAGCCGGCCGGCGTTGGCGCCGTCGACCACGACCGATCCGTCTCCGTGCACTTCCACCGTGCCTCCCTGCAGCAGCAGCGGGCCGTCCGCACCGAGCACGCGGTGGCCCTGCTGGTCCGTGAGATGACCGACCGAGTCGAGGCGGAACGAGCCGCCGCGCGTGAGGCGCTCCCCTTCGGGCGTGTCCACGACGAAGAAGCCCTTGCCGTCGAGCGACAGGTCGAGCGGACGCGCCGTCTCGCGGAACGTGCCCTGCTGCAGGTCGAGTTCCTGGACCGGCACCGGGAACGTGGCGTTCCCGACGCGGCGCGCCGTGATCCGGTCCGCCTTGAAGGCGTCGGAGCTGGCGTTCGCGACGTTGTTCGCGGTCACTTCCTGCTTGCGCATGTAGTAGGACAGCGAGCGCGCGGTGTTCAGGATTCCCTGCAGCGGCATGTGGCCTCCGTGTGCTTCCGCCCCGGACGGGGCGCCTCAGAGGTGGGGAACAGCAAGCCATGTGCCGCGGGTCGCGTGCTCGTCCACGCGCGCAACGACCGGCATTTGCGCCGGTCGGGGTGCGCAGGCGCGGCGCGGGGTGACCGCGGGGGTCGGCAGAAGGTGCCGGGCCGGAAAGGACTGCCGCGCGTCGGGGCCGGCGCGTGAGCGCACGGCCGCGGCGGCCGGGCCGTCAGTGGCGGCGCGTGGGCGCGCCGGGCGCGAGCAGCGTGCGCACGGCGTCCTGCGGCAGGCGCACGGAACGCGCGATCGCCGCCGTCGGCGCACCGCGGCGCGCGAGCGCGTACACGAGCGAGCGCGTGTCGCGGCGATTCCGGCGTGCGAGCGCGTACGCGCCGGTGAGCGCGAACAGCGCGAGCAGCGAGCCGCCCATCGCGAACGCGACCGGGCCGGCGGACGTCCAGGCTTCGCGCGCGAACGCGATCGCCCCGGGCTCGCGCGGCATGCCGAAGCGCGTCGCGGCGCCCTCCGCCCCGCGCGGAGCGGCGATGCGCGGCTCGGGATGCGGCAGCGCGATGCGCACCTTCGCGGGCCACGCGGCCACGGCCTGCGACGCGCTCGCGCGCGCGGCCGACGACAGCCGGTCCCACGGCAGGCGCGGCAGGTTGCCGGCCACGATCAGCACCGCGGCGGTCACGAGCACCGCGACGAGCGTGGACCGCTTCACGCGGCCTCCTCGCGGGCGGCGACCTGGACGAGGTCGCGCAGGCGCTTGAGCGCCCGCGTGCGGATCTGCGAGATGCGCGACTCCGACACGTGCATCACCTCGCCGATCTGCCGCAGGTTCAGCTCTTCGTAGTAGTAGAGCGAGAGCACGAGACGGTCGCGGCCGGAGAGCTGCTGGAACGCCTCGCGCAGCCGGTCCACCGTCTCCTCGTGGTCGAGCTCGTCGCCCACGCCCGCGGCGAACAGGTCGGCGATGCTCTCCGACAGCCGCGGCTCGTGATCGTCGTCGCCCGAACCACCGTCGAGCTGGAGGATGACGCGGCCGTCCACTTCCTCCTGCCAGCGGTAGTACGTCTCCATGTCGATCTGCAGCGTCTCGGCGACCTCTTCGTGCGAAGGCTGGCGGCCGAACTTCTGCTGCAGCGCGTGGCGCGCGCCGGCGAGCTGGCGGCTGCGCATGCGGATCGAACGGGGCATCCAGTCGCGGCTGCGCAGTTCGTCGAGCATGGCGCCGCGGATGCGCGGCATGGCGTAGGTGCTGAACGCGAGCCCGCGTCCGGGATCGAATCCCTCGAGCGCCTGCACGAGGCCGAGCGTTCCGGCGCCGATCAGGTCGTCGATCTCGATGTCCCGCGACACCCGGCGCGCGAGCTGGTGCGCGCTGTGGTGCACGAGTCCCAGGTAGCGGTCGAGCAACTGCGCGCGCACACGGGCGTCACCCGTCTCGCGATACCGCGCCCACAGCGCTTCGATCAGGTCCGTCATGTCGGCTGTCCCCTCGATGGCTTGCCTGCCGGGCCGACAGCGTTCGCGGCGTCTTGCCGCGTCGCCGAATCGAGCCGTGCCGCGATCGCGCCGATGGTCGCGCGCCTCTCCTCGAGCAGCGCACCGGGACGCCTGGCACAGCGGCGGATTCCCTCGTCCTCCGCCAGACAACCCAGGTACCCCAGCTCGCGATGCAGGAAGCGTTGCGCCGCCAGCGACAGCCGATCGAACACGGCTTGCCCTTCTTCATCGGCCGTCACGGTGTTGACCATCACCTCCAAAGGCACGGAGGGCAGTTGCAGTGACGTGATTTTCAGCAGCGCGTAGACGTCGGCGAGCGCCGCCGGTTCCGGCGTCGCGACCGCGACGAGCCGCGAGGCGCGGATGCCCGCCGCGCGCACGGCGCTCTCGAGCCCCGGGCCGCCGTCCACGACGACGTGGTCGAAGCCGTCGTACACCGCGCTCAGCCGGTGGTGGATCCGGGCACGATCGACGGCGGTGAGTCCGTAGAGATGCTCCGCACCGGAATCTGCCGGCAACAACGACAGATGGCCGCCGAGCGGCACGAGCAGGTCGTGCGCAGAGGCCTCGCCCGTGAGCAGCGCGCGCAGCGACAGTGGCGGGCGCACGCCGAGCAGGATGTGGAGGTTGCCCGTGTTCTGCGAACCGTCGAGCAGCAGCGTGCGCCGTCCGCGGCGCGCGAGTTCGGAGGCGAGCATCACGGCCAGCGTCGACTTGCCCACACCGCCCTTGCCCGAGCCGACGACCGTGACGTCCGGACCGCCTTCGGGCGCGACGTCACCGCCCGCGCCGGAGGCGTGCTCGCGGCGCAGCATGGCGGCCTGGTCGTTCACGCGACCTCCGCGAGACGGCGGCCGCGCTCGCGCGCGGCGGCTGGAGCGCCCGTGCTTTCGGGCGCGAGCTGCAGGTGCCGCGGCACTTCCTGGCCGTCGGCGACCCAGCGCATCGGCAGCGCGAACTCGCGCGCGAGTTCGAACAGCGTGCGTTCGTCGGGAAACTCGTCGAGCTTCGTGACGAGCAGGTGCGTGACGCCGAACGGCAGGTGCGCGGTGAGGATCGCGCGCGCGAGCGAACGCTGCAGCCCCGCGGGCATCACGAGGTGCACTTCGTCGGGACGCAGCTCGGAGAGCAGCGCCTGCGCCTCGCGCAGGTCGGCGGCCGCGCGCGGGCCGCGCCCGGGCGTGTCCACGAGCACGACCTCGCGGTCCTTCATGCGGCGCATCGCGCCCCCGCCTCTGCCTCGCCGCCGCATCTGCACGACATCGAGTACGACGCCTATCTGGCG